>NZ_ABEA03000081.1 GCF_000171235.2 Geminisphaera colitermitum TAV2 | reverse complement strand
TCCCCAAAATAAACGCAGGAAAAGTCACCGCGCTTCGCGCAATCAATTTGGTTTGCAGGCAAGATGCCTGCGCTACGGATGGTACCGCGCTGCATCAGATCTTTTACGTCGCGTCGTGCCAGGCGCCTTCCACCAAGATTGTTTGCGGACGCAGGGCGGCGGCGGTGCGCGGGTTTTCCAGCAGTGAAAACAACAAAAACGCCGCCGTGCGGCCCACGCCTTCCCCGTCGATGAGGATGCCGGGATGGGACGCGGGGGCCGTGTAGTTGGCGAGACTCACGAAGGCGGGCGCGGAGGC
>NZ_ABEA03000082.1 GCF_000171235.2 Geminisphaera colitermitum TAV2 | reverse complement strand
CAACTCGCCTTCGGTTACGAAAGCGACGAACTCGAACTCATACTCACACCACTCGCCGAAGGTGCCGACCCCACCGGCTCCATGGGAGACGACACACCGCTCGCCGTCCTCTCGCGCCGCCCCCGCCTCCTCTACACCTACTTCAAACAACTCTTCGCCCAAGTCACCAATCCCCCCATCGACTCCATTCGCGAAAAGTCCGTCATGTCGCTCTCCATGATACTAGGCGGACGCCTCGGCCTCTTTGAAGAACTCCCGCAAACCACCGGCTTCGTCGAACTCGACACCCCCATCCTCTTCAACCACGAACTCGCCGCCCTCATCGAACTCCCCGCGCTCAAAAACCGCGTTGCCCGACTCCCCGCGCACTTCGACGCCACCACCGGCCCCGCCGCGCTCGAACCCGCGCTCCGCCAACTCGCAGCCGACGCCGAAAAAGCCGTCCGCGACGACGGCGCCAAACTCATCATCATCACCGACCGCGGCGTTGACGCGCAACACGCCCCCATCCCGATGCTCCTCGCCGTCGGAGCCGTGCACCAGCAAATCGTCCGTGCCGGACTCCGCCTCCGCTGCGACATCGTGGCCGAGACAGGCGAAGCCCGCGAAGTCCATCAACTCGCCACCCTCCTCGCCTTTGGCGTCAACGCCATCAACCCCTGGCTCGCGCTCGAAACCATCACCGACCTCGCCGCCACCAACAAGACCGGCAAACCCGTTGAACCCGCCGCTGCGTGTATCAATTACCGCACTACAATCGATGCCGGACTCCTCAAAATCATGGCCAAGATGGGCATCTCCACGCTCGCCAGCTATCGCGGCTCACAAATCTTCGAAGCCCTCGGCATTGCCCGCCCCGTGATCGACGAATGCTTCACCGGCACCCCCTCGCCCATAGGCGGCATCGGCTACGAACAAATCGCCGAAGAAACCCTCCGCCGCCACGCACGCGCTTACAGCCCCCCCCCCCCCCCCCCCCCTCCCGCTGGAGCCACCGAAGCCGAACTCGCTGCCGCCACAGCCGCGCCCACGCTTGCGCCCGAAGGCTACTACCGCGTCAACAAAAAGGGAGACGGCGAATTCCACGGCTGGAACCCCAAAATCGTTGCCGCCATGAACAAGTTCACCCGCGCCGGAGTCGGCACCTACGACACTTGGCAAGACTGGCGCACACAAGCCGACGAACACCAACCCGTCTCCATCAAAGACCTCTTAAAAATCCGTTTCGACAAGGCCACATCCGTTGACCTCGACGAAGTGGAAACCATTGAAGAAATCCGCCGCCGCTTCACCACTGCTGGCATGTCCCTCGGCGCGCTCTCGCCCGAAATGCACGAAACCCTCGCCATCGCGATGAACCGCATCGGCGGCAAATCCAACTCCGGCGAAGGCGGCGAAGACCCCGCCCGCTTCTCCATCCGCGAAAACGGCGACAACGCCAACTCCGCCATCAAACAAGTCGCCTCCGGACGCTTTGGCGTCACCGCCGAATACCTCGCCAACGCCAAGGAAATCGAAATCAAGATGGCCCAAGGCGCGAAGCCCGGCGAAGGCGGCCAACTCCCTGGTCCCAAAGTCACGCCCCTCATTGCGCGACTCCGCCACAGCGTGCCCGGCGTCATGCTCATCTCCCCCCCCCCCCACCACGACATCTATTCCATCGAAGACCTCGCCCAACTCATCTTCGACCTCAAGGAAGTGAACCCCCGCGCCAAAGTCTGCGTGAAACTCGTCAGCAGCAGCGGCGTCGGCACCGTCGCCGCTGGCGTTGCCAAAGCCTACGCCGACGTAGTGCTCGTTTCAGGACACGAAGGCGGCACCGGTGCCTCGCCCATCGCCTCCATCAAGAACGCCGGTTCCGCCTGGGAAATCGGCGTCGCCGAAGCCCATCAAGTTCTCATGATGAATGGCCTCCGCGGACGCGTCACCCTGCGCACCGACGGCGGCATGAAGACAGGCCGCGACATCGTTATCGCCGCCCTCCTCGGCGCCGAGGAATTCAACTTCGGCACCGCCGCTCTCATCGCCGGAGGCTGCGCCATGTTCCGTGTTTGCCATCTGAATACATGCCCCGTCGGTGTCGCCACGCAACGCGAAGACCTCCGAGCCAAATTCCGCGGCAAACCCGAAAACATCATCAACTTCTTCAACGCCGTCGCCGAGGACGTCCGCCACTACCTCGCCAAACTCGGCGCCCGCACGCTCAACGAAATCATCGGACGCGTGGACCTCCTCGAACAAATCGACGACCCTGCGAATCCAAAAACCCGATACGTTGACCTCTCCGGCCTCCTCCACAACCCGGACCCGAGCGGCGAACACGAACGCCACCACACCCGCGAACGCAACGAACGCTTCGGCACCGACGGCTCGCTCGACGAAGCCATCACGCAGGAAGCGCGCGACGTCATCCTCGGCAAGTCTGCCCGCCTCGTTGCCCGTTACAAAGTCACCAACGTCAACCGCGACATCGGCACCTTCCTCTCCGGCCAGATTGCCTACGTGCGAGGCAACACCGGACTCCCCCCCGGCACGATCGACCTCACCTTCACCGGCTCGGCGGGTCAGTCATTCGGCACCTTCCTCGTCAACGGCATCCGCCTCACGCTCAACGGCGAAGCCAACGACTACGTTGGCAAGGGCATGAACGGCGGCGAAATCATCATTCGCCCCAAGCCCAGCGAAACCTTCGTTTGGCGCCACCAATCCATCCTTGGCAACACCTGCCTTTACGGAGCCACGGGCGGCTTCCTCTTCGCCGCCGGACGCGCCGGAGAACGCTTTGCTGTCCGTAATTCCGGAGCCACTACCGTTGTTGAAGGCGCGGGCGACCACGCTTGCGAATACATGACAGGCGGCCTCGTTGTGATTCTCGGCCCGACCGGTATCAATTTCGGTGCAGGCATGAGCGGCGGCCTCGCCTTCGTTTACGACGAAACGAGCAGCTTCGAAAAACAGATCAACCCTGCGATGATCGCTCTCGAACGTCTCACCGACGAATCCGAGAGCGACAGTTTGCGCAGCCTGATCGCGACGCATTTCCGCGCCACCGGCAGCCTGCACGCGCAACAACTCACCGAGGATTGGGACGCCGAGAAACGCAAATTCTGGAAGGTGATCCCGTATCCACCCACGCCCGACACGCCCAAGCCCATCTACCAATTTGACCGCACCCGCCTCCCCGAGTCCGAAATAAAACTGTAGCTCTTGTTTTGACGGTAGGGAGGCCTCTCCGAGGCCTCCGCAACCACGCTTCGAGCACCTACGAGTTTCGTATCCTATCTCACACTACGCACAGCGGAGGCCTCGGACGGAGCGCACAAAGGCCTACCCTACCAGGTAGGTGAGGACTACAGGTTTTTTGAGAATGCGCTAAACCGCGCAGGATGCGGCCTTGTAGATGGGCACAAGATAAGTGTCTTTGAAATCGAGCCCTGGCAGGCTGAGCGCCACTTCCAGTTCCCAGAAAAACGGACGTTCGCCATGCAAGTTCGTTCTTGGAGCATCGGGAGGGAGCTTGAACACCAGATCGCAATTCATGCCCGGCGCGATGAGGGCAGGTGAATTGATCTCCCATGTGCCCGACCATTGTTGTTCGTGCACCAGTCGCTCACTTCGTGATTTGCCGCGGCCAGACGATTCCCGCCACTCGCGAACAGCGCGCAACGTAAAGCTACCCGTCGCCAACCCCGAACATCCCGATGGCGCAACCCAGGCAAGCCGCACCGGTTTGTCCGTGCGAAACGGAAAGTCCGCGAAACGCAACTCCGCCTGTCCAAACTTCAAGACCCGCCCCCAGCACAGTGCCGCATGCCCGATCAGAAATAATGTCACAACATCCAACAAGCCCGCGATACCGATCAAAAACAGAGGACGAGGTTTCGTGAATGCGAAGTAATTGGGCAAAACGAGAAACAGGATAAAAAAACCTGCGATTACAGTGGTGCGGATGGCTGGAGCGCGGAGATTTGAGCGTGCCCCTGACGGATTCCAGTCGTAGTCGGCGAACGCGGGTTCGTCGGGATGCTTGAGCAACATCCGCGCATGGCGGCGTTTGGCCTGATATGGACGCCATGTTTGCCACCAAACGAACAGGCCGCAAACGGCGAACATCGTTCCGAGCGGGAGCATGACCCAGTGTGGCACATGGAGTTTTCCTTCATCCTCGATAACCCGCAGTCCGATCAACAGCGCAAACACGCCGACGGCCACGGATGCAAGACCTCCTGCCAATGACAAGCCCCGCTCGGAGCCTCGGTTTTGGCTGGGATTGCGCAGACGCTGGGGTTCGGCGGACCCCGGACGGTAAGTAAGCGGGAGCATGGGAAATCCATATGCAAAGATCTCCACTTGCACCAAGCTAAACAGAAGACGCCCAACAGGCAGACTGTTGAAGTGCAGTTCACGTCCCAAGTGAAGGGCGCTTGTTCCGTCACTCTCTGAATATTAGTGTCTATTAGTAAGCATTAGTGGATTGACTGTTGAATGTAGGTTTATGTTTGCCAAATTTGGTCTATAAACAGCATCCTCGCTTCATCAATGGCCCGACCAAACACCGAGACCCGGCTTGCCGAGCAAATGCTGCGCAAACGCATCGCGCACGGAGACCATGCCGCTTACCCGCTGCCTTCCGAACGCCAGCTCGCTGACGAACTTGGGTTCAGCCGCCAAACCCTGCGCAACGCTGTCCAAGTGCTGATCGACGAAGGCATTTTTCGCCGCACTCCCAATGGACGCCTCGAACTCGTTTCCGCTGCCGAAAAAGGTGAACGCCCCACGCCCGTCATCGGATTTTTCCGCCCCGCCACCCTCTCCTTCGATTCCGAAATCTGGATCGAAGCCGTGTACGGCGCACTCGAAGGTTACAACGTCATCATCCGCTCCATGACCTACGAGCACCTCAGCGAGTCGATCATCACCAACGCGCTTGACGGCTTCGACGGACTCTTTTTTTTGCCGCCCGCCGTCATTTTGCCCGACTGGCTGCTCACGCGCATGTTCACCGCCAAGGCCCGCGTCGTCATGCTCGATCACGACGCCAGTGCGCATGGCGTGCGATCCGTCAGCGTTTTTCCGCCCGCCTCGGAACGCAAACTCCTCGAACACCTTCGCGCCCTCGGCCACCGCCGCATCGACTGCGTCAACGTGCAACCCGTCGATGCCATCATCGAAAAACGCATCGGTTGCTGGCGCGAATTCATCGACCGCCATCAACTCGACGGGCAACTCCTCGCCTTCTCCGAATTCAAACGCTTCGAAGCCTCCTACCAACTCATTCGCACACGCCTTCGCGATGGCTTGCCGCTCGGCACCGCGCTCTTTTGCACCACGGTTGCCGGAGCCCTCGGTTCCATGCGCGCGCTCAAGGAAGCCGGCCTCACAACCGGTGCCGACATCTCCATCTGTGCCGTCAACGACAGTGGACTCGCCCCCTACCTCAACCCCTCTCTCACCTGCCTCCAATCGCCACCCCGCGCCACCTACCTCCGCAAACCCGTTGCTTGGATGCTCGGCAAGGAAACCTGGGACGTGCGCGACACCTCGCTGCTCATCCAGCCCGACGAAGCACCCCTCTTTATCGGCGAATCCACCGGCGCTCCCAAAACGCTATAAGGGAGCTTCTAAGAATTACACAGAGAATTACACAGAGGACACAGAGCGGGCACAGAGCTTGGGGAGGTCTGTCCGATTAACGGATGTTTTTTCTGCAAGGTGATTTGGTTCTTCGACGTTTTCGATGGGCGTTTTGGCTGAGTCCATATGCCAAGGAAAGCCAGAGGAGAGAGTAATTGCAGTCCTTGGATTTAAGGGCCGAAGGCCCTGTCTGATTGTTGCCCTCAAAACTCACTCCACCGAAAACGTCGAAGAGCCGATGATTTTTCTGTAAGTCATTTATTTTCAATATAAAATCTTTATTAACGGGGTTCTTCGACGATTTCAGTGGAAACTCGATAAGTTGATATAGCGGGAGTTGGCGCGGTAGCGCCCGTAGCGCAGGCATCTTGCCTGCCATCCAATCTACTGCGCGAAGCGCTGCTTCCCCAAAACAAACGCAGCAAAAGTCACCGCGCTTCGCGCAATCAATTTAGTTTGCAGGCAAGATGCCTGCGCTACGGGCGCTTCCGCGCCAACTCTCGTCTATCCACCGAAAACGTCGAAGAACCGTTAACGGGAAAAAGTGAGGAGGCGTTTTGTCCTCCCATATCTCTGTGTTTTCTCTGTGTCCTCTGTGTAATTTTTCAATTTTCAGAACCTCCCATAATACATTCATAAACAGCGTCTTTCAAAATGCTGAAGGATATTTTGCTCATTTGTCAGTGTCATTTCCGGCCATTTAACGGACCAGCAGGCTACGGGTTGAGGTTGTTAATTTCCCGATTTTGGTAAAGAAACGCCCCTGTTCCACTAAAAACTACCTAACCTACCTACCTATACCCATGAACGTAAACACCTGCGCCCCCCGTACCCTTCTTGTATTCCTCCTGCCACTCATTGCAGCCGCAGCTTCGACCACGGCCACTGCCGCCCTTGTTTTCATGGAAGACTTCAGCACCTACACCAGCACCACGGCAGCCACTGATTTTTACAAAAAATGGACGCGCCTCTCCGGATCAGGAAACCTCAGTAACGCCGCCTTCAACGCCAGCGACAGCAAATTCACCGGGGCATGGCTCCAAGTCGAACGCAACACTGTCCACCAATACACTCTTGCCCCCGCCGACACTATAACAGGGGACTTCTCGCTTTCGGCCACCGTCAGTTTCGACGCCACCGGTGCCAGCGGAAAACAACTCTGGTTCGGTCTCTTCGACGCCGCAGGCACCCACGGATACGTCGCCCACTTCAACAGCCAGACAAGCGGCGGCGGTGTGCTTCGTCTCAAGGAATTCAACGTCGCCGCCACCAGCGATCTGACCTACAACCTCGGCGGTACCAATCTCACAACATCCGCCGTTTCCTCCGGTCTCACCAACGCCATCACGGGAAGTGCCACGCTCACTCTCAAGTGGAACGCGACCACGCAAAAACTTTCTCTCCTCATCAACGACACTCCTGTCACCGGCCTTACCGACATTTCTGTTAGCGCGACCGCCATTACGAGCTTCAGCAACATCACATTTGGCGGCGTCACTGGTGCGCAATTCTCCAACATCCAGCTCTCCGGCACGACGACTGTTCCCGTTCCCGAACCTGCGACATTTGCCATCGTGCTTGCCGCCTTTGCATTTCTCGTCGGTCTCGCCATTCACCGTCGCCGCAGTCAGACATGCTTTCGTTGACAGAATTTGGATCGCCTTGTCTGCCCTCCCTCCCCCCCCCCCCCATGAAAAACCATTCGCCCCGCATTCGCGCCTTCACTCTGGTCGAGCTTCTCACTGTCGTGGCAATCATTGGAATCCTCGCTGGTATCCTGATTCCCGTTACAGCCCGCGTGCGCTGGTCCGCCCGTTCCACGCAATGCACCTCCAACATTCGTCAACTCGTCCAGCTTTTCCTCCTCTACGCCAACGACAACAAAGGCAAACTCCCCGCATCCGAAAATCCGGGTGAAAACAACGCCTTCAAAATCCTCTACAATGAGGGCTATGCCAGAGCGCCCGCGCTCTATGTCTGCCCAATCAATCAATCCAAGCGCGGCAACGACGGCGCGCTTGGCGGCGCAACCTCCATCGGTAGCAAATACCCCTGTTTTTACAGTTCTAACGTATCTATCGTACCCAAGTGGGGGCCCAAAAACGGCAAAACTTATACTCGCCCCACCCTCATAACCGATGAAAACGCAACGCGTCTTCCGGTCGTTTTTGACCAACGTGCTAACCAGGATACCACATCCAACGTCAACCAGCACCGTCCCTCCGACACCCAGCCCGGCGGTGTCTTCGGCTACCTCGACGGCTCTGCTGCCTACATCGTTTCGCCCAAGGACATCATTCGCCTCCCATGACCCTCTTCTGTCACCTCCCGGTCCTCGCGCTTGCAGCCGCACTTGCAACCGCGCTCCACCTCGCATCCGCCGAAGCGCCTCCCACCATCACCGAAGCTATCGGAGCCGACACCCCTTGGACCACGCACACCACCGCCACCGCTAACGCACACCGCGGCAAGTGGCTTGCCTCGCGCAAACACGGCGACATCGCCAACGAATCCATCACCCGCCGTTGCCTCCGCCTCTCTGACGAGGGTGACTACATCGAATGGCGCGTCACTCGCCCCGCCAACGCCATAGTCATCCGCCATAGCATTCCCGACGCTCCCGACGGCGGCGGCATCCGCGCCACCCTCACGCTTCTTGTCAACGGCCAGCAGCGCCAGAAACTCGCCCTCGATTCCCGCCACGCATGGCTCTATGGTCCCAAGGAAAACGCCCAGGACAACAACCCTGCCGCAGGCGGTACCCCGCACCGATTCTTTGACGATGCCCGCGCCCTCATCACCGGTCCCGACCTCCAACCCGGCGACACCATCCGTATCCAGAAAAACACCACAAACGGCGACACCGCCCCCTGGTATGTGATCGACCTCATCGACCTCGAACACGTTGCCCCTCCCCCCTCCCCCCCTCCCGACGCACTCTCAATCACCGACTTTGGCGCCACACCTGATGACGGCAGCGACGACACCTCTGCCATTGAAACCGCCATTGCCCGCGCCCGCGAACTCCACCGCCCCGTCTGGCTCCCCCCCGGCACCTACCACCAATCCCGCCAGATCAAGCTCCCCGGCGTCACCCTCATCGGAGCCGGCCCCTGGCACACCCGACTCATCCCCACCGGCCCCGCCACCGACGCCATGGGTTTCCCCGGCAACGCCGGTTTTCGCCTTGCCGGCACTGGCGCGCAAATCCGCGACCTCATGATCGAAGGCAACAGCACCGCTCGCACCAAACCCCGCCAACACGGCTTCTCTTCCGATTCCGAAACACGAGATTTCACGATCGACAACGTCTGGATCGAACACGTCAAAACCGGCATGTGGCTCGGCTCCTGTGCCAACGGCATCATCCGTCGTACCCGAGTTCGCAATACCTACGCCGATGGTATCAATCTCAACAATACAAGCCGCTCCATCACCATCGAACACTCCCACCTCCGCAACACCGGAGACGACGCTCTCGCCAGCTTCTCCAATTCCGGCGGACGCGGCACCGATGGTCCCTGCACCGACATCGTTTTCCGACACAACACCATCGAATCCCCTTGGTGGGCTCACGGCATCGGCATCTACGGCGGCACCCGCATTACCATCGAACAAAACCTCATTTACGGCGTATCCCGCGCCCCCGGCATTAAAATCGCCGCTTCCTCCTTTCACGGCAAAAACGACTGGCCTGGCGACACCATCAACGTCACTCGTAACATCCTTGCCGACTGTGGTGGCACCAGTTGGGGACAACGCTGGGGCGCCCTCTGGCTCTACACCGCCAGCGGCGATCTCACCCACATCACCATCGGGCAAAACCAAATCCACCGACCCGCGCACGACGCCATTAAAATCCAAGGCGGAGCCGGCACCCTCGACGCCACCCTCACTGCCAACACCATCGCCACCAACGAATCTGCCGACCTCGTCATTGCCGCCAACGCACGCGGACACCTTCGCATCACCGATTCGCCCAAACTCCGCATCACCAATCACGCCACGCCCGATGCCTTTGTGATTGCCGAATAACACCAACGCTGACGACGAAGCGACGCTCTTCTCGACTCTCCCCCCCCCCCCGCAGCGCCGCCAGAACGCCATTCAACATTACAAGCACCATCATGTCTGCCATTGCCGCAACCACCACTGCGCCCCGCTACTTTGACCCCGCGCCCCCGCGCGAAGAAACAATCCTCGCCGACATCTGCATCTACGGCGCGACCTCTGGCGGCGTCATCGCCGCCATCGAAGCCGCCGAACGCGGCCGCCGCGTCGTCCTCCTCGAACCCTCCGCGCACCTCGGCGGCATGAGCTCCGGCGGACTCGGCTTCACCGACATCGGCAGCAAAAATCACATCGGAGCCATCGGCGGCAAAGCTCGCGAATTTTACCAACGCGTCGGACGCCACTACGGAGCCGACGAAGAATGGTATTTCGAACCCCACGTTGCCGAACGCATCTTTGAAACCTGGCTCGCCACCACCGATGTCCACCTCTACCGCCGCCAATTCATCGACACCGCCCTCATCGAAAAAAACTCCAACCCCAACACCACAGGCCACCGCATCACTGCCATCCGCACCCTCAGCGGACTCACCGTGCGCGCCTCCATTTTTATCGACTGCTCCTATGAAGGCGACCTCCTCGCCTGCGCCCAAGTCACGAGCACCATCGGGCGCGAATCCTCCACGCGTTACGACGAAACATTCAACGGGATGCACGTCCGCGACAACCATTTTATGTATCCGATCGATCCCTACAACGTTCCGGGTCTTCCCTCCAGCGGACTCCTGCCCGGAATTGAACATGGCGACGATTTTGTCCAACACGCGGGCGACACTCGCATTCAGGCCTACAACTTCCGCGTCTGCATGACCCGTCGCCCCGATCTCCGCGTCCCCTTTGTAAAACCCGCCGCCTACGATCCGACCGAATACATCCTCCTGAAACGCTACCTCAATGCCGGATGGAGCGATGTCTTTGCCAAGTTCGATTCCATCCGTAACGGAAAAACAGATACCAACAACCACGGAGCCATATCGACCGATTTCATTGGCCGCAACCACGCGTATCCGACAGCCGACTACGTAACCCGCGAACGCATTTACCAGCAGCACGTCGCCTGGCAGCAAGGCCAGCTCTGGTGCCTTGCGAACGATCCCGAAGTTCCCGCCGCCATCCGCGAAACCATGTCGCAATGGGGACTCGCCCGCGACGAATTTGTGAGCACGGGAAACTGGCCCCATGCGCTTTATGTGCGCGAAAGCCGTCGCATGATTTCCGATCACGTCATGACGCAGCACCATTGTCTCGGTCACGAAACCATTTCCGATTCCGCCGGACTCGCTGCGCACGGCATGGATTCGCACACCTGTCGTCGCATCGTGCAAAACGGCGTCGTTGCCAACGAGGGCGACGTGCAGGTTCACAACATCCAGCCGTATCCAATTTCTTATAGATCGCTCGTTCCGCGTCGTGCCGAGTGTCAAAACCTCTACGTTACTTTCTGTCTGTCCGCTTCGCACATTGCGTTTGGTTCGATCCGCATGGAACCCGTCTTGATGGTCCTAGGCCAGACGGCAGCCATTGCTGCCGACATTGCGCTCACCGAACACATCGCCGTGCAGGACGTTACGCCCGCCGTTCTCCAGCCTGAACTTCTCGCAGCCGGTCAAATCCTCGCCTGGCCACCTACCGTCTCCAACCTGTGCCTTGACGTAGTTCGGGCTAAAGCTCCGAACTACGGGCTTGTGTGAGAGTCCGGGATTGTCACCCGCCCAGTGCTTTTTTGATGAGCAATTCGGTGGTGGTTTTTGCGCCGAGCGAGAGACCGGCGCGGCGCACGGCTTCGTCGGCGTCGGCCTGCTTGTAGCCGAGTGTCACCAAGGCAAGCACGGCGTCGCGTACAGACGAATTTGCGGGGGGGGGGGGGGGGAGGAAGTTCCACCGTCGCCAGCGACGGGCGAACCGGCGTCGCCGCCAGCGGGTGATGCGCCGACTTTGGCGCGCAATTCGACGACGAGGCGTTCGGCGGTTTTTTTGCCGATGCCGGGGCATTTGGAGAGCGAAGAGATGTCACCGGCGCGTATCGCTCCTTCCAATACAGGCAGCGACATGCGGCTCATGATGGTAAGGGCGAGTTTGGGACCGACGCCGCTGACTTGCTCGATCATGAGGCGGAAAAAATCGCGTTCTTCCGGCGATGCGAAACCATAGAGCGTTTGCGCGTCCTCACGATAAATGACGATCGTGTGGAGTTTCACCTTCGCGCCGACGGCAGGCAGTTTCTCCGCCGTGGTCACGGGGATGTTCACTTCGTAACCGAAACCGTTGATTTCAACAACGGCTCGCAGTGGCGTGGCTTCGGTGAGGAGTCCTTGGATGGAGGTAATCATGCGGTGAAGTTGGTGGGTTAGTTTTCTGAACGGGAGGGATGCTGGCGGCGTAATGCGTCGGATGATATGGCGAAAGGTGGCGCGGTAGCGCCCGTAGCGCAGGCATCTTGCCTGCAATCCAATCTACTGCGCGAAGCGCTCTTCCCAAAACTAAACGCAGCAAAAGTCACCGCGCTTCGCGCAATCAATTTAGTTTGCAGGCAAGATGCCTGCGCTACGGGCGCTTCCGCGCCACCTTTCGCCAATCCACCGAAGACGTCGAAGAACCAAAAATTCATGGCTGCCCGCACGTCTTTTTCCACTTCGGGCAAAACAACGACAGGCTTGCTTTTCATCGGCTCCGAAGGCGGCGCATCATTTCATCGTGAGTTACCGGCTGGCTCTTGCCGCTTTGGTAGGCGGCAAGTCGTTCGTTCAGGATTTTTTTGTGGCCGGGGGGCATGGTCGGCGTCGCTTCGTTTGCCATTGAGGCCCACAGTCGATCAGCGATTTCCAAACGTTTTTTAACGGGAAGACGGAGCAGATGCGTGAGCGTGGCTGTGGCCATGTCGGGAGAATGAGGTCGCGCCTGTGTGTGCGGCAAGTCGGGTGTTTGCTTGTGTGCGTGAAGCGGGGGGGGGGGGGGGGGAGGCTGCTCCCGTTTTGGCGTTATGCGGTGAGCCCGAGGACGTCTTGCATGTCGCGGACGCCGGGTTGCTTTTGCGTGGCTAGCCAGGCGGCGGCACGGACGGCTCCGCGGGCAAAAATGCCGCGATCCGACGCCTTGTGCGTAAGCTCGATGCGCTCGCCGAGCGCGGCAAACATCACGGTGTGGTCGCCCACGACGTCGCCGCCGCGCAGGGAGTGAATGCCTACTTCGGTCGGTGTGCGTTCGCCGGTGATGCCTTCGCGTCCGTGGCGGAGTGCGTCGCTGCCGAGTTTGCGTTCTTCGAGGATGATTTCGAGCAGGCGCGCAGCAGTGCCGCTGGGGGCGTCTTTCTTGAAGCGGTGGTGCATCTCCACGACTTCCGCGTCGTAATCGGAGCCAAGGATCGAGGCGGCGCGGCGCGTGAGCGCGTAGAGGAGATTGACGCCAACCGAGTAGTTGCCGGCCCATACGCAGGGGATTTTGGCGGCTTCAAGGAGGAGTTTTTTCTTTTCTTCCGCAGCGTGTCCCGTGGTGCCGATGACAAGCGGTTTGCCGTGCTTGACGGCCAGCGCGATGACCTCGGCGGTGGTGGCGTGGAAACTAAAGTCGATGACAACCTGCACGTCTGCCCGGCCGATGCCGGCGGCGAGGTCGTCGCCCATGTCGAGTGGCGCAACGATGGCGTGGCCGGCTTCTTGCGCGGCGCTCGTTATGGCGTGGCCCATGCGACCACGGGCTCCGATGAGGGCGATGTTCATGGATGGAAAGTAGCGAGTAGCGGGTGGTGAGTAGCGAGTAGTAGAGCGGCGGGGGGGGGGGGGGGGGAGGGGAGGGCTTTCAGCCCTTCAACCTTTTCGTCGCTGCGAGCGCGGCGAGCAACGTTGCGCGTGTGGCGTCGGCCATTTCGCAGAGCGGTTGCCGCACGGCTTCGCTGCCGATAAGACCGGCGCGGGCGAGGGCGGTTTTGACCGGCACCGGGTTGGGCTCGATGAAGAGGGCCTTGAAAATTGGATACAGCTGGCGGTGCAGCTTCGCGGCCTTGGCAAACTCGTCGGCGAGGGCGAACTGCACGAGTTGCGACACTTCCTTCGCGTAGAGGTTGGATGCCACGCTGATGACGCCCTCCGCGCCGACCGCCATGAAGGGCAGCGTCAGCGAATCATCGCCGCTTAGCACGGTGATGTCCTTGCCCAGGGCCTGCTTGATCTGGTCCACGCGATCCACCGATCCGCCGGCCTCCTTGATGTAACGAACGTTTGGATACTTGGAGCGCAGGCGTTCGATGACCGGCACGCCAATCTCGATGCCACACCGGCCCGGGATCGAATACAAAATGACGGGGCGGCTGGTTGCCTCGGCCACGGCGGCGAAGTGGCGGAACAGGCCCTCCTGGCTCGGCTTGTTGTAGTAAGGCGCGACGACGAGCACGGCGTCGGCCCCGGCGGCATGGGCCTTGGCGGTGAGTTCGACGGCTTCCTGCGTGGAGTTGGAGCCGGTGCCGGCGATGACGGGCACGCGTCCGCGGGCGACGGTGATGACGGCGCGGATCACCTCCATGTGCTCCTCATGCGAGAGGGTGGGGGATTCGCCCGTGGTGCCCACGGGCACGAGGCCGTGGATGCCGGACTTGATCTGGTAGTCCACCAGCTTCTTGAGGTCGTCGTAGGCGACTTGTTGCTTTTGGTCGAAAGGGGTGACGAGTGCTGTGATGGCGCCAGTCAATGGTCGGAGCTTCATTGGATGCAGGAAAAACGGGAGAAAATCGGGAGGTGGGTGGAAGAGAGTTACCTTGCACGACGAGACCAGCCCGATTTACCTCCGGCGCAACTTTTTTTCCAACCTCCCGCCAACCTCACCCGCAACCCTGCCCATTCTTTATGTCCGATCACACACCCGTAGAACTATTCAACGCCCTCCTTAAACTCGGCGTGGACAGCGCCGCCAGCGACATCGTCGTCAAGACCGGCTGCCCCGGCCATGTGCGACTTTCCGGCAAGCTCAAACAGGTCGAGATGGAGCCCTTCAGCAAGGCTAGCGTCGAGGGTTTCGTCACCGCGACCCTTCCCGAGGTGTTTCAGCCCGTCTGGAAAACCAATTCCCAGATCGACTACTCCTACGTGGTCGAGGGATTGGGCCGGTTTCGCGTCAACGCCTTCCGCCAGCGCGGTCTGGTGAGCGTGGTGTTCCGTTACATTAAAAACCGCGTTCCCACGCTCGAAGAACTCGAACTCCCGGCGGAAGCGATCCTCAAGATCGGCGGATCCAAGGACGGCATCGTCATTGTTTGCGGCGCCACCGGCAGCGGCAAAAGCTCCACGCTCGCGGCCATGCTCAACTGGATCAACCACAACCAGGACCGCCACATCATCACGCTCGAAGACCCGATCGAATACACCTTCGACGACATCAAATCCGTGTTCCAGCAACGCGAAGTCGGCCTCGACGTGCCCAACTTCGAACTCGGGATCACCTCCGTGCTGCGTCAGAATCCCGACATCATCTTCATCGGTGAAATGCGCGACCGCATCACCTTCGAGACCGCCATCTCTGCCGCCGAGACCGGCCACCTCGTGCTCACCACCATGCACGCCAACACCGTGGCTCAGGGGCTCACGCGCCTCTTCGAGTTTTTCCCCGCCGAGGAGCAGGGCCTTGCCCGCCGCCAGGTGGCCAACACCCTGCGTGGCATTATCTGCCAGAAACTCCTTCCCACGCTTGGCGGCACCGGACGCGTCCCCGCGTGCGAAATCCTTACCGCCAACTCCGTCGTCAAAAACCTCATCGTCGAGGCGCAGAACGAGAAGATTAACTCGATCATGGAATCGGGTCAGGATTCGGACTGTTTCTCGTTCAACCGTGAGTTGTTCCGCCTCTTCAAAGCCAACCGCATCACCAAGGCCGACGCCATCCGCTTTTCGCCCAATCCGCAGGCCCTCGACATGAACATGAAGGGCATCTTCATCAAATAACGCCGGCGGCGTCCGCCGCCGGAAATCCCAACGGAGCAAATTTTCAAAGGGGCATCGCTGTCCCCGACACTGACTTCTTTTGGGGATTTGATCCCTTTGCTCCTTTGGGATTTCCCCGCCAAGGCGGGGCTCAATCCAGTCCCCGTGCCGCCAAGTCCTCCTCGTCCCAGCCGAGGTAGTGGCCCAGTTCGTGCAGATACGTCAGCCGCGCCTCCTCGCGGAACACCGCCACGTCGCCCTCGGCGAAGTCCCAGATGTTTTCCAAGTACAGAAAAATCTGGGGCGGCATCGGTTGGTCCTGGGTCAACTCCTCCCCAAAGGCCGTGCCGCTGAACAACCCAAGAATGTCTGGCTCAAATCCCTCTTCCTCCAGCAACTCCTTGTCCGGCAGCGCCTCAAAATGCACCGGCACCCGATCTGCCAGTTCCGCCACATCATCCGGCAGGCGACGGCGAGTGGCGGTGATTTCACGCTCTGCGATATTAATTAGCTGGAACAAGGTCATGGTGCGGATTACTCAAGACATTCTTTTGCGCCAAACGGTGTGAATCCTCATGCCCCCGGCGACAGAAATCACCAATCAAACTTCATACCCATGAAATCAAAATTCGCCCTCATCGCCCTCCTCACCGGCTTCGTGGTCGCCCTTGCGGCCCCGGCCCTCCAAGCTCAGGACACCGGCTCCAAGCCGAAGCCTGCCGCCACCAAATCCAAGGCCAGCCCCGAGGAGCGTCGCCTCGCCCAGTTCAGCAAGGACTATAACCTGACTCCCGCCCAACAGGAGCAGACTAAAGCCCTCCTCGCCCAGCAAGCCGCCGACCTCGCCGCCGTGAAAGCCGACACCACGCTGGACAAAAAAGCCCAAGGCCAGAAGACCCGCGCGATCAACGCCACCTTCTCCAAAGGTTTCACCGCTCTCCTGACGCCCGAGCAACGGGAAGTGAAAAAGAAGCTCGATGCCGAGCGCGCTGCCAAAGCCAAGGCTGCCAAAGAAGCCAAGGAAGCCGCGGGCCAACAATAAGCCAGGTAATCTCCCTTCCCAATACGCGACCGCCGCGCGATTTTTCGCCCGGCGGTTTTTTTGTGCCATCGCCAGTCCTGTAACCGCCCGATCCTGTCCGCGTCTTGTGGCTTGTTCGTTACCACGACAAATCCCATGAAAACAAAATACACACTCCTCGCGGTGCTGACCGGTTTCGCTCTTGCGATCTCCAGCGCCGCTCTCCGGGCCGGCGATGACAAACCCTCGGGCAAGCCCGGGAAACCTCCTGCGGGCCAGTCCGCCGAAGCCCGTCTCGAAAAACTCAAGACAGACCTCGACCTGACCGACGACCAGACCACCAAGATCAAGGCGATCCTGTTTGACGAAGCCGCCGCGCTGAAGGCCCTCCGCGACGACACCTCCCTGGATCGAAAAGACAAACGCGAGAAGATGATGGAATTGCGCAAGACCTACCGCGAAAAAACCGAAGCCGTCCTGACTGCTGAGCAAAAGGCGAAGTTTGAAAAACTCCTCTCCGAACGTCGCGGCCCAGGTGGACCCGATGGCGAGAAAAAGAGGAAAAAAGACTAAACCAAAAATCAGTCTCCAAGAATACCTCTTATATGAATGAAAGCCGCCGATCTCCATGGATTGGCGGCTTTCTTGCAATTCGACTGCAAACATAATGGGAAAAAGACCCCAAAATCAGGGTTTTACCGGACTACCCCGAAACGAGAATTTCGAGTAAGTTTATCCCGTTCTGATTGAAAGCCCCTCACATGGGCACCTTTGACCAAGTGGTTTTCCCAGTTTTTGACTTCCGCCATGACTATGGCGGATCCGGGTGTGGTAGCCCGGTTTCCTGAGTCGGGCGGGGCGTCTGATGCCTAACGGCTAGACGGCGCCCCGCTTTTATTTGTACGGATTCCCCCCCCCCCCCCCCCCCCCTCGCCACCAGAGGCGGGCGAGGCAAACACCTTGGACTACGGACGCAGGCGTTGTATCCACATTTCAACTTCAACAGGCATTCTCCGGAGGCTCGGGCGGCGTGGCCGGAGTCTTGGTCAAACCGGACTTCGTGTAATCGTTCCATGGATACAGATGCGCGGAGCGGCGGGGGCTGATGTCGTGGCTTTTGCCGCCGGGCGGTGACGCCATTTCAAGGAGAGGGGTGACTTTCTTGTGTTTCGGCTTTTCCCACGCCGCGGCTTTCCTAACATGTGGCGTTTATGGACATGAACGATCCCCGGCTTGTTGGTCTGCTTTTTCTTGGCGGTTGTTATTTTGCGTGGCTTTGGCTGAAGGACCGCAAGGCATGGCGGGCCGCTGGTCATGTTGAGGCCAGAGGCGCGTTGCCCGGCGCGACCGACTCGCCGTTGAGCGTGACGCTCATTGCCGTAAGCGGCGCGCTTGTGCTCCTCGCCGCCGAGACGGCGGGCGAGATCGCCCTCGGGATCAGCGGCGAGCAGTCCACGATCACGATTTTTTTCGGCCTCTATTCGCTGGTGGCGGCGGTGATCGAGGAGGTGATTTTTCGCGGCTACATCGTCGTGGACAAGCGTGGACGCGGCTGGCTCATCGGCAGCATCCTCGCGGCCTCGGTGCTCTTTGCCATCGGGCATCCGTTTTTGTGGAAATGGGAGGAGGGCGCGCTGATCTGGAACTTCGGCCTCAAGGGCTGGTTTAGCACGTTTGTTGTTTTCCTCAGTTCGCTGTGGTTCTACGCGGTGCGCTTCGCGAGTTGGAATCCACATCGCTCGCTCCTGCCGTGCATCGCGGCGCATGGGGCGAAAAACCTTGGCGTTTTTATCATCAAGGCCGCGCAGGGATTTGTTTCCGGCTGGTGGTGAGGCGGCGCGCGGATTGCGCTGCGCTCACGCTAAAAAGCCCGCTTCGCCAAGATTGGCGAGAGCGGGCGATTAAAATTGGGAATCTCAGTAAACCGCAGCACTCCAGCACAAAACCGGAGCGCGGGCGCAGGTTTACTTCTGCCAAGTACGTTTCTTGTGGCGATTAGCCTTCAAGCGCTTGCGGCGCTTGTGCTTGTTCATCTGGAGGCGGCGTTTCTTCTTCAGGTTGCCCATGATTGGATTGGATTAGGTTGGAGACCGTAACGGAAGGGTTTGGTCAGAGTTAAAAGGGAATTGAAAAACAAGTTTGCACGCGCCCTGTAAAGCTCATTTCGCAACTGATCTTGCCCCCGGGCCGTCGGACCGGCTGGCCGCAGCGCGGCATGGCGGCGCATAAAAACAAATCCGCCGATGGGCAGGCTGGTCTTTTCATCGTAGTTTGTCATGCAATGTCCCCCTTGAGTCCCGCTGTTCACATTTATCCGCCTTCGTCCACGTTCACCGTCCCATGCGCTGGCTGATTCTTTCCTCGGCCACCGGCACGGGCCACAACATGCGCGCCGCCTCGCTCGAACAATGGGCCGCCGCCACTTACGGCGATGCCGTGGAGACGCACACGCACCGGGTGCTGGAAAAAACCCACAAGCTCTACGGCTTCGGCGTTGGCCTCTACAACTTCATCCAGCGCAACTGTCCGCGCCTGCATCACATTTATTTCAACTATCTGGAAATTGCCGGGATGCACCGGCGCGGCCAGCGAATCCTGGGCGGAGACCGATTTTCCCAATTCGTGCGCGAGTGGCGTCCCGAACGCGTCATTAGCGTCCATGCGCACACCAACCACGGCTTTTTTGATCTGGCGCGCAACGCCTGCGCGGGCTGCGGCGCGCCCGACGGCAACCCCCTCCCCCCCCCCCCCCGGTGGATCACCTACTGGGGGGAACTCTACGGCGGCTACGGATTCAGCCGCCACTGGACGAATCCCCGCGTGGATGGTTTTATCGGAGCCACCGCCGAAACCTGCGCCGCCGCCGCCGCCGTGGGCACACCCGCCGGGAAAATTTTCGAAGGGGGCTTTTTGTTGCGCGCCGGATTTTATGCGCCCGCCGCTGAATTGGAACGCGACGCCGCAGCCCTTGCCCGCCAGTTCGAACTTGATCGCTCCGCCTTCACGCTGCTGCTCAGCACCGGCCTCGCCGGGGCCAACAACCACCTGCCCATCCTCAAACACCTCGCGGCCAGCGGGCGCCGCCTTCAGGTCATCGCCCTGTGCGCGCGCAACAGCGAAATCCGCCGGCGCATCGAACACTTCGCGCAACGACATCCGCAGCTCACCGTGCGCGCCCTTGGCCAGACGGAGCGAATGCCCGCCCTCAAAACCCTCGCCTCGGTCGTCGTGGCGCGTCCCGGCACCGGAGCCACCAGTGAGGCGATCCAGATTGGCACCCCAATCATTCACAATGGCATCGGCGGCGTGATGCCGCAGGAGCTTATCACGGTGCAGTATTGCCGGTTTCATCAATGCGGGCTTTTCGGAAAAACCCCTCGTGAGATCGCCGCCTGCGTCGTGCATCTCATCGACCACCCGGCGGAACTCGCCGCGCAACGCGCCCGTCTGCAAGCCGCGCGTCCGGCGGGCCGGCCCGAGGAGATTTGCCGTTGGATTCACGGCTGAGTTTTGCAAGCCTGCAAATCCGCCCGGCCAAACCAAACTTATCGCAGACCCAATCATCACGAGCAGCCAGTGATTACGACATCCGCAGCAACCAACCCACGCGACCAGCGGCTCAAGGCCGCCCTCTATCTCGAAGTCGTGCCGGGCGTGATGGACTTGCTCTCGGAGCACGACTCCGCGCTCTCCGCCGCGCTCGCCGGGCCGGCCTTCGGACTCGTCTTTTCCGGTTGGCGCTGCCCGCGCCGTCGTCTCGACGTCGCCGACGGACGCGTCTATCGGTGTGGCATCATGGACTCGGCTCCACAACCGGGCGATTTGCGACTTTGGTTTCCGGGGCCGCGCTGGATGGTGCGCGCTTTTGAGGGCCGCCCTACGCTCGCGCTGCCCCTTGGCGGCTGGCGACACCTGCGCGGCGGGCTTCGGCGCTTTCAACTCGCGGGCAAACGCCTTCAGGCGCTTCTCGACGACCGCGCCGTCGCCCAGTCCGATTCTGTGCGACTGGCCCTGCACGCGTGGGGCAATCTTGCCGCCGGACTCGCCGCCGCCACCGCTTGGTTGCGCGGCCATCCGCGTGGACTCTGGCATCGCGCTCCGCTCAGCGGCGGTTCCTTCATCTTTGACTGCGATACTCTGCCCGCGCCGCTTTGGATTCAACCTGGCACACTTCGCTGGGGCGCGGGCCCGCCGCCCGATGCGTCCGCCGCGCCCATCGCACATGTGGAGTTTGCCCATGTATCCGTGCTCCTCGACGAATTCGATCATCGCCTCGATGCTCTGGCCGCGCTCGGCACCGGCGACCTCCGCATCACCGGTCGCCTCCCGCTCGTCGATCAACTCTCGTGCGTCATGAACCAGGCCGGGGCCATTCTGCGTCCGGCAAAAACTGGACGGTAGGGAGGCCTCTCCGAGGCCTCCGTCGCCACGCTTCACCCACCAGCGAATTTCGAATTATCAAACCATGTTCGGCGGAGGTCTCGGAGAGACCTCCCTACCTTGTTCCCGCCAATTTTTAGAAATCCACTTCAGCCTTCAGGTTTTTTCCCATGAAACTCGTCCACTCCCAAGCCCTCTTTCGTCGTGCGGCCCGCGTCATTCCTGGCGGCATTTATGGGCACACCTCGCCCTCGCTGACGGTGCCCGGCGCCATGCCTTACTTCGCGGCGGAGAGCCTGGGGGGATGCCGTTACCGCGACGTCGATGGCAACGAGTTCATCGACTTCATGTGCGGCTACGGACCGCTTATTCTGGGCAACCGCCACCCCGAAGTGGAGGCCGCCGCGACTGCTGCGCGCGAACGCGGCACCTGCTTCAATCACCCCACGCCGCTGCTCGTCGAACTCGCGGAGAAATTTGTCGCTCGCATCGACTTTGCTGACTGGGCCGTGTTTGGCAAAAACGGCTCCGACCTCACCTCCTGGGCCATCATGGTGGCGCGCGAAGCCACCGGGCGTCCCGGCATCGTCAAAATGCGCAACGCCTACCACGGCGCTCATGCCTGGTGCACGCCCGGCCTCGGCGGCATCATTCCCGAAGACCGCGCCCGCATTCACGAATGCGACTGGGGAGACCCTGTCGCGCTCGAATCCGTTTTCAAACAACACGGCGGCACGCTCGCCGCGCTCATCCTTACGCCCATCCACCATCCCGCCTATGGCGACACACTGCTGCCATCGCCGGAATTTGTTGCCACCGTCAACCGCCTCTGCCGCGAACACGGCGTGCTCCTCATTCTTGACGACGTGCGTGCCGCCTTCCGGCTTGGAACGGGTGGGTCGCATCCGATTTTTGGATACGAACCTGACCTTGCCGTCTATTGCAAGGCGCTCGCCAACGGACACCCCATTTCCGCCTGCGTTGGCCGGGCCGACATCAAGGTTGCCGCCAGCCGTGTATACCTGACCGGCAGCTATTGGAACGACCCCGCGCCGATGGCCGCCGCGCTGGCAACGCTCGACATCATCGAGCGCGACAACCTGCCCGAAAAACTCGCGCGTGCCGGACGTCGTTTTGTGGAGGGATTTGTGGAGCTCGGTGCGAAGCACGGAGTGGAACTTCTGGCGAGCGGCCCCCCCGCGCTGCCGTATGTGCGCGTGAAGGACGACCCTTCGCTCGCGCGCACGCAGCGGCTCTGTGCGGCGGCGGCGGCGCAAGGCGTGTATTTGCATCCGCACCACAACTGGTTCATCGGCGCGGCCCATACCGACGCCGAAATCGACGAGGCGCTCACCCGCCTGCACCGGGCTTTGGTGACTGGCGATATTTGATGGAGGAGGAAGGAGGACGGGAGGGGTAAGGGTGTAAGCGCGGGAGGGCGGGAGGGCGGGAGTTGGCGCGGTAACGCCCGTAGCGCAG
>NZ_ABEA03000083.1 GCF_000171235.2 Geminisphaera colitermitum TAV2 | reverse complement strand
GGAGGAAGCTGAGGGTGGAGCGGTCGGGGAAGGTGGCGCGCCAGGGGGTGGGTTCACTGTATTCTTTGCCGTCGCCTTGGGAGATGAGATTCCAGTTTTTGAGCCAGGTGATGATGTTGGTGCCGGCTTCGGGACGGGTGATGCCTTTGGCGAGGGTGTCGGTTTTTTGTTGGAGGGTGTGAATTTGATCCGCAAGGGCGTCGCGTGTGGTGGTGAGGAGGGATTGGGCGTGGGCGTCCGTTTCGTCGAGGATGGCAGGGGAGGCAAGAGTGGCGCGGTGGGCGTCGAGGGTGCCGGTGAGGTGACGGGCATCAGGCGCGAGCGTATCTAGTTTCAGGATACGAATTGTGTTGAGGAGGTGAGTGGCTTGGGAGGCGAGTTCGGCGGCGCGGCTGCGTTGGTCGAGCCAGCGTTGCGTGGTGTTGCGAAGGGTGTCGGCAAGGGCGGGATCGGCGGGGGGCGTGGCAAGATGGGTGGCGAGGCGCGTGGTGAGGGTGGGGTTGGCGAGGTTCCAAGGGGCGGGGTGGCGGAGGACTTGGTGGTAGGCGGAGAGGAAGGGGTCTTCGCTTTGCCTGAGATCGGTGAGGGCAAGGGTGGCGAGGATGTCAGAGGCTTTGGGGGAATCATCCATCTTTTTGAGGGCGATTCGGGAGAAGGGATAGGGGGCGTAGAATTCGATATTGATGCTGGCGTGTTCGCCGGCGGGGATGCCGCGGGCGGCGGCGATCTGGATTTGCTTCTTGTTGTCGAGAACGGCGTAAAGGGCGATGCGGGCGGCGGCGTCTTCGGTGCTGACGAGGACGGCTTTCACGGAGTAGCGGCCGGGTGGGAAGGTTTTGGGGAGGTGGATGCTGCCCGCACCGAATTTTCCCCAGCGGGGTTTGATGCGGAGGCCTTGGGGCGCGGTGCTGGCGGGGGTTGTCGTGGAGGAATCGGTGGCGGTGGTGGTTTGCTCGGTGGGGATTTCGAGTTGCGCGCTGAGCCGGGTGAGCGCGGCAGTGGGGAGTGGCGCGAGTTCGAGCGCTTTGTCGGGGGGATTGGCGGCGAGGTTGATGGTGTGGGTGACGAGGGGGGGGGGGAGGGGCGGCAGAAAGGATCGCGGTGAGCGTGAGCGCAAGCGCGAGGGCGATGCGGGAAAGTGGGTGGTTCGGGTACATGGAAAATATGTGTGTAATTAAAAAACAGATACGTGTTCGGCGGCGATTGCCGCAGATGGCGGTCTCCAGGCGGTTATTCGCCGCGCCAGAATATTTTGCCTTTGTCGTCTCCATTCCAACTGGGGATGGCAGATATTTTCACGGAGCTGACATGGCCGTCGGCATAGAGGAGGTTTGCATCGTCACCATGCGCGGCACTGGGGCGCTCCGAGTTTTCGCCAGCGACGGTTTCGTTGTAAGTGCCGTCGGAATTTTTGCGTCCGTCGGAGATCAGCAAGGTGCGACTGGGTGTGGCGATTTGAGTGTAACGTTTGCGGGGTTTGGTGTCCGTGAATGGTGGGCTTATGCAGAGGTTGCGATTCATACTGAAGGTGGCGGCACGGAGCGGATTGGTGGTCGTGGCGGGCAGGCTTTTTCTTTGTTCGGGGCAGCCGGTAATCCCAGTGTTTTTGTCGAGATAACCGTCTTCGGTCATCCTCCAGCGCCAGCCTTGGCTATTGACGTTGTCAAAGGCGATTGGCATAAAGTCCTTATTGTCATGCACATGAAGGATGACTACGCCGTAGAGCTGGCGGAGGTTGCTGATGCACTCGGCTTTTCGGGCGGTCTTGCGGACAGTGGAAACAGTGGGGATGAGAATGGCGGCCAGGATGCCGATAATGGCAATGACGGTGAGAAGTTCGATGAGTGTGAAGGCGTGGCGGCTGGCGCGGTGCGTGGCGCAGTGGCGGGAGTTGGGGCTGGGGTTGGTTTTCATCGGATGCGGGATGCGCGTTTTAGCAGGTGTGTGTGGTGACGTTATTTTTTTGCGAAGCGACGCTGAATCAGGATGAAACTGGCGGGCAGTGTGATGGCACCGAGGAGGATTGTGGTTGTGGAGGGTTCCGGGATGGAGGGGGTAGCGGTTTCGTAGCCGTAGATGCGGACTTCGTGGAGGTAACCACCATAAGCACCGGTGTTGCCGTTGGCGATTTGCGTGGTGAGGCGGAGGTCAAGGTAACGGGCAACAACAGAGGTGCCGGTTGTGGGAGTGATGGCGAGCGTTCCTACGCTGGTCCCAGCAGTGATGGTGCCGTTGCCGAATAGTGATGCAAAATCGCTTTCGGCGGGCGAGGTTCCGGCCAGAGTTTCAGCGTAGTAAACTTTTTGGATGTCGGCGGTGCTGGACCAGCGCCGGCTGCCTGCGTCCGAATAAACGATTTCGATGCTGGTAATGACGTAAGATGCACCGAGATCGAAGAGGATGTCGAAACGGCCTTCGGGCGTCCATGTGGTTTTGGTGATTTCGGTGACGCCCCACCAGCCGCCGACAAGGTCGCCCGTTGTTACGCCGTTCGTGAGTTCCCCGGCGTCAAAGCGAATTTTGTCACCTGCAGTGGTCGTGATGCCGCTTATGTCCGAACGGGTGCCGTCCCGGAGTTTGTCGCCTTTGTCCGTCCCTGTTTCGTTGGTATGCGGTGGTCCAGGATAGAATTTTCGGGTGAAGGGTGTGTAGGTTTCTGGAGCCGGGTCCGATCCGCTGTAAACGCCGTTGCCGCGTGCGTAGTAGGTGTAGTTGCCGGCGGCGCGAACGGTTGCGTTGTCGGTGAGGAGGTTGACGGACGTCGCGGCAAGCGCGGCGGCGGCGGTTGTGGCAACCGCGAGCAGGGTGACGAGGACTGGTTTGGTCGTATTCATTTTTTTGTTACGCGTGTGGAGGTGGGTGATGTTTATCGAGGAGTGGTGATCGCTGGGTGGCCGGTTGATGGGACGGCAAAGCCAAAGCCGATCGAGGCGGTTGGCCCGGTCGGACGGGAAATGGAATATCTGGCGGTCTGGATTGTGGTGTGGCGGAGTGCGGGTTCGGTGGGTGCCCGTGGGAATGGAAGAGTGTTGGTGTTGGGAGGGGCAGGGGGTTATGGGGGCATGGCGCCACAGGATTCGCGGATGACGAGGCGGCAGGGGAGGCGCTCGGCAATGGCTGTGGCGGGGGGGGGGGGGGGCTCGGTAGCGGTCGCTGTTGTAGTTGTTATCTCATTACTTGATGTGGTCGTGACGGCGGATGCGGGAGCATTGAGCTGGGCCTCGAGCATTTGCACGGCGCGGTAGCCCATTTCGAAGAGCGGTTGGTGAACCGTAGTGAGTGTGGGATGACAGACGGCGGATTGAGGGAGGTCGTCGAACCCGGCTACGGCAATGTCGTCAGGGACGCGGCAGCCGCGTTCGGCGCAGCGTTTGAGGACGTTGAGCGCGATGAGATCGTGCAGGCACACGATGGCCTGCGGGGGCTCGCGCATGGCAAGAAACACGTCTAGTTCCTGCCGGCCTTGACGGGCAATATCGGTGCCGGCGACTTCGAGAAAATACTCGGGTGGCACGGGCAGGTCGTGTTCCTTCATGGCCTGGCGAAAGCCTTCTTCGCGTTCGATCACGGTGCCGATGCGAACGCTGGTCAGGAAGGCGATGCGGCGGTGGCCGAGGCGGATGAGGTGACGGGTGAGCTCATAGGCGGCTTCGCGGTTCTGGCTGCTGATGCAGGGGGCTTCGATGGCGTGGCCGTTCCCGATGGGCGGGGTGTCAACGAGGACAATTTTTTGCCCGGCGCGTTGTAGTGCCGAAACCACTTCGCGGGCGGTTTTCTGGTACGTGGGGGTTTGCGGAGGGACGACGAGGGTGCCGACGGTTTTGAGTTCGTTGAGGCGGATGACTTCCTCCATGGCCTTGTGCGCGTCGTCTTGCGAGTTGGCGAGGACGAGTTGGTAGCCGAGTTCGGCGGCGGCTTTTTCCGCGCCTTGCGTGAGGAGGCTGTAGGCACTGGGGCGGGTCTCGGTCCCGGAGCGGTGAATCATGCAGCCGAGGAGGCGTTTTTGCGCGGGGGTGCGGCGGATGTTCACAAAGGTGCCGCGGCCTTGGTAACGCACAAGGAGGCCTTCGTCCACGAGGTCGGCGATGGCTTTGCGAACGGTGGTGCGGGAGAGGTTGATTTCGCGGCAAAGCTCCAACTCGGGCATGAGTTGCTCGCCCTCGGCCACCTCGCCGGTGAGGAGCTTGCGACGGAGCAAGTCGGTGGCGTGAAGGTGGCGGCTGCCGTTGGGTTGTTTCTTGAGCGCGCGGGTCATGGCGGCGAATCAGAGTGGAGAGGGCGGGGGGTGGCGAGTGTTGAGGACTGGAGCGGGGGGAGGGGGGGGGAGGAGCGGCGAAAGTGGAGCGGTGTTCGGGTTGGATATTTCTAAAAGATACAATGTGCCATCAGTGAGGATGGTCGCTTTGATTTAGGATTAATTATGAGGGGAAATTTGGTCGTTTCTGATGAAGATTGAGTCAGAGATGTATCTAAAAAGAACAATGTCAACTTTGTTTCTCTTTTCGGATTTTTTTTGAGGATGTTTTTGCGGTGGCGGGCAGCGAATACCGGCGGCGCGTCATGCGCGGAAATGTCATGCCTGTGCCCGTCCCGGTCATGGACACCATAGGGAAGCGGGCGGTATTTTGAGGGATTATGAAAATCGGCATCTGTGCTTCCCCGTCCCAAATCGCTTCGTGGAACGACTCCTCCGCTCCGTCTTTCGATTACGTCGAGATCAACGTGCAGGCTTCGCTGAAACCCGAGGCCGCCGATGATGTGTTCGCCGCCGAAGCGCAGGCCGCCGGACTCGGGCTTGCGAGCAGCACAGTTGGCCGCACGGCCGGCGCGCTGCCGTTTCCGGCGCTGGCCGCGAATTGCTTCCTGCCCGGCGACCTCAAGGTCACGGGACCCGCGGTGGATGCGGCGCGTTTGGCGCGTTACGCAGACAAGGCGTTTCAGCGTGCGGCGGCGGTGGGGATTCGTCACATCGTTTTTGGTTCGGGCGGCGCGCGTCAGGTGCCGGAGGGTTTTGCTTTGGCGGAGGGGTTTGAGCAATACGTCGAGGCGCTCCGCGTGTGCGCGCCGCTCGCCGAGAAACACGGCGTGGTGCTGGTCGTCGAACCGCTCAACCGCGGCGAGTGCAACCTCGTCAACACCGTGCTCGAAGGCGCGGCGGCGGTGGCGCGCGTGAACCGGCCGGGCGTGCGCTTGTTGGTCGATATTTTCCACATGTTGCGCAACGGCGAATCGCCCGACGACATCGTCAAGGCCGGTCCTTGGATCGCGCACGCCCACGTCGCCGAGTGCGAGATTCGCAGCGCGCCGGGTGTGAAGGGCGACGACTTCGGACCATTCTTGCGCGCCCTCAAACGCGCTGGTTACGCGGGCGCGCTTTCGCTCGAATGCCACTGGAGTCCCAGCGCCGCCGACATGTGCGCAGAGGCCGCGCAAGGTTTGCAGGTGATCCGCAAACAACTCGCCGCTGCTGGGTTTTAGTTGGTTCCCTGCAATCGTCGCAACGGAAGCAGCGAGAGCAATAGGCGCAGCACGCAGGGTAGGGGCGGAATGACTTTTGACAGAGATGGGAGATGTCTTTGCATTTATTTCATAGAATTATGAAACCTCGCCCCTCGCTCTCTCGATTTGTATTTTTAGTGATCGTCTGTGTGACGCTTCTGGCTGGTGCAATTTTTGGTGTTATATCCTTGTCTGGTCCTCGCGAAAAAAAGGGAACGATTACGAATTCCGCCGCTAAATCCGCCGCTTCGTCAGGCAATCTGATGGATCTGCCTGACGAGGAATTTATGTCTGCGGTCGCCGAGATATTTCCCCTTGCTCGGCGCGGGCTGCGGCAGAGTCAAAATTCCGCGCCCAAGAAATTTCCTGATGAGGCGGAGACCCTCGCAATTGTCGAACGCTTGGTCGAACTACGGCAAACGCAGGAAGACGCTCACATAGGAATGAGATTGTATATGGTTCTACAGCATATTGCTGAGACAACAGGTACCCGTGACATGGTCCCCCAGTTGGCGCGTATGTTGCTCCGTAAAGAGCAGCCTTCATATCTAATGGAAGCTGAGTTTTCTTTTCTTTATCATCTCTGGTTGCGGACAACGCTTGAGGCTGGGGAATCGTCCACGCCACCTCCGCTTGTGCTTCCTGAACTAAGGGAGAAAGTGCCTGAAAAGATTCAAAAACTCTCCACCGAAAACGTAGAGGCATGGACACTATTTCAGCGTTTATTTACTCTTACTCCCGATGAGATTGCTGCTGACCGAATGAGACGAAAGGAACCCGACAAAACAGCCCGCCTGCCTCGTTATTATGCCGGGAAAAGTGATCGTGCCGATTTTTGGCGGCTTGTTTGTGATCTGCTAACCGGTGATCGTGAGGTGGTGCCGGAAGATCTCCTCGCTTGGCATTTTGATGGTGGCATTGGAGGTTCTCACAGTGTGCTGGCAGAGGCGCTATTCATCGCATCCGTCAAGTCCGGTCAGATGAGCCAGGCGGCCCGTCGCATTCTGAGATACGACCCATTTCTCTTTCATTCAGTTTCCTTCCATGGAGAGCTTTTTCGTTTTCTCAATGTTTGCGGTATCGGTTCTCGCAAAGTGTGCATGGGGGCACTTGTGAGCGCCGATAGTGAGATGGGACTATCGGGCAATAATCGTCGTCGCGCCGCGCTTCATCTGCTCCTTGCAAATGCGAGTGTGGACGACGAGATCAGGCCCGTGCTCGAACAAGGACGTCTCGCGCCTCCTGGTGCCCAACTCGACTATGCCGAGGCGCTGGTGGTTCTTTTTGCCAAACCAGATGAGAGGTTTGACCGCCGCCCGTGGTCTGCCGCGCGGGACGAGCGTCCTGACAATTATCGCAGGGATAATTTCTGTTGGAGAAAACCGGTCCGTACCGACATTTCTGATACATTGCGTGAGGAACTGGTGCAGTTTATCGTCGAACAAGTGCGCCCTGATGGGCCGGTTCTGGACACCATCAGAGTCATCGATTGGCTGGTCATTGCGCACAGCCCTGTTACCGCGCCTGTGTTGCGCACTCTCGTCAACCATCCGGTGGAAGAGATCGCTGGTGCCGCGGTTTTCGCGCTTGGCAAATTGGGAGAATCCGTTGTGCGTCCCCCTGCGCAAGCGCCCTTCCGTTATCGTCTACTTGTCAATGAGCAGCCTTTGGTCAGCCGGGAAATCGGGTGGACGCTCTCAGTTGGAAAAAAAAGACAAGCGTCAGGCCGCGTAACGACCGGTGCGGATGGTGTCTTTACGATTTCGAGAACCCCCTTTTTCGACGTAGGCGATGCTCGTGCTACTATTTATCTATACTCCGTTCATGACAGGGCAGACATCTCGTTGCTTTTTGGCGTGCACCTTCCCGATCCTCGTTTCGAAAGCATGGATGCTGGCGCTGGCATCACTGACGTTCCCATTGTTGCCCGACCTGTTGTGTTGCAGATCGATTTGCCCCGCAAAAAAAAGGAATTCTCCGAGAAGACGATGTTTGTCCGCCTTGAACTTCAGGACGCGGAAAAGGTTGGGTTGAAAGCGCACAATGGTGGTGGTTTTGGTCGGTATGGTCATTATGCTTCTTTGACAATTCCGGTGGCTGACAAGATTGCCCTCCCCGCTGTCATGCTCGGCAATTACAGGCTTTCCGTGAAAGCTCCCGGTATCGAGGAACAGAAAATTGCATGGGACATAGGCAACGCTCCCGTGCTTAAATTGAAGCCGGGCAAAACCACCGAAGTCACATTCGCACTTCGCCCGCCAGCAGACTGGCCCGCTGACGTTTTTATGCCGGCGATCACGGCATCTCTTGTCCCTGATGATGGCGTCGTTGCCGATAAGGACAAAATGCTCACCCACGTTCAGATTCGAAAGGGTCGTATTCGCGAGGAGCTTCCGCCCGGCGGCTACACGGTGAAAATTCGTTCGAGCAAAGAACACGGTAAAGATCTCTGGGGACATCCGATTCCCGAATCGTTGTATCACGGTGCTGCCACCGTGCGCTTTGTCATACCCGCCGATGCTCCGGTTGAACTTGATCTTGGAACACTTCCGCTTGTCAGCGTTCCCTGAACAAACTCAGCCCCTCCATGTTTTCGGGAGAACAAAGCTCCCATGCGCGAGCCTGCCAATTCGCTCAGCTTATTTTATTGCGACCTGAAATACGGTCGAAAAATTGCTGCGCTTCACGATGAAGGTTTCGCTTGAACGTCGGAATTCTCCGCCTACAGGTTGGCAGCCTTGTCCATTTTGACATATAATCAGCACATGAGAACCGGAGCACACCTAGATGAGTCGCACCCAGGCGGTGCCACTGCTTTCGCCTCAACAAGCTGCCTTGTTGCAAAACGTGTCAAAAAAACAAAACCCGCCAAAGCCATCCGGCTTCTCTGACGAGACCCGACCTACACCACGACGACTTACAACCGATCGGCCGGCCTCGCAGAAAATACGATGAGCCGGCTTTTTTGTGCGCGCACACTTCCTGCTCAACACCTCCCGCCTCCCGCCTCCCGCCTCCCGCCGCCTCCCGCCAACTCCCGCCAACTCCCGCCTCCTCCCGTCTTCCACTTTCCGCCAACTCTCGCCTCCCGCCGCCTTTTCGCCAATATCACGCACTTGCCCGACATGTCCCTCGCACCACATTCCGATCCGAATCCGACCATGGCCAACATCATTCCCTCCCCCCTCTACCAACGCGACCAAGAGCACGACGCCTGTGGAGTCGGCTTCATTGCCAAGCTCAACGGCGAACGCTCCTACGACGTCGTCAACCGCGCCATCTCTGCACTCAAGGCGCTTGCGCACCGCGGAGCCATTGACGCCGACGCCGTGACCGGTGACGGCGCCGGACTGCTCACGCAAATTCCGTATCCACTCTTTAATGACTACCTTGCCCGCAAAGGCATCACCACCCTCAAGCGCGACTCTGACCTCGGCGTGGGCATGTTCTTCATCTCGCGTCGCGACGCCTACACCGAAATCAACGCCCGCAAACTCATCGTTGACTCCATACACGCCGAAGGACTCGCCCTCCTTGGCTGGCGCGACGTCCCCGTCAACGCCTCCTGCCTCGGACGCAAAGCCCTCGAAACCCAACCCCTCATCGTGCAAGCCCTCGTCGCCCGTATCGACGAATCCATTACAGACGACGAATTCGAGCGGAAACTCTTCCTCGCGCAAAACACCATCGAAAACAAAACCTACGCGCAAAACTTCACCGGCCTCTACATCTGCTCCTTCTCATCGCGCACCATCGTTTACAAAGGCCTCCTCACGCCCGCGCAAATCACCAAATTTTACCCCGACCTCAAGTCGCCGCTCTACCAGACCGCCTTTGCGATTTTCCACCAACGCTTCTCGACCAACACCTTCCCCACCTGGGAACTCGCGCACCCCTTCCGCATGATGGCGCACAACGGCGAAATCAACACCATCCGCGGCAACCGCAACCTCATGCGCGCCCGCGAAAACTCCACCGCGTACGGCGTCTGGGGCGAACGCTTCCACGACCTCAAGCCACTCATCCAACCCGGCATGAGCGACTCCGCCACCTTCGACAACGCCCTCCAAGCCATCACGCTTGGCGGACGCGACCCGCGCCACGCCATCATGATGATGATGCCCCCCGCCTGGGAAAAAGACAAAACCCTCACCCCCGAAGCGCGCGCCTTCTTCCGCTATCACGCCTGCATCATGGAACCCTGGGACGGCCCCGCTGCCATCGTCTTCACTGACGGACGCACCATCGGCGCTGCCCTCGACCGCAACGGACTCCGTCCCGCCCGCTACAAGATATTTGACGACGGCTACGTCATCCTCGCCTCCGAAGCCGGCCTCGTGCACGACTTCCCCGGAAAAGTCACCGAGTCTGGCCGCCTCGGTCCTGGCCGCATGGTTGCGCTTGACCTCCCCACCGGCACCTTCCTGCGCGACGCCGACATCAGGCAACGCATCACCCACGACGCCGATTTCAAAGACTGGTGCGAACAACACCTCACCAACCTCCACCGTAGCGCGGGCCTCCCGCCTGCCCTCCCGCCTGCCCTCCCGCCCGCTTCCGCATCCGACGCCCCCCCCCCCC
>NZ_ABEA03000084.1 GCF_000171235.2 Geminisphaera colitermitum TAV2 | reverse complement strand
CGGGGGGGGGGGGGGGGGGGAGAAGCATGGGCTTCCAACCCATGTGGCGCGGGCGTCCCGCCCGCTGTAGGGGCGTCGCTTGCGACGCCCGCGCACGCCATTCGATGCCACGTCCTGCATACGCGGGCTTCGCAAGCGAAGCCCCTACGCGTGGTGCGCAAGTCCCGCCCGCAATCAGAAGCGGGCGGGACGCCCGCGCCACTTTGCTCCGTTAGAAGTAGCCGCCTTTTTCGGTGATTTGTTCGAGGGTCTGGCCTTCGGCAACCCAGGTGAAAATCTTTTTCTCGTTGCCGCGGATTTCTTCGGCGCGGAGGAGCACTTCGTAGGCGATGTCACGGGGGACAACAACCACGCCGTCGATGTCGCCAAGGATGATGTCGCCGGGGCGGATGACGGCGTCGCCAACTTTGATCGGGATTTGGTAGTGCGTGATGAGGCAGCGGCCGAGCGATCCGTTGGGGATGCGATGCTTGTAGAAGAGGGGAAATTTTTTCTCCAGGATTTGGTGTGTGTCGCGGATGCCGCCGTCGATGGCCGCGCCTTTGACGCCGAGCCCGACGGCGGTGGCGGTCATGACACCGCCCCAGAGCGTGGCGCGTTCGTCGCCCGAGGTGTCCCACACGATGAAGTTGTTGGGCTTGAGTTCGGTGAGCATCTGGGTGCGGTAGGTCATCTCGCCGGTGATTTTGACGTTGGGCGCGCTCTTCACGGTGAAGGCGATGCCGGCGACAGTGATTTCGGGGCGGAGTGGTTTCATGTGGCCGGGCAGCGCCTGATCAAGCAGGGCGTGCTCGCGCAACACATCGCTCACGGCGCCGGTGTAGAGTTGTTCGTAGCGGGACAACAGTTCTTCCTCGGGAATGGGAAGCGGTTTGGTCGAGATGTATTCGCGCTCGGCGATCAGCTTCTCGAGGTTCATCATGCCTACTTCTTTTTTGTAGGCGTCGATATCAGCGTTTAGGTTTTTGCTCATGGTGGGAAGGGTTTCAGTGAACAGTGATCAGTGAAGCAGTGATCAGTGAGATAGTGATGCAGTGGGCGGTGAGGCAGTGGGTTGCGTGTAATGGGTTCTTAACTACAGCCACTGTTCATTGTTCACTGCTTCACTGCTCACTGTTCCTAGTTGGCGAGACCGAGGCCGCCGTCTATGTAGAGGTTTTGGCCGGTGATGTAGCGGCCGGCATCGGAACAGAGGAGGAGGGCGGCGCCGGTGCAGTCGGCGGGAGTGCCGAAGTCGGCGACGGGAATGGCTGAACGAACTTTTTCAGCATAGGCCTCCTCAGCGAGGCGTCCGATGTTGCGGTCGGTGAGGATGACGCCGGGCGCGAGGTTGTTGCAGGTGATGCCGTGGGGGGCGAGTTGGCGCGCGAGGTTGAATGCAAGCGAGGTCTGCGCGCACTTGGTGGCGGCATACACCACCATGTGCGGATGCGGGCGGCTTTCCTGCACGCTGCCAATGGTGAGGATGCGACCCCAGCGGCGTTCGATCATGCCGGGCGCGGCGAGTTGGCAGAGTTCAAGTGAGGAGCGGAGATTGACGTTGATTTGTTGTTCAAACTCGTCGCGCGGGAGGGTGAGCCAGTCGGGGCGGGGGATTTGGACGGAGGCGTTGAGGACGAGGATGTCGATGCCGTCGGCGTCGAGCGCGGCGAGTGCTCCGTCGTAAGCGCGGCGTGCGCCGTCGTCCGCGCCGAGGTCGGCCTGCACGGTGCCGGTGCGGACGCCAAAGGCGGCGGCGCGTTCGGCGATGTCGTGTGCCTGGCCGGCGTTGCCGGTGAAATGGATGGCAACGTCCGCGCCGGCTTCGGCGAGGCCGAGGGCGATGGCGGAGCCAATGCCGCGGCTGGAGCCGGTGACGAGGGCGCGGCGGCCGGCAAGTTTGAAGGAGGCGAGGGTGGAGGCGGCGGGCGTCGCCGAACATCCAACATCCGATGTCGGAATGGAACGGGGGGGGGGGGGGGGGGATTCGATGCTCATGTGTATGAAATGTGATGTGTATCCAAAATGCCTTTCATGTAGCCGATGGCGAAGAGGCGTCCGAGTGTGGCGTAGCCGTGCGGGAGGTCTTCTTCGCCTGCGAGCGAGGGGACGTGATCGACGCGGATGGGGACGTGCAGGCCGAGCTCCTTGCCGTAAAGGTGGAGCATGGCGGGCATGTCGGTGGGGCCGTTGTCGTGGAAGGTCTCGGTAAAATTGTCGCGCGTGCCGTCGATGTCACGGAAGTGGACGAACACGATTTTTTGCGCGAAGCGGCGCGCGGTGACGGCAACGTCTTCGCCCATGGCGCGGAAGTTGGCCTGGCAATACGTGATGCCGTGCGAGGGAGAATCGCTGAGCGACATGGCCCAGGCAAAGGCGTCGGCGGTGGTGAAGATGCGTCCGACTCCGCGCAACGGGGAGAGCGGCGGGTCGTCGGGATGGAGTCCCATTTTGACGCCGGACTGTTCGGCTACGGGAAGGACGCGGCTGATGAAATATTCGTAATTGGAGCGTAGTTGTTTTTCAGTTACGCGCTGGGATTCAGGGACGGGCGCGGGATCGAGGCGGGCGGCGTCGAAGCGGTTGGTAATGGCGCCGCCGCGTGTGACGACATGCGTGTCGGTGCGGCACCAGCCGATGGTCGCCATGAAGTTGTAGCAGAGGAGGCCGATGCCGAGTTCGCCCATGTTGCGGAGCATTTGCTGGTAGCGGGCGATGTCTTCGTCGCGTCCGGGGAGGCCGAGTTTGATGCGTTGCATGTCGAACTCGTCGCCTTCGAGTCCGGCGAGTGTGAGGCCGGCGTCGGCAAAGCGGTCGCGGATTGTGCGCAGGGCGTCGATGTTGTCGGGCGCGGGCAGTCCGGTGAGTTCGGGCGCGCACTTGCAGATGGCGTGCGTGACGCCGAGCTGGCGGGCGAATTGCCAGGTGCGGTCGGGTTTGGCGGGGAGGAAGTCGGCGAGGATCATGGGGGGGTTATGGATTGGAAGGATTATCCGAACTTCCGGCGAGGAGGCGGTTGCAGGTTTCGGCGCAGGCGAGGAGGTGGCGCGAGGCGAGTTTGCGCGGCGTGGGTTCGAAGTCTTGCGGGAAGCCGATGAGGGTGAGCGCCGCAACGATGTTGCCGGCGCGGTCGCGCAGCGGGGCGGACATGGCGGAGTGATCGGTGCGGTAGTGGCCGAGATCGGAGCAGCGTCCATTGCGGGTGAGTTCGCGGAGGCGGGTGGCGATGTCGGCGGGTTTCTGGTTTTGCCAGCAATCGGCGGGCGCGGCGGCAATGATGGCATCGCGCTCGGCCGCGGAGAGTGTGCTCATCAGGACGGTGCCGGAGGAGCCAAGGACGAGATGGAATGCCGCACCGATCTTGACGTTTACGGAGGTGGCGCGCGGCGACTCGACGCGGAAGATGGTGATGGCGCTGTCGCCTTGCCGGACGGATATTTTTGCCGTGAGTCCGGTGTCGCGCGCGAGTTGGCGGAGGGGTTCGCGGACAGTCTCAATGAGAAGTTCGTGGCGGGAGAGGGGTTGCAGAAGGGGGAGGAGGCCGAAGGAGATTTCGTGCTGCCCGGCGGCGGTGGCACGCACCCAGTCTTCGGCGAGGAAGGTCTGGAGGATGCGGTAGGTGCTGGAGTGCGGGAGTCCGAGGGTTTGCGCGAGTGCCTTGGTGGTGGTGGCGTCACCTTTGCCATCGGCCACGGCACGAAGGACGGCGATGGCTTTTTTCAGAATTGGAACGGTGTGGGCAGACATGGCGGCGGGCGACGGGGTAGCGGGATGATGCGGCGGTGTTTGATTGCAGGGAGAACTTGAGATGCCAGCGCCGCCATCTCAAGTCTCCTATTGGACTTAGTTTTTCATTAGAGAAAATGCATCAATTGTTCGTGTCTCCTCGTGTGTTTCGTGGGCAAAGCCTGACTTCTGATCAACTGCTCAAGCCTCTGGAGATCTAAAACCGAAGCAAACGAACCAACCGCGAATGGACGCGAATGAACGCGAATAAAACCAATGAGTTCCGACGGGTTCTTTTATTCGCGTTCATTCGCGGTTAAAAATGAATTTCTAGAACCTCCCATAACAAAAGGCACTGGGGGGGAGGGGGGGGAGGGGGACAGGGCAGAGGGGGTTAGAGCATTGTCGGTTCAATTTGTCGCAAGGTTTAAGAGATCACGCAGAGACGCAGAGGCGCAGAGAAAACCCATGTTACTAATTATAAATGAATTAAAAATATTACATTTCCCTCTCTCTGCGTTCTCCGCGTCTCCGCGTGAGACAAAATAAATCGAAAACGCTCTAGTTCGCAGTTGCCGCTGTGCACGACTGGCGCACCACCAACTCTGGCGGGAGCACCTGGCAGGTGGTGACAGTGGGTTTGCGACCTTCGAGCTGGTCGATCAGGGCGGCGACGGTGATACGCACGAGTTCGGCCACGGGCTGGCGCGCGGAGGTCAGCGGAGGGTAGGTGATCTCGGTGAGCAACGAATCCTCGATCGACACCACCGAATAATCGCGCGGCACTTCACGGCCTTGTTCGCGCAAGCCGGCGATGAGACCGACGGCGAGCAGGTCGTTGCCCGCGACGCACGCCGTGCAGTTGGTGGCAATGAGTTCGCGAGCGGCCTGGCGTCCGTGTTCGGCTTTCCAGTTGCCTTCGATGACCCACTCGGCGCGCGCGGCAATGGGACGGCTCGCGTAAAACGCCTCCCATGCCGACACGCGCACGCGTTTCACGTCGCCTTTGTCCATGCCCGTGACGATGCCGATGCGGTGGTGGCCGAGAGACCAGAGATGTTCCATTAACACCGTGACCGCCGCGCGTATGTCGAACATCGCGGGTGACTCCGCCTCTGACCGTCCGAACGTCACGCACGGCATGTGCGGCGCGATGCGCTTGAGGTCGTCGTTGCCGAGGAGAGGGTCGAGATTGATGATGCCATCGAGCAAGTTGCGACTGAACGTTGTGAAAAACTTTGCGGGGTCCGTTGGGTGAGACCGAGTGAGGCCGAGGAGCATTTCGTAACCGTAGCCTGCAAGCGCATCGGCGATGGCCTCGACCTTGCGTCCGGTGAACGGATTGTAGAGTTCGCTGACGAGCACGCCGATCTGTTTGGTTTTTCGCGTGCGCATGATCTGCGCCGCCTTGTTGGGGGCGTAATTAAGCTGTGTAGCGAGTTCCCGGATACGCTCCGCCCGCCGGACAGCGCTCGGCCACGCTTCGCCGGCCTTGCCGTTGAGCACGCGTGAAACGGTGTCCACCGAAACCCCCGCCGCTATCGCAATGTCCTTGAGTGTCGTCATACCTCGACTACCTGACGACTCGCATTTTGCATGTCGATCCTGAATATCCGCAAAATACGGCAAGAGTTATTGTAATTAACTATTATTTAATATGTTAAAAATAATAGTAACGTTCTTTATTTTTTATTGACGGAGAGAGTATGGTTCATTTTCGTATCGTTCTTAATTAACCCGCCAATTCACACCTACCCACCTGCCAACCATGAAACTCACTCGTCTACACATTCTTCCTCACGCAGCCCTCATTGCGCTTGCCGGACTCGTGCTGGCGGCGCTCCCGGCCCGCGCGGTCATCGTGGCCTCCGATACGTTTTCGATTACCGATAGCCGCCAAGCAGGCAGCACGCTCAGCGGTAGCACCACCGAAACCGGTAATCTTGTCTGGAACGGCAACGCGCAATGGAAACTGGCAGAAGGAGGCTATGTCACCGCCACCAGTGCGAACAACGCCGGCTTCGCGGTGCCATTCAGTTTTGCCAGTTACAGCCAGACAGGAAGCATCGCCACGATCAGTTTTGACGTCACGTTCCCTCGCAACAACGATTCGACTTGGTATGCGTTTGGTTTTGGGACGAACGCTAGTGGTGCCCTCAACAGCACTTCTGGCATGATTTGGGTGCAGGTGAACAGTCGACTAGGTGGGTGGTTGGTAAAAACAGGAGGCACGAACGCAGCCACCGGAACTCTTACCGAAACGCTTGGCTCCTACAACCGCAACAACACCTATACTTGGTCCCTCAGTTACAGCGAATCGACCCGTACAATCGTGGATGTGAGTGTGAACGGCACCTCAATTGTTTCCAATTACGTTGTCCCAGAGAGCGTCACTCTTAACGCAGCCAGCGCCATTTCCTTTTTCGGCCAGTATCCTGCGGGTAACAGCACCGAGAAAATCGATAATTTCAAACTTGAGATCACCTCCAGCATTCCCGAGCCGGGAACATGGGCTTTACTGGCCGGTGCCATGTTTCTTGTTGGCGCAATCGCTTGGAAAAAATCGCGATAAACGGCCTCGTCATATTGGTTCCGATATTCAACGAACTTTTATTCCGCGAAGAAACCTGCAGCACCTCCTATGACTCTTACCTCAAAAGACACATGTCACTGTCGCGGTTTCACCCTCATTGAGTTACTCACCGTCATTGCCATCATCGGCATTTTGGCGGCGATCATCATTCCGGTGACTGGGCGAGTTCGCGATTCGGCGCGGCAGGCGCAATGCCTCTCCAACATGCGCCAGTTCCTCCTCGCCGTTCCCATGTATGCCGATGACAACAAAGGCCGGATGCCTCCCTGCTATCACGGTGCCACTAACGGCGAAGTTGCCTACCATCTCGCCCCTTACTTTTCCCCGCCCGCCGGGCTGACCAACGCCTATGACCTCTACAATTGGGCGCACAAAAAGGAATGCACCGGCATCGTGAAAACCACCAGTGGTGCCGGCTGGCGTTATGGCTTCTCCCGCATGGCCTCTTCCCGCACCGACCTCACCCCCGCCACCTACATCCAACTCTCCAGCATCCCCGAACCTTCGCGCCTCCTCTACATCATTGACACCACTGGTTCCGGGGCCATCCGCCCCGAAACCCTCACCAGCCTTCCCAATGATCTTCGTCAGGCCACGCCGCGCCCCCATCGCGGAAAAGTCAGCACCGGCTGGCTCGATGGACACGTTCGCGCCGCCCTTGTGAGCACGCTCACGCGCGCCGACTTCACGCGTGGCACGCCCTCTTGGTCCGCCTCCTACGAAACCAGCTTCATCACCACTGCCGAATACGATAAGTAACGGGGGGACGGACGCTTATTTTGTTTGTGCTGAGATCGCCGTTAAATCGCAGCCCTCCCCCCCCCTCCCCCTTCCCCCTCACACGCACGCTCCCTGTTGAAAAATGAAAAACATGCCTGAAAAATTCCGGTTCCCGTTCGCCATCGCGCTTGCCGTTTTCCTGACGGCGGCGACAAACATCTCCGCGCAAACCGTCGCCGTCTCCACGGCAGCTTCCGTCAACGCCAAACAGGCGCGGCCCGTAATTACGCGCACCGAAAAGGACATCCCGTATTATCCGGCTGACATTGCCGCCGCCAAACCCGACAGCTACCGCGACACCCAGTGCCTTCTTGATATTCGTTACCCGGAAAACGTCGCCGATTATGCCACGCTTGTCTGGTTTTACGGAGGCGGACTCACGGGCGGCAAACGCAGTTTCGAGAAAATCGGGAACGGTAAAATTGCCCGCGTGGACGTTGGCTACCGCCTGTCGCCCAAGGCGGAAAACCCCGCATGGTTGGAAGATGCCGCCGCCGCTGTCGCATGGACGCTTCAAAACATCGCAGCAAGAGGCGGCGACCCAAAGAAGGTCTTTATCGCTGGTGGTTCCGCTGGCGGTTACATCGTGGCGATGCTCGGCACGGACCCGCGCTGGCTCGCCCCCTACAAATTCGCGCCGGGGAATCTCGCCGGCGTCATTCCCGTCAGCGGTCAGGTTGCCAAGCACGCCACCGTCAAAAAAGCCCTCGGTGACACGATTTCCCGATACCGCCCCATCATTGATGAATGGGCGCCACTCTATTGGGTGGCGGAAAAAAACCTTCCGCCATTCTGCCTCATTGTTGGAGACCGGAAGAGAGAACAACCCAACCGCGTCGAGGAGAACGCCCTCTTTGCCAGCGCCCTCCGCAGTTGCGGACACCCATTCGTTGAATTTTACGAAATGGGCGGTCTTGACCACGGCGGCGCCCAGATCGGCGGGAATATTATCATCCCGCAGTTTATCGAGCGCGTCCTGAAAACCCGCAACTCACCATAGCCGCCTCCCCCCTCTCCTCCTGCCCATGCAACATATCACCTTTTTCTCCCACCATGCATCGCTGCCTTGCCGCCCTCCTCTTCGCCGCCATTAACCTGTCCCCGATCGCCGCTGCGGCGGCGACGGGCGCCCTCGACACCGCGATTACCTACCCTGCGACCACGCCTTACATCCGGGAAAAAACCGTTTTTCCGCAAACCGCCCTGACCTTCGACCAACCTGCGGAATGGAAGCCAAACGGACATGCGGACGGCAACCGCATCGGAGTCCGCCCCGCCACCGACCCTGAAACCGGCGCACCGCTCACCGAGTTTTTTTTCGACGCCCGCAACCTGAAAAAACGTTGGCTTCACTGGCAGAAAAATTTCCCCGCCCCCCTCGACCGCGCCGCCCTCGGCGGCATCAGCTTTGAAGTGTTTCCCCTCACCCCGCTCCCCCCCTCCCTCCGCCTCCAAGTCGGCCTCCCCCTTGCCGTCAAGGACATCGGCCCCGCCTACCAAACCACATTCGGCCAACTCGTCCCCGGACGTTGGAACCGGATCGAAACCCGCGCCGGTTCCAACCGCCATCCATACCCGTCCGGCATTCGCATCCTCCTCGACATCAGCCGCCCTGACGTCCCACAAAAACAAGAAGTGCGCTTTCTCGTCCGCAACCTGCGCCCCCTTGAAGGCGGTGCGCTCATCACGCAACCGCCCTCCGTTCCAGCCGCGGTTTCCGACCCCGTGTTGGCAGCCTGGATACAACAAACCTCTCCCTCCGAACTCCTCACCACCGATGCCGTTTCCGCCACACTCGACATTGCTGTTGTGCGCCCTGTCCAAGTCGTCCTGCAACTCGCACCCGCCGCACCCGCCGCACCCGCCGCACCCGCCACACCCCCGCCCGTTCTCGCGTCGGCGTCCGTGGAATTGCGCCCGCCCGTCACGCGCATTGCGTTCCGTCACGCGCCGCCCGCAACTGCTCCTTTTGCTCCCGGTCCACATGCATTCCAAATCGTCCTCGCCGCTCACCAGGATGGAACGGTGCCCCTCCCCCCCCCCCTGCTTCTCACGACGCGCCCCCTGACGTTCACCGCTTACGCCCCAGCCGACTTTTTGGAGAAACTCGCCGCCGCCCGCACTCGCGCAGAAAAGCTTCGCGCCCGCGCCGATGCCCTTGCTGCGCAAGCCATCGCCGTCGCCGAACCCAACGTTACCCTCGAAACCGCCGACCTCTTCCTGCACCGCTTCATCCCCGACGACTGGAATCGCCAAAAAGAGCGATCCATCGCGTATACCCTTCTCCGCCAGACCGAAACCCTCCTCGACAAAGCCGCTCGCGAACTTGATGAGCGCGCCTCTCGTCTTGTCGTGGAAAAAATTATCCCCAATCCCTACGACCCCGACGCCCCGATAAAAACAGCCCCCAACGGACGCCTCCGGCAGAACGGGAACTCCATCCTTCTCTTCGGCTCGCAAATGGAGCCAAGCCAGTTTGCCGACAACGCCCTCCTCCCCCGCCTTGGCTTCAACAGCGTCCTCATCGAAATCCCGGCCAGCGCCTACAAAAAAAACACCCTTCTGGCGGACTGCCTGCGCACCGCCGAACGCAACCGCCTCGCTGTCCACCTCCTCTTCAGCACCCATTACATGAAAAGCCTTCCGACGAGTGCACACGCCGGACACGTCATGCTCCCCTACGACATCCTTGACCCGCGCACCCGCCCCCTCCTCGCCAGCGCTTACGAGGACGTCCTTCCGCCTCTCGCGCAATTTTCCAACCTCGTCAGCGTTGGCACCGCCAACGAACCCGGCTACACTATCGGACAACAAGCCGCCAACTACCAGACCGCCTTCCGCCAATGGCTCGCCGTGCGAGACGGCGGCAACATTGCTCGCGCCAACGCCCGCTGGCACACCGCCTTCCCCTCCATCGACGCCGTTACGCTCCCCCAACTCCTCTCTGCCAAAAACGCTCCTCTTCCCCCCTCAGCTCGCACCGATACCACCTTTGCCGCCCGCCCTGGCAACCCCGCCACCCGCCTCGACTGGGAACTCTTCCGCACGGAAATCTTGGCCAGCCACTTCCGTTTCATGCGCGACAACGTCCACCAAAGGCTCCCTGATGCGATGGTCTGGGTGAAAAAGTATCACCGACTCGGATACGATCAGATTGATCCCGAGGCGCTCTACGATGCCGGTGCCACCTCGCACAACTGGAGCAGCATCAACAACCCCTTTTACTGCGACTACGCGCGCGGTATTGACCGCGACGCACCTCTCGGATGCACCGAATGGAAACTCGTCCCCGGCCACACCCCTGACACCCTTGACACCGCCAACCCCGCTGCTGGCCCGCTTCTCATGTTTGAAAACTACGCTCGCGGCCTTTCCTACGGCATCGTCTGGAAGTGGTCGCGTCGCGACTGGCGCAACGCGGGCGACTCCCACACCTATCCGCGTTACCCGCTCGCAACCGAAGCCCTCGGACGCGCCTCCCTCCGCCTCCAGCAACTCGCTCCGGTCTTTGACCGCTTGGCTACGCTCGGTGATGGTCCAGTTGCCCTCCTTTTTGACAAAAACAGCCACCTCGCTCAGGGAGAAAGGACGTATCAGCACGACGAGCATACCGGAATCGAGAGCCTCTACTGGCGTCTCAACCGCAACAGTGACGGCGTCCGCATCCTGCACGCCGGGCGTGCCACCGCTGCCGATTTCGCGGCCCGTCGGCTGATCGCCGCTGGCACCGCCAATGCTCTTGATGCCGCCACCATGCGCCATCTCCGCGATTGGGTGGCGCGTGACGGCGGCACGCTCTGGCTCACAGCGCCCGCTTGTCTTGCGCTCGATCCATGGGGAACGCCGCACAGTGATTCGCCAACTGCTGCGGCTTTTGCCGATCTCACCGCCGCCGCTGCAACATCCGGGGAACACACACTTGGCAAAGGCCGTGTCGTGGTTGATCCCTCTTGGACTGGCTATGAAAAATTCATGACCGGTCCGTATCCGATTGATACATACACGGGAACGCCTTTCATTCGCGATGTTGAATGCCGTTACGTGCCCGCCTCTCTCAGCAACGGGAAGTCAGGCTACCTTTACGTCCTTAATCGCACGGCTGAGTCCCGTTCCATCCAACTGCATGATCCCATCACTGGCACGGTATGGCCCTTGCCTCGCAACGCTGCGGAAATATGGGAACAAAGCTCAGCGCGCGTGCCAGTTGCAGCGAATGCTCCGCTGACTCTCAAACCTTACACTGTCCTGCTATTTGAAATACCGTCCACATGAGCCTTTCCTCTGGAAAACGCACCTATGCTGATCCGCTGACTGGCGTTCCAGTGACGCAACTCACCCACTATCGCGGACACAGCCACCATTTTTATTTCACCAATCCCGGCTGGTATGCGGACGGCTCGCGTTTCCTTTTCCGTTCCGATCTCGCCAATCGCACCAAGCTCTTCGGCGTGGACCTTGCCTCTGGCGAAATCGAGCAATTCACCGACATCACGCCGCCTCACGGCATGACAAGCATCCGAGAAGCTCGCCCGCGCATGTAAACCGCGAAATCACGCCTATCCACGGTGAATATCGGCAGGGCAGGATGCTCGTCGCTCAGCAAAACAATTCCCGCATCGGCAAAATCCATCAACCGTCCCCGATAACGCTCCGTCTCCCGCATGATGTCAGCCACCCGTCCGGGCAACATGGACCGCACCTGAATCAAACCGTCCGAAACACTTCGATAGAGAGCCATGACGCCCCGCATGCCCAATTCCTCACCGATAAGAAACGCTGCCTCGGAAATGCACGCCTCGCACGTCAGCCACGGCCCACGCGCCTTGGGCAGAACCGACACGGCCCACGCATGGTATTCGTCGTTGCGGACGGGAAGCGCGGCGAGAAAACCGCTGTCAACGATGCTTCGCGCGTCCATAGGCCTTCATTCGTTCGCGTTGCGTCCGGCCCGACCCCTCGCCCTGCCCGACAAATCCGGCCAAGGCCGTGCTCATGTCGATGCCCTCTTCGCCGTCCATGCCCTCTCCGGCTGCGAGCCCCCGTTCCATCGCCTCAATGACGGCCTCGGAAAAAGGACGCCCCCGCGCCCTGGCACGGGCTTTGAGTTTTCGATGCAGGGAAACCGGCACCCGGACGCTTTCGAGAATCGTGGCAGGCATGAAAAACGTATTACACCCCCCAAAATTCCGGTCAAGTCTCCCGCCCCCTTTCTCATGGCAAACAAAACATGCCCCCCCTCTTCTTCGCTCTCCGGTGGAGCTACGCGGACACTTTCTGGCTGACGAAAATGTCGAGTCATGTTGAAGTTTTCAGATGCAAGATTCCTCCGCCAGCTTGATACCACCCCCTGAAGGTTACACCGAATGGCTGGGCGATCTCAAAGACCGTATCCACGCCGCGCAACAACGCGCCACCCTGGCGGTCAACCGCGAGCTGGTGCTGTTATATTGGCAAATCGGTCGCGACATTTTAGCCCGGCAATCCCGCCAAGGGTGGGGAGCAAAAGTCATCGAACGACTGGCGCAAGACTTGCGTGGCGCGTTCCCGGAGATGAAGGGGTTTTCCCCGCGCAATCTCAAATACATGCGCGCCTTTGCAGAGGCGTGGCCGGATACCGAATTTGTGCAAGGGGTGCTTGCACAATTGCCGTGGTATCACCAGCTGGCCCTATTGGACAAGTTAGACACTGCGGAGGATCGCCGTTGGTATGTCACCAAAGCCATTGAAAACAACTGGTCTCGCAATGTGTTGGTGATGCAAATCGAGTCTCGCCTGCAGGAGCGCAGCGGCACGGCTGTCACCAACTTTGCCCTCACCCTGCCCAAGCCACAATCCGACCTGGCACGCGAATCAATCAAAGACCCCTATCGTTTCGATTTCCTTGGACTGACCGAAAAAGCCCAGGAACGCGAAATCGAAACCGCCTTGCTCAAACACGTCACCGACTTTTTGTTGGAACTGGGCGCGGGCTTCGCCTTCGTCGGACGACAGGTGCTACTTGATGTGGAAGGCGACGAATTTTTTATCGACCTGCTGTTTTACCACCTGAAATTGCGCTGTTACGTGGTGATTGAAATCAAGGCCGGTAAATTCAAACCCGAACACCTCGGACAGTTAAGTTTTTATCTCACGGCGGTGGATGCCCGGATCAAACATTCGCAAGACGCCCCCACCATCGGACTGCTGCTCTGCAAAAGCAAAAATAAAGTCGTCGCCGAATACGCGCTGCGCGGCAACACCAACCCTATCGGCGTATCCGAATACCAATTGGTGGAATCCCTGCCCGCCGAGTTGCAGACCAGCCTGCCCTCCATCGAACAAATCGAACACGAACTGGCTGGTGACGCATCCGACGCGAGCCCCGAAAACGACCCGTAGCTCTCTCGTTTCATTCATCCCTTTCCCATGACATTCCCTTCCGAAAAACGCACCTATGCTGATCCGCTGACTGGCGTTCCAGTGACGCAACTCACCCACTATCGCGGACACAGCCACCATTTCTATTTCACCAATCCCGGTTGGTATGCAGGCGGCTCGCGTTTCCTTTTCAGCTCCGATCGGAGCAACCGCACCAACCTCTTCGGCGTGGACCTTGCTTCTGGCGAAATCGAACAATTCACCGACCTCCCTCCCCCCCCCCCCGGCGCACGGTTCGACTTCGTTACTGCCTGCAAGAATGGTCGTCGCGACGAGGTTTACTTCTGGCACGATCACACCCTCCGCGTGGTGGATCTCTCCACCAAAACAATCCGCGACCTCCTCGACGTGGACCCTGCTTGGAAACCCAGTATGACGGCCTCTTCCTGCGATGGTGCGCATCTCTACTTCGGCCTTGAGCAAGTCGTCATCTCCGAGGACTACAGCAACAGTCGTCAAAACAACCTCGGCATTCGTGCCCGCTGGCTCGCAAAACCTCTCAGCCGCATCGTGCGTCTTCCCATCGCTCCCGATGGCAGCGTCGGATCGCTTGAAACCATTTTTGAGGAGCGCGCCTTGCTTGGTCACATCAACACATCACCCACGCAAGCGCACCTCATCACCTATTGTCACGAGGGACCGTGGGAGGAGGTGGATTGTCGTATCTGGGTAATGGATACTCGCAGTGGACGCCGTTGGAAGATCGAAGCTCCGCAGCGCCGTTTCCACATCGGACACGAATACTGGTATGCCGACGGTCTGCGGATTGGTTACCACGGCATCACGGGTGGATCGGAAACCGTGATTGGCGGCGCAAGTGTTGTCGAGGGGACTCCCGGCCATTGGCATGCGCCACAACAGACCGTCACCGGCCACATTTACTCACTCGACGACAATCTCGTTGTTGGTGACGCCTATCATGATGGTGTCATGAAAATCTGGATGCGCATCGACGGTGAGATCCGTGGCCCGCGTGTGCTTTGCCGCCACGATTGTTCCTTTAAAATCCAGCAACTCCACGTTCACCCGCGCATTTCGTCCGATGGCCGTTACGTGATTTTCACGTCGGATCGTGGTGGTTACGGCAACATTTACACCGCGCCGCTGCCGCAGGATGCCGCTGCCTTCAACGCTCTGCCCGTCTGGACCGGGGATGTGTAGCTATGCGGCGAAAATAACGAATGTTACGCAAAGGTGGAGGGCGGGTCTCCCGACCCGCCAGACGCGGCGTAGCCGCGCCCATCTGGAATCGGAAGAGCGGCATTGCACGCCGTCGGCGGGTCAGGAGACCCGCCCTCCAGTGCCTGACTTCACTTCAAAAAGCGCCTGAAATGAGGACGGGCAAGGGTTTCGGATGGACTCGGCCGGCGTCAGACGATGCTCCGCCAGAACCACACCAGGCCCAGCAGCGCGCCCACGGTGAGCACCAACAGGAGTGCGATGGGCCACTTGGACGGACGATGATGACCATGACGATAACCGCGCCGGCGGGATTCGTCGGGAGCGGTCGCGGGCGTGAGTGCAGAGGAGGATGTGGACGCTGTTTGTAATTTAGATGCGGATACAGAAGCTCCGCCTCCGCCGCTTGCGCCGTGTCTTTGTCTGCGGGGGCGTTTGAAATCGTCAGCGGAACGCATCCCGCCACCAAACGGACTGGCGGTGGCGAAGGGGGCGGTGGTGGCCGTGGTAGCGGCGAAGGGGGAACGTGTGGTCTCAATGGTGCGGGCGGTATCGGCAGATGATCGTGGGAGTTGTCCGAAATTGAGGGGGCGGTGCGGACGGGGATGACCGGCCTGAAGGGTGAAGGTCCAGTTGGATTCCTTGAACATGTAGTCGAGCAATTCGCGGTGCGCCGGGAGGTCCGCCGCCGGGACGTGGCCGGCGCGCGTGGAGAGGGTGCTGGTGATTTCCCAGCCGCCTCGCGAGCCACGGCGTTCGGCGTGAAAATAGAGCGCGGTGGTTTGGCGTTCTTTGATGTCGTGGCCTTGGGGTGGGGCGACGGGTGTGCGCAGTTCCTGGGTGTGTTTGAGCGTGAGGGGGCAGGGGAGTTGGAGGGGGCCGCGCCGGTCGGTCTCGGGCATGAGGAGGGCGGTGCAGAGGAGGGGGGGGGGGAGGACGAACCGGCACAGACGGGTGCCGGGCAGGAGGGTCACGAGGCCGGGGGCGGCAAAGGTCTCGGCAATGACAAATTCGTTGGTCTCGCGCGTGTCGCGGATGGCAAGGGGCGTCAGGCGTGTGACGTTGCCATAGCGGGTGGTGGCGGTGTTGAGGTGGTCTTTGGCGAGGGCTTCTTCGCCGGCGTGTTTGAGTTGGTTGCGCAGGCGCTCGGCATGGACGCCGGTGGCGCGTATTATGTTTTCAATGAAGGAGGGGCGTCCTGCGGTATCGATGAGGAATGTCTCGTGCTGGTCGTAGATTTCTTCGGGGACGGCGGGGGTGGTGTGCGGCGCCGGAGGGGGGATGAGGCCGGGGCTGTCGGGGCAGACGGGGAGGCCGGTGATGAAGGGGGGGACGGGGCGGTGCAGGGGGCCGCCTCCTTGGAGGGAGAGGGTGGAATCCACCCAGCGGGTGACGCCGTCGAGGGTGAATTCGGCGATGACGTGGTTGAAAAAACCGGGTGAGGGAAGGAGGTCGGGCAGGGCGTTGCCGAGTTCGGTGCTGACGAGGATGGGGCGGGCGGCGAGGCCGAGGTGACGGAGCAGGCTGACGAGGAGGAGGGTGAGGTCTTTGCAATCGCCAAAGCGGCGTTGCGCCACGGTGTTGGGCGGGGCGGGGATGTAGCCGCCGAGTTCGGTGTTGATGCTCAGGTAACGGTGCTCGTCTTGCACGAGGCGGAGGGCGCGTTCGACGCGGGTGGCGAGGTCGGGCGCGGGATCGCTGGCGTCGTGGGCGTCGGGTCGGGGGGCGTTGATTTCGGCGAGCAGTTGTGCAAAGGCGGTCGGGGTGACGGGATCGCTGGCGGGGCCGGGATTGCCGGCGTCAGGGGTGACGGGCCAGGCGTCGTGGGCGGCGCGGGCAATGGCGGACCAGTCGTTGACGTCGGAGATTTGTATCCAGGGGGCGGGGAACATCCAGGCGGGGGTGCCGGGTTCGATTTCGGGCGTGGTGGTGTTTTCGCCGGTCCAGGTCCAGCAGGTGGAGGCGTCGGATGCGGTGGGGTCGGTGTGGGTGATGGCAGGGGCGAGGTCGGGCGCGGAGGTTTTCCAGCGGAGGGGGCGGGCGGCGGGGAAGGTGACGGTGAATCGGTGGCGGTGGATGAGGGAGGCGGAGGGGAGGTTGAAAAAGTCGAAGCAGTTGTCGGGCAGGATGTGGGGGCGGTGTTCGAGGGTGTGGGCGGATTCAATGATGTCGCCGGGGCGGATGTCATCGAGGACAACAAGGAGGGTGAAACAGCCGTGGAGGACGAAGCTTTCGAGTCCTTCCTCGCGTTGGAGGAGATGGATTTTGGCGAGGTTGGTGTGGTCGAAGGTTTGGGCGCCGCGGTGGACGACTAGTTTGTGCAGGGTGATGCGTTGGGTGTGGGGTTCAAATTGCAGGCGCCACTGGGAGCGGTGTTGCACGGCCTGCATGGTTTCGAGGCGTACGATGGTGTGCGACAGGGTTTGCGAACTGGCGGCATGGATTTGGCGGTCGATGAGCAGCCAGGTGAGGTGATCGGCAGGACGCGCGGGGGGGGGGGGGGGGAGGGGGTCGGCGGCGGAGAAGGGTTGCAACTGGCTCCATTCGGGGGGCGGGCCGATGTCGATGCGCCTGCGCGCGGTTTCGACGGGGAGTGCGAGTTTGCTGGGTGTGGAGGAGGATTGCGCGGACACTGTGCGATGGCGTTGGTGATGAAAATCGAATCACAGTGGTACGAGGATACGGGGAAACGAAGCACAAAAAAACTCACGCGGAGGCGCGGAGCACGCGGAGAAGTGCATAACAAAACTCTGCGTCCTTCGCGTCTCCGCGTGAGTTTTGATCGGGAAATAGTATCAGATGAGGCCGAGCTTCATTTTGCCTTCTTCGCTGATCATGGACTGGTTCCAGGGTGGTTCCCAAGTGATCGTTACTTCGGCATCGTTCACGCCGGGGACGAGAAGGATTTTGCTTTTGGCGTCCTCCGCAATCGCCGGGCCCATGCCGCAACCGGGGGCGGTGAGGGTCATGGCAACGTTGACTTTGTAGGTGGGCGTGGCGTCGGGGGTGATGGGCTCCACTTTGGCAATGTCCATCGAATACACGAGGCCGAGGTCAACGATGTCCACGGGGATCTCGGGGTCATACACTTTTTTGAGTTGGGCCCAGATGGCGTCAGGATCGGGTGCGCCGTCGGCCAGCGTGGTGGTGTGGACTTTGTCATCGAGAATCTTCTCGCCGAGGGCGTCGCCGTCTTTGCCGTCGATGCGATAGAGGCCGAAATCGGTCTGCACGGTGAAGCTGCCGCCAAGGGTCTGGTGCAGGTAGATGCGGGTGCCGGTGGCAAGGAGTTGCTTCTCGCCGCTGGGGATTTGCGTGGCGACGACTTCGCGGGTGAGGTTGCGGTCTTTGCTCATGAGAAAATGAGTTTTTATTAGTTATACAGAGTTACACAGAGGACACAGAGGAGGCACAGAGTTTAGGGAGGGCTGTCCGGCTGATTGATTGGTTTGTTTGCGAAGGGGGGGGGGGGGGAGGGGAGGGGAGAGGCCTTCCTACCGTTCTTGCATAACTTTCTGATGTGATCTCTTGATGGCCTCCTCAATCTCTGTGCCTCCTCTGTGTCCTCTGTGTAATTTTTCTGGTTTTATTTTTTGAATTTGGTGCGGATCAGCGTGACGAGGGCGTCGTGGAGGTCGGGGTTGTCGAGTTTGCCGAGGACTTCCTCGAAGAAACCGAAGACGAGGAGTTCGTGGGCGTTCTTCGGGTCGATGCCGCGGGCTTGCAGATAAAACTGCTGCTCGGGTTCAATGCGGCTGGTAGTTGATCCGTGGGTACAGCGCACGTCGTTGGCCTCGATCTCCAGGCCGGGCAGACTGTTGGCCTCGGCGGTGTCGCTGAGCATGAGGTTGCGGTTGCTTTGGTAGGCGTCGGTTTTCTGCGCGTCGGGTTCAACGATGATGAGGCCGGAGAAGATGGTTTTGGCGGTGTCGAGGAGCGCGTTCTTGTAGAGGAGGTTGGACGAGGTGTGCGGGGCGGCGTGCGTCTGGAGGGTGCGCTGGTCAAACTCCTGCGCGCCGCTGGCGATGGTGAGGGCGAGCATCTCGGAGTGTGCGCCGGGGCCGAGGAGGCGGCTGTGGGATTCGTGGCGGGCGCGCTTGCCGCCGAGGTGGACGTTGAGCGAGAGGACGCGGGCGTCGCGTTCGGCGACGATGCTGTTGCTTTGGAAGGCGAGGGTGTGTTGCGACCAGGCTTGCGCGCCGACGTAGGTGAGATGCGCGCCGGGACCGGCGTGGAGGTCATTGACGCCGCTGGCGAGGTGGCGGGCGCCGGCCTCGGCGCTGACAAAGAATTCGACGAGCGTGGCCCTGGCCTGGTCTTCGAGGATGACGAGGGTGTGCGGGAACACGGCCTTGTTGTCGCCGCTGAGGGTGTGCTGGAGCACGAAGGGGGCGGCGATCTCAACGCCTTTGGGAACGTAGAGGAGGGCGCCGGCGGCGGTGAAGGCGGTGTTGAGGGCGACGAATTTTTCGCTGCCGAGGTTGGCGGGGAGTTTTTGGAAATATTTTTGGACGAGGTCGGAGTGGTTGCGCAGGGCTTCGTCGAGCGGGGCGTAGATGACGCCTTTGGCGGCGAGGTCGGCGGGCAGGGGGCTGCGGGCGACGAGCTGGCGGTTGGAGTAGATGATCTCGGCGGCGTGCTTGATGGTGGAGTAGTTGGGGATGTTGATGGCCGGGTCTTCGGGGAGGTCGAAGCCGGTGAGCGCGGCGTCGTTGAGCGTGCTGCTGAAGCGCCAGGTCTCGGCGGTGCGGCCGGGGAAGGGCGTTTGTTGGAATTGTTCGTAGGCGGCGCGTTTGGCGTCGAGCCACCAGGCGGGCAGGTAGCTGCGCTGGGCCAGGTGTTGCGCGAATCGTTCGGCGGAGAGTGCGTCGCCGACGGGACTGGCGGCAGGCGCGGGTGCGGAAGAGGGAACGGTGGCTGTGGCGGACATTTTTGAAAAAGCTGAAAACTGAAAAGCTGAAAACTGAAAATCAGCAGTTCGACAGAGTAGGTTGGTGGTGGCGGTGGGTGGGTGATTTGGAATTTCAGCTTTCAGCTTTTCAGCGTTCAGCTTTTTCACGTCGGCATCAGCCGACGGAGCCTTCCATTTCGAGGTCGATGAGGCGTTTGAGCTCGACGCTGTATTCCATGGGGAACTGGCGGACGAGGTCGTTGACGAATCCGTTGACGGCGAGGCTCATGGCCTGGGCTTCGGTGAGGCCGCGTTGTTGCATGTAGAAGATCTGTTCTTCGCTGACTTTCGACACGCTGGCCTCGTGCTGCACGGCGTGGGTGTCGCCGCGCACGGTGATGGCGGGATAGGTGTCAGTGCGGCTGTTGGTGTTGATGAGGAGGGCGTCGCATTCGGTGTTGTTCTTGCATCCTTTGAGGTGCTTGGGGATGTGCACCTGGCCGCGGTAGGTGGCGCGGCCCTGACCGACGCTGATGGATTTGGATACAATGGTGGAGGTGGTCTCGTCGGCGGCGTGGATCATCTTGGCACCGGTGTCCTGGTGCTGGCCGTCGTTGGCGAGGGCAATGGAGATCACTTCGCCGCGGGCTTTGCGGCCTTTGAGGACGACGCCGGGATACTTCATGGTGAGGCGGCTGCCGATGTTGCAGTCGATCCACTTGATTTCGGCGTTTTCGTGGGCGAGGCCGCGCTTGGTGACGAGGTTGTAAACGTTGGGGGCCCAGTTCTGGACGGTGATGTATTGGATTTTCGCGCCTTTGAGGGCGACGAGTTCGACAACGGCGGAGTGGAGGGTGGAGGTGCTGAACTTGGGCGCGGTGCAGCCTTCCATGTAGGTGACTTCGGCGCCTTCGTCGGCGATGATGAGGGTGCGCTCAAACTGGCCGAAGTTTTCGGCGTTGATGCGGAAGTAGGCTTGCAGAGGTTGGGCGACTTTGACGCCGGGGGGGACGTAGATGAACGAGCCGCCGCTGAAGACGGCGCTGTTGAGGGCGGAGAATTTGTTGTCGGCGGTGGGGATGACTTTGCCGAACCATTTGCGAAACAACTCGGGGTGTTCGCGCAGGGCTTCGGTGGAGTTCATGAAGATGACGCCTTGCTTGGCGACGATGTCCTTGACGTTTGAATACGCGGCTTCGCTGTCGAACTGGGCTTCGACGCCGGCGAGAAACTTGCGCTCTTGTTCGGGGATGCCGAGGCGTTCAAAGGTTTTTTTGATGTCGTCGGGGACTTCGTCCCAGGTGCGTTTGGGCTTCTGGCCTTGGGCGAGGTAGTAGCGGATTTTGGCGAAGTCGATGTTCTCCAGATCCTTCGTGGCCCAGTGCGTGGGCATGGGTTTGTCGAGGAAGGTCTTGAGGGCGTTGAGGCGGAATTCGAGTATCCACGGTGCCTCTTTTTTGACGGCGCTGATGTAGCGGACGGTGTTTTCGGAGAGGCCGGAGCCGGCGTCGAATTCGTAGGCGACGTCGTAGGTGAAGTCGCCGACGGTCTGGTCGATGCCGACGGTGGGGTTTTCGATGGTGGCGGGGGCGTCGTCGTCAGCGGTGGCTGCGGCGTCGGTGGTGAGTGTGGCGGTGTCGGACATGGCGGGTTGGGCCTTATGGTGACTCATGCGCCCGATGGGGCCAATGAGTGTAGTGAATTTTTAGTGACAGCGGCGGCGGCGGCGGTGGTGGTGGTGGTGTGGTGGCGGCGGTCGCGGGTCAGGCGGTGGCGGGTTCGAGGACGAGGTCTTTGACCCAGTCGTAACCCTTGGCTTCGAGTTCGAGGGCGAGGTCTTTGTCGCCGCTCTTCACGATGCGGCCGTCATACATGACGTGCACGTGGTCGGGGATGATGTGGTTGAGGAGGCGCTGGTAGTGAGTGATGAGAAGGACGCCGGGCGGGGTGGCGGCGGTGCGCAGGGTGTTGACGCCTTCGGCAACGATTTTGAGGGCGTCGATGTCGAGGCCGGAGTCGGTTTCGTCCATGAGGCCGAAGGCGGGTTCGAGCATGGCCATCTGGAGGATTTCGCAGCGTTTTTTCTCGCCGCCGGAAAAGCCTTCATTCACGGACCGCGAGGTGAATTTGCGGTCGATTTTGAGGAGGTCCATCTTGCCGTAGAGTTTTTTGTAATACGCGGTGGCGTCGATGTCTTCGCCTTCGCCGAGGCGGGCTTGGAGGGCGGCACGGAGGAAATTGGCGATGGAGACGCCGGGGATTTCGCTCGGGTATTGGAAGGCGAGAAAGATGCCGGCGCGGGCGCGTTCGTCGGGTTCCATTTCGAGGATGGATTTGCCGTCAAGGAGGACGTCGCCGCTGGTGATCGCGTAGTCGGGATGGCCGGCAATGGCTTTGGAGAGGGTGGACTTGCCGGTGCCGTTGGGGCCCATGATGGCGTGAACTTCGCCGGTCTTGATCGTGAGGGTGACTCCCTTGACGATGTTTTTGTCGGGGCTCTCGGTGAGCGCTACGTACAGGTCGCGGATTTCAAGCGTGTGCATGAGTGAAAAGTAAGAATTAAAAGTTAAGAATTAAGAATGGAGGATGGCGGCGGAGCGCGGTGCGTGGGAGGCGGTCAGGTTTTGGTGGCGTGGCCGCGAAAGGTGATGTCGATGGCATCGGCGGAGTAGCCGGGGGGGAGGAGGGATTTGAGTTGGGCGAGGAGGGGGGGGGGGAGGTCGATGTCCTGAATGTTGCCCGTGTCCTCATCGTGAAAATGGGCGTGGGGCTGGAGGTGGGGGCAGTAACGGGTGGGGGCGCGCTCGAAGTGGACGGCGCGGACGAGGTCGTGGGCGACAAGGGCTTCGAGGCAGTTGTAAACGGTGGCGAGGGAGATGCCTGGGAGTTCGGTTTTTACGCGGGCGAAGACTTCGTCGGCGGTGGGGTGGTCGCGTTGGGTAAGGAGCACATTGTAAACGAGTTCGCGCTGCGGGGTGCTGCGCAGTCCGCTGTGCGCCAGGCGTTGAGCGGGAGGCGCGAGAGCGGTGTCGTTGTGGTCGTGATGTGCGGTGGAAACCATGCGAGTCGGGCGGTGGTCGTATCGGTGAATGGCGCAAGAAATTAGAATGGTTCTAAATCGCAAGCGAGAATTGGAATTATTCTAAGAAACGTGAGGTTGGCGTTAGGAGGAGAGGAACGATGGAGGGCGGCGGAGGGGGGAGTTGTCCCGAAAAAGCAAAACTGTGGCCTGTTTTGCCAAAGACGCGGTGCAGGAAACTGAATACACTCTGGGGGTCCCATCGAAAAATGGGGATCCCCATTGCAAAATTATGAACAAGACAAAACTGGCGGTTATCGGCACGGGCGGGCTGGCGCAAAACCAGCATATTCCCAACATCTACAAATCGGACGTCGCGGAACTGACCGCTTTGTGCGACCTGCGCGGTGACGTTCTCAAGGAACTTGGCGAATGCTACTCCGTGAAGCGGCTGGAAACCGATTATAAAAAAATCCTGGCCTCGGCGGACATCGAAGGCGTCGTCATTGCCACGCGGGAGGACTCGCACGTGCCGCTCACGCTTGAGGCACTGGCCGCGGGCAAACACGTGTATGTGGAAAAACCGTTGGCCGAGACCACGGAGGCTTGCGAGCAGGTGCTCCGGGCGCAGCGCGAAAGCGCGTTGCGCGTGGCCGTCGGCATGAACCGCCGTTGCGCTCCGGCGTATCGCTATGCACGCGAAATGTTACTCAAAAACGGCGGCGCCCAAAACATGTTTTACCGGATCGCCGACACCTATTCGCTCAATTGGGGCATTAGGTTCGGCGGCGGCAAGCGGATGATTCACGAGTTGTGCCATATTTTCGACATCCTGCGCTTCTTTGCGGGGAGTGAGGTGACGGAGGTCTATTGCCGGAGCGGACGACAGGATGACGAGAGCCTGTTGCTGGTTTTTGCGTCGGGTGCCACTGCGACCTTGCTGAGCAGCGGCTATGCTTCGTGGCAAACGCCCAAAGAGCACTTCGAGGCGGTGGCGGCGCAGGGGATGCTCGTGGTTGAGGAGTTTGTGGAAGTGCGAAATTTCGGCCTCTCCGCCGACGATCCCGATGTGAAGTGTTTCGCGGGACATTTTCATCCATTTCGCGAGCAAGCGCATGTCGCCGAACTGGAGCGTCGCGGTTATCCGGCCTTGACTGAACTTCGTAAAGAAATCTTCGAACAAACCGAGCGGCTGTCACGCCTGTCGCCATTGGACCCTGATTATTCGCGGCAGAAGGACACGCGTCTGCCGCTCATCAACTACTCGGTGGACAAGGGTTGGCAGGCGGCGATTGACAATTTCGCGGAGTGCATCCGATCGGGTGCGGAACAGATTTCCGCCACGGCGGTGGACGGCCTGCGCGCCGTTGAGATCACCCAGGCCGCTTTGCGTAGCCGCGAAATCGGCCAACCCGTCAAGGTGGGCTGAACACCTCTCCTGTCCCCCCCCCCCCCCCTTCCCGAAAGGATAAAATTATGGCCCATTTTGCCAAAGACAGGATCTCCGCAAAACCGGTAAAATGAAAACCGTCGCATGATTTCCGGCCATATCGGCCACCCCACACCCGCATCTTTCCCCAAAAATCATCCCATCTCTTCCGCCATGAAAACCATCCAAACATCACTCCGTTTCGCACATACAGGCCCAGCTTTCGTCTTCGCCGCCGTGCTTTTATTTATCCTTGGGACGACATCCGCCCGCGCTGCCAATCCCGAAGCCACACTTAGCGCCACGACGCTCAAACCCGCCAACAATCTCGTCGCCTCCTTCACGCCAACAGGCACCGATGGACGAGGTTGGCGCGCCGATACAAGCGCCTCAAGCGACGGCTGGCGCGACGTTGGACAGTCCTTTACCGCCACGCATGACGCCACCTTTGATTCGATCGCGTTTTTCGTCTCGTCGGGGCTTAATACGACCACGGCGAACGCCTGCAAAGAAACTCCCTTCACGCTCACCATTTACAGTTTCGCGTCCGACCTCTCCGCCTCTTCCGCCACCGTGCTCAAAACGCTTTCAGGCGAAACACCCGCCATCGCCATCGCCAAAAACGATTACCTCGTCTTTGATGTATCCGAAGCAAACATACGGCTGAAGGCGGGCAACGTTTACGGCGTGTTGCTCCATTTCGACGAGATGGCTGCCAGCCGCAGCATCACCCTCGGATTCCAGATCGGCGCCACCGGCACCACCGCCTATGCTGGCGGGCTTGCCCTCGAACGCCTCAACAACACAGGAACTGGAGCACTTGGAACATTAGTGACGGCCACCGCCAACAGGGCATTCGAGTTCTACGTCCAAGGCACCCCCGTTCCGGAGCCGGCCACCGTCGCGTCGCTTCTCGGCGCCACCGTGCTTGCCCTCGGTGGTGCTTGCCGGTTTCTTCGCCTCCGCCGCGTCACCTGCCGCTCCCGCTCATGATCCGCCCACTCATCGCGCTTGTAACAGTCACGCTGCCGCTTGTCGTTGCCGCCTCTGTTGTATCCGAAAACAACACACAGCAAGAGCCTCCGTCCGTCCCCTTCTTCTCCCCTGCCGCCAACATTCAGACGCTGATTGATGGCGCGGTGGCGCGTGGGGTTGCCCGTGTCATAATCCCCGCTGGCGAACACCGGCTCGCCTCCGCCCTTCGCCTGCGCAAACTCTCCGGCCTCACCATTGAGGGCGACGGAGCGACGCTCGTTTTCACCAACCTCAAGGACGGTGGTTTCTCCATAACCGAATGCGAAAACCTCACCTTGCGCGGTTTTACCGTGGACTTCGATCCGCTGCCTTTCACGCAAGGCACCATCGACGCCATCGACCCCGCCACCGGCATCCTTGTCTGGACCGTGCACGACGGCTATCCCGACCTCACGTCCGACCGCGTTGTCAACCGCGCCCATATTTTCGCCCCCGACACCCACGAATGGAAACGTGACGCGCCCGACATCTACGCCACCGCCGCCCGCGCTCTCACTCCGCGCCGCGGACAACTCACCTTTGCCGCCGACCGACGCTGGCAACTCGCGTACCTCGTCCCCGGCGACCACCTCGTGCAGAACATCAGGAGCGAACGCGGTGCCTTCCGCATCGAACGCAGCCGCAACCTCACCCTCGACCACATCACCGTCCACAGCGCCCCCGGCGTCGCCATCCTGCTCCGCTTCATGGACGGACAAAACACCTTCAAAAACCTTACCATCACCCCCGGCCCCCCCCCCTCCGGCGCAACCCTTCCACGCCTGTTTTCCAGCTCGGCGGACGGCTTCAACTACGCCTACGCCCGCACCGGCCCCATCCTTGAAAATTGCGATTTCTCGCGCATGGGCGACGACTCCGTCAACCTCCACGGCATTGCCTTCGTCGTCGCCGAAGCCGATCCGGCGAACAACATCATCAACCTCATTCGCCCGCATGGCCGCGAAAGTTTCCCCACGATCATCCGTCCCGGCGACGAAGTGCGCACGCTCGCACGCGACAACTTCGACCTCACTGGCGTTGCCCGCGTTGTCGACATTGACATTGATCCCGCGCCCGGCCCGCGCTTTCACGATCTCGCCCGCCGCCTCTATCCCCGCTCCAACCAAGCCGATGCCGCCCGCCTTGAAAAATTCACCCTCTATCGCCTCAAACTCGACGCCCCGCTCACTCCCTCAGCAGGCGACCTCATTGAAATCCCCGCCACTGCTGCGCCCGGCTACATCATCCGCAACAATCGGTTCACCCAACACCGAGGACGCGCCCTCCGCATCCTCGCCAGCCACGGACTCATTGAAGACAACTTCATCGACGGCATCAAACAATCCGCCATCACACTCGGACACGAATTTGTCGCTTTTCGTGAAGCCGGTTGGGTGAGCGACATTACCCTTCGCCGCAACACGATCAAAAACTCCGCTTTTGATCCCGGACTTTTGGGCAAAGCCGCTTGGACCCCCGGGGCCATTTCCATCGTGCATCGTGGCGAAACCCCCGATACCCCCCCCCCCCTAGCCGCTCGCAACCGCGACATCCGCATCGAACATAACACCATTGAAAACGTCGGTGGCCCCGCCATCCACATCAACCAAGCCGCCAACATCCTCGTCAAAAACAACCCCATTACCCGCGCCAACCAGAACGCGGCGACCATCACCGATTCGCACAAAAACCCCTTCGGCCTCACCACCGCCAGACCCATCGAAGCAAACAATTCCGAACACGTCGTCATTGACCCCTGAATACAAACTCAATCCCGGAAGTCCGCCATGCCCCATCCTCTCCCCGCCCGCTCCATTGCCTTCCTTGCCACCGCCCTCGCCCTCCAGTCCGCGCCGCCCGACGCACGCTGGCTCCATATCGATCCCCGCGACCCCGCCGCCCTCCCCACGCTTGCCGCCGCCTCCGCGCAAGCCCGCCCCGGCGACACCCTCTGGCTCGCCCCCGGCAGCGGCCCCTACCGCGAAGAACTCTTCATCCCGCGCTCCGGCACGCCCGACGCCCCCATCACCATTGAAGGCAACGGCAACGAAATCACCGGCTTCGATATTGTTGCCTTCTCTCCTGAACGTATCGCGAACGTCACGACCGATTATCCCTTTGTCCTCCGCCACCACGGCGTACGCATCCCCGAGGATGCGCTGACGGGACAATTCACACCCGCCTCGTCCGCCTCCGCCATCACCTACGACCCCGCAGGCAAAACGCTCACACTTGGGCCCGACGTCACGCCCGACGGCTGGGAAATTTCCACGCGCCGCTTCGCTGCTCGCATCCACAACGTCTCGCACCACCGCTACCGCAACCTCACCGCCAGTGGCTCGCGCAATGACGGCTTCAACCTCCACGGACGCGGCACCGGACTCCTTTTCGAAAACATCACCGCCTGCCACAACCTCGACGAAGGATTTTCCGCGCACGACGACATCGAAAGCGAAATCCGCGAAGGCCGTTTTTTCGGCAACGACAACGGCATTTATAACATCCAGCGCTCTCGCACCCGCGTCCGCGACCTCCTCATCTGGGACAACCTCGGCATCGGTCTCTGCCAGCGTGAAGCCACGCTCGAAGGCGAAAACGTCCGCATCTGGGGCAACGGCATGGTACAGCTCGCCACCGAGAAATCCGGAGTCATTCGCGTGAGCAATCTCATCGTCCATCGCAACCCGCACACCACCCGCCTCTGGCGCACCTACATGGAATCCGCCAAATGGGCCGCCGCCCCCGCGACGCTCGGACGCGAAATCCGCCAGCCCGGCGCGCTCTCCGGTCTCATTGAACAACCAATATCCGCGCCTTGGGACACCGCTCCCTGATCCTTTTCCAGTCATCGACATTTCCCCGCCACCTCTGCTCTCCATGCACACCAATGCCCGTCATCCTCCGATCCTGTGCCGGACTCTCCGCTACACCCCACATTCAGGTTTCACGCTTATCGAACTCCTCACGGTTGTAGCGATAATTGGGATGCTAGCCGCGATCATCATCCCCACCGTTGGCACCGTCCGCCGCTCGGCCCGCGCCGTCCAGTGCAAGTCCAACATGCGCCAACTCGGCCTCGCCCTCCTTCGGTATGCCGACGAAAATCGCGGACGCTCACCCATCGCCGACCAGAACCCGAATCCCGATTATCCCGGTTCAGGTGAAACCTCCCCCGTGCAAAGCTGGTGGCGCGTCATCCAAAAACACCTCGCCATGCGCTATCCAGGTGCTGGTGCTCACGACAATCTCTTTCTCTGTCCCGACTCCGCAGCCACATTCAGCGTCCCCCCCCTCCGCACCTACGCGCTTAATTTCACGGGAGGCAGCACCGTGCCCATAACCTTTTCACAAATCGGCGCCCCTTCGCAATCCCTCCTCATTGTCGAAGCCCGGCAAAACGGCACCAAGGAGGACAGCTTTGTTTACGTCAACATCGGCTCAATCACGCGCGACGAATTCGACTGGCGTCACAAGAGCGAGACAATGAACGCTACTTTTGCCGATGGCAGCGTGCGCACACTCGGCAAAACCACGATGACTGACGGCTCCCCGCCCACGCTCGAAACACTCTTAAATAACATCCGCAAATAGCCACGAACCCAATGAAAACACACACGGATGTTACGCGAAGTGTCGCCTGATTAAATGCCGCACAGCATCAGGCGAGGCGCGATGCACCTCGTCCGACGGCGGCTTGGAGACCGCCGCTCCTTGGTCTGTTGTTCTGTCAAAAAAGTTTTTTAGAAACTCCCTTAAGAAAGTAAAAAACAACGCCCATGAGACGCCTCATCACCTTTTTCCCTGTCTGTTTTATTATCGGCCTCCTTGTCCTTGGATTACGTGCCGGCGAACACTCCCTATTCGCTCCTTACTTGGGAGATGCGCCGCCACAAATCCTCGAAATTATTGAGACCAAAAACGAAGATTCCATCGAAATCACCCGCCTGCGTTTTCTCAACCGGACGCTTCCCGACAACTCGATCGTGAGCATTTACGGCATTCTGGCCCGCCCTGCCGAAAAATCAGCACGCCGCCCAGCCATTCTGGTCTGTCATGGAGGAGGCGCTACGGCAGACCACGTCGAGCCGGCGGTGAAACATTGGGCCAGCTTGGGATATGTCGCCTTTTGTCAGGACGAACCCGGCATCGCCGATTCCAAAAAAATGCGGTCAACAGGATATTGGGGACAGGACCGAAATCCCTGGCGATGCAAGCCCGACCCAACTCGCAACCAGCTCTATGACGGCATTCTCGCAGCCCTCAACGGATTCAATCTGCTGCGCGCCCAACCCGATGTTGACCCCGACCGAATCGGTGTGACCGGCGGTTCTTGGGGCGGTTACATGACTACGATGGTCAGCGGTTTGAAACGTGACCGTGTCAAGGCGGCCTTTGCGGTTTATGGCGGCGGCTTCTACGACCACGGCACCGTCTTCCAAGACGCCTTGGCGCGGCGGGGAACGGAGAATCGTGCTCTCTGGCTGAAACACTTTGATGCCGGGAACTTCGCCGGAGACATCACAGCCAGCTATTTTTTTGCCGCTGCTGCTTGCGACTGGTTTTTCTGGCCGCCCTCGGTGCAGGCCACGTTGGACAAAATCCATTCCCCGAAAAATCTCGTTTTTTCGCCCAACACCTCTCACGCCCTTGCCTTTCCCGGCGGAAATACCGGCCCCACCCCGGTCGATTCCCGCGCGCACCGCGCCATGCAGGAAATCGCCTGGATGGATCATCACCTCAAGGGAGAAGGGAAACCGTTTCCAATCTGCTTTGTAGCTGAAAAACCGATACGTGATGGCGCTGGCATCCGGGTGACGTTTCAAGTCACAAGTCCCGTTCCGGTGACCGCAGCAACAGTCTGGTATTCTTACGGAGAAACTCCGTGGAGAACCCGCCATTGGAAAAAGCTGGAATGCCGCGCCAGCACCGCAGGGAGTTATTATGCCACGCTTCCCGTGGAGGAGCCGGACCAGCCGCTCGACTGGTTTGGGCTGGCAACAGATGATCGCAAAATATCCGTATCCACTTCTTTGCTACGGGTCGATCCGCCTGCACTCGGCTTCACTGATGCGGACCGCCGGACCGTTCTTTGGACGGCTTCCGTCCACGCCCCGGACTTTGACTCCCGCCTATGGCATCCGCCCTACGATGGAGGCTACCGCGGCGGACGTCATCGTTTTCATCGCGGTGCCTTTAATGGTCAGCCGGCAATCGAAATCACCGGTCAATACGCGTTGGACTGCTTTGGTCTGAGAGGACTTTCCTTGGCGCGCGACCGAAGCGCCGGTCTTTCCTTTTGGGCACGCTCGCCTGGTGGCACTGGTTTTACTGTGCAACTCGTGAACGAGGAGACGGACGCGGTCTATCATGTTTGGGAAGTCAATCAGCCCCCCCCCGGTCAGGACTGGAAAGAAGTTCGGATTCACTGGTCGGATTTTCGTCCCGGACCTCATGCGAAACCGCCAATGTTGAGCGAGAAAACCGCCAAACTCCGAATCATCACCCCTGCAGGCGCCGATCTTTTTTTCAGCCAAATTTCCGCCATAACCGTGGAACCATAAATTGACGTTTTTCAGCCCCCGCAAAGAAACCCCCGGCTTGGTTGAACGTCCTCCCTCCCCCCCCCCCCTGCCTTTTAATTCGCGTCGATTCGCGATCTGCGAACACGTCAAACCGGGTTCATAGCAGGAAATGCTTTTCCCGATACACGCTCGGACTGGTTCCCTCGATCCGCTGGAACCATCTTGAAAAGGCGTGGATCGACGGGAAACCGAGTTCGTCCGCGATTTCGGTGATGTTGCGGGCCTTGTGCGCGAGCAACTCCCGGGCGCAGGCCAGACGTCGCGCCGTGATGTAGGCATGGGGCGCGCAACCGAACAGTTGCCGGAAATGTCGCGTGAAATTGCGGGTAGACATATGCGAAGAGGCCGCCAGTTGCTGCTGCGAAGGCGGATTCGAAAGATTTTCGTCGATGAGGTGGAGCGCGTTTTGCATTCCCGTCCCGATTTCCCCGTCTGGTCCGGTCTGAAGCGTGTGCGACGTGGTGCCGGAGGATGCGCCCGGCCAGTGACAAAGCACGTCGGCCAGCGTTACGCACATCAGCGTTTGCCGCGAACTTTCCACTGTCCCGACCCTGTTCAGTTGACGCAACATTTTCACCAAGTGGTGGTCGGCGAAAAGCAGTTTGAGGTAGGGATGGAAAATCCGTTCACGCACCGCTTCCCATTGTGGGGAAACACGAATCTTGATGCTGAAGATCCAAGCCTGGGGTGCTGCGGGTTCCAATTCGATGGAATGTCTCTGGCCGGGATAAAACGCCGCCGCCGTCACTCCCTGAATGGGAATCGTCTCTTCCTCAATGGTGATTACTCCGGACATTCCGATATTCAGGTCCAGTTGCAACATGTCGGAATGGTCATGTGGGGGGACCAGAATTTTATCTTTCATCCGATGCCAGTAGGCTTGGACCAAAAGCCTGGGGTTTTGAAAGATGCGCACTCCCAATGCCAGCAGGGCGCGCTCGCGTGTTTCTTCAAAGCCTTTCTCGTCTCTCATAAAACTCGTTTGGGAGGACATGCGCGGTGGGGATTATTTGCTGCGGATAAATTGCAGAACAACCCGGAACGCAAGCATCCCGCCTCCCGCCTTCCGCCTCCCTATGGAGTGCGGCGATTTATCGCCGCTTTGACGGGGCGTTTTAACGCCCCGCTCTCTTCGTCGCTCCACTGGGCGGGGCGACGCGATAAATCGCGCCGTCAAAAGCGGTGATGAATCACCGCACTCCAAAATGAACACTCTCAAAACCAAAACAGCTTCAGTCGATGACTCGGAGTTTGGAGACCGGCAACTCACCACGGTTTGTGCTGTTCGACGGTGCCATTGTCGGAGTCGTCGATCTTGTAACCACGCAACGAAGCGAACAGCCGCCGGATGTCACGAACACCACCCCAAGTGAACCACAAACCTGTCACCACAGTTATGATACACGGCAAACCGATCGCCGTTACGTGCCAGAAACCAAGCCAATTCTCGTTCGACCACGGTTTGATCCCCGCCCAATGCAACCAACCCCACTGGCCAATCAAATTCCACACCGTGCCAACAAGCATCACGCCGAACCACAGAAACGCCCAGCAAAACAAACTCCCCGTGATCCACTTGTCACCCGTCGTGAAACGCTCGTCGATGCCAACGATCCGCGCCAGCGTCCGCGGACGCTTCGCCACAATCGGACGCCCATTGGCGTCGAGCGGCAATTCGTCACGATGCAGCATCTTGTTGAGCGGGTAATCCCGACGGCAGGTGGCGAGCGAAACAACCACGTAAAGCGTGATCGCAACCAACGTGGAAAAAAACGAAATCTGCATTCCATTGACCGTAAAATCCCCCACCGGAAGACCCAGCGCCTGCAACGCGCGCGACAGAAAGGCGTCACCAAACAACTTATAAACCAAGATGCCCCCGCCCGACAAAATCGCCCCCGCCACCATCGCCGACCACGCCCCCGCCGACGTTCCCCGCTTCCAGTAAAGCCCGCCGACAATCGCCGCGCCCGCTCCACCCACATAAACCGCAGTCGTCACCTGCCACCACATGATGATGTATTCCGTGTGCCGGAAAAATGCCCCGAACAAAAACGCGAAAACCGCCACCCCGATAATGCACGCTCGCAACAAACGAATGTGCCCCGCCGGCGCAGGCGTACGCTTCAAACGAGGCAGAATCACATCCTGCGCCAAAATGCCTCCCCACGAATGCAAGTGCGTCGAATCTCCGCCAAAAATCCCCAGCAACAACACTGCGCAAAGCGCACCCTTCACACCAATCGGCAACATGTGGGACAAGGCCACCGGGATCGTCATTTGTTTTCTGATCTGAGCCTGCTCGATGCCCTCAATCGACTCGCGCGCCACCTCGGACGCCGAGACGAAATCAGGATGTCCCAGGTAGGTCAGCGCGGCCAGCGCCAGCAACACCACCACGGCGCTCTTTCCCTGCTCGCGCCAGCGCCCAAGCAAACCACCCATGCGCGCCTCGTGCGGCGTCGCCCCTGCCGTGTTGTAGGCGCTGGAATTTTGCCACGCCATCGTGCCGTACGTCCCGACAAACACGCCCATCAACACAAACCACAAATTGAAATCCTGCACCGCCCACGCATCGAACGGATTGACCATCGAATGATTCGGCGGACGCGTGCCGATGAAGGCCGACATCTCGCTCCAATCCACCATGCAAAGCACGCCCACAATGATGACGATGTACATCAACTGCGCAAAAATCCCTTCGATGCAGTCCGTCACCATCAACGTGATCAAACCACCCGAGATCGTGAGCGTCAGGCTGATGGAAAGAAACACTCCCATCAACGCAATGTAAGTAGGAAATGAATACGAAAGAACCGTCATCTCTGTTGGCAGTTGCAGAAAATACACCATGAACCGCGCCCCAATCGCCGGGATGATGCCGAAGTTAATCACACCGGCCACAAACCCAAGCACACCGGCGAACAAACGAAAATTGCGGCTGTAACGCATCTCGAAAAACTGGGCCAGCGTCATGGCCCGCGTCTCACGAAACCGATAAATGACGAACCCGAAAATCGCCACGACAATGGCCACCGGCCCCGTGATCCAACCCCACCAAGTCGGAATGAATCCCGACTGAGCAAACACCTCCCACGCCGCCACGAACACGACCGCCCCCGCCGTCATTTCCCCCTTGGCAACAGCCAGCAAATAACGTCCGCCAACACGACCTCCGGATACGAAGTGGGCAACACTTTTCATGTAGCGATGCGTGATGACACCAACGGTCAGGACAATGGCCAAGGGCACCGTGATAACCAACCAGTCGATGATGTGCATGAGATGCGAAAATGGCGGAAACCAAAACGGCAAACGCGTCGTGGGTATGTGTGTGTGTGGAGGGGGGGGGGGGGGGGGAGAGGGGATGATCCGTTACGCTTGCAATTTGCCGCTCCACGCTTCCAGCGGCGTGAACAGTGCGGTGTCCAAATCGAACGAGGTTCCGAGTCCGTGCCGATGCACCGAGGCGCAGGAAATTTCACCGTTCACGATACGCACGGCAGGACATCCGTCATGGAGTTCCTGATACAAATCGGAATGCTCTTTCAACAACGACGTCCATATCTCTCGTGGGAAATTCGACAGGCCACGGAAGTAATGGTGTCCGTTGCGCTCCAGATCGGTGAGCCCCAGGTTTTGCGCGACACACAAATCCTGCAACAAGGCCACGGGGCCAATGTTGGACAGATCCTCGCCGCTAAATAGAAACGCGGCTCCGCCCGCCCCTCCCGCCTTGGCGCGATGTTTCAGCAGACCGAGATTGGCCACGCTTTTGAAAACACCTTTGCAGTTCTTGTGCGTTGTCCCCTCATAACCGCAGGCGAGCGCCTGGGGAAGCGTGTCGATGGTGGCGTCGGACTCGTCGATAAGCATCCGGGGAACGCGCGGACAATCGGCAAACACCTTTCGCATGTCCGTGCCAAGCGCGACGTCGCGGTGCAACGGTTGTTCCACGAACAAGAGATGGTCGAGCCACGGCTCAAGCGCCTTTGTCCGAATCAGGCGATTCCAGAAATCCAGGAAGTATTCAATACTCCGATACGATTCGTTTCCGTCGAGCGTGCATTGGTAGTCGGGTGGCGCGTCGCGTTCCAGCAGCGAGGCGATGACCGTGAGGCGGTCGATGTTTTTTTCGGTGTCGTCGGAAATTTTGATTTTGAACCGGACGAGACCGTAGTGGCGGATGCAGGCACGCAGGGAAACCGGCAGGCCGTCCACGGGCCATTCTCCATTGCGCAGGTCGTCGTCGGTCAGCGGATCGCTCAGCCCAATCGTGTGACGCGCGAACACGCGCTCGGATGGCCGGGATGGAAGAATGTCGGCAGGAGCAATGCCCGACAGTTCCGGGTAAATCCGTCCCAGGTCGATGCCCGCGCTGTTCTCGCGCAGCACGGCGGAAAACGGTTTTGGTGCCGATCCCGCTCCCGATCCCGATCCTCCCCCCCCCCCCCCCCCTGCTCCCAGTCGGCAGAAGGCGTCGAGCAGGGCGCGTTCGATGAGAGATGCGCCAAACGAGGCCAGCAAGGGAGGCCATCCGCGCACTTTTGCGCGTCGTTGCTGTTCGTGATAAATCTCCCACCACAAGGCGAACGGTGTGGATTCGCCCGCGGCGTCTTCCGCGACCCGGCACGCTTCGAGCACCACTTCGCGCATTTCGCGGATGTCCTCGTCGCAGGTGGTGCGGGGGTTTTTGGTGAACCACTTGGGCACGAGATGATCGGCGGCCAGACCGGTGGCCCGCGCGCCGCCTTGTTCCAGCGTGACGCGGAGAAAGAGGTGCGGCATCCGGCGCATCTCGGCGATGCCGAAACGGAACGGCATTCGCGTCTCCACGGGTTGGATACAGGCGCGGGCTTCGCGGATTTTTATTTTTGGAAGGTTCATGGTCGTTTCTCGGAGCGGGTTTGCGAAAGGATTTCGACTGCGGCGGCCATTGTTTTTACGGCATCGCCGAAATGGGACGAGGGGCGCGTTCCGTTGCGCATGGCGTCGAGGAATTCCCGGCTCTTGGCATGGAAACCGCCATAGACATGGATTTGGTCCGAGCCGCTGACTTCGCGCGTGTCGAACTCGGTGCCGGTCGTGTCGCCATCGGCGTGGAGGTATCCTTTGCCCTCGTGCTCCAGTTCGGCGCAGATGCCGGGGGCGTGGATTTCGATGTCAAAGATGCGCCGTCCGCTGCTCCAACTGTTGATGAGCAGGCCGGTGGCGCCGGTGTCGAATTCGATCAGGGCGCTGATGAAATTGATGTCGGGCGTGCCGACCCGCCGGGTGACGCTTTGGATGCGGACGATTTCGCCGCCGCAGAGCCAGCGCAGTGTGTCGATCGAATGAACGCCGTCTTCCATCATGTGATCGGCGGCGCCGTGCAGCGGGCTGGGGGCACATTTGTAGAAGCGGCAGAGGGCGTGGGTAATGGGACCGCGTTTGCGGCATTCGTTGTAAAGTTTCACCGCAAGCGGGGCGCTCCGTCGTTGGAAGCCGACTTGCGTGATGCAGTCGTGTTTGTCCGCCAGCCATGCCAGGGTTTCGGCTTGATGAAGCGTCAGGCCCATCGGTTTTTCGATGAAGAGATTCAGTCCGCGTTTGAGGCAGTCGATCCAGATGTCATACATGTGGTGGGATGGACCGATTGCGTAAACGGCGTCGGGCGCGGTCTCCTCCAGCATGGTGCGGTAGTTGGTGTAGCGTTTGATTACGCCGAATTTGTCACCGATGAGGTTGAGGCGTTCGGGGTTCATGTCGCACATCGCAGCGATTTCGACGTCGGGCATCGAGGTAAGCGAGGGATAGTGCATGGCCGTCGCCAGTTGCCCGGCACCGATCATGGCGATGCGAAGTGGTTTTTCGGATACGGAAGATTGCGATTTCATGATGACTGTTTCGGCAGGGGGGGGGGGGACGGAAAATTAGGAAGTAGAAATTAGGAATTAGGAAAACGGACTGCGGTTGCGGTGCGGTTTGGGTGGCTTGGACGTCTTAATTTCTAAATTCTAATTCTTAATTTCCGCTGCGAAGCGGGCGGCGTATTCCTTGGAAAAAATTTCTTTTGCGAAACGGATGTCCTCGGCGATGAGTCGGTCCACCGAGCTTTGGTCGCTGTATTCGGCAGTCAGGCACACGGGGCCTTGGTATCCGCGTTGAGCCAGTTCGCGGGCGACTTGCGGCCAGGAGACCTGCCCTTGCCGGCCGGAGGTCCAGTAAATTTTCCATGTCGCCACTTCGGCTTCGGGGGGCGTGGTGCGTTTCCGGAAGGCGTTTTTCAGGTTCACCATCCGCAGGCGTGACCAGACGATGTCCAGGCCGAGGTCCGGGTCTTCGCCATTGAGGGCATTGTGCGCGGCATCCCATACCGCCGCGAAGTGTTTCGGGGAAAAATCTTCGATCAGGCGCAGGAGTCCCATCGAATGGGAGACCCAGCGGTCACAGTGATTTTGCACGCCGATCGTCACGCCATATTTTGTGAGCAGGGGGACGAGTGCGGCGAAGTTCCGTTTCACGTCCGCTTCCGCCTCCAGATAGGTTTTCCCTGAGGGGATGGGAACGCAGATGCGAACGAGGGGAACGCCCGCAGCGGCGGCGGCTTGGAAAATCGGTTCTGTCAGGTCGGAGGCGATGCTGTGGATTTTGAGTCCTTGGCTGGCGAAAATGCGGACGGCTTCCGGCAGGGCGGTTTGCACGTTGTCGGGGGTCACAGGGAAACCGGGGCGGACCGGGAGTTCGATGCCGTCAAAGCCGAGTCCTTTGATTTTTTCGGCAAGCTGGGGCAAGGGCATTGCGCCCCAGGATCTTACGAAGACGGAAAATTCGGGAGGATTCACGGCGTTCCAAGCTTATCCGGTCGTCCGGGGTAATGTCTTTGGCATTACGCGCCAAAAATTCTCCAAACCGGGACAGCCTGCCCTGATTCTGCGAATCACGGGAGGCAGCCCGTGCTACATTGCGGGCGGGACGCCCGCGTCACGCGTAGGGGCTTCGCTTGCGAAGCCCGCGTATGCAGGACGTGGCCTCGAATGGCGTGCGCGGGCGTCGCAAGCGACGCCCCTTGTTGTTTGGAGATGTGGTAAGATGAGGGAGTTCAGTCGAGGACTGCCCCCGCAAGTTGGTTCGACGGGGGGAGGCCTCGGGCGGATGAGCCGTGAGGGCCTGCAGGCCCTCACGGCTCGGCCGCCTGCGAGTTCGTCGACGCCCCTGCTTGATCCGTTCGGATCAGAGCGCTGGTAGCATGAACCGCAGGCGACCTTTTGGTTAATCGCTCGAACCGTTGAATGGACCACCGAAGCAATTGCTCCGGCGAGTCCGACAAAACAAGGATGAGCATGTATCCTCTGCCCGCAACTGATTACGTCGGTGTCGATGTCGCCAAAGACTCGCTCGCGGTCTGCAGCACTCTTGCTGCCAAAGTCGTCAACGTCCCCAATTGCCCGCAAGCGATGGACTCCTGGCTGGCCGGCCTGCCAGCCGGCGTCCATTTGCTCTGCGAGGCCACCGGACGTCATCACCGTTTGTTGCAACAACGCTGCGCCCTCAACGCCATTGCCCTGACCTGCCTGAACCCGGCACAAGTCCGCGCCTTCGCCAAGTCGCTCGGCACACTCGAAAAAACCGATCCGATCGATGCTCGTGTTCTCTTGCGTTTGGGCATCGAAGGTCACCCCGCGCCCTCGCCCGTGCCCTCGGACGCCCTGCGGCGTCTGGGCGACCTGCTCATGGCTCGCCATGCCATCGTCGAACAGATCAGCGCCTTCGACATGCGCAACAACCTGCTCAGTGCTCGGAGCGCTCTTCAACTCAAGCGCGTTGTGCGCGCCCTGCGCTCCCACCGCCTCGCTCTCGAACTTGATCTGCAGGCTTGGCTCTACAGCGAACAGGCGGCGCCTTGGCTCGAGCGTATCCACACCCTGTGCTTCGCTCCGGGTGTGGGCATCCTCAGCGCCCTTTCCCTTATCGCCTACCTGCCCGAACTCGGCTCCCTGAACCGCAGACAGATCGCCAAGCTCGCCGACCTTGCCCCCCTTCCCTGGGACTCCGGCAAACTCAAGGGTCTTCGCATCATCCAAGGTGGCCGCGCTCCCGCTCGCCGCGTCCTCTACCAGTGCGCCATGGTCGCCGCTCGCTGGCATGAGCCTTCCCGTCTCCACTACCAACAACTGCGCGCTCGCGGCAAACCTCCCACCGTAGCCTATGTCGCCATCGCCAGAAAACTCCTCATCTTCCTTAACTCTCTGCTGCGTCCGGCCTACGCCGCTGCCCTCCCGTCCTGATTGACGGTTCAAGGCTCTTCTCTCTCGGTGGACTCCCCTTCCTCCGATGCCACTGCTTTGCCTCTCCCTCATACTTCTCAAGCTCATAAAAAATCACTCTCCAAGATAGTTGCTACAACGGGCGGGACGCCCGCGCCACATGTAGGGGCTTCGCTTGCGAAGCCCGCGTATGCAGGACGTGGCCTCAAATGGCGTGCGCGGGCGTCGCAAGCGACGCCCCTACTGCGGGCGAGACGCCCGCACCACTGCTCTCTACGTAACATCAGTTGCGTTACTTGTCGTCGAACTTCATGCGGGGGTTGGTCTTGAGGAACTCGGCAATGGCGGCGGCGAAGGTTTCGCCAAATTCGGCACGCTTCTTCTCTCCCATGCCGAAGATGTTTTCCATGGAGGTGAGGGCGGTCGGATACTCGCGCGCCATCTGGCGAAGGGTGGCGTCGCCAAAAATGATGTAGGCGGGCACCTTGCGCTCGTCGGCGAGTTTCTTGCGCAGGTCGCGCAGGCGGGCGAAGAGGATTTCATCACACGCAATGTCGCCCTGGCGGCGGACGACTTTCTTGGCGCGGCGGGTGATGTCAGGCTGGCGGGTGAGTGTAATAGGCTGGCGACTACGCAGCACGTCCGCCCCGGCGGGGCTGAGTTCGAGCGTGGGGTACTCGCCGCCGCCGGCAACAATGTAGCCGAGGCGCATGAGTTCACGCCCGACGCCCATCCATTGCGGGCGTGTAAGCTCTTTTCCGATACCGTAGGTGGAAAGGCGGTCGTGACCCCAGCGTTCGATTTTTTCGGTGGCGGCGCCGGTGAGGACTTCGGCGATGTGGTTCATGCCGACACCGAAACGGCTGGCCAGGCGGCAACGATAGACGCACGAGAGGAATTTTTGCGCGTGCACGGTGCCGTCGTAGGTCTCGCGGGGTTCGAGGCAGTTGTCGCAGGCGCCGCAGTTGTCGAGGGGGAATTGTTCGCCGAAGTAGTCGAGGAGTTCGCGGCGGCGGCAGCCGGGGCTCTCGGCGTAGTGGGCCATGAGGCGGAGTTGGTGGCGGGCAACCTGTTGCTCGTGCGGGTCGGTGATTTCATCGAGAAAGTGCGTCTGTTTGGCGATGTCGCCGCCGCTGAAGAGGAGCAAACAATCGCCGGGGAGTCCGTCGCGTCCGGCACGTCCGGTTTCCTGGTAGTAGCCTTCGATGTTTTTGGGCAGGTCGTAGTGGATGATCCAGCGGACGTTGGGCTTGTTGATGCCCATGCCAAAGGCGATGGTGGCGCAGATGATTTTAACGTCGTCGCGCAGGAACATTTCCTGGTTGGTGGAGCGTTCGTCGGCGGTGAGGCCGGCGTGGTAGGGGCGGGCGGAGTAGCCGCGCGAGGCAAGGGATTCGGCGGTGCGTTGGGCAGTGGCGCGCGAGGCGCAGTAAACGATGCCGCTTTCGTCTTCGCGCTTTTTGACGAAGTCGATGATTTGCTTGAGCGGTTCGTCCTTGGGGAGGACGCGGTAGGAGAGGTTGGCGCGGTTGAAGGAAGCGACGAATACGGCGGGGTCGCGGAGGTTGAGGTGTTTGATGATGTCGGCGCGCACGCGTTCGGTGGCGGTGGCGGTGAGCGCCATCATGGGAGCTTCGGGCAAGAGTTCGCGCATGCGGGCGAGCTGGCGGTACTCGGGGCGGAAATCGTGTCCCCATTCGGAGATGCAGTGGGCTTCGTCGATGGCAAAGGCGGCGACGTTCCAGGCGCGGAGGTTTTCGGCCCAGTTGTCGAGCATGAGGCGCTCGGGCGCGACGTAGAGGAGTTTCCATTCGCCGCGGTGGAGGCCGGCGAGGCGGGAGCGGGATTCGGTGGAGGTGAGCGAGGAGTTGAGGTAGGTGGCGGCTACGCCGGCGGCCTGGAGTTGGTCAACTTGGTCCTTCATCAGCGCGATGAGCGGCGACACAACTATAGTGAGGCCGACGCGGTGCATGGCGGGGAGTTGGAAGCACATGGATTTGCCGCCGCCGGTGGGGAGCAGGGCAAAGACGTCGCGGCCGTCGAGCGAGGTTTCGATGATCTCGCGCTGGAGGGGGCGGAAGCTGTCGTAACCGAAGGTGGTGTGGAGGGTCTGAAGGAGTTCGGGCACGGCGGTGGATTGCGATGGTCGGGTGTTAAATGTGAAATGTGGTTTTGAACGTTGGTGTTTTCACGCGGAGGCGCGGAGACGCGGGGGGGGGGGGGGGAGGAGTGGCAGAGAAAAAAAATCTCCGTCTTTGCGCCTCTGCGTGAGTTCGTGCTGTTCGTTTACCAGTGGAGGTGGTCGTTCTTTTTTAGTTCGAGGGAGAATTGGACGAGGAGTTGCACGCAGCGTTCCACGTCCATGAGGTCAACGACTTCGCTGGGGGTGTGCATGTAGCGGAGGGGGACGCTGATGAGGCCGGTGGCAACGCCGCCGCGTCCCATCTGGATGGCGCGGGCGTCGGTGCCGGTGGGGCGTGGGTCGGCTTCGAATTGGTGCGGGATGTCGAGTTTCTTCGCGGCTTTGACGAGGCGCTGGTAAATGAGGGGATTGATGTTGGGGCCGCGGCAGATGATGGGGCCGCCGCCAAGCTTGGTTTCGCCGTATTTGCGGTTGTCGCAATCGGGGTGGTCGGTGGCGTGGCCGACATCGACGGCGACGGCGAGGTGCGGGTTGACGGCGTAGGCGGCGGTAGTGGCTCCGCGGGTACCGATCTCCTCCTGCGCGGTGGCGACAGAGACGATGCGGGCGGCGAGTTTTTTGCGGTGTTTATTTTCGGCAAGGCGGCGGAGGGTTTCGCCGACGATGTAGGCGCCGACTTTGTTGTCGAAGGCGCGGGCCGTGCCGACGCTGCCGTGGATGAGTTCGAAGCCTTGCGCGTAGGTGGCGGTATCGCCGATGGCGATACGTTCGAGGGCTTCCTTTTTGGAGCGGGCGCCGATGTCGATCCACATTTCATGGATTTCCGGGACTTTTTTGCGGTCGTCGGGGCTCATGAGGTGGATGGCGCGTTTGCCGGTGACGCCGAAAACGGGGCCGTTGGCGGATCGGATAACAACGCGGCGACCGGGGATCATGATGCGGTCGTGGCCGCCGATGGTGTCGAAGTAAACAAAGCCCTCTTTGTTGACGTAGGTGATGATGAGGCCGAGTTCGTCCATGTGACCGGCGAACATGACAATGGGATCACCGGTTGGGTTGAGGGTGGCGATGCGGTTGCCGAGGGCGTCCTTGGCGTAGGAGTCGGCGGCGGTTTTGACGTGGCGGTCAAAGACGGCTTGGGCCGGGCCTTCGTCGCCGGAGGGCGAGCGGGCGGCGAGCAGTTCGGAGAGAAACGCGGGAACCTCGTAGTTTTTCGACATGTTTTCCAGTGTCAGAGACGCAGGGGCTTGGGGGCAAAGCGGAAAAATGAATGAGGCAAAATGGAGGGGCGGGGGGGGGGGGGGGAGAGGGATTGATGTGAAGAGTTTTGCATTTGCGGACGGAGGGGGGGGGAGGGTTCACTCCGGGGCATCATGTCCCCCGACGAAGCGTTTCCCTTCATTTTTTCGATTATCTTCTCGCTGGTGGCGTGGGGCAGGTGGATTTACACGGCAAGGGCGCTGGCGGGGGTTGATCTGGCTCCGGGGGCGCGGACTCGCTGGCGCGGAGTGGTGCCGGCGGCATGCACGTTGAGTCTGGCGGGGTTGTTTTGCGTGCTGGCGTTTTGGGCGAGTTACGATGTGCGCGATAGTTTGGTTTACATGATTTTTTATCTGCTGATCGGTGCGGCGGTGGTGCCGATGGGGATCGGATTACTGGGGTGGCTGGGCCTGAGTTTGCGAGACGATGTGATCGAGCGGCGCAATCCCGCCGCGCGCCTCGCGCTGGCCGGAGCGGTTGTGGGGTTTTCGGCGGCTTACGCGGGGTCCAATATCGGCGACGGGCCGGGGTGGTGGGTGGTGCTCGTGTGCTCGGGTCTGGCGTTTGGGTCGTTGCTGGCTGCGTGGTGCGTGCTGGCGAAAATCTGTCGCGTGGCGGAGCGGATCACGGTGGAGCGCGATGAGGCGGCGGGGTTGCGAACGGGGGCGTGGTTCGTGGCGTCGGGCGTGATTCTGGGGCGTGCGGCGGCGGGCAACTGGCTGGGCATGGCGGGGGCATGGAATGATTTCTGGCACATCGCGTGGGGCGCGTGGTCGCTGCTGGTGGTGGCGTTGTTGTTTGAGGCGGTGCTGGGCGGGAGCGGCGGCGCGGCGACCGGAGGGGGGCGGCTTCGCATGGCTTCGGTGGAAGCGGCGCGGATGGCGAGGCCGTCGTTGTTCGCGCGAGGCGTAGTGCCGGCGTTGATACAGTTTGGACTGGCGTGGTTGTTCCTGGCTTTTTTCGGACGCTGGTGATGAGTGCGCCCGGTCAATGTTGTCCGTCGCCGTGGCTGGAGTCGCAACCTCTCCCGCAGGAGGTGTGGGCTCAGGTGCGCGAGGAGGCGGTGTTCGGGTGTCACAAGTGGGACCCGCGCGTGGGCGACACGGACGTGATTTTGATGCAACCGCTGGTGCTGCCACGTGACGAGTGGGGGTTTCTGGCGGAGGCCGCCGAGGGGCTGGCGACAGAATTGCTGGCGGCGGAGGAGGCGTTGTGGCGTGCGCCGGTGCGCGTGCGCGATCGGGCGTTGGGTGAATTGGGGCTGCCGGGGCGCGTCGTGCGCGTGCTGCGGCGGGCGTGTGCGGATGGGGCGGGACCGGGGGCGGCGACGGCGTTTCGGGTGATGCGGTTTGATTTTCACCACACACGCGAGGGCTGGCGGATTTCCGAGGTGAACAGCGATGTGCCGGGAGGTTTTGTCGAGGCGTCGGGCGTGGCGGCGCTCATTGCGACACATGCGGGCGCGCGTGCTGGCGTGCCTGCGGGTGATCCGGCAAAGGCGATTGCGGAGGCGTTTGCATGCAGGCTGGCACCGGGGGCGTGCGTGGGACTCGTGCATGCCACGGCCTACACCGACGACCGGCAGGTGATGCGCTGCCTGGCGGGACGGCTGTCGGAGGCGGGGCTGGCGTCGTTGCTGGTCAGCCCGGCGGATGTGCGTTTTGGAGGTAGTGGAAAATTGGATGCATTCGGAGGCGGCGAATGCGAGGCATACGACGGGCGTGGCTGGCGGCGGCTGGATGCGATGTTTCGGTTTTTTCCCGGCGAGTGGCTGCCCAACCTGGGCTGGCGGAGTGCGTGGCGGCGGTTTTTCACGGACGCTTGTCCGTCGGTCAATCCGGCGTGGGCGTTGGTTTCGCAATCGAAACGATTTCCGCTTCTGTGGCCGAGGCTCGGTGTGGAGGCGCCGTTGTGGGCGCGGTTTTTGCCGGAGACGTTTGATCCGCGCGACGGCGTCACCGCCGCCGGGAGTGCGCTCGATGCGCCGCAATGGGTCGTGAAGCCCGCGCTGGGCCGCGTGGGCGACGCGGTGCTGCTGGCCGGAGTGACGCCCGAGGCCGAGCGTCGCAAGCATCTGCGCGACGCACGGCGGCATCCGCGGCATTGGGTGGCGCAGCGGCGTTTTGAACCGACGCCGTGGGAGACTGGAACAGCGGTCGGTGTGTTGTATCCATGCGTGGGCGTTTATGTGATCGATGGTCGGGTGGCTGGCGCCTACGGTCGCGCCTCGTCACGTCCGCTCATTGAGGCGCACGCGCACGATGTCGCCGTGTTGGTCGCGCCAGGGTTTCAATCTAAAAATGTATCCGAAATTTAACTAATCAACCATCATGACCAATCGTGAACTCTTTCGAATCTGGGCGCCCGCCGACTCGGTGTGGAGTCCGTGGGCCAAGCCCGTTCTTTTTGCCGACATGAGTGCGAATCCTCCCTCGAGCGGGCAGCCGTTTGCGGTCGCGCTGCCGCCGCCCGATCCGGGCGTGCTGGCGTGGCTGGCGGCGGCGCGGAGCGGTCGAACGGCGGTGGTGCTCGACCTGCCCGGCGTGCAGACGGTGGAGCGGGCGTTGCAGTTTGCCGCGCGCGGGTTTCGTCCCGTGCCGCTGTTCAACACGACCAATGGTGTCAACGCCTGCGTGCCCGTGGCCGATCTCGTGCGCCGGCTGGTGGACGCGGGACCGGTGCTCACATCGCTTCCGCAGCCGTTCCCGCCTGATGCGCCGCCAGTCTTCATGCTCGACGCCAACCGCAACCCGTCGCGCGCGCCATCGCCCGGCGACTACGACAATCGCTGGGTGGTGTTTCCGCAGGATTTCCCGTCGGCGGATTTTCTGAAACGCAACGGCATCACCGCCGTGCTTCTCTGGAGCGACAAACCGGGTGCTCCGCGCAGCGGGCTCGACCATGTGCTCGTGCGCTGGCAGGACGCGGGCCTCGCGCTCTACGAACACATCGACGACATGTTGTCTGTGCAGACATTTGCCTCCCCTCCTCCGGCTCCGGATATCGCGTCCCCGCGTCTGCCGGCGATATTGCGCGTGGCGCGTCCCCGCGCCTACCGCAGTTTGTGGCAACGCTGGCTGGTGGCCCTTGGACTGCGCCGCAGCAGCGCGGGGGGCTTTGGCGGGGTGGTGCCGCAACCTTCGAGCGGGCATGGGTGAACATGGGTGGATCAGATTTGCTCCAAAAGGATGGCGGTGTCGCTCCTCCCATTTCGTACCAGTAAACTCGAGGTGAAGCGAAACCGGAATGCAGAATGAATTCGGTGTTTGTCTCCACTACGGGCGGCGCAGTGTGGCGCCCTCCGTCCAGTGCGGATGCACCAGCATTTCGCGGCGCACGGCGGGGGTGCCGCGTTCCCCGCGGAGAATGAGGCCGTGCATCAGTTCGATGGCGGCGTGACCGACTTCGTCGAGGTGTTGGGAGATGCCGGCGGCGTTGGTTTGCGGGGAAAAATCGCGACTTAACAATACCACGCCGGCGTCTTCCGGCACGCGCACCCCGGCTTTGCGCAGCCAGGTGATGACGCATGAGTCGTTGGTCACGACGACCTCGGGGCGCTCGCGGCGGAACCATGCGAGGAAACGGCGTTCGTCCAGCGTTGCCGGCAAGTGCGGCGGGATGATTTGCAGGCGGGGGACACGGGCACGGTTGCCGGGGAGGGGGGGGGAGGGGGGCAGGTGCCACTCCTTGGCCAGCGCGCCGAGCCATTCGTAACGCAGGCGGCGTTCCGTGCCGATATTCTGCACAAGGCCAATACGCCGGATGCCGCGCTCGCGGAGGCGGTCGCACACGAGGCCCATGGCGGCAAAGGCGTCGGTGCCCACGCGATGCCAGCCTTGGCCGGGGAGGGGATTGCCCACGGCCACCACCGAGTAACGCGACCAGTCGAGATCGGGCATGCCGGGCGGGGCTTCGTCGTGGAACGGCAGCACGATCAGGCCGCGCATGCCGCGTCCGGCGAGCACGCGGTCGGGGTGTCGCCACGCGGCAAGGTCTCGGATGAGGCGGAGTTCGCTCAAAACGTATCCGAATCGTAATGACGCAGTTCGCATTCCGTCGAGGCACGCGGTCAGCCAGGAGGAGGCGGGGGGGGAGGTGCTGGCGGCGGGCTCCCAGCGTTCGTCGATCAGCACGGCGAGATTGGCGGAGGCGCGCCGGTGCCAGCGGCGCGAACTGAGGGCGGCAAGGACGGGGTCGGGCTGGTAGTGGAGGGCGGCGGCGGCCTGGCGCACACGCTCGCGGGTGGCGGGCGCGATGCGGGCGTCGTCACGCAAGGCCATGCTCGCGGTGGCGCGGCTTAATCCGGCGCGGGCGGCGACGTCGGTCAGGGTGACGGCGTGTTGGGTTTGGGCCATGTTTCGGGCATGAAATTGAACAGGTTCAATCGCAACGCTGTTTCCTTCGCAAGCGCACGGTTCCATGACATCGCTCTGCAATCGCACACTGAACCCATTGCCATCATGCCCACTCAAATCTCCGACGCCTATCGCGCTCTCTGGACCGATCCCGAACTCAACGCCCGCATCGATTCCGACATTGAGCGGAATCGAAAAACCAACGTCACGTTGCGCGTGACCGACGCCTCTGGAAAGCCTGTGCCGGGGGCGCGCGTGGAGTGCGTGCAGACGGCGTCGGCGCTTCATTTCGGAGCCAACATTTTTATGTTGGACGGCTACCCGACACCGGAGCTTAACGCGCGCTATGAGGAGGCGTTTCTTGGGTTGTTCAACGCGGCGACGGTGCCGTTTTACTGGCGCGGGTTGGAGGTCGAGCGCGGGCATCCGCGTTACGCGGCGGACAGTGTGCCGGTGTCGCGTCGTCCGCCGCCGGATCGTGTGGTGGCGTTTTGCGAACAGCATGGTTTGCGGATGCACGGGCATCCGTTGGTATGGGACTTTTTCAAGTGGTCCGCACCCGACTGGTTGTCGCGTGATCCGGCGCGGGCCGGCGACAATGCGCGGCTCTGGCGGGAGCGCGTGCGGGAGATCGGGGCGCGTTACAATGGACGCATCAAACGCTGGGACGGTCTGAACGAATCGCTCTGCTCAATGGGGCCAACGGGACGCGTCGCCACGGGCGGGAGTTGCGTAATGCCGGTCAACTACGAGCGCATGGCGTTCGAGTGGGCGGCGGATGTGTTTTCACCGGGGACGCGGCTGGACATCAATGAGGTCACCGGCGTGTGGATGCCGGAGGGCAATGTCGGGTTGAACAAATATCAGGCGCAGATCCGCCAGCTTCTCAACGAGGGGACACCGATCGGGGGCATCGGGCTGCAGTTTCACCATTTCAACGACGAGGATTTTTATGAGATCGTCGCCGGCGGGCGTTTCACTCCGCGGCAACTCCTGCACGCGCTCGACACGCTGGCTCCGTTTGGCCTGCCGTTGCATGTGAGCGAGATCACGTTGACCGCGCCCGGCAATGACGCTTCGGGACAGGCGGCGCAGGCGGAGGTGGCGCGCAATTTTTACCGACTTTGGTTCAGTCATCCTTCGGTGGACAGCATCACGTGGTGGAATGTCCCGGACGGTGGCGCCGCGCCGGGCGAGGATCGTGTGTTCTCCGGCTTGCTCAACCGCGATCTGACACCGAAGCCCGCCTATGATGTATTGAAAAATCTGTTACACAATGAATGGCGAACAGAATCGGGCGGGGCAACGGATGCGGACGGGCGGCATGGCTTCCGGGGTTTCGCGGGCACGTATCGCGTGACGGTGTCGCACGGCGGAGAGATGAGCACGCATGAGGTCAGGACATCAAACGACGCGGGCGTGCATGTGTTGCAGGTTTGAAGTGGCTCGCGGGGGGGGGGGGGGAGGGGCTCCGCATCACTCCAATGCCACGTCCACGTCAAACTGGCGACGCTCCGCGTCGTCCGGCGGCAGGATGCCGCCGCTCCTTGGTGTCGGCTTCGGAATCCCCAACGGTTCCCGCTGCATTCGTCAGCGGGCGGGGGGCAGGCGCCAGACGAGTTCGGGTTTTGCGTCGGAGTTGTGGAGCGTGTAGTCGAGATGGAGTGACGCGAGCACGAGCACGGGGGACTTGCCGCGTTGCTCCAGGCGCAGCGGGGCGCCCGTGACCGGATGCGTGATCGCCGTCGCTGTCGTGCCGGATGGCAGCCACGGTGCGCGGATGTCGTCCAGTGTCGCGGGGGGATTGGGCGTGGCCTTGGTTTTCATCGTCCAGTGGGCGGCGAGGGCGGCGCGATAAAGGCGTTGCCGGGCAACGGTGTCAGCGAGGTTGTCGAGCGTCCAGGTGTGAGAGTCCCATTCTTCAGTGTCGTTGGTGTCACCGGTGGTTTGGGGCGGTTTTGGCGTCCATCGTCCGGCGGAGATTTCGGCGAGCGTGCCACGCAGTCGGATGGCGTCGTCGAGGGAACGGGCTCGTTCGCGTTTGTTGGTGGGACTGAACTCGTACATCCACGCGAATACTCGCCAGATGCCGCCCCCGGAAAGAGTCGGGGTGGTGTCGTCCGCGTCGTTTGTGCTTTTATCGCGCCAGAGGGCAATGTGGGCGATTTTTTCCGCGAAGATCGCCTGCGCGGCGAAGTCGATCAGCGCCTGCTCGTTGGCGCAGGTGGCAAGTTGTTGTAGTTGATCTTTTGATACTGAGGCGCCTTGCGCAAGCAGGTCCTCGACTTGCCGCCAGAGCCGGGAGGACGCGCCGGTGTGCTGCGACCAACTCCACCAGCCAGGGGCGGTTTGCAGGTGGCGGAGCACGCGGAGTCCGTCAATGGCGAGTGCGAGCGCGTCGTCGGGCTGGTTGTAGCGTTGCAGGTCGGCGACTTTCGTCTGGAGCAACTGGAGCGTGACGGTGATTGGATAAGAGGAGTGGTCGAGTTCGGCGGGGGGGAGGGCAAAGCGGGGAAGGCGCGCGGCTTCACGCAGGAGGTCGATCGTGTTTTTGTTGTCGGCTTGCTGTTTGGCCTCGGTCTCGGCTTCGGGCGTGCCGGTTTCATCGGCCCAGAGGCGGGGGGCGAGGTTGCGGGTGCGCAGGAGTGGGAGCGCGGCGTTGTCGGCATCGGCAACGAGGGCAAAGGTGGGGCGCGGCTTGGTGACAGGGAGTCCGGCGGCGTCGGCACGGGACTCGGCGGCGCGAATCTCGGTGTTGCCGCGGAGATTGCCGATAACGACCATCATGGGCAGGCCGAGCCAGAAGAGGCTGGTGTAGCCGAGCAGGGCGAGCACGACCGCGCCCCAGCCGGATTTGGGTCGGCGCACGCGTTCTTGGAGGGCACGAGCGTGTTGGAGGCGTTGAATGGGGGCGTTGGGGGCGCTGTTGAGGAGTTTCCAGTTGGGGCCGCGCAGGTCGGCAAGGAGGCGGCGCACGGCGGTTTCTTCGTCGGTGCCGGGGGGGAGTTCGGCGCGGAGGCGTTTGACGAGTCCGGCGAGTTTCCATTCGACGGGTGTGCGGATGAGCATGAAGAGGCCGAGCAGGGTGAGAATGATGGCGGCGCCGCCACTTAGCGCGCCGAGTGCAATGAGGCCAAGCGCGCTGAGGATCATGAAGAGGGCGCGGAAGTGGGGGACGCGCGAGAGGAGGGCAACGTCAGCAATTTGGCCGCCGTCGAGGGGCAGGATCGGGAGGAGGTTGAAGGCGTTGAAGATGAGGGTGAGGAGGCCGGCGTCCCATATCCAGGAGAGGGTTGGGTCGCCGGTGCTCCAGAGCATCATGCCGATGCCAATGAAGATGCCGGGCAGGGGTCCGAGAAAGAGGATGACGAGGTGTTTCCAGGGGGCGAGGACGAGGGGGTCGTGCGCGACGGCGGCGCCGCCAAAGAAGGGGAGGAAGAGGAGTTGTGTGTCTCGGTGTCCGAAGAGGCGCATGCCGAGGAGGTGTCCGCATTCGTGAACGGTGAGCGCGATGACGAGGGTGATCGCGAGCGTTGGCGACATGATCCAGTGGAGCGCGAGCATGAAGAGGGCAAGCGACACGAGCATGAGGAGGAGTTTGGGCAACCAGGTGAGGCGTTGGCGTTGGAGGGTGTCTAATTGGCGGTAGTGGCGCCATTCGATGGCGGACCAGGTTTCGGGTGTAAGGAGGGGGGGGGGGGAGGGGTTTTGGAGGCGGAGTTTTTCGCGTTTTTTGATGTAGGCGGCAGTGGAGATTGCGAGATTGGCAAAGCGGAGGAGGCCGCGGGGTCGTAGGCGGAGGGTGCCGTCGTTGCCTGTGCGCACGAGGCCGGAGGCGCGGAGGGCGGTGTCTTGTTCGTCGAGCAGGGCTTGGTCTTGCGCGAGGTCGTCGTCGGCGGATGTGTGTGTAATGGCGTTGGCACTACGTTCCGTGGCGGCGGCGGTGATGCGGGCGCGGTGGTATTGAAGCAGGGTCGCGGTGTCGGCTTCGGGGTGGCGTTCGGTGCGGAGGCGGGGTGAGTCGGGTGCGATACGGGCTTCTTGATAGTCGAGTGTGGTGGTGGCGAGCACTGTGCCGTCGGCGAGTGTGCTGCGGAGCGTGGCGTGGCATTCGCCGGGTCGCACGCCGGCTTCATAGGGTTGGACGAGGGCGCGGATGCCTTCGCCGGGCAGCGTGTATTCAGAATATATTACATCGAAGTCGGGCCCGTTGGGGCTGGTGAGGCGCAGGGAGCGGCGGTAGGTGAATCCGTGGGCGGCAAGGGCGTCGGTTTGAGCGCGAGTGATGTCAGTGAGCCAGACAGGAATGGCGTTTTCCGGGATCGGTTCGATGCGCTGGTTTCCGTGTTTGAGTCCGCTGAGGGCGCGCATGACAAGAATGCGGCGGATGATGTAGAGGGCGGGGACAATAACCAGCAGGGGAACTAACCAGTTGAGGGAGTCCATGATGTGTTTTATTGCAAAGTTCGTTTATCTGGCAAGCCAGCGAGAAGTAGGGCGGAGGGTTGCGCGTGGAGGAGGGCAGGGGGGGGGAGGGGATGTTGGCGGAAGCGTTGGAGTAAATGCAATAAACTTGAAATTGTAGCGGTCTAAAAAATGATTCATGGTCTATGAAATTCATTATCGCAGTCGTTCTTATCGCGGCGGGTGGTTGGTTGATTTATTCGGGTTACCAGAGGCAGGAGTCCATGAGTGGTTCGATGGAATCTCTTGGTAACAAGATGGCAGGCAGCGTTGATGGTAAGGCACGCGTGGCCCAACACACATGGTATTATGTTGGTGGCGGCGGGTTGGCCGTTCTCGGTTTGGGCGCGCTCGCAATGCCCGCAAAAAAATAAGCGAAATCAGTGCAAACTCGGAGCGCGTTCTGAGTGAGCATTGTGCGAATGGGCGCGATGCGTTTTTTGGGCATCGCGCTTTTTTTGTGACTGGCAGTGGTGTTGGCGAGGACTGGCGTCGCGATGAATCGCCGCACTCCATGTTTAGAAGAGCGCGGCGAGGGTGGAGGCGATGTTTTGCGCGATGGCTTCGCGGCGAATGCGATGGTTGTGACTGCCGCAGGCTTGGACAATGGGGAGCGGTTGCGTGGGGGGAGAGGGAAAGTGTGTGGCTTGCAAGGCGTTGGTGGCGGCGCGGGCCATGGCGGTGTAGTAATTGATTTTTACGATGCCGTCGGCGCCAACTGAGCCAAGCCTGCCGCCGAGGCTGCTGGTGCCGTGCAATGCTTGGATCGGGCCAAGGCGTCGGGTGATGTCGCAGGCGAGGTCACGGCGGTATTCGAGCGGGACGGCACTGGTGCTGCGGTGCTCGGTGCCGAGGTTGGGAACGATGAGATCAATGCCGGTCTGCCGGACGTAGTTTTCAACAAGGGTAGGATCGGAAAGCAGGTCGGCTTCGTTGAGGTTTTTGCGCAGAAGCTCGGCGTGTTCATAGACTTTGTCGGGGCAGGCTTCGATGACGACACGTTCACGGGCGCGAGCGGCAAAGGCAGCGGTGAGCCGGATGTTTTCCTCGGGATCGAACGCGCTGGCGTCGAACATCAGGATGCCGAGCGCGTCTTGAAACCATGTTGCGTGCATGAGCGCGAGGTCGGCGCCATGGGGTGCCCAGCCGTGATCGAGGAAGGGGATCACGTTGATGTCGTCAAAGAGGCCGGGGCGGTTGGCGTAAGTGGAGAGCCAAGTCAGCCAGATGTGAGCGGTGTCGGCAAGGGATTGTCCGGGAAGTGCAAGGCGTCCGAGTTGCGGGTGATCGGGGTAACTGGCGGTAAAACCTATGCCAATGGTGATGCGCGTCGGTGCAGGCGAGGTGGTGGCGGGGGGGGGATGGGGGGGGGAAGACTGACGGTGCAGGTAGCGTTGCGCGCCAAGGAGGATGCCTTCGATTTCGTCGGGCGTCTCGGCATTGGGGCAAAGGATGGGTGAATGGTGTTCGCCCGCGTGGCGGAAGCGGTCAAGAACGTCGGAGCGGTTGGTGAGGAGGCGCATGGATGGAAAGGGCTGAATGGCAAGACTAAGGTAGGGAGGTCTCTCCGAGACCTCCGCCGGGCGTGGTGAGATGGAGCGAATGTCGTTGGCGTGCGGAACGTAGTGCGGAGGCCTCGGAGATGCCTCCCTACCGGGTCGGCGTTATCTTCAGAAAACTAGCAAGGCATTCGCGCAGCGCGGGCGAGAGCATCGACTGGTCGCGGGCACGGAGAGCGGCGCGTGTGGGCAGGTGCGTGCGACCGCCGAGGGCTTCGGCCACGTAGCCTGCCACCCAACTCGCAAACTCCATGCGCAGCGGCAGCGACCAGCCGGAGAGGAGCGCGGAGAGATAGGCGGCGTGGTAACAGTCGCCACATCCCGTGGTGTCGATGACGTTGACCGGAAAGGCGGGTTGGTGGTGGATCGCTCCATCTGGATTTTTACCCGTATCCAATGCCCAGCTACCATTGGCCCCGTCGGTGACGAGGAGTTGCGCGGCGGTGTGGCGCGCGAGAGCGCGAAGGGAGTCGGCGGGCGTGGCAGCACCGGTGAGTTTGCGGGCTGCGACGAGGGGAAGAATGGCATGGGTGCCGAGCGAGAGGAGTTCGCGAAGCGTGTCGGGAGAACCGGCTTCGATGTCGAGAATGGAAGGGATGCCGGTAGCGTGGGCGGCAAAAAGCGCGGCGCGGGAAGCGACTGTTTCGTAACCGTCAACGAGGATGGCCCGGGCGCGGCGGATGGCTTCGACAGGAACCTCGGCGGCGGTGAGTTTGGGACAGCCGGTGGTGGAAAAGAAGACGGTGCGCTGTTGTTTCGCGCGATCTACCTCGACGATGGCGACGGCAGGCTGGGCGTCGGGATCGTCGCGGAGAAAGAGGTCGGGGAGCACGCCGCAGCGGGCGAACTCGGCTTCGGAAATGGCACTGATGGTGTTGCGTCCGTGGCGTCCGACGAAGGCGGTGCGCCAGCCGAGTGAGGCGATCTGGCAGGAGGCGGTCGAGGCGGGGCCGCCTCCTTGCACGAGGATTTTTTCGACCTCGTGCTTGGCGTCGGGCGTGATGGTGGCGGGGACTTCGGTGAGGATGTCCACGACGTTCATGCCGAGGACAACAACGTCGTAGGCGGAGGTCAGCGGGGGGATTGATGACATGTGGTGGTTTTGAGGTTTTGTAGTGGAAAATTAAGCACAGCGGTACGGGGTGGGCAGCGTGCGTTGTTCCGTTTCAGGAGCACAGGACTCCGCAGGGAACGGCAACCGAGCCGAGGAAGATGGGATTGCGATGGGCGGAGGCTGGATGTGTTGAGTCGGTTTTTCCGATACATTCCCAAGGCGCATTATAAGCGGAGCCTTGTCGGAAATCTTCGGCGCGGAAATGGGCAATCATGTCATCGAAGAGGCGACGGGACCAGTCGCGATGTTCGCGAGCGAGAATGTCGATGAGCCAGCCGGAGGGCATGTGCCAGTAGGCTCCGTTTTGATAGTGGTTGTGCGGCGTGTGGGTGCGTTCCCAGGCAGAGTCGGGGCGGGCGTCGTGGTTGGTGGGGACGTGGCGGATCGCGCCTTGGTGGGCGATGGTGCCGGCGTCGAGTGCGTTGACGATTTCGCGGAGCGTGGCGCGGGCAGAGGCTCCGGTGAGGAGTCCGAGGTGGAGTGCGTAAATGGTGCCCCAGACGTCGGGCTGGCATCCAGTTTCCGTGGCGGCCATGAGCCAACCGCCGATGCGTAGTGGACCACCGAATACGGATGTGATGTGGGTTCCAAATTTTTGGGCGCTTGAAATGCGCGGGGGGGGGGGGGGGAGCCCCAAGGCGTTTTCCAATTCTGCAAGTTGATGGGCGGCCCGCCAGCGGAGGAGCGAGGCGAAGAGGAGGCGGCCGGTCATGTAAATGGAATCGCAATAGATGAATCCTACGGCGCGACTGGCGGCGTCGGTGCAAACGAGTCCAGTTTCAGGGTCGGTGCGGGGAACGTCGAAGGCGAGGCGGAGTCGGTCAATGAGGGGGAGTCCGGCAATGGGTCGATGGAGAAAATTGGCGTCGCGAGTGGCGCGCCAGAGGTGCCAGGCGATGAGGATGAATTCGTAGTGGTTGTTGGCGGGCGGCTGGAGTCCCCAGGGTTCGCCCCCTTGGTCTTCGCCGCCGGAATAGGCGCCGGGAAAATAAACGGGGGTGCCGTCAAAGAGGACATGGTCGGGGATGGCGTAGGGAGGGATGAGCGCGCCGCTGAGGGCGAGGCGGCGTGGAGCGGGGCCGTTCTGCACGGTGGCAATGAGGGCGAGGTGGTTCCACATTTCGTCGGGGCTAACGTGACCGGTGGCGAGTGTCATGGCGAAGTCTTGCGTCCAGACTGCGGGGTAACAATCGCGTCCGCCGGGACGGATCAGGGTGTGCGATGTGGTGTTGGCGGGTAGATCGGGCGTGACGCGTTGGCCGGGACGAACGCGGGCGGTTTCGATGGCGGCGGCGGCGAGTCCGGAAAGGTAGCGGAGGGCAAGGGGATCGAGGTGCGGGTGTGATTGCGGAGGGCGAGGGGCGGGGGGCGGAATGGTGGACGGCTGACACAGGGGTTGGGTGCGCGCGTGGTCACTGGGTGCGAGGGCGGCGGCGGTGCTCATGCGGTGGCGTGGGTAAGGTTGAGACGGGTGGCGTAGTCGATGGTGAGGAGATGAAGCGGCGGGGCGTCTTCCTCAATGGCTGGGAAGCGTCCGACGGGGTCGAGGAAGTGGTTGTCAATGCGGTCGTCGTTGACGCGGTTGACTTCGCCAATGAGCACGGGGCCGGTGTCGGGGGCACCCCAAAAGGTGTGGTAGAGGCGTTGGGGGAGGCAGATGGATTCGCCGGGAGAAAGGGTCAGGGTGGCGCCGGATGGAATGGTTTTTTGGATACCATCGCAACTGACAGTGACAGGGGTGTCGGCGAGGCGGTTGTCGGGCGTGGAGTTCCAGAGGCGGATGAGGAGCCGGCCTCCGCCGCGGTTGATGATGTCTTCCATTTTTTGGTGGTGGAAGTGTGTGGGGGTGACTTGGCCGGGTTGGGCGATGAGGAGTTTTTCGCCGTAAATTTTGCCGAGCGGTTTTTTCAGTTCGGCAAAGGTGCCGTTGCGCAGGGTAAAAAGGAGGAGGCCGGTGCGGGCAAAGTCGCGAGAACCGAAATCGGTGATATCCCAGCCGAGTTGTTGCTCGACGATTTCGCGGGTGGCGTCGCCTCGGGCAGCCCAATCGTCCGGAGTCCAGCGGGCGAAGGGTGGGAGATGGACTTGGTGTTGCGCGAGGAGAGCGAATGCGTCGCGGAGGAGGGTGTTGATTTCAGAGCGTTTCATGGCACGAGGGCGCCGGGTGGCGCGGGTGGTGTGAGGATTATTGCAGAACGGGGGGCGGGAATCTTCCTGTTCGACAAGGCGGGTATTCCGGTATCCTGACTTTTGTGAAACCGGCTTCGCATCGCACAGGAAACATGAAACGCGGGTCTGCCGCGGGTGTCGCCGCGCCGCGCGTCAACACGGTGTCGTTTGGGTTTTATGCAGGGACGGGACGACTGGAGGCGATGGCGGCAGCGGACCAACATAACGAGATTGAACTGAATTTCATCGAGCGGGGGGCCATGGTTTTTCGGCGCGGAGTGGAAACCGTTTCGGTGAATGCAGGCGAGGGTGTGGCTTACTGGGCGGCGGTGCCTCACCAGGTGCTGGCGGTGGAGGCGGACACGGTGATTACTTGGGTGTCGGTGCCGTTGTCATGGTTTCTTGGATGGGAGTTGCCCGCAGTTTTCACGCGGCGCTTGCTGGAGGGTGGTTTGTTGGGAATGCCGGCGGAGTTAACGGGTGGGACGGTGTTTTCGCTCGCAGGTTGGGGGCGGGATTTTGCCTCGGAGGCAGAGGAGTTGAAGGTGGTGGTGCGGTTGGAGTTGGAGGCGTTTTTCCGGAGGTGGGCGCTGGGGGCGACGAAGGCGTCGGGCGTGGAATTGGCGGCGGCAGTAGCGGGCGAGGCGGCGTTGGGGACGGGCTTGCGGTTGTCGGGCGTGTTGTCAGGGGGAAATGGATACCAGTGTCGCCATGTGGAACGGATGGTACGCTACATCAACGAGCATTTTCGTGATGAGATCACGGTGGCAATGGTCGCGGGGGCGGCGAAGTTGAATCCTGAATACGCGATGCGGCTTTTCCAAAAGCGGTGGGGGATGACGTTGTGGAAGTTTTTGTTGCGTCAACGGGTGTCGGAGGCGCGGCGTCTGTTGTTGTTGAGCGACACGCCGTTGATCGAGATTGCGCTGGGGTGCGGGTTCCAGTCGTTGAGCCGGTTTTACGAGGCGTTCAAGGCGGAGTGCGGGTGCAGTCCGGGCGCGTATCGGAAGAGGCATGCCAAGCCGTCACAGAAGAATTGATGTTGGCTCAGGCGGTGGGGGGGAGGGGGGGGAACTTCACTCGTAGTTCCGTTTCAATCTGAAAGGTCCGAAGGGGATGTGAGATGAGCGTGAGTCGCCATACGGGGCGTGATTTCCAATCCACCAGTTCTTGGCTGTGCTGAATTTCCGCCACCCAGTTGCCCGAAATGGTGACGTCAAAATCTCGGTGTTGCACGGTGGCCTGAAGTCCGCGGATCGTAAAGGGGACAGGTGATTGTAAATGGAATGCCACGCGTTGTTCATGCAAAAGAGCACCGTGATCCCGGAGGCAAATCATGGTTGGCGATGGCGAGTGAAGTTCGCGGTGGCAGGTGTGCATCCAGTTTTTCCATACACCATCAAGACATATGCGGGCGTCCAGGCTGAACGCGTCGCCGCGTCCATCCGGGAGCGTGTCGGCAGTAGCGATGGCTTGGTCAGGATAGACGCCGGTGGAGGTCATCGGTGTGATCACATTGTGCAACGCGCTTTGCTTGAGCAGCGGTGTGCGGGCGTCGTCGTAGCGGGTGATGCCGCGATCTATGAAAACGGGAATGTCATCCACCTCCAAGATGAAGTTGCCTTTGTCAAAGTGGCTGTGACTGGCGCCGGCTTTGGCACCGGTGAAAAGCAAGCGCAGGGAGTGGCCGTTGGCGCGTCGCAGGCTGGAGAGGAGGCCGGTGTTGGGAAGCAGGGAAAACTCGGGGACAATACTGCGGGATGGCGGGAGTTTTTCCGGGCCGAAGATGCAGGCGTAAACGCTGGTTTTCCAGTATTGTGAATAGTAACTGCCGGGCTCCAAGGGCGCGAGGCTGGCTTGGGCGATGTCCGTGTAAGCGGCGTTGGGAAAAAGGCCCGCCAGCAGGCAAATGGCATCGCTCGCAGCGCGCTCGTCAGCGGCGTCGCCAACCGTCAAAAAGCAACCGGGGCGAACGGCGGAAAGCGTTCGGATGTAGTTTTCCGACAACTCAATCAGGCGTGTCGGAAGCTGTTCACGGATTGGAATCTCGCGGACCTTGGCGTGGGCGAGCAGCGCGGGCAGGGTGGTTTCCATGGTACCAAGAAAATAAGCCGCGCCCTCGTCGCTGCCACCATCGGGCATGAGGTAGTTGTTGAGTCCTTCGAGAAGGTCGTCGCGTGCGCGGTCCACGTAGCGTCCCATGCGCGGCCAGTGTTTTTCGAGGAGAAGCCCGGCCAGAATGCGGGCGCGGCAAAACCAAGGACCCTGATTGATGTGATAAACGTAGTCCCACTTCATCATGTCGCGTTCGATGGGAGCGAGGCCCTTGTCCCACAGGCATTGGTGAATCAGTGCGCGGGCGACGGGCGTGAGCGCCCAGTCAAACCAGTCGGCCAGCAGGGCGACGGCAGTGGTGGTCATTTCGGGGAGAAAACAACGTTCGTCCCATGTGGAACCTTGGAGCCGGTGAATCGCCGAGGAATACCAGTGTGTGGTGTGCGCAATCACCATGAGGTGACGCAGTGCGTGGCGGGCGAGCGTGAGGTCACGAAGCACGAGGGCGGAAAAACCGGCGACCAGCGCGTCGTTGAACGTGGCCGGCGCGCCGTGCTCGCGAGTCCGCGTGTAGCGGGTGTCACTCCACGGGATGAAGTCGCCGAGCCAGTGTTCCGGTTCGATGCGGAGGCTCTCGCGGGCGCGGGTTTCCATGTGTCGGAAACAGGAACACCATTCCGGGCGGGCAAGTTTCCGGCGGAGGGCGGGAAGTTCGTCGGGGGAAAAGAGAAGGGATGCGTCGAAGGGCGTGGTTTGGGGCCAGACTTCGGGGAGGGCAATGAGCCCGTCCCATCGGATTTCATAGGGGCGGACTGTTTGCAGGACGACGGGCAGGGCGCGGCTGTCTTCGAGGCCAAACCACAACAGGCAAATCGTTTGTCCCTTGGAGTTGGACGAACGGAGAAGGAGGCGAATGTCATGCAATTCGCATTCGTATCCAGATGGTGGTGACGATGGCGCGGGGGGCCAGGGGGTTTTGACTTCCATGCGGCAGCCTGTGCCTGGTGTCCAGTCGCTCAGGGGAATGTCGTTGCCGGAAGGGACGCGGGCGAAGAAGCGGACTTCCACGTCTGGCGGGGCGACAAGGCAGAAGACGAGGTGATCGAAGTGCTCGCGCCGGAGATGGCCTTCGAGCACAAACTCGGCGGCGGTTTTGCCCGGCGTTGATCCGTCCCAGATGAGTTTCAGATCACACCAACTGTCTTCGACGCGACATCCAGAGGCGGACTGCGGAGTCAGCCTGTAGTGTAAATTTGATGACAGGTGGTCGTCGTGAAATGCGGCAAAAACAATCTCGGCTGGATTGAGGCTGAGCAAGGGGAGTGAGCGGAGCCGGGATTGATCGTGCATGTTGCGAAATTGAAGTGGTTTTTGTTCGCGTTTATTGGCGGCCTTTTACGGTTTGGTTTGAAAATTGAGATTGGGGAGGGGGGGAGAGGGGAGGGAGAACAAAATAACGACCTACCCACTGAAAACGTCGAAGAACCATTTTAAATGTTCTAATCAGACGCTCCGCAAAGGGTAGGTCCGACCAGTCAAAGCGGATTTCGAGAAGACAAACCGCTGCCAGGGGTTTGTCTCAACATGCGCGCAAAGCTTCATGAACCGGGCGTCACCGGTGCCAAGCCAAGCCAGATACAATAGCGGCGCGACAGACGACATGTTGAACGGATGGATTTGTTTTTTGTCCCATTCCTGACGTCCGGCATAATAAGGCTCCATCCAGTCCAAAGCCTTCAGCAACCGGCCCTGAGCCGGACCAGCCTCAGCCCATAAATCGATTCTCAAATCCCGGGCAATCATCGCCAGACTTGCTAATGCAAGCAGGTTGTAAGTAGTATATGTCAGCGAAAGAGTCCGCGCCAACTCGCGTGGCTGCGTTCCGTCTGGCTCAATCTGCCGCAAGATTCGTGGAATCGTGTAAGTCTGGATTTGTTGCCGCGCAATCCCCGGACGTCCGCAGAATACAGCGCAGGAAGCAACCTGGGCGTCATACCAAGTGCCGTGGTTATTCGTCATGTCCCGTTCCTGAGGACCGAATGAACTCTCCAAGAGCCAGTCCAAATAACTCGAAAACCAGTTTTTGAGCGCGGCCAGATGTTCAGGCGTCCACTCCGGGTTGAAGGACAGGCACTTGATAGCTTCGAGTAGGAAAACAAAGGAAGTGGTATCGATGATGCCAATGAAGCGTCCGGTCGTAACACCCGGGATGAACTGCGCGTAGTTCAAATGTGGATTCATGCGGGTGGCAGGATCAAGAAACCAACTCCTCAACAACCTGCCCGCCTGCTCCGCGTGGCGAGATGAGTCCGCTGCCAAGGCATAGAGGACCAAGTGGGGCACAGCCGAACACAACCCCTCCAATGCGGAGCTATCGTATTCGTAAAACTCTGGATTTACCTCGCCATCCCGTCCTACGTAGGGCAACCCATCGGGCTTGAGCGGATCAGGCCACGAATAGGCAGCCATGCTGACATAGTCGTGCGGATCTCCACTGGGGGGAACTTGTTTTTTGGATACAACACTGAATGCCGAAACCCTCAACCATTCGCTGGCGAGGCTCTCCAGATTAGCCAGCGTGGATGTGTGTTCTGAAAGAACAGCGGCACAATTGAAGAAAAGAGTGCCAACGGCGCTTCGCTGCTCCTGTTTTAATTCAGCATCACCATTCATTTTTGATTAAAGAGGGTAGTTCGGACGGCATTACAAACGTACGATCTTGCCCTACTAGGTAATCCGCAGGTTAGCGGAGCCAACCTCCAATTCTTTTTTTAGACAGAATTAACGGGATCTTTTCCGGTTGCGAATGAGCGCGGTGGCAACGAGGAGCGCGGATGCCGCGAGGAGAGCGGTGGTGACAGGTTCAGGAACGGCAACGGCGTTGAAGCGGACGGTTTCGATTTGAGCGGCGGTGAGCGCGCCACTGTAAATCGAGAAATCGGCCAACAAAACATTCACCAGCGAACGTGAGCCGCTTGCTTGGTTGCCAAGGGCAAGGGAGCTGACGTTGCCGGTGCCCATCCCGGCAAGTCCGCCGGTAGTGGAGGCGTTGCCGTTGGTGATGCGAACGGTTTCGAGTGTCGTGGTGCCAACATAGAATTTCACGGCGTTGGACCATGCGGAGCCGGGAACGCTGACCGTGGTGTCCACCGTGACTGCGAAGAAAACCCACGCGTCGGTGGTCGCCAGAGTGGTGGATGCATTGGAGGTGACGTTGGTGCTGGCAGCACTTCCAGAGAGCACAAATTTACTTTGTTTTCCATCGAAGTAGAGCGTCATGCCACTGTCGGTGGAGATGAGGCGTTCACCATTCGTTGTTTGCTGTGTGCCTGCGTTGAACCAGCCGGTGACGGTGAACGCCGAGAGGTTGTCGAGCGTGGTGCCGGTATCGGTGTTAATGGCTTTGTTGCCGCTGTCGCGTGTCGTCGCGGCGTTGTGCAGGGCGTAGCCGGTGTTGTTGAGGCCGTCGCCGTCGGCAGACCACTTGAGGGTGCTGTTGGAGGTGGTAAGCGTGAGGTCGAGGTTGCCGACAGAGTCGTGGGCTGTGGTGCCGGTGCCTTCGTTGAGTGCGTAGTGGGCGAGCAGGGTTTGCGCGTGGACGGTAGCGGTGGACAGGGCAGCGCAACCAAGGAGGGCGAGGATGGTTTGTAGTTTGTTTTTCATGACGTCTTTTTGGTGTATTTACGGTTTGGGACTGGATGGAGATTCGATCTGCAGAATGTCGCCGCTGGAAAGGGAGCCGGGGTCGGTGATGCGGTTGCCGTCGAGGACGACGCCGGTGGAGGCTTCTATGACAATAGCGTAACCAGAGCCGGGATCGGTGGCGGGGCGTCCGTCACGGGCCGGCCAGCGGGCGAGGGTCGCGTGGGCGGAAATGGTGTTGTCAGTGACGGTTGCCCCGCGAACGCCGCGCACAGAGATGGCGGTGTCGCCGGGACGGATGATTCGATTGCCGCTGATGGTGATGTCGTAGGGGAGTTGGTTGTCGCGATAGTTGCCTTCGCGCACGGCGAGAGCGGCGCGTTCGGATCCGCGAAATTCGAAGAGGCAGGCGTCTTCGATGGTGTTGTTGAGGACGCGGGTGGTATGGACGTAGGGGCCTTCGCCCCAGAAGGAGGCATGGCCCATGAGTGTGATGGCAGAGAGTGCGGTGCGGGAGATGTGATTGCCTTCGATGAGCGCGCGCGGGCTTTGGAGGCGGATGCCCCGGGCGATGCTGGAGCGGAGGTCGTTGTTGCGGATAATGGTGCCGGGGCTGGCAAGGGATTCACAGATGACGATGGCGTCGGGAGTGAGGGTGATGGGTTGATCGAGGGCGAGGCGGTGGACGGTGGCGGTTTTTCCGTAGTCGAGGAGGGAGGCTTCGCCGGAGTGCCACTTGTGAGTGAGGTCGGCAAGACAGCGCTCGGGGGTGACTTTCCAGGTGTCGACTGTCATTTTATTGGCAATACGTTTTCCGATGAGGCGCATGGTGGCGCGGTCGTGGAAGGCGACTTCGAGGGGGGTGTCGATGTTGCCGCGGTTGTTCAGGCGGCTGGCTATGACTTCGGTGGGCGCAGGTTGCCAGAGGACGCGGGAGAGGCTGCCGTGGATGTTGATAAAGTCGTCGCCGATGAACTCCATGCGGCAGTCTTCGATGAGGGGGCCGGTGTCCATGTTGGCGCAGTTGATGCCGTCGCGGTTGCTGGCGATGAGGCGGTCGGTGCCGGGGCGGCGCACGATCTGGCAGCGGCGGATGGTGGTGCGGGCTCCGCCGTTTTGCACGATGGCGACAAAGGGGCTGGCGTGGAGGGTGAGGTTTTCGAGAAGAGTGTCGCGCGTGCCTTCGAGGCGGAGGGCGCGTCCCAAGCCGTTGACGAAGAGGACAATTTTGTCGCCGGTGCGGAGTCCGCTGGCTGCAAGTGGGGTGCCGAAGAATTCACGAAATGCGATTTTGTAGTCTCCGTTGGCGCGGCGTTTTTCCCAATCAACGGTCACCATGAAGCGAGCTTGGCCGGTCCGAAGTTCGCGTGTTTGAGGATCGAATACAACTGCGCTCCAGTTGCTGGAACTGGTGAGGCCGGCACTGACGTTTTCGCGTTCGTATCCGGGGTCGAGGCGGACGTCGAGGGTGGCGGCGTCGGCGTTCATCGCGGTGATGGTGCCTTGGGTGAAGGGCAGCGGGTCCCAGTCGAGAGTGAGGTTTTTGAGGGCAATGTTGCGGCCTCCGGTGAGGACGATGCCGGAGCAGTGTGTTTCGAACCAGAGCGTGGAGCCTTGGAAATCGAGGGTGATGTCACGGAGGTTGCTCCAGCGGATGTGGGTGGGGAGACGTTCTGTGGTGGTTTTGGTAAAGCGGTAATGGCCGGTGGGAATGAGAATGGTCGCATCTCCACGGGCGACGGCGGCATCAATAGTGGCGAGAAGGGCGTCGGCGGCGTCGCGTTGTTGTTGTTTGTCGGCAGCGGTCCAGCGAGCCATGTCGGGCGGGAGTGGACCGGCGGAGGATGGGGCGGCTGTTTGACTGAAGGCAGATGGGCTGAATGGAGAGAGGAAGAGGGTTGCGAGGAGCAAGATTTGGAAGGGAGATCGGAGCATGGTGGATGGATGATTGTCTGTTGATAATGGATACAGGTTGAGGAAGGGGGGGGAGGCAGGCAGGCAGGCGGGAGGCAGGGGTTAGTTAACGGGGTAATAGGGGCGCCACATGTCTTTGGCGCCGCCGGCGAGGTAGGGTTGTTCGCCAACGTTTTTGGAGTTTTTCCAGAGTTTTATGTGGCCGTCGGCAAAGAGGATGTTGTTGCCGCCGTTGTGGTAGTCTTTGTAGGCGGTGCCGTTGATGGTCTCCGCAGGGCTGCTGGTATTGTATCCACCGTCCATGAAGAGCATTTTTTGCGAAGGAGAGATAACGCGAAGTTCGTTGGCGGGTGGGGCGCCAGCCATGCCGGTGCTACTGGAATCGCCGAAATAAAAATTGTAGCTGTAGTTAGGCCAATAGTGGGCGAGGGCATCTTTGCCGGTGTCGGCGGCGAATCGTTTGGATACGCTGGGACAGATCAGCAACGGGGTTTTGGATTTTGTGATATCGCCAAGGTAGGGTTCGAGATATTGATACCAGCGTTTCGCGGAGCCGTAGCCCATGTAGAAGCCTTTGGTCTCGTCGCGATAGAGGGTGGTCGCGACCCAGAGTTCGCGGAGTCTAACGGTGCATTGGGTTTGCTCAACGCGACGGCGGACGGGGCCAAGGACGGAGATTACGATGCCGCTGAGTATGCCAATGATGGCGATGACAACGAGGAGTTCCAAAAGCGTGAATCCGGGGGCGGAGCGGGTGTTGGTTGCCTGTGGCATGGCGGGGGGGGGGATTGGAGAGAGAGAGACTTGTCAGTTGGGGTTGGCCAGTGCGCGGATTTCGTCGGGCAAGAGGGCGTGGTCGTAAAGACGAATGTCGGCAAGGGCACCGTTGAGTGGATAGGCATTTGTATTTGTTGCCCCAATACAGAGGGGGATGGTGTTGGCGGCCAGCGGAGTGTCACCGGTGTGGCGCATGGGTTTGCCGTTGGCGGTGGGTTCGGTTTCGACGCCGTTGATATAGAAATGGAGCGCGTTTTTTTCGCCGGTGGTCCAGACAAGGGCGATGTGGGCAAGCTGTCCGGCGGTAAGAGTGGCCCCGGAAACGCGTCGATTCATGCCGTTGGGACGGGCGAAGCAAAACTGGAGGGCACCGGTTTCGGTGATTTCCACGCTGTATCCGGTTTTCTGATCGCGGGAGAGGGTGGAAAGAAGCGTGTGGCGTTTGTGGGGATGTTTGTTGGGACCGGTCCATTTGACGAAGCAGGCAAAAGTGAGGGTTTGGCCGGGTTGGTCGAGGCGGAGCCGGGTGTCGCTGGCGGGGAGTTCGAGCCGTGGGCCGAGCATGGCGTTGGCGTTGAGGGGGAGAGCAAGAAGGGTTTTTTGCGTTGCGGGGTCGGTGGTGATTTTTGGGGCGAGTTTGTCGATGGTTTCGATGTCGGCTTTCCCACCGAGACTGCCGGTGTTGGTCTGAAAATCAGTGCTGGTGATGGGGAGGTGGTAGAGTGGCAATGATTCTTGGACAGAGGCCGCCGTAGTCGCAGCAATAGAGGGGACGGCGTTTAGCAAAACCAAGGTTGCGATCAGGAAACAGAAATAGTCAGGAAACAGGAGGGGGCTCGGAAATGGGCGATGTTTGTGCATGAGGTTTGAGGCGGTCAATCAATACGCGGTTGGAGAGAGGATGGAGTGATTGAGAACGAGCGACGGGATGCATCATCGCAGAATGACCGCAAAGCGTCTTCCTGTTCGTAGCACAGTTATTTCCCGTATCCTGACTTTTCAGTGGGACTCTAAAAACGCCCCGGATCTTGCCATGTCTGCACCTGTTGCGGGCTTGATAGATGCAAATTAATTGAGAAAGCATCGGTGCCATGAAACCTACCGACGTCTCAAGTTCTGTGACTCCTCCCGTGCCTGCCGGGTCGTCCTCTGGCGATCAGCAAAAGCGGTCGAAAATCGACACTTCCGAGGCAGCCAAACTTAGTTTTTGGATCAGCCAGTTTTTTATTCTGATCGCCACTGTGCTGGGTGTTTATCTGGCAGCCAATCAGGGTTTCAAACAGGCGCTCGCCTACGGCGACATCCAGAGCGCACGCAATAATTACTATCTGCGCAAATCGCTGCAAAACGAGATGAGCGACAATCTTGTATTGGTTCGTGGATACATGCAGAAGATCGAGAAGGGCAACCTGGCAGATCGCAAGGCGCAGTTCCGTCTGGATACGTTTGTGTGGGAGAGTTTGAAGTTCTCCAATGCCACGTTGGAAACGCCGTCGGATTTGCTGGCGGAGAGTCGTCAGTTTTATCGTCAGGTGGCGGACATTCAGGAGCGCGTGGCGAACAACGACTACAGCGCGGGTCACGCGGTCAAGTTGCTGACGGCCTTGGTTGAGCGCATGGAAAAAGAGGTGCTGCCAAAGTTCGAGGCCAACGTGAACGAGATCAAAGCTGGTCTGAAAAAACAGGGCATAGATGTCTGATTTTATCCGGCCTTGATGCCGAGTGGCGGGAGGTGACGGGAGGGGCGGATGTGGATGGCACGGGTTCTTCGGCGGTGGTTACGCGGGTGGCAATCCATCGGTTTGCGGTGCTGGTCAATCGCCAGGAGGCAATTTCGAAGGGCACAAGCGGGTCGAGTTTGTGGCGGCTGTCGAGCCAGGTGAGGAGCGGGGGGATCGTCGTTGTGGTGAGGTTTTGGATACGGACAATCCAGCCGTTGCCGTCGAGCGCGGGTTTGAGGGCGAGGAGGCGGAGGCCTTGACCTTCGAGTGCAGCAAGGGAACCGGTGCGGCCAAGGGGGCCGTTGTGCGGGGGGGCGGCAAGGGTGAGGACGGGTTGTTCGAGTTGGTCGGCGAGGCGCCAGGGGTCGAGTTCGCCGGAGCCGAGCGCAAATTGGAAACAGTGTTCGCCGAGGTCTTGATGCGGGCGCCAAGGGTCTTCGTCGGCGCGGGAGGGTGAGTTGCGGGCGTAGCGGGTGGATCGCACAACGGTGGCGCGCAGGGCTTCGTTTTTGAGGTCGAAATTGTAGAAGGCGTCGCTGGCGAGGATGAAGGGGCGGCGGTCGGTCGTGGTGGTCGTGGCCGGGGCGGCGTGCGTGCGCACCCAGCGTCCGCCGGGGACTTCGCCGAGGGCGGAGCGGGTGATTTCGCCGCCGGGGATTTCAAAGGTGGCGGTGTCGCCCGCGCCGGGGAATACGAGTTTGAGGCGGGCGGAGCGTTCGTTCCAGAGGAGGCGGGCGGTGACGTGGATGTGGCGGGCGCGGTGGGCGAGGGAGAGGCTGAGTTCGAGGCGCGAGGAGCCAGAGGTGAGCATGACCCAGAGGGTGGCGCGGAGGGGACCGGTTTCGAGGACGCGGGTTTGGGCAATGGTCCAGGTGGCAAGGACGGTGGAGATGTCGTCGCCTTCGCGTTCGCCGTCGTGGTTGCCCCATGCGCCGTAGGGGTCGTCGAGGGTGAGGGCGTGGAGGCCGCCGGGCGCGAGAAGGGGGCGGCCGTCGAGGTGGATGTCGATGCCGGTTTGTCCTGGGTTTGCGGATACGGTGAGGTGTTCGTTGGCGATGGTGGTGTCGTTTTCGGAACGGGCGTGTGTATGGGGGGGGGGGGGGGGGGCGTGGCGCGGGGTTTCGTTCCAGGCGACTTGCACGATTTGGTATCCGCAGGGCGGGATGGTGATGGGGAGGAGGAAGCGTTTGCGCCAGGGGTCTTCGGTGGCGAATTGGTTTTCGACGGGCGCGAGTTGGAAGGGGATTGGCTGGTTGTCGGGGCCGATGGCTTCGACAGGGAGTTGGTCGGGGCGGTTTTTGTAGGCGCGGATGGGTCGGTATTCGAGGCAGGTTTCGACTTCAGCCAGGGTGTCGAGGGGATAGGGGTGGGGGTTGAAGAGGAGGACGGGGACAGCGGAGGGCATGTCGGGCGCGGGCTCGGCGATGCGGGTGTCGCAGCGGGCGGCGAGTGCGGTGAGAGCGGCGAGTTCGTGGCGGCGGGCGTCGTGGGCGGTGACGCCAAGCCAGGCGTTCTGGTCGTCGTAGGCGCGTTCGATGACGGTGCCGGGGAGGATGTCGTGAAAGGTGTTGAAGAGGAGGGAATCCCAGGCGGCGTCGAGATCGGGGGGGGGGCGGTCAAGGGCGGCGGAGACGAGGGTGGTGGTGCGTTCGGCGGGGGAGAGGAGGTTCTCGGTGCGACGGTAGTTTTTTTTGAATCGGAGGGCGCTGGAGTAGCAGCCGCGAAGGGTGAAGTTGAGTTCTTGTTGGACGGTGGGGTGAGTTTTGGGTTCGGCGGCGAGGGCGGCGAAGAAGCGGTGAAAGGTGGAGAATTCGACGTCGATGTCGGGGTTGGCGTCGCGCCAGGCGAGGATGTCGCGGATGTGGCGGGCAGTGGGGCCGCCGCCGTGATTGCCGAGGCCGTAGGTGATGGCGATGTTGTCGAGTCCCCAGGCGGGGGCTTGTTCGCGGTATTGGTCGAGGACGGCGGCGATTTCGCGGCGTTCGGTGCAGTAGCCGCGGATGGGGATGCGCCAGGAGAGGATGCGTTCCGCGCCGGGTCCTTGCCACCAGAAGGCGGGAGAGGGGAGGGGGCAGTCGGCTGCGAAGGGGCGGGTGCAGGCGAAGTATTTCATGCCGGCGGCGGCGTAGATTTGGGGCCAGCCGGTGCTGTGGCCAAAGGAGTCAGCGGACCAGGCGACGCGGGGGCGGACTCCAAGTTCGCGGTGCATGTAGTCGAGGCCGCGGGTGAAGTGGCGGTTGAGGGTTTCGGTGGCGGGGAGGTTGGTGTCGGGTTGGCAGAGGGTGCCGCCAACGACGTCCCAGCGTCCGGTGGTAATGTGTTCCCGGATACGTTCGAAGGTTTCGGGGTCGTGTTGCTGGATGTATTGATAAACAGTGCTTTCACCGCGAATGAGGGTGAGTTCAGGGAACTCGTCCATGAGGCGCAGGAGGCTGCGGCAGGTGATGAGGGATTCGTTGAGGCCTTCGCGCCAGTCCCAGAGCCAGACGAGATCAAGGTGGGCGTTGCCGATGAGGTGAAATCGCATGTGGTGAGTGGAAATTAAGAGTTAGAGATTAGGAATTAGAGGTTGCAGGGACGGTTCTGCCGTCGGGGGGGGGGGGGGGGGGGGGGAGGGTATCCGATTTTTAATTATTGGTCGGATGTATCAGATTTTCGCTTCCAGTGGTCGAGGATGGTTTGTTTGAAGGCGGGGACGGTCCATGTGTAGCCGCCGTTGATGCCCCAAACGGCGTGGTTGATACCGAGTCGGTCGAAGCGTTCGAGGGCGTGGGTCAGCCAGATGGAACCGGATTGGGGGGCCTTGCCGGCGTATCCAACAACTCCATACTCGCCGCAATCCATGCGGGTGTTGGCGGGGACGTTTTCCACGAGGTGTTTGAACACGGGGTAGTTGACGGCGTCGCATTTCCAGCGGTCCCAATAGTGCCAGTGTTTGCTGTCGTTGCGCCATGAGGGGGCTTTCCATTCGATCATGGGCATGAAGGAGGGATAAAATACGACGGGCTGGGGATCGACGACTTGCTGGTGCGTAAACATGTGGGGCCAGTAGTCGTGGTAGCCGATGATGGTGTTGGTGTCGTCGGCGGCAGGGTCGGGTGTGCGCCAGTGGTTGAGGCCGACGGGGTTGGCCATGTTGGCGACTTCGATGAGGAGGGGAACGGGACCGGCTGCGGCGCGGAGGGCGGGGAGGTTGCGGCGGAGAAATTCGTAGTAGGCGGTGACGTCGTGGTGTTCGGAAAAGATGCGGGGTTCGTTGAGGAGGTCGTAGCAGGCGATGACGTCGGCGTAGGGGCGGCACCAGTCCATGATGGCTTGCCAGCGGCGGAGCCATTCGGCTTGGGCGGCGAGGGCATCGGGGGTGTCGCCGAAACCGGTGGCCTTGTGCAGGAGGTCGGGCGCCCAGCTGCCGAAGAGCGCAGGGTAGGCCTGCATCTTGCCGGCGCCGGTTTCGCGTATCCAGGCAAGGTTGCGTTGCACGAGGGTCTTGAGTTCGTCGGCGTTGGCCCAATCCCATTTCGATTCGGAGCGGAGAACGAGCCGGATGTGCTGGCAGCCTTGCGCGGCGAGTTCGGCGTAGTTTTCGCGCGTTGCCCGGTTGAGCCAGATGTTGATGCCGTGGCGGACGGAGGTGGTGCGGGTGGCTGGCAGGGTGTGCCGGAGGGTGTGACGCGAGGCGAGCCAGGGCCAGCCGTCGGGCGAGGTTTGGAGGTCGGCGGGGTGGAGTTTGCCGGGGGCAAGGGCGTCGCGTCCGGCGGCGGTTTTGAGCCAGGTCTGGAGGAGATGCGGGAGGGGGGCGAGCGGTGCGGCGTTGGCAGGCGGCTGGATGGTGTCGGTGAAGGGCTCGGCGTTGGCGGCGTTACCGGCGTTGTGGGTTGGGCGGAGGCGGTACTCGTAGGTGAGTTCGACTTCGTCGCCGCGCTGGACTTGCGCGCACTGGATGGGCTGGCAGGCGAGGAGTGTTTGGTAGAAGCGGGCAATGGTTTCGAGGGGAGCGGCGGGTTCGCGGGGGAGGCGGACGTAACCGAGGGCGACGGGGGGGGCGGAGCGGGCGGAGGGTGCGAATTCGAGGACGAGGCGACCGGATGTGAATTGGTTGCCTGTGATGTCGCGGTTGGCGACGAAGAGGAGTTGGCCGTCATCGGAACGGAGGGTGAACCAGCGGGAGGGGCGGGAGGCGGCGTCATGGTCACGGCGACCGGGAATGAAGCCTGTAGTGCTGGCATCGATACGACCTGTGCCGGTCTCGACCACGGTCAGCGGGGTGAGTATGCTGTAATAAAAGCGGTGGGTGCCGGTGTCGTAGAGGTTGGTGGTCCAGGTGCTTTCGAAGCGGGTGGGCGAGGGTGGGGCGTCGG
>NZ_ABEA03000085.1 GCF_000171235.2 Geminisphaera colitermitum TAV2 | reverse complement strand
CCCCCCCGGCCACTCGCCTGCTCAATTGGACCGAAACCCCAGCATCTCCAATTCACTCAGCAAAAACGGAGCACATTCCAACACCTCCGCCACTCTGGTCCAAGCCTCAGCACCCGACGCCACCTCACACAAAGCCGCCCCATCCGCGCGATCATGCACATGCACCCGCCACGCCCCGGTTGCGACATCCTCGGCGGTCTGAAACACCAAACCGTACAAATAATTACCCGGCAGCCCCGGATTCGGCCCCGCCCCCGGCACCAGAAACAACGAATGCACCGGATCATGCACCACCCCTGCGCCCAGTTTGGAGCGATGATGCACCTTGCGAGCCACGACCAAGGCCCGACTCGCCTCCGCGTTCGCGCGCAACGCCTCCGGCAACGACAGCACGTAGCGGTTAAAAACCTCTGCATCCGCCTCTAACTCCTCCTCACCAATCCCTCCCGCCGCTCCCGCCCCACCCGCTCCTGTCAGGAATGCCTCCAGATTATGCGCATAGAACGCAGGCAAACCCGCCAATGACCGCACCGACACATACCCCCCCTTGTGGTCAGCCGACGCGTAAACCTGATGCGCCGCGCACAAGCGCCCGAGCGCATCTTGATAAGCCGGCGTATGCGGCACCATTCCCTGGGGACTATGCTCGATCAATTCGAGGACGGTTTGATCCAACTGGGCCAGAGGGGAGGGTGTCATGGTTACGCTTTATGCCCCCGTCCGCGCTTAACACGAGACCTATCCGTGCATCCGTGCGCTTGCCCTCGCGGCCATGATGTCATGCGCTGCCAGGAACGATGTCGTTCCACGCCGACCTGCACATTCACTCCAAATACTCCCGTGCCACCAGCGGGGATCTCGACTTCTACCACCTTGCGCTCTGGGCAAAGAAAAAAGGTATCCGTGTCGTCGCTACAGGTGACTTCACGCACCCCGCCTGGATGGCCGCCATCAAGGACGAACTCGTGCCCGCCGAACCCGGCCTGTTCCGCCTGCGCGACGACCTCGAAGCCTCCGTCAATGCTGAGATCGGCCCCTGCGCCGCCTCCGCCGCGCCCGTCCGCTTCCTCCTCGAAGTGGAAATCTCCACCATCTACAAGCAGGGCGACAAAGTCCGCAAAGTTCACCACCTGCTCTACGCGCCCGACATTGCCAGCGCCGACCGCATGACCGCCCGCCTCGCCCGCATCGGCAACCTCGCCTCCGACGGACGCCCCATCCTCGGCCTCAACTCACGCGACCTCCTCGAAATCTGCCTCAGCGCCGGCGAAGGCTGTTACCTCATCCCCGCGCACATCTGGACGCCATGGTTCAGCGTCTTCGGTTCCAAGTCCGGCTTCGACCGTCTCGACGAATGCTACGGCGACCTCACCCCGCACATCTTTGCGCTCGAAACCGGCCTCTCCTCCGACCCCGCCATGAACTGGCAACTCTCCATGCTCGACACCTACCGGCTTGTATCCAGTTCCGACGCACACTCCCCCGGCAACCTCGGACGCGAGGCCAGCCGCTTCGACTGCGCGATGGATTACTTCGCCATCCGCGACGCCCTCGCCACCGGCCACGGCTATGCCGGCTCGGTCGAATTTTTCCCCGAGGAAGGCAAATACCACCACGACGGCCACCGCGCCTGCGGCTTCCATTGCGAACCCGCCGAATCGCGCCGCCTTGGAGGCAAATGTCCCGTCTGCGGCGCACCGCTCACCCTCGGCGTCCATTACCGCGTGCTCGAACTCGCCGACCGCGCCACCCCGCAAAAACCCGCCGCCGCCCCGCCCTTTCGCAGCTTCATCCCGCTGCCCGAATTGTTGGGGGAAATCCACGGAACCGGCTCCAAAAGCAAAACCGTGAGCTCCGCTTGGGAGCAGGCCATCGCCCGCCTCGGTCCCGAACTCGACCTCCTCGGCGACATCCCGCTCGACGACATTGCCCGCGCCACATCGCCGCTCCTCTCTGAAGCGATCCGCCGAATGCGTGCCGGCGAAGTCATCCGCGAAGGCGGCTACGACGGCGAATACGGCGTCATCCGCGTCTTCAAACCCGGCGAAGTCGAAACCACAAAATCCATCGGCACACTCTTCGACCTGCCCGAACCGGAGGCGGCGAAACCGAAAAAAAGTGGCGCGGACGTCTCGCCCGCAACTCCTGGTAGGGAGGTCTCTCCGAGACCTCCGTCGAACGCTGAAACGACTTTGGAACTCAGCGCGATCTCGCAACTCGGCCACGGAGATCTCGGAGAGACCTCCCTACCGGCCAGGCAATCGCAGACACCAGAAAGATTCCCACTCCTCGCCGGCCTCGACCCCGACCAGCGCGCCGCTGCATCCATCGTGCGCGGTCCCCTGCTCATCATCGCCGGACCCGGCACCGGCAAAACCCGCACGCTCACGCACCGCATCGCGCACCTCATCGCCGACCACGACGCGCCGCCCGAATCCTGCCTTGCCATCACCTTCACCCGCCGCGCCGCCGGCGAAATGCGCGAACGCCTCGCGCAACTCCTTCCCGACGGACGCGGCTCCCGCGTGCTCGTGACAACCTTCCACGCCCTCGGCCTCACGATTCTCCGCGAACAACAGGAAAAACTCGACCTCGGCGCACCGCTCCGCGTGGCCGGTGAACGCGAGGCATTCGCCCTCGCCCGTGAAATCCTCGGCATCTCTGCCGCCGACGCCCGCCGCCTGTTCGCCGACCGCGCAATCCCTCCCCCCCCCGCCTACACGCAAGCGATGCGCGCCCGCGGCCTCGTGGATTTCGACGACCTCATCGCGCTCACTGTTGAACTCCTTGCCGCCGATCCCGCCCTCGCCGCGCACTACCGCGCCCGCTGGCCGCATGTATCCATCGACGAATACCAGGACGTGGACGAACGCCAGTATCAGCTCGTCCACTACCTGGCAGACGTGGAGAATTCCATCACCAGCCTCTGCGCCATTGGCGACCCCGACCAAGCCATCTACGGCTTTCGCGGCACCGACGTCCGTTTCTTCCAACAATTCCAGACCGACCACCCCGGCGCGCACACCGTGCAACTCACGCGCAACTACCGCTCCGCTCGTCCCATTGTTGAAGCCGCCCTGCAAGCCGTCGCACCCACCACGCTCGTGCGCGACCGCGCCCTGCTCGCGCAAAACACCGACGCCACCCGCCTCCTCCTGCGCGAATGCGGCACCGACCGCGCCGAGGCCGAATTTGTGGTCGAGACCATCGAACGCCTCATTGGCGGCACCAGCCTCACCTCGTTCGACACCGGCCGCGCCAGCGGAGCCGTGGTGCCGGCACATTACGCGTTCAACGACATCGCCATCCTTTACCGCACCGACGCCCAGACCCCGCCGCTCGTCGAAGCGCTCACCCGCTCTGGCATCCCCTTCCAGAAACGCGCCCACGGCCCCCTCTCCGCGCACCCCACCGTGCAGGCGCTCGTCACCCAAATCAAAACCCTCCCCCCCTCCCCCCCCCTTGCCGAACGCCTCTCGCAAGCCGCCGCCATTCTCGCGCGCGCCGACCAACCCGACGCCGATCTGCGCCCCATCACCGACGCACTCCGACCGCTCGCTGAAAAACACGGCGCCGACCTCGACGCCTTCCAGAGCGAACTCGCGCTCGGCGTGGACGTGGACCTGCACGACGCCCGCGCCGAACGTGTATCCCTGTTAACATTACACGCTGCCAAGGGCCTTGAATTTCGCGTCGTCTTTCTTGTCGGTTGCGAGGACGGCCTCCTGCCCCACCGATTCAACTTCGCCACTGCGGACGCCAGCGACGCCGACACCGTAGCCAAGACCGAAGCTGACATTGCCGAGGAGCGCCGCCTGTTCTTCGTCGGCATCACCCGCGCGAAGGAGCGCCTCTTCCTCACGCATGCCCGCCGCCGCCACTGGCAGGGCGAGTTGCGCGAACGTTATCCATCCCCCTTCCTGCGCGACATCCGGGACACCCTCCTCGACCGCCAGCGCGAAGACCCGCCCGCCACGCCACGCGCCCGGCAACTGGACCTGTTCTGATCCGGTCACGGCTGGCCTTTACCCACTTTCCCAGAACTATTTTTCCCCTCGGGTTTTGATCGTTTTCCCGTAGCGCCATGTGCCGCGGATAAGGGTTTCGTGGGCGATTTCGGGGATGCCGGGTTGGTTCGTCTGCATCATGGCGACGAGTTGCTGCACGGCCTGCGCCCCGATGTGGCGTTTGTTTTGCCAGATGCCCGCCCAGTCCGCGCAGTCGTCGTCGAGCGCAAGATGCGCCACCCCGATATCCTCCGGCACCCGCAAGCCGATTCCCGCCAGCCACTCGAGCAGGTTGCGGCGCTGGCCGATGATCACATCCGGCCGTTCACGCTTGATCCAGTCGCGCAACATCGCCTGCGGTTTGGCCTGATAGTCACCCTGATTCGGTTTCCGGCTCTCGCTGGCAACCCATTCGGCAAACGGAACCGCATCCGGCAGTCCGTAAATGCTCCTGTAAACCAACGGCTCCACTCTCTCCTCCTCTGGGATGCTTTTCTGGAAGTAATGCAGCGCGGCCAGATAGGTGTGCTGTGAGCGGCGCTGCTCCAGCGTCTGCATGAAAAGTCCGATACGCCGGTAGCCACTGCGCCGAAGCACCTTGAGCGCGAGCATCAGGTTGTAGTGGTAGGACTGCACGACCCGGTGCAGGCGAGGAGCGAGCAACGCATTCTCAAACGAAATCCCGCAAAACTTTTTCCAGTCGAAAGCCAGATGCGAAACACCGAGCACCGTTGGAGCCGGCGTGATGATCACCCCGCGAATCCCCCGGTTGATCAGGATCTTCGACATCCGCTGCTCGGTCATACCCGGCTCGGCCAGCCAGAAATCGTCGAGCTTGTAACCCAGCGCCGCGCACTGCTCCTGCGCCCCCTCGCGGTAGGGGGTCAGCCACTTGAGGTCTTTCCAGCACCAGCGCTCGGGCGCGGCATTGAGCCAGGCGATGGGTTCGGGAACGCGAACCTTGGCCGCACGCACGCTCGCCATGACGGACGCGATCCGGGCGTCCGGCACATAACCCAGCCTGGCCGCCGCCTTGCGGATGATCGCGGCGGTGCCGGCCTTTACCTTCGGGGACGACCGCAACGCGCACGAAACCGTCATGCGCGAAAAACCGGTCGCTTCGGCGATTTCCTTGAGACCAACCGGTTTGTCGGACTTTCCCATGGTGAGGCAACGGTGTTGATGGCTTGGATCTGAAGCGAAAATCTTATGTAAGATTCCCGCGGACTCCACAAGGCCGTAAATTTCCCGTTTGGTTCTCCTGCTCTCTCATCCGAGTCCGCCCACAAAAACTTTTGCACCATGGAAAAACCTCCACGCGAACACACCCGCCCGCCGTCCGGCCCCGCTCTGACTGGCATCGCCCGCGCCACTTTTTTATTTGTCATCGCCACGTATCTCACGCTCGCAACCATCTTGCCCGCCTCGGCGAGTGAGACGACGGCAACCGACACCGCCGTGACCAGCGCCCTGCAACGTCTGGAGACTGCCTACATCGGCGTGCTCCCCTGGGTGCTCGGCCTCGCCGACGAGAAAACCGGCGGTTTTTTCGAGTCAACCGGCCTGAAAAACGGACGCGAAGACCGCCCTTATGCGCCTGATATCCAGTCCACGTTTTTCGCCGTGCAGATTCTGCATGACTCCGGGCAACTCGCCCGGTTGCCGGCCAGCCGGAAGCAGGCAATCGTGCGGTTTTTCCAATCGCGCCAGGACCCCGAAAATGGATTTTTCTCCGACCCCGCGTATCCGGAAATGAAAGACGACACACGGACGATGGGGCGCGCCCTCATGTTTTCCGTGCACGCGCTTCGCATTCTCGGAACAAAACCGCTTTATCCACTCCCCGGAGAGCGAAAGACGCCGACTGCAAAACAACAGACTCTGCGCACCGCCGGAATCAACCTCCCCTTCACCCTTTGGAAAAAACCGCAACCTTCGCTCGCAACCGCGGCAACCACCAGCTCTGTCCCCTCTCACCTTGTCACTGCCACCGCTTTCCGTGAGTGGCTCGATGCCCGGCCATGGGACAACCCGTGGACCGCCCTCGACCAGCTCGCCTCGCAGGCTCGTCTGATTCGCGCCCAGGAGCCCGCCCTGAAAGAGACCCTCGTCGCCGAGGCGCTGCGCAATGTCCGGGCACGCCAGAATCCGACGACAGGCCTCATCGGTGAGGGACCGATCAACATCCGCCTCTCGGGAGCCTTCAAACTCGTTTCGTTCTGCCACTCGCTCGGGCAGCCTGTTCCGCGCGCGGAGCAAGTGCTGGAAACCGTGCTCGACTGGTATCGGAGCGAGCCCGGGACCGACGTGATTTTCTTTATCCGCAACGCTTCCGAAATGCTCTCCTTTCTCGTCAAGGAAACCGGCTACACGCTCTCTCCCTCCGAACTGTGCGCCATCATCGACACGTCGCGGATCGAATTGACCCGCTTTCAATGTCCGGATGGAGCCTTCTCCCGTCGAGTTGGCCGCTATACGATTTCCCCCAACGACCTCTATCACCTCCCCGCCCGTGCGGGCCGCCAAAGTGACCTGAACGCCACCTCCAGTGCCTGGGCGCTCCGCAAGGCTCTCTATCAACTGGCCGACGTTCCGCCGCCTCCCCTGACGATGCCGGCCACGGCAGGGAATCCGCCGCCCGCATCCGCCGCCTCTTCCCAAACCCCGACCACGTCATGATCCGTCAAAACATCTTCGCCTGTCCTTTCCACGATTTCCGTTCACGCGTCGCCGCCAAACGGGGATTTACGCTCATCGAGCTCCTCACGGTCATCGCCATCATCGGCATTCTCGCGGCGATCATCATTCCCACGGTTTCAAAAGTCCGCTCTTCCGCCCGCGCCGCCACCTGTCGCAGCAACCTCCGTCAACTCGGAGTCGCCGGTCTGCTCTACGCCGAAGACAATCGCGGCAAGCTGTTTCCCTACCGCGACAGCAGCAATCAGGACAAGGGATGGAACTGGCTGCTCATGCCCTACTCCGGTGCCACGAGCAGCCATGGCACCACCGCGCCGATTCCGGTATTTCTCTGCCCCGTCCAGCCCATCCCGGTGGTCGCTCCGGTTTTCTATCCGCGTTTCACTTACGCCATCAATAACACCCTGGTGGCGCTTGATGCTGGCGCGCCGGAACCACGCCTCGACGCCATCACCGACCGCCAGCAGGTCATCTTTTTTGGCGACAGTAGCCAGGTTCCGCAGTGGTCCGGCGCTTCAACCTACGCCTTCAGGTGGAATCGTCGCCCCATCCCTGGTCCGGAAGGCATTCTCTCGCCCGCCTCTGACCCTGATGTCGATGACAACTCCAACCACGGTTATTTCCGCTACCGCCACAACGGCCTGAGCCATGCCGTGTTTCTCGACGGCAGCGTGCGCGCTTTCAAACCCGGCGAAATGCGCAACCGGAACTACTACTGGCCCTACTGAGTTCCCTTCTCTTCTCCGCCGGATGTCCGATGCCGGAGCCGATCTCCCCCTGCACCATCAACCACCACACACCGCATCCAATGAAAACAATCGTATCCACAGCAAAGATACTGTCCGGAGTCATCGCTTTCTGCGCCCAGGCGCACGCCGCCCTCATTCTCGATGAAACCTTCTCCGACAACAACCTGACCAACCAGGCCCTGCCCGACTCCGCTGCATGGTATCTGGTCCATGGCAACAACAATGGAGTCGACCATACCATCGCCGCGAACAACGGCACGCTCAAGGCAACCATCACCACAAGAAACACGGGCAACCCTGGAATAATTGCCTATTTCAGCGAGCCCGGCACCCCGATCCGCCTCCAAAACGTGGGCGACTCGATCACCGTCAGTTTCTCGCTCACCACCTCGTCCAACACCTTTCCGGGCGGCGGCTGGGGCGATGCGCTCCGCTTCGGCCTTTATGACTCGAACGGCAACCGCCTGACCGAGAACAAAAACACCTGGGCTTTGACCAGCGGTGCCTTCGCGTCCTCTTCTGGCTACACCGTGCGGGGAGCGGTGGGCAACTACGCCGACGGCTCGGTGACCATCCAGCGTCGAACCACGGGAAACGACGACCTCTTCTCGTCCGGTACAAACGTCGGATCCACGGGCTACGTTACCGGCACGCTCAACTACGCTACCACCTACGATTTTTCCCTCTCGCTGAGCCGGACGGTCAACGGCATCGCGTATTCCTTCACCTATGGCGCCATCACCTTGACGGGGGAGGATGCCACTCCCGCCACCTGGGAGTTCGACACCTTCGCCCTTGGATTCCTCAGCAATGCCTACCGGGATAATTCGGTTTTCATCCTGGACAACGTGCGCATCGAATCCTCCAGCATTCCCGAACCGGCCTCCGTCGCCCTGCTTCTCGGTTTTCTTGTAATGGTTCCCGCATTACGCTTTTTGCGAATCCACGGGAGACGGTAAGTGCCCTCGCACCTCTTTATCCCCTCCTGCTAGGGCCGATGACCGGCTACGCTCTCTACCCCTGCCGCCGATACTCGCTTGGCGGCACGCCAGCCTCTCGCTGGAAAACCTGCGCGAAATGACTCGGGCTACTGTAACCCACTTCGAGCCCGACCTCGATCACGCTCCTTGATGTCTCCCGCAACAGCCGCCGCGCCATCTCCATGCGCAGCCGGATAAAATAGCGCGACGGACTCAACCCCGTCGTTTTCCTGAAGAGACGGCAAAAGTGGAATTTGCTCATGCCCGCCTCGCGCGCCAGTTCGTCGAGCCGGAACTCCTCGTCCAGATGCGCCTCCATAAAATCCGTGATCCTGCGCAAACTGGATGCAGGCAAACGCCCCCCGCGCAACCCGTGCGCATCGCCCGTCCCCGCGGTGTTCGTATCCGCGTAATGGCGCACCAGATGCACGGCCACGCTCTGCGCGATTCCCCGCGCAAAAAGCAAACTCGGCTTCCCCCCGGAATCCGTGATCTCACGATGTAGTTGGCCGAGGAATACCGACAGCACCGGATCATGCCTTCCGGAAACCTCGCGCAGACTCGCCCGACGGCCCGCCTTGCCCAGCACCTCGCGCGCCGCCTGCCGGAAAAGCGGCAGCCCGAGATACAAATGCATAACCTCCAACTGCGCTTCGCCAACCGCCTTCCACCGCAACTCGTAAGGCGTCGGTGACGTCGTCAGGTAAAAATCACCCGCCGCCACATGATTCGCTGTCCACTCCCCGTCCAATTCCCGCTCCTCGATCACGGCATTGCCGGACAAAACCCACACAATGAACGGCTCGGCCACCGATGGAATGATCACGCTGTCCTCGGTCTGCCGCAGCGTGTAAATTTTCACTAGCAAGTCCTGCCACCGGCGGCAACAACTCGCAAAAACCAGCGTCCCCGGCATCTGCCGGCAATTCACCTTTGCGGGGGCGCTGTCAGGCGGAATCGTCATTGTTTTCAGCCAGAATAGCGAAAAAACATCTTATAGAAAGAGTGTCCTCCCATAAAAAAACCTGCCATTTTTAGGCAAAATCCCAACAGAATCAGCAAAACTGCGAGAGACGGTCCTCCGCCCTCCCGCTATCATCGCCCTCCCGCGCCAACCGCCACCGCAACGACCACCGACCAAGACCCTGACCATGCACGCCACCCAAGCCGCCATCCCCGCGCCCTCCGCGCCCTCCTTTTATCCGTCCGCCATGCCCGGTTTGCGCGACCGGGCATTTTATTTTTGGAGTGCCGCCTTCATCATCGGCAACCTCGCCCTCCCCCAACTTTGTCACCTCGCCGCGCTCGGCGGCAAAATCGTCCTCCCCCTCTACTTCTTCACACTCGTCGCCGCCTGCCGCTGCGGCTGGCGCGTGGGCGTGCTCACGGCCCTCGCCTCGCCACTCCTCAACAGTGCCCTCTTCGGCATGCCGCCCGCCGCCATGCTGCCCTCCATTCTGGCAAAATCGCTCCTCATCGCCGTGCTTGCGCCGCTCGCCCTCCGCGCCTGCGGATATCGCCAACGCCTGCTGCCGCTCGCCCTCCTGCTCACCGTCATCGCCTACCAAACACTCGGCGGACTCTTTGAATGGACGTGGACCGGCAGCCTCGCCGCCGCCCTCCAGGACGCGCGCCTCGGTTGGCCCGGCATGTTGTTCCAAGTCGCCGGCGGCTGGCTCATCCTGCGCGCCCTCGAAAAACAATTCCCGCCCGCGCCCACCGCCGATGGAGCCAAATAACTCAACAAAAACCTTCGAGCAGATCGTCGCCCGCCTCCGCGCCCTCGAAATCGCGGAGCCCTTCGACATGATTGTTGCCATTGCCAACGGCGGACTCCTCCCCGCCGCCCTCCTGCACGAACGCACCCGCCTCGAAGTCAACGTCCTGCGCATCAACTGGCGTGACCTCTCCAACGCCCCTCGCGGCGAAACCCCGCGCCTCCTCCGCGAACCCGATTTCGAGTTCGCCGGCAAACGCCTCCTGCTCGCCGACGACCGTATCAAAACCGGCACTACCATCGCCTTTGCGCGCCAGATCCTTTCCACTGCCGCGCACATCCGCACCTTCGCCATCAACGGCCGCGCCGACTACGCGCTCTTTGACGAAGACTGCTTCCCCATGCCCTGGCGCATCCCCGCCAGCCCCAAACTCTAAATCCAACACTCTAAACCCAAACACATCCCACTATGAACACCCGTCGTGACTTCCTCAAAAAAGGCTTCGCTGTAGGCGCGGTCTTCTCGCTCGCCGATCTCGGCGGGCTTTTTGCCGCAACCACCGCCACCTCAGCCGACGACGACAAAAAAACCGCCGCGCCCGCGCTCGTCGCCGTGCGTGACGGCGACCGCACCGCCATGGTCAACCGCGCCATGGCCGAACTCGGCGGCATGGAACGCTTCGTCAAAAAGGGCCAGACCGTCGTCATCAAACCCAACATCGGCTGGGACGTCGTCCCCGAACGCTCCGCCAACACGCACCCCGACATCGTCTGCCGCCTCGTCGAAATGTGCCTCGCCGCCGGAGCCAGCCAAGTGTCCGTGTTTGACCACACCTGCGACGCTTGGGAACGCTGCTACGAAAACAGCGGCATCGCCGCCGCCGTGAAAGAAGCCGGAGGCAAAATAGTCCCCGGCAACGACGAATCCTACTACCGCGAAGTGGAAATCCCCGGCGGCACCGCGCTCAAAACAACAAAAGTCCACTCGCTCATCCTCGACAGCGACGTCTTCATCAACGCCCCCGTGCTCAAGCACCACGGCGGCGCCACCATGACCGCCTGCATGAAAAATCTCATGGGTGCCATCTGGGACCGCCGCTTCTATCACCAGAACAACCTGCACCAGTGCATCGCCGACTTCGTCCGCTTCAAACGCCCCGCGCTCAACGTTCTCGACGCCTACGCGCCCATGATGCGCAACGGCCCGCGCGGCAAAAGCGTGGATGACCTCATCCCCAACATAAAATCCCTCCTCGCCTCGACCGACATCGTTGCCATCGACGCCGCCGGTGCCCGCATGCTCGGCCACGCGCAGGACGGCATCGAACACGTCAAAATCGCCGGCAACGCCGGCCTCGGCACCTACGACCTCAACGCCATCAAAATCGAACGCGTGCGCCTCGCGGCCTGACGCTCTCACAACCCGGTAGGGAGGCCTCTCCGAGGCCTCCGAAACCGCGCCCCATCCGCTCCCAAATCCCGCATTCTCACGCAACACTCGCGGCCCCCTCGGATATTCCAAAATGCGTCACACCCTCCGCCTCCTGCGCACCATCCTTGCCGTGCTCTGCCTGACGGCGGTGACGATCGCCTTCCTCGACTACCGCGACGCCCTGCCCGCCACATTTAAACACGCCGTCACAAGCATCCAGTTTCTGCCATCGACTATTGCGCTCGCCAGCGGCGCCGCGCTCTCGCTTGCCTGCATCGCGGTGCTCGTCGTCACGCTGGTCATCGGACGCGTCTATTGCTCCACCCTCTGCCCCCTCGGCGTGCTGCAAGACATCGTGATACGTATCGCAAAAAAACTACGCGCTAACAAAAACCCAAAGAAAAAACCACTACCCTACCGCCCCGCGTATAATAAAACCCGATACACAATCCTCGCCCTCACCATTGCAGCCGTGCTCGCTGGCTGGGGTGGCTTTGCCCTCGCATGGCTCGACCCTTACAGCCACTTCGGACGCTTCGCCGGCACGCTCTTCCGTCCCCTGCTAATCGGAGCCAACAACCTTGTTGCCCTGATTGCGCAACACTTCGGATCCAACGCAGTACCACGAGTCGCACTACCCTGGGCGGGCCTCGGCGTGTTCCTGCCGGTGCTGCTGATCTTCACCACGGTCGTCATCATGTCGGCGCTGCGCGGACGCCTCTGGTGCAACACCGTTTGTCCTGTTGGCGCGTTGCTCGGCCTTGTATCCAAAAAATCCCTCTTCCGGCTCGCCATCGATCGCAGCGCCTGCGTGCGCTGCGGCGACTGCCTGCGCAGTTGCAAGGCGCAGTGCATCGATCTGCGCAAACAGGAGATTGACCACTCACGCTGCGTCGGCTGCTTCGACTGCGTCTCCATCTGCGACGAAGGCGGACTGCGTCTCCGCTGGCGCTCGGCGTCGGCGAACATCGAACATCCAACGCCCAACATCCAACGCCCAACGGCGAACCCCCAACCGCCCCCCTCCCCCCCCCCCCCCGGCGCGGTAGCGCCCCACTTCGATGTTGGATGTTGGATGTTCGATGTTGGACGTTCAAGGCGTGCCTTCCTCGGCACGCTCACGACCGGCGCGTTGACCGTCGTCGCCGCCCGCACCGGCACCCATGACCACGGTGAGACCGACGCGAACGGTTCGTCCGAAAAATCCCGCAAGACCGTCGCCCCGCCCGGCGCGCGCAGCATCGACCGCTTCGTCGCACAATGCACCGCCTGCCAGCTCTGCGTCAGCGCCTGCCCCAGCCACGTGCTGGAGCCCGCCGTGTTTGGCTACGGCAGCCTCGAAGGCCTCATGAAACCCCGGCTCAATTTCGACCGGAGTTTTTGCAACATCAACTGCACGACCTGCGGCGACGTCTGCCCCGACCATGCCCTCCAGCCACTCGTGCCCGCCGTGAAGCAGCGCACACGCATCGGCGTCGCCGAAGTGACGCATTCGCGGTGCATCGTCATCACCGATGACACCGCGTGCGGCGCCTGCGCCGAGCACTGCCCGACCGCCGCCCTGCAAATGAAACAACGCGGCGCGCGCCACGCCGAACCGGTCGTGGATGAGCGGTATTGCATCGGTTGCGGTGCGTGCCAGTTCGCCTGTCCCGCGCTCCCGAAAAAAGCCGTGGTGGTGCGCGGACTCGCCACGCACGAGACCGCCGAAGTTCTCGTGCAGGAAAAAGCCGCCGCCCCCGCCGGTTCCGATGACTTTGCGTTCTGAACATGTGGCGCGGGCGTCCCGCCCGCATTCCGAGGGAGCGACAGTTTCCAACCGTTGCAAACGACGCGCCACGTCGTCGGTTCGAATGGCGCAGGCTTGCAGACATGTCCCTCCCCCCCCCCCCCCCCCCGCGCCCACCGTTTCCAATTCCATTCCCTGCCAATGCTCAAACACCTCGTAATCTCCGCCGTCATTCTTGTCCCCGCGTCTGCCTTCGGCGACACCCCCGTCGAACCCACGCCGCAAGTATTGCCGGAGATGATCGTCACCGCACCGCCCCTCATCCAGAGCAACGTCACAAGCCCCTACGCCGGCGGATACAGCGTGGTGGGCGCGCGGCAAATTGAAGACCTCAACGCCACCGACATCTCCTCCGCACTGCGCACCACGCCCGGCGTCAACATCTCGCGCAACAACAAAGTCGGCTCCTACGGCGGCTCGGGCGGGGGGGCGATTTTTATCCGCGGCATGGGTGCCAGCCGCCCAGGCGGCGAACTCGTCGCGCTCTACGACGGCGCTCCGCGCTACAATGCCGTATTCAGTCATCCACTACTCGATATCCTTTCCATCGATGCGGCGGAATCGATCGAGGTTTACAAGAGCGTGCAGCCTCAGATTTTCGGCAACGCCTTCACCGCCGTGAACATCACGCCCCGGCAAAAACGCACCGAAGGCACCGCCGCCGACATCACCATCGTCGCCGGCTCCGACAGCACGCTGACCGAAAAAGTGTCAGCGGGCGGGAAAAGCGGTCCGCTCGATTTTTACGCCGGCCAGAGTTACCGCCGTTCCGACGGCGACCGCCCCAACTCCGGCGGCGAACTCCAGGATTATTTTCTGCGCCTCGGCTACGCGCTGAACGAAAACTGGTCGCTCTCCTTTTTCGGCGATCGCACCAACAACTACGCGGAAGACCCCGGTGCGGAAAACTCCCCGTATCACATGGGCGACTACAAGACCGACGACATCCTCTCCGTCGTCACTTTGGGAAACCGTTACCAGCGCGCCGAAGGCTGGATCAAAGCGTATTGGAATTCCGGACATGCCGCCTGGTATGACCAAGGCATGCGCGACACCGGCGCGCCAGTTGCCCCCGGCGACACGGACAACACAATCATGGACTGGGATCTTTACGGAGTGCGCGCCGCCGAGAAATTCGCCGCGTGGGAAGGCGGCGAGGTACTCGCCGGGCTGGATGTGGATGTGATGAGCGGCAAGGGCAGGTTTGAGCGTTACAACCCCGCGCTGAACACACGTTTCGGGCGCGAGGACTTCTGGATCGTTTCCCCCTACGCCGCGGTCAATCATCTGTTCGGCATACGCGACGGTTACTACGCGCAACCCTCCGCCGGCATCCGCTTTTACGATCATAGCATTTTTAATGACAATCCCGAAGTCGCTCCACACGCCGGTGTGGTGGCCGGTTACAAGGACACCGAAACGCACGCCGGTTACGCGCGTGGCGTCAGTTATCCCGGCCTCAACGTCGCCGCGTTTTCGCAGGCCGTGCTCCCGCCGCTCTACAACGATCCGGCCAAACGCGAGGCGTGGCGCAACCTCGACGCGGAGACGCTCGACCATTTCGAAGCGGGCGTGAGCCACCGCTTCAACCCGAAGTTCAAGGCCGACATCACGACGTTTTACGACCGCGGCGACAACCGCTACGTGCTTACTTTCCCGACCACGGGCGCGCCCGTACCGCAGGGTTTTGCCAACATCGGCGACTGGCACAATTACGGCGTGGAGAGCAGCGCCACGTGGAGCCCGACGGCGGATCTGAGTTTTTTTGTCGGCGCCACTTGGTTGCACACGTCGGTGACGGGCATGCCCTATGCGCCCGAGTGGACGGCAAGCGCCGGCTTCAACTGGACTTTTTTCCAAAATTTCCAACTCAGCGTCGATATGCTCTACCAAGACCGCATGTATGTGAACCCGACCAACGCCTGGGCTCGCAGCGACGCCGTCAGCGCCGATCCAACGAACAACCCGCAAGTGCCGTCGTCGGTGGTTGTGAATGCGCGACTCGGTTATCGTTTTGCGGTCCCGTCGCTGCGCGTGAAGCAGGGCGAGGTGTTCCTTGCCGTGGACAATCTCACTGACCGGACGTGGTATTATCGTCCCGGATACCCCATGCCCGGCATCGGTGCCATGCTTGGCGTGCGGCTGGGGTTCTAACTGATGTTACGCGGACGACCAGGGAGCGGCGGCAGGATGCCGCCGCTCCCTGCGGCCCCTGCGTAACATCAGGTTCTAATAAAGCCTTGCTGCATCGATGAGGCCCGCGGGGTTGCCGATGTCCAGGCGTTTGCCCGGCCACGTGACGCCCAACATGCCGTCTCGAAGACGCAATTGCTCCATGGCGTCGGTCAATTGGATTTCCCCGCCAAACCCGGCGTGCGTGTTTTCCAGATGGTCAAAAATCTGCGGCGTAAACAGGTAACGCGCCGCGAACGCGTGAAAAGGCAACGGGACGCCGTCCGCAGACCGCAAGCGTGGCGCGGCATCCGGCGCTGGTTTTTCCACCAGACGATCCAGCGTAAACACGCCGTCTTCCCGCAGCGTTCCGCCGGCGACTCCATATTTGGATACACGTTCCGCGGGGCACCGCTCCAGGCACACCGATGGCTGGCGCCATTTTTCCCACGCCGCGCGCATGGCGGGCAGGGGTGACGATTGATGCATCACCGTGTCACCAAGCAACACGGCGAAGAGAGAATCGTTCCCCACGAACTCGCGCCCTAGCAAAACCGCGTCGCCCAATCCGCGCATCTCCTTCTGGTAAGTGTAGCTGATGCGGGCAAGCCGCGAGACGGCGCGCACGTCTTCCAACGCCTGCAACTTCCCGATTTTTTCCAAGTGCCGTTCCAAATCGGGATTGGGCGCGAAGTAGTGCTGGATGCACTCTTTGCCCTGGCTGATGACGATGAGGATTTCATCAAACCCGGCGGCGGCGGCTTCCGCGACGACGTAGTGGATGACCGGCTTGTCACCGAGCGGTAACATTTCTTTGGGTACAGCCTTGGCAATGGGAAGAAAACGAGTGCCGAGTCCGGCGGCTGGGATGATGGCTTTCATGATTTGAATCTGCTAAATTGAGCGGCAAAATTTCACGCAAATTAAACTCCGGTGGGCAGCATGGGCGCGATCTCGGGCTTGATCACACGAATCCCCTTGGAGGCGAAAGCCTTTTCAAGATCCCGGAACATCGCCTCATCATCATAAATGCCCACGATGGCGCCGCCGCTGCCGGCAAATTTCGCACTCGCCCCCGTCGAGCGGGCGGTGGCGACCATGTCGCGGTTGCCGTCGCCCACGTCATAAAGGCTGGCGCGCTTGTCGAAGTTGGCATTCATGATCCGGTGCATGGCCTTGCGATCCCCGGCATCGAGAGCCTTGCGAAATTCCAGCGTCAAGTTGGCCCAGAACTCAATCGCATCGACCACGTCCTTTTCGCCACGCTGCCAGCGCGCGCGCAGATCATTGTGATAGACCTCGGTGCCTTCCGACAGATCCTCGCGGTAGGCCACATAGACGGGAGGCAGTTTCGCCGGGTCCAGCGATTCGTAGCTACCGTAATGACGCTTCTCCATCATCTCGCGGCTAAAATCCATGTAAACCAACCCTTGATAAGATTGGGCGACACGGTCCTGCAAACCAGCCGGAATGCCGAGTTCGTTGTTCTCCACACGGAGAACGAGATTGGCCAGCGAATGCCGTGAAATTTGCACGCCGTAAAAGCTCATCAATCCTCTCATGCAAGCCGTGATCAACGCACTCGACCCGGCAAGCCCCACACGATTTGGAATATCGGACCGGTAGCGCATCGTGTAGTTTTTGGCGCCGATCTGAATGCCCCGTTCGACACAATATTCATAAAACGCCTTCGCCGCAGCCTTAAGCAGGCGAAAGCCGCCATAGTAGCCGTGCGAGCGCACATCATTGTGCAAAGCCTCAAGGCTGGAAAACACCGAGTGGTCGCGGCGACTTGGCAACAACTCCAACTCGGGGGACTCCCAAAGCTCGATGTGCGCGGAAAAATTCGTGAACGCAAAAGCGATCGTCTTGCCAAAATACCCATCGGACGGATTGCCGATCAGTCCGGCGCGAGGATAAGCAACAGTGCGGATAATCATATAAAGACGCGTGCCTTAAGACAGTTTTGCCCGCTTCTGCAAAACCAAACATGCAAATGGCCGGTAATTAGCATCCCGTAATTTCCAATCCATTACATGCAAGCCGCCACCGCCTTTTGCGCAAAATCCCGATAGAGCGAGCAAGGTTACGAGAGATATTTCGACAGCCTTGTGCTATCATCCGAGCCATGTCCAAACCAACTGTCACCGCCGTTCCCAAACGGGCCTACGCCGCCCAATCCACCACCTCTCCGCTCGCCCCGTTTACCATCCAGCGCCGCGATCCGCTGCCGCACGACGTCGTCATCGAAATCCTCTACTGCGGCGTCTGCCACTCCGACCTGCACCAGGCCCGCGGCGAATGGCAAAACACGATCTACCCCTGCGTGCCCGGCCACGAGATCGTCGGACGCGTCACCCGCGTCGGCCCCAAGGTCACCAAGTTCAAGGAAGGCGACCTCGCCGCCGTCGGCTGCATGGTGGACTCGTGCCGCACCTGTCCGAGCTGCCAGCGCGGTCTGGAGCAATATTGCGAGAATGGCTGCACCTTCACCTACAACGGGGAGGACAAGCACCTCGGCGGCATGACCTACGGCGGCTATTCCGAAAGCGTGGTGGTGGACCAGGCGTTTACCCTGCGCGTGCCGGCCAACCTCGACCTCGCCGCCACCGCCCCGTTGCTCTGCGCAGGCATCACCACGTATTCGCCGCTGCGCCACTGGAAAGTCGGCCCCGGCCAGAAAGTGGGCATCGTCGGCATCGGTGGACTCGGCCACATGGGCGTGAAATTCGCCCACGCCATGGGCGCGCACACCGTGGTGCTGACCACTTCTCCGGGCAAAGTCGCCGACGCCATCCGCCTCGGGGCCAGCGAGGTCATCATCTCGACCGACAAGGATCAGATGCAAAAGCACGCCCGCAGCTTCGACTTCATTCTCGATACCGTGTCCGCCAACCACGACATCAACGCCTTGTTCAACCTCCTCAAGCTCGACGGCACGCTTACGCAGGTCGGCGTGCCCGCCACGCCGCTTTCCGTCGCGGTGTTCAACCTGATCCTTCCCCGCCGCAACTTCGCCGGCTCCGGCATCGGCGGCATTGCGGAGACCCAGGAGATGCTCGATTTCTGCTCCGCGCACAACATCGTGAGCGACATTGAACTGATCCGCATCCAGCAGATCAACGAAGCCTACGAACGCCTCTTGAAGAGCGACGTCCGCTACCGCTTCGTGATCGACATGGCCTCGCTGAAAGAATGACGGTGGCCGCGTGGCACCTGCCACGGAACGGCGGCCTCCCCCCCCCCCCCCCCCCCCCGGCTCCACTCAACCGCGTACCGAGCGAAGGGGGGCTCTCGATTAGAGCAGTTTCATTTAAGCTGTAGCCATTTGCTACTTGGTAGGGAGGCCTTTGTGCCCTCTGCCGAGGGCAGCCCTTCGGGCCATCGCCTTCGGCGATGCCATCTGCGCGCTGCTGCGCTCCGTCCGAGGCCTCCGCGGCGCGTAGTGTGAGGGTGAATACGAAATTGATAGGTGTTTGGAGCGTGGTGGCGGGAGGCGGAGGCCTCGGAGAGGCCTCCCTACCGTTAAGACAACGAGGTTCGTCATTCGCGTACCCAGAGGCCGCAACTGAGGGGGGGCATGTAGTGCTCGGGTGTTACGCGGCGGGCAGTGCGGCGCATCGTGGGACGGAAAAAGTGTTCCTGGTCAGCAAGGTGTTTCCAGTCGGTCGAGGCGAGTTCGTCACCAAGGGGGAGGGTGATGTCTTGGTCGAGGGGGTTGATGATGAAGAGGAGCTGGCGGTCGCCTTGAGAGTGGTCGGCGTTGTAAATGACGGCAGTGGCGTTGCTGTGCGGGTCGCGAATGAAGCGGAAAAAGCCTTCGCTGGCGCGTGTGTAGTGACGCAGGAGGCGGCCGGTTTCGCTTTGGCGGAAGGCGATCCAATCCGCGAAATAGGTGTGCGTGGTGGGGTAGCGGTAGATGCGGCGGTAATCGAGGGCGTTGATGTCGCCCATTTGATAGGTGTTGTTGATGCCTTGTTTGGAGCGAATGAAATCTTGTCCGGCGGAGAGCATGGGGATGCCGATGGACATGAAGAGGGTGGCAGCCATGAGGTGCGTGCGCTGGCGGTCACCAGCGGTGGGGCGGTCGCCGTTGCCGTTGAAGTTCTCGGTGATGGCGTCGATCCAGGTGCGGTCGTCGTGGGATTCGACGTAGTTGACGGTCTGCGCAGGCCATTTGGCGTAGTGCCAGGGGGAGCCTTTGAGGAAGTATTCAAAGGTTTCGGAGGTGCCGCCGCCGCGCACGAATTCGCGGAGGAAGTTGCGGTATCCGTCGTTCCATGACGCCCAGCCGGTGTCGCGGAGGGCGCCGGCGGCGTGGCCGCGGAAGCTCCAGGGTTCGGCAATGAGGATGACGTCGGGTTTGACGCGTTTGAGGGCGATTTCGACTTGGCGGAGCACGGGGACGCCTACGAGGTCGGCGAGGTCGAAGCGGAAGCCGTCCACGCCATAGGCTTCGATGAGGTGGGTGCAGCTTTCGATGATGAGGCGCGTGGCCATGGCAGCGCTGGTGCGCAGGTCGTTGCCGCAACCGCTCCAGTTGCTGAGTTTGCCGGAGGCGTCTTGTTCAAAGTAGTAGAGGCGGTCGATGAACATGAGGTGCGCGGGTTCGCCAACGTGGTTGTAAACGACGTCGAGGAGGACGGCGATGCCGCGGCGGTGAAAGGCGGCGACGAGTTCTTGAAATTCTTTGAGTCCGGAGGCGCGCGCGGGGTCGAGGGCGTAGCTGCTGGTGGGGGCAAAGTAATTGTTGGTCATGTAGCCCCAGTGGTATTCGCCGGGGGTTTTGTTGTCGGCTTCCTGGATGGGTTGGAGTTCGACGCAGTTGACGCCGAGGCGGTGGAGGTAGAAGTCGGGCGAGTCCACCCAGCGGCGCAGGCCGGTGAAGCCGCGGCGTTCGTCGGTGGAGAGGGCAAGGGGGGCGCGGGCGGCGAGGTCGCGAACGTGGGCTTCGGCTATGACGAGGTCGTGCCAGGCGGGGGTTTTGTAGACGGAGCCGAGCCCGGACCCTGACCCGAACCCTGAGCCGGAGGTGTTGTGTTGTTGTTGGTCGGCGGAGCCGAGCCATTCGGGGTCGATGACGATGGCGGGGCCGAGGGGACCGGTGGTGGCAAGGGCCCAGGGGTCGAGGATGCGGTGGGTGGGGCGAAAGAGGCCAAAGGCGTCGCGGGGACCGTCAATGGTGTACCAGTAATACCAGTTGTGGAGGTTGCCGGTGAGGACGATTTCCCAGACGCCGGCGTCGCCGTGCGCGTCGGTGCGGCGTTGGAGGGCGTAGGCGTGGGCGGCGTCCTGGCGTTCGAGATCGTCGCAGAGGTGGAGTTCCACGGAGTGGGCGCGGGGGGCAAAGATGCGGAAGGTGGTGTCGTTGCCGCGGTGCTGGCCGCGCACGATGGCACCGAGGGGGAGGGTGGTGTGGAGGTTGTAAAAGAAGGGGCCCGGCATGAGGGGCGCGCTGCCGTCGCCAACCCATTGCACGGTCCAGGATTGGGCGAGGTCGAGGGGGGCGGGGACGGTGAAGCGGAAGAGGTGCCAGCCGGTACGGTCGGGGTCGATGGTGCGGTTGTAGTTGCCGAGTGGATCGCGGACGGCGTTGGGGGCGGTGGGGGGGACATCGAACCAGCGGCCGGCGGCAGTGACGAATTTGAATTGGATACGGGCGTCGGGGGGGGGGGAGAGGAAGCGTTCGGCGGGGCCGCGCCAGATGAGGAGGGGGTTGCCGTCAATGATTGCGGGGTGGAGGGCCCACTCGGGGTGGTCGTAGGGGTGCCATTGGTTGAAGTCGCCAGCGAGGTAAACGGTGTCGGCGTGTGTGTGGGGGGGGGGGGGGGCGTCAATGTCGATGAGGGTGGCGTCATCGGGGATGGCAGGGTCGTCGTCCGGGATGGGGAAGGGGGGGCGGGTTTTGCCTGTGGGGAGGGGGCAGGCGTCTTGGGGGATAAAGAAGACGATGTCGCCTTTGCGGTCGAGCATGTAGGCGTGGTCGAGGCCAAAGGTGTAGTCGGGGATGCGTTGGAGGGTGGCAAATTCCGTGCCGTTGCCGAGGAGGAGCGGGGGGAGGTGGCGGGCGCGCCAGTCGTGATCGAGTTCAATGATGCCGTGAGTGGGCGACTCCAGCCAGGCCCGGACGATTTTGTTGGCGCGATTAGGCATTTGCTTAAAGCAACGAATCATCGTCGCAGGCGCAACTGTGCCTCAAGTGCGAATTAGCGACAGAACATTAGCGACAAGAACAGGCGCGGATGGCGAGGGAGGCGGAGGTGTTGAGTATTTTTGCACGGCTTGCACACCAACTATCAGGGTGTCATTGCCGGACTGATACACGCGAGCGTGGAAACCGCCGGAGTGTTCCAGCGGAACGTGTGTGCCTCACAAAAGCCGTTTCTTCGCGTCATCGTGGAGAAACTACGTGATTGCCGTCCCGGTTCTCTGCCTCTCCCCCCCCCCCCCCCCCTCCCGGCCCGGGCCGGGCTTTTTGCAGCATGTCAAAAGGCAAGGTTCGCCCCTTCTCAGGATTGCCCTGTGCCGATCAGGTAAACGCCTCGGGAAAAAACCAGCTCCACTTTTCCCCGCCCCAAGGCATTTTGAAGAGCGGTCGTATCGTCTGTCGCGCCATCGCCCTTGAGGTCGGCTGAATGGATGTCGATGGCGGCGTGCGCCGCGCACACGGCGAAGACAAAAAGGCCGCCGATAAGGGCAAGAAAGTTTTAGGGAGAGCTTGGGCGGATCACGAATCCGCCAGCTCAGCTTACTTCTCCATCATCCACGGCAGATTAAACCGCGCGATTTTCAGATTGGCCGAAAAATTAACCGTGTAGGCCACGATGATCGTGCCGTCCTTGGTCACTCCGATGTCGGAATACCATCCCGTCTCATCGATTCGTTTCTCCGACGACCACGACCGGCCCTCGTCCGTGCTGTAGGTGATGCTGAAGATGCGATCTTTCGGGGAGCGAATGCCGGACATGAGCAGAATATTCGGATCGCCTGCGCGTCGGGCTGCGTAGAGTGCGAGTCCGGGGTTGCGGCCCGAACTCGGGAAAACATTTCGATGATCGCCTTCTTCGGCGAGCTTTTCGCCGAAAGCACCATAAATGCGGTAGTTTCGGGATTTGCGTGCGATGAGATAGAGTCTGTCCGTCCCGTCGGCGCCGGGCAGCGGAGCCACCTTGGTCTCGACAGTTTCGGCGGTGCCCCGGGTTGTCCAAGAGACTCCCCCGTCGTCGCTGGTGAGAAAACTCTTGCGGCCCGGGATGACCATGCGGCCGTCGCTGAATTGAAAACCGTGGCCGCCATTGGTTGGCTTGGACTCCGCGTTGCCGTCATTTTTTACGAGGAACGGCTCGCTCCATTTCGCGCCTTCGTCGGTGCTGCGCCGCCCATACCAGACGAGCTGGCGGCTTCCTTCCAGCCGGCCGGGCCGACCGTGTAATAGGCGAGAATCGTGTGGGGCGTGGTCGTGCGATCCTCGACCAGCATGCAACTGTAGCCCATGTGGCTCGCGCCGTCCGAGGTATACAGCTTCACGGGGGCGCTCCAGGTCTTTCCCTGGTCCAAGCTGCGCGTGACGACCACATCCGCAGGATCCCGATCTCCCTTCTTGATGCGGCTCTGGGCGATCAGCAGCACCGTATCAGCATCCGTGACCAGCACGCCGGGCAAATGCACGAGGCCTTTGATCACCGGCTGAGGCAGGATTTCGAAAAAAGGCTCCGCGCCGGCAGTCGGCGCGGCTTCGAGCGACTTCGCGGTCAGGGCAAGGATGAAAAGGAAATGGGAGAATGGGAAGCGTCGCATAAGGGGGAGGGAGATGTTTGAAAAACAGGCGGGCGTTCGATCGCGTCCTTCGCGCCAGCGCGGCACCCGAGCGCAGCCTTTATCCTTCAACGCAATCTCTCATTCAACCTGAAAGCGGCCCGCCAAGCGGCGTCTTTTCATGCCTTCCGGCTGAACGTTGCCCGCCCTCGTCGTCCCGACAAATTTTTTGGGCGGAGCCCAGTCCCCCAATGCATTACCAAGGCAAGGCGTGATGCGTGCTTGTGGCGGGCGGAAGATGCAGGGAGGAGGATGCGGGGGGCAGTATGCAGGCGTCGTGTTTTTGGGGCCAATTATCGCTACGAAATGGTGTGGTGGGCAATGCCGAGGACGAGGGCAGAGAGTTGATCGAGTGCCCCGCGGTCACTTTCCGAGAGGGTGGAGGCATCCATCCAACGGCATTCAACGGAGGTGCCGAGGACCGCGCGCAGGAGATATTTCGCGCTGGCGGGGTAACGCGTGCCGATGACCACGGAGGCGGGGCCGATGAGGGTTTGCAGGGTGGTGGCGAGCCGGGGATCGCGTTTCCAGTTTTTGCAGAGGGAGGATATTTCAGCGCAGATGCCGTTGGCCGCGATGCCGCTGTAGCCGCGAGCTCCGGCCTGGAGCGAGGCCAGCAGCGTCGGGTTGTCAGCGGCGTAAATGCCCAGCCGGGTGCCTGCGGCGGCCTGTATCTTTGAAGTAAATACATCGACCTGACAGCTTGTTTCCTTGAAAAACACAAAGCGGTTGGTGGCGGCGAAATGATGAACCAGTCCGGGGCTCAAGAGGCGTTTTTGCGGCACGGGGCATTCGTAGAGGCCGAGGTCGATGTCGGCGGGGACGTCTTCCATGATTGTTTCCACACAACTGCGGAGGGCGGATTCGTCCTGCTCAGGGAGCACGCCTTGGTTGGTGAGGAGGACCACGGCGGCGGGTCCGGCTTCCGCCAGATCGCGCACTTGCGCTGCGACTTCCTGCGGTGTGTTGCCCAGCGCGCCGGAGGCAACCACGGGCACACGGCCACGTGTGTGTTGCACCGCACGGGCAACCAGTTCCTTGCGCTCGGTGAAGGAGAGATGGAAGAGCTCGCTGGAAAGACATGACGCGAGCAGGCCGGAGGCTCCGTTGTCGATGTACCAGTCGATCAGGCGGCGGTAGGCGGACCAGTCGATTTTGCGGTTTGCATCGAAGGGGGTGAGCAACACCGGCCATGCGCCTCCGGGCAGGGCAGGCGTAACATGACGCGAAGATGGGGCGCGGGTGGACGGTGTCTCGATCTCCAGGATTTTCATGGATTGGGAAAAACGAATGAGTGGTGGGCAGCGGTTCGCACCGATGCCCGCCGGATTATTTTGTTTCTTTATGCGCGGAGGTTCAGTTGCGGTTGCGGGAGCGGTTGCCGATGCGTCGGCGCGCAATGCCCGCAGCCGTCGCCACGACGGTCAGCATGATGGACGTGGTTACCGCAGGTTCAGGTATGGCGGTGGTGGTGAAGGTCAGGGTGTTGCCAGTGAGGTCAAAGGTGCCGAGCAATCCGGCGGCCAGATTTTCATAGCCGAAAGCGGTTCCGACAAAACTGGTCGAAGTCCAGCCGCTGATGAGCGTGTAGGTCTGGCCGACTTCACCGGTGTTAAGGAAATCGAAAACAAAACCGCCGCCGGTTCCTTGGGTGAAGGCGCCGTTCAGTGACAGGCCAGCGGAGAGGCTGACGAGGTCGGCCTCGATTTTTGCACCACCGTTCCAGGTGAGAGCAGCAAAGATGGTATCGGTCGCCCGCAACGCGGCTCCGTTGTTCAGGGTGACGGCACTGCTGGCGAGGCTGCCGTTCACAATCAGACGGCCCGCCGAAACGGTGGTGGTTCCAGTGTAGGTGTTGCCGGTGGAGTTGAGCACCAGGGTGCCTTCGCCGGTCTTGGCAACGCCGCCTTCGCCGAGGATGGAAGAGTCAACGGTGCCAGTCTGGCCATCGTCGATGTTGAAGGTATGCACACCGGTTCCGAGTAGCGTCAGATTAACGCCCTCGCTGATGTGGAGGCTGGCGTTGGCGTGGTTTTGGATGGTCGTGTTCTGGCTCCAGTTGAAGGCCACGGTTTTTTTGCCGATCCCCGTCCCCGCGGCGCTGGCTCCGGTGCTGATGGAGGAGGCCTTGAGGGTGCCGAGTTGGAGATTGAGGGTGGAGGTGAGGGCAATCCTGGACTGCTGCGCATCGCCAAGTATCAGGTTTCCGGATACATCGAGAGTGCCACCGTTTTTGATGGTGAGCGTGGCGGCGGCGGTGATGCCGTCGTTGGTGTTTGTGTTGCCGGTCGTGGTGCGACCGACGACGACATTGGCGGCTTCCATCAGACCGGCCCCAAGGATGGCGGTGCCAGTGACGGCGGAGCCGGAGGTCAGGTTGGTGGTTCCTTGGTCGGCGAGGCCGATGACGAGGTTGTTGACCCTGGCGTCGGTCGTGCCGCCTTCGAGGTTGAGGGTGCCTTCACCGGCCGTGCCGGTAATCGTGGCCAAATAAGGCAGTCCGCTGCGGCCTACGAGGATGTCGGCTCCGCTTAGGCCATCTTTTCCCCGGATTTCGACGGTGGCACCAGTGACACCGGAACGGAAGGCCAGCGTGGCGGCGCCTTGGGCCCACGTTTGCGCAGGAAGCGATTGATGGCCGATGAGGATGTCGTCCACATGCACCGTGTTCGTCGTGCCCAATGACACCCGGGACGAGCCTGCGAAGCCGTCCATGACCAAGGTGGACGCCTGGATGGTGTTGTTTTGGGCGAGTATCACTTGGCTGCTGATCCAGGACACGCCGCCGCTGCGGTCAGCACCGAGCACGAACCGGTCCAGATTGGTCGCCGAAAAGCTTGCCAGATTCTGCAGGTTGAGGGTCGCGGTGCGCATGTAGCGGAATTGAGCGGTCGTCGTGTTTGGCGGAAGAATCGTCACGCTTCCGGTGCCGCCACCGTTGACGACGAGAGAGCCTGCTCCCCCAATGGTCAGATAATTTGGGTGGGCATAGTTGGTGTTGCCGTAAGTCGCAGGTTCCGTCGAGGAGCCGATGGAGAGACTGCCATTCACCGTCAGCGTTTTCCCGGAGTTGATCTGGATGTTCTGCCAAGTGTTGGTGTTGGCCTCCGCCGGGTTCATATAGTCGAACCGCAACGATCCGATGGTGTAGTTGTCATCGACGATACTGGTGACGGTGGCAGCGTCGGCTCCAGTCCCCGCGTTGGTGAAGAGCACGTCCTGACCGGCGGGCGCGGCGCTCCAGTTGGCCGACGTGCTCCAGTTCGTGTTTGCGCCGCCGCCGGTCCAGGTGGTTGTTTGAGCGGCCAGAGGCGCGATGGCGAGAGACAGCAATGGCAACGCAATGGTGCGCCTCCAGTCGGTAAGCGAGTGGACTGTTTTGTATGCTTTCATGGGATTCTATTTTGGTGTGTTTGGTGTGACGAGCCCGCTGCTGACGGTGCAGCCGCGGTCATCGAGAATGTTGAAATACCAGGCCGTTGTTTGGGCGGGGATGGTGAACGTGGCCCTGTCGCCGACGATGGCAGCCAGCGTCTGTTTCCACTCTCGCAGGGGCCAGTCTCCCTCGTCCTGCGTGTAAACGAAATACACGCTGCGAACGGGGCGTGGACTGGAATAGCGAACCCATGCGGAGCCGTCGGTCTCACCCTGATCAATGATGGCGGTCAATGGTTCGAGCCCGCGGAGTATCGAGTCGGCGAATACGGTTATCTCGCGCGGATCGCCGGACGGCGGATGGCCGTGGCCCATGCGGATTTTCAGGGAGAGCGTCACGGAGGCGGGAGGGACGGGAACCAGCCGCCAGGTCTTTTGCCATGAGTCGGGGCGGAAATGTTTATCGTTGGTTCCGTTGCAAAACAGCATGGGCATGGCGATGCGGAAGACGTGCTGGCTTGGGTCCCATAGTCGTATCCATTTTTCTATTATCGATGGGGAGGTTTCCTGAAACACGCTGGTTAGCCAGAATGAGTTCTCGCCGAGGAAACCGCATCCGTAAACCGGAGCGGCAAACTTGAACCGGGTGTCCACGCTGGCGACGATCCCGGTGAGGATGCCGCCCCAGGAGATGCCGGTCAGTCCGATGCGGTCGGGATCAACTCCGGGCATGGAGCGCAACAGGCTGTGTCCGCGAACAACCGCGGCAACGGCATGATACATCCACTGATCCTGCACGGGGAGGTCGGCCTGCTTGAAGCCGCCACCGGCAAAAGGCGCACCGCCATCCGGATGGTGTTTGCTTTTCACGTTCATGCCGTCCTCAGCGGTTGGAATGCAGCCGTAGGTGTCCATGGCGATGGCCGCGTAGCCACGATCCATCCAGAGTTTTACCCAGTCACGGAAGGCAGTGCCGCCGCCGCCATGCACAAGGACGATGCCAGGGACCTTGACGCCGGGTGGTGTGTTCGGAATGCCGACCCATGCGAACACGCGCGTCGGGCGACCTTGATACGGAACACTGTCATAGAATACGGGCGCGATGCCGTCGTGTGCGATGAAACCGGTTGCCGAGGTATCGTGTGTGGGCGGAGCTGCGAACAATGTATCGGTATCCCAGATACGTTCCTTCCGGGCCTCGGCGGGGGGGGGGGAGGGGAAGGTGCGAATGTCGGTTGCGCGGGCGGCGGGCAACGCGGCCAAAAGGCAAAATACACATGTGACGGGGAGTCGTTTCATGTTTTTTTGCAGAATGTCTGGTCAGTTGTCCGAGCGTTCGCTGGTGGTGAAAAATACGAGGTCGAAATCCCGTGCCGCCGGTTCGCGTCCGTAGCCGTCGCCATCGTTGTAGGGGATGCCAAGTGTCATGCTGGCGACACCGGCTTGGTAGGTTTCGGCACCTTTGCCCCAGGCGAGATGGAGGTGGTTGCCATCAACGAGTTCGACGGGGCGGATGTGAAATCCGTAGGCGACGTATTTTTTGAGAGGAAGCGGCGTGGCCAGTGTGAAATAGAGGTAATGGCCTGCCTTCACAAGAGAGGCGTCGAGCGTGACGGGCAGGAGGGCGAGGCGGTTGACAACAAGGCGTCCGTGAAGGGGGTTACTAATCTCGTGGATGGCGATTTCGAATTTTTGCGGGTCGCGCAATGGATAGCGCGCGGCGGCTTGCGCGGAAATTTTGATTCCGAATCCGGTCATTTTCCCATTGGTGTTCCACTCAAAAGTTTGGGAGGCCCCGCGGCGTTGGGATTCGTTGAGGTAGCGGACGGAAACACCGCCCGGTTCGTCATTAGTGACCGTGCTTTGGTTGATGTTGACGCCGGTGGCGGGAGCTTGTGCCAGAGACGAGATTTCCTGCGCGGTAACATGAGAGAGCACACAGCAGGCAAATGTCAGAATGAGAGATGTTGGTTTTTTTATGGTCATGGGAATATGAATACGAGATTCAGGTCGGCTCAGGGCGCGGGGTTAATGGGTTCGTCGTCGAGGCGACGGGGGGAGACGTGGCCGTCGTAGTAGAGGTTGTTGCGATAGGAATCGTGCGCGGGTTTGCTGATGAGACGTCCGCCATTGTCGCTACCTTTGCCGGCATAAGTAGCATCCTTGTCGGTCTCGCGAATCGCCCATATCCGCGAGAGAGAAGGCACCATGGAAATCTGCCTCGGGGGCCGGGTTCCCCCCCATGGCCCCATATATTCCGTATCCGCCTGATAAGCCTGTCCACTGATGAAGAGGCCGCTGATGTTAACACCATCGCGGGAGCGTTGAAGCACCCAGGAGGGACAGAGGAAAACCACCGAATTATAGGTGGCACCGGCGGGCCGGGCCGGCTCGTTAAGATAAGGGAAAAGATATTCGAGCACGCCGCCAGTCTTGGTGATTTCACCATCACTATTGAGCGTGTAAAAAACAGCCTGACCGGCACTGACGGGACCGGGCAGCGTATTCTTGTGCTCACCGATATACATCAACAAGGCGTTGCCCATCTGGCGGAAATTCGAGGTGCAGTGCGCTCCGCGGGCCTTGTTGCGAACGCTGGAGACGACTGGAATCATGATGCTGGCGAGGATGCCGATGATGGCGATCACGGTGAGGAGTTCGATCAGGGTGAAAGCACGAGATTTCATGGTGACAAGATATGGCGGGGTTATCGGGTCTGGAGTGCGGAGAAGGGGATCTCGGTGAGGCCGAGCGACTCTTTGCCGATGCTGTAAACGATCCAGATGCTCTGTCCGATGGTGATGGCTTTGAAGTATTGCGGGCCGCCGAAGGGAGGTTTGCTGACGCCTTCGAGAACGCGGTCGCGACGGTGGATGAGCGACCAGGTGCGGTCGAAAGTGATGCCGTCGCGAGAGTGCGTGATGAACATGTCCGTGCGGTCCATGTTGCTGCCGACAATCCAGACGGAGCCGTCGGGCAGGTTGCCTGAGACGGGCATGGCTGTGCCGAAGAGGTTGGTGCGGATGCCCGGCGAATAGGTTCCCGATGCATCGCGCACGGCGGCATAGTAGTTCGTCGGGTCGAGAAGATTGTCGCGGATGATGACGCGTTTGCCGTCGGGGCGTTGAAATTCAGTCCAGTGGGCGAGACCATTTTTGCCGTTGGCGGCGAGTTTGAAAATTCCTTTGGCGTATTGAGGGAAACCCTGCCAGGGGGCGCGGTCGCGGTTGGTTTGCGCGAGGGCGTCGCGGATTTCTCGCGGTGCCTGATCGAAAGGTTTCGCGTCGCGGTAGGGAGCGTTGAGGGGCGCGAGTTTTTTCACCACGCCGGGTGTCACTTCGAGGGAGGCGGGAACGGGCTCGTGCAAGAGGTAAACGGGCGAGGTGGGTGTAAGTTTTCCGTCAACAAAATCGAATTCGCGGACGAAGGCGCCAAGCGCCCGGTAGATGTCCCAACGGAAGCCGGATGCTTTGTCCAAGCCGCTGCGGTAATGTTCGGCGGGGACGGGGTGGCGCAACTGGCTGTTGTGGTAGCGCATGTCGTCGGTCCAGCCGTCGCAGGCGAAGATGCGCCCGCTTAGGAGCATTTTGCCATTGTTGGTGTGGGGGAAGAGCGAAAGGGTCGCGTCGAGGGCCGCGCTGTCGAGCACGTCGCCCTTGTTGTCGAACTGGCGGCGTTTGGGGGGCATGACGGGAGGGGCGATTTCCATGAGGGTTTCGTTGCCGCCCCAAACGAGGGTGCCGTCGCTCGCGATGGTGCCGACCTTGGCGATGATGCGCTGGCCGGGTCCGTTTTCGTCCTGCACGTGGTTGGTCCAGTAAACGATCACTTTGTCGCCGTTGACGAGGAATTGCTGGTGGTGGTTGTAGGTGCCGTGCCGCAGGCTTTCATACTCGCCGTTGCCGCCATCGGCGGGATCGGCATGGGAAGGCAAAGGCTCGTAAAAAAGGGTGTGTTTTGCGCCTTCGAGTTCGGGCAGGCCGAGCTTGTTTTTGGCAGGGTCAAAGCTGGCGGGGCGAAGCCAGACAATGGGTGGATTTGGTTCGTCGGCAGAGCCAAAAGCAGACGCGGCGCCAATAGCGAGGACGGCAGGGAGGGCGGCAACAAGCGAAAGGAGATGTGAGCGCGTTGGTGTGTGTTTCATGGACAAAAGAAGAACGGGACTGTCAGGTGCAGGTGGTTTCGAAACGGTAGTTTCCCGATCCGATTTCGAGGGTGATTCGATCAGCGTGCGGGCATGGAGGAGTGAGCTGGCGAATGGCGGGGATTTCACTGACGGGGATTCCACTTTCCAGAATCTGGCGCGTCCCTGTGGTGGTGTTCGCGCGGGGGGGGGGGGGGGATGGAATGTAAACGATGGCTTGTGCGTTGACTGGAATGGTGACGCATAGCGTGAGGTGTCCGTCGCGATTTTCCCACGCGCTTGCGATTCGTCCGTGCGGGCCATCGTAGGAGGCTTCAACGCGGTCGAGTCCGCGCGGGAAATAGGGATGGATCACAATCCGGCTGGCTCCGGTTTCGTCGATCTCGCAACGGATACCGGCAAGGTATTTGTAAAACCAGCTACTGACCGATCCGTGCATGGGGTGGTTGTGCGAATTCATCGAGGCTCCGGTGAGGTGCTCCCAACGTTCCCAGAGTGTCGTTGCTCCCATGTTGAGCATGTATCCCCAGCTGGGATACGTAGTTTGCGTGGCAATCCTGTAGGCGACATCCACGTGGCCATGCTCGGTGAGAACTTCCAGCAGATACTTGGTGCAGAGATTGCCGGTGCTGAGATGGCCGCCGTGCCGCTCAATGTCGGAGACCAGGTTTTGAACGACTCTGGGCGTGCGCTCCGGCGATGGGAGTTTGAGGAAAAGGGCGAGCGCGTTGCAGGCTTGGTTGTTCGTGCCGTAGCCACCGGCGGCTTCGTCCCAAAATTCCCGGTTGAAGGCATCGGCCACTTGCCGGGCGGTGTCTTCCCAGCGGGCGGCATCCTGCGCACGGCCAAGCAGGGCGGCGATGCGGGAGAGGAGCCGGGCATGGTAATGGAGAAAACCGGTGGACACGAGGCTGCCGGGGGTGCCGGAGGCAATCGCACCACCGCCATCGCTTCCGGCCACGGCAAAGTTTTTTGGCGGTGCCCAGTCGCCCCAACTGCTGTGGCGAATGATGAAATTTTCCGAGCACGAGAGCAGATAATCGGTCCAGCGCGCGAAGCCGGTGTAGTGGGTGTTTAGATACTCCGTGTCCAGATAGTGCGCGTTGCAAAGCCAGCCGAGCAAGAGGTAGCTGACCGACACGGGATCGGCCGGACGCTTTCCCCATTTGAAGGGTGCGGTGTCGGTGATGCTGCCATCGTCGGCCTGGGTGTCGGCGATATCCGAGAGCCACTTTTCGTAAAACCGGTCCAGACGAAAATTGTAGAGCGATTGCTCGGCCCGCACGGTCATGTCGTTAAGCCAGCCCATGCGTTCGTTGCGCTGCGGGCAGTCGGTGGGCACGCTGTGAAGGTTGCTCGCCTCGGTGTGAACCACGGTTGCCTGGATGCGATTGAGCAGATCGTTGCCGCAAGTGAAACTCCCGTTGCGCGACACCGCTGAGCGCACGACGCGGATGTCGAGCGTGTCGAGGCTGGCTTGGCCGGGCGGCAGGCCTTCGACCTGCACGTAGCGAAATCCGTGATACGTGAAACGCGGCTCCCATGTTTCCGGGGCGCATGCCTCCCGGTCGCCACCATGGTCGTTGCCGCGCAGTATATAGGTGTCGGTCGCGGCGGCTTTGCGCAGCGCGCGTTGATCCGCGGTGCCATCGGCGTGGAGGTTTTCGGCGAAACGAAGCGTGATGCGAGTGCCGCGTGGACCCCGAACATGCAGCCGGGCCCAGCCGGCGAGATTGCGCCCGGCATCGAAAACGAACACGCCGGGCCGCGGCTCCTGCATGAGAACGGGGCGCAGGGTTTCCACAATCTTGATGGGCTCGCTGGTCTGGGCCACGAGCATCCCGGCGGGCGGGCAGACCGGGACCACGGTGTCCCACATGTCTTCACGCGATTCTGTGGCGAGGGAAACCGGACGATCCCAGCCGTCTTGTTCCAGACGGGCGTCGTAATTTTCCCCGTCGTAAATGCTGTCGCTGATCAGGGGACCGCCGTTCACATACCAAAGGTGAGGGGCGCCGGACTGCCCGCCTTGGGTGAATATCCGCTCCTCGCTGCCATCGGTGTAAGCGACCTCCAGTTGCAGCTTCAGGATCGGGGAGCCGTGCCAGCCGTGTCCAACAATGACACCGACTGCGTTGCGTCCCGTTTGCAGGTGGCCGGTGATGTCGTGGGTGACGTAAAGGACGCGCTTGGAATAGTCGGTCCAGCCGGGATCAAGGACGTGGTCGCCGACTTTTTCCCCGTTGATGCGTAATTCGTGATAACCGAGTCCGGCGATGTAGGCGCGAGCTTTCAGGACTGGTTGACCGAGCTCAAACACGCGACGGAAATACTTGGTGCGTCCAGTCCACCCGGCCGGGTATCCAACCCACTCCGCCTGCCAGTCGCCGGGCTCCAAGAGGGCCATTTCCCAGTGTTGCGGTGCGCTGAAATCTGATGGGACATCGTTCTGGTCCCAGACTCGTACGCACCAATGGCATCGTTGGCGGGAGCGCAAGGGAATGCCATCATAGGGAATGGCGATTGAGTGGACGTCGGCCTCGCCGGAAACCTTGCCCGAATCCCACAAGTCTGCCGCGCCGATTCGCAGGCGTTGTTCGTCCGAGGCGACGAGGATTTGCCAGGCGCTTTGTCGCAGACCGCGCGGTGCATTTTCGGTTGATTGGGAACCCGAAAACGCGGGGATCATGCGCCAGCTCAGACGTGGACGGAGCCGATCCAATCCCAGTGGATTGATTGCCCGTTCGCAGAGAGTCTCCGCGATTTTTAGTGTGCCGCGATTGCCCGTAGCTGCGGACGACGACGACGACGAGGGTGAGGGCGAAGGGCGCGTGGGCATTTGGGGAGCATGGGGAGCGGACGTGGTCATGTGAGGCCGTGTTGGGAATCGGGATTCCAGATGCGATGCTGATTTGTGTGATGATTCTGACGCAGGTCGTCAATAGCAATTTCTTAAGTAATTACTCTTTTGTTGCGTTGATTTATCTTCGAATCGGCTGCTTTTTATGGGGGAAATTAGCAGATCAGAAGGTGTATCAGGGAGAGGCAAAGATTCTATCTTGCACCGATAGACATTCTTGGAAAATTGGACCTTATTAAATTCGCAAGAAATGAGCTCCACTTTGCTTAGTGAAATTGCGCAGGCTGCAAACGTTTCAACCGCAACCGTTTCTCGCGCTCTGCACGGATTGCCTGGTGTTTCCACGGCCAAGCGAAGGGAAATCAACGAAATCGTCACCCGGCTCGGCAAACCTGTGCGAAAACGTGGACGCAAGCGGATTGCGACCGCTGCAAACCGCCCGGAACGCGAGCATGGCACCATTTGTATCTTACAAACAAATGATGCTTATCTATTTGCAACTGATTTATTTGTTCGGCAGGTCAGGGGCATTGTCCGCAACGCCGGATTTCACGGACTGGATGTCGTGATGGGCTTCGGGAATTCCCTCGACCAAGTTCCGCCCTGTGTAAGGGAAAAGAAGGTCGCGGGAGTTTTGATTTATGGTCCTGCCGCTTCGGATGAAATTACCCGTCACCTTGAGGATGTTCCCACAGTGTGGGCCGCATCCCATGCCAATCTGCCCGCCAGTCAGGTGATGCAGGGGAACGATGAATCCGGCCAACTCGCTGCCCAGTATCTGATTGAACGCGGCCACAAAGTGCTGGCCGGACTGTATCCCTTTCATCACCAAGTCATGGAAAAACGCCTTCAGGCTTTTGAATTCAAGGCGAAGCTCCAAGGCTGCAAGGTGACGCGGATTGGAAGCGGCGAAATGCCGATGCCGGAGCCAACAGCCGACGCTTTTGGACGGTTCAATGCCTTGCTGGAGCCTTTGATTGACGAAATTCTAACCCTCCGGAATTTCCCTGTCGGCCTGTTTATCCCGGACGACTCAATCACCGCCCATGTTTATCCGCTCTTGAAAAAACGCCAACTCGTCTTGGGTAAGGATATTGAAATCATCAGTTTCGGCAATGAGCCGGCATATTTGGCAGGTCTGGACCCTCGCCCTGCCAGCATCGACATCGCGCCCGAAGCCTTCGGTGAACAGATGGTGGAAATCCTGCTCTGGCACATCCGCCACCCGGAGGAAAAGAGGCGCGTCAGCGTGCATATCGAGCCCTTCGTGGCGCAGAGCTGATATTTTTATCCCTCCCCCCCCCCCCCCCCCCCCGCGCACACACTACCATGTTGAAATGGAGGGAATTACACTAATTTTTCCGATGACTGGTCCCAAACGGTGAGGTTCGTCAGGTCTCTGTCAGGTTTCACCCGCCGCAATCTGGCCGAGAGATAGCCGACCCCGAATGTAATTACGTTCCCCAAGATCGCCGTGTAATAGAGATCAAAAACCATCGAAGTCAGCCCAAACTGCATCGAAAGCGCCCATGTGGTGAAAAGAACGTTGGCAATGATTCCCGTGATAACCGCACGCAAGTCAGCGATGCGCGTCAGCATTCCCAACAAAAACGCTCCTGGAATCCCCCCTCCCATCAATGCGCTCAAGATAAGTGCCAAGTCTGCAAATGTCTTGGAATTAGATTTATAAAAAAGCCAGGCTCCACCCATCATCAGGCCTGATGCGACGATGGATGCGATGAAACCGACGCGCAAATAATGCCTGTCATCACGACCCTTGACCAAATGCGGCTGATACAAGTCGCGCACCCACACCATACTGACCGCACTGATGCACCCGCCGAGCGTGGACATCGCCGCCGCCAGCGCCGCCGCGATGACCAGTCCTGCCGCGCCCGCTGGCAACACCGTGACAATAAAGTGCGGAAGGATCTCCTCCGCCTTGGCTTGCCCGGCCAGCACCGCCTGCGAAACACCTGTCGGATGGTGCTGAAAATAAACCCAAAGGCATGTGCCAAGAAACATAAAAAGCGCCCACACCGGCACACTCGCAATGCCCAACACCACCATGGACTTGCTGGCTTCTCTGGCCGATTTGGCGGCGCACCAGCGTTGCACCGTAATCTGGTCCAGTTTACCCGCCAGATACTGGACAAACCCAACCAACACGAGCATGGGACCGGTTTTGTCCGTGAGCGTGATGCCCGATTTAATTGGCTCCAATTCGCCTGTCGCCTGATTCAAGTCACGAAATGAAAGTTTCCCCGACTCCCAAGCCTCCGTGACGATCTGTCCCAGCCCGCCCGGGATGATCCATATAACAAAACCGATGCAGAAAAGTGCTCCGCATATCAGGACCATCGTTTGCATTACCTCGGTCCAAACAACGGCTTCCATTCCTCCTTTGGCCACATAGATCGCCGTGATGCCACCCGCCAGAAGGATGCTCCATCCGACGGGGATATTAACCACTGCCGAAAGCAGCATCGCCACCAGATAAGTGATCGTCGCAATCCGGAAGATGTTGGACAGCAAGAATACAGCCGCTGCATATGTGGATACCGACGGACCGAAGCGAATCGAGAGATATTGGTAGGCGGACGAGATCGTGCCCCGCCGGAAAAACGGGATGAACAACCAGGCCGAAAGCAGGACCACCAACGGGAATGCCAGATTGGGCAGAAAGCGGACCCACGCCGTCTTGAACGAATCGGCAGGATACGCGATAAACGTAACCGAGCTGATCATCGAGCCGATCAAACTGATGCCAATCGCCCACCCCGGAAAAGAGCGTCCTCCCAGAAAATAAGCCTCCGTGCTTTTTTTGCTTCGCCGACTGAAACGAAGACCGAGCACCACGGTGCCGGTAAAGTAAAGCGCAAGCACAACAAGATCAGGTAGATGTATGGCCATGAGGCGTTGGATTATGCAGCGGGAAAAAAGAGGAAGCGTTGAGGCGGAACGTATTTCAGATGTGAAAAATGAGGATGGTCAATAGTAATTGCTTGAGTAATTACTATAAATTCAAACGCTTCCTCCGCCTGATCGGTTTGTTTGCCAACCACAACCTCTTTTCCCGCAATGAAAAATCGCTATTCAGTCATCCTCGGCAACCTCGGTAACACCTGCGACCGCTTCCTGCCAACCGGCTACAAGGACGTGCCGCCCAAGCCTGAAATGATCCGCCAAGCCGCCGCCATTCCCGGCATCGAAGGCATCGAACTCGTCGGCACTTGGGATATCACCGAACAAAACGCCCGTGAAATCCACTCCCACCTCGCTGACACCGGCCTCGTCTGCGTTTCCATCATCCCGGACCTTTTTTCGCAAAAACGCTGGGGACTCGGCAGCCTCTCCGCCAAGTCCGCTGACACCCGTCGCCAGGCACTCGAAGAATGCCGCGCCGTCTCCCGCATCGCGCAACAAATCGGCTGCCCCCTCATCAATCTCTGGCTCGGCCAGGATGGATACGATTACCCGCTGACCGCTGACTACCGCACCCAGCGCGCCCATCTCGCGGAAAACATCCACGCCATCGCCAGCGAGTATCCGGAGATCAGATACGCCCTCGAATACAAACCCAAGGAACCGCGCAATTTTTCCTTTCACGCCCGCGCCGCCGACACGCTCCTCATGGCCAATGAAACCGGACTGGAAAACGTCGGTGTGTGCATCGATGTCGGCCATGCTTTCATGGCGGGCGAGAATGTCGCCGAGTCTGCCGTCCTGCTCCAGCATTACGGCGGGAAATTGTTCCACATGCATTTCAACGACAACTACCGTTCGTGGGACGACGATATGATTGTCGGCTCCGTGCATTGTGTCGAATACCTCGAACTTCTCCACTGGCTCCGCGAGATCAACTACACCGGCTGGTATTCGATGGACCAATACCCCTATCGCGAGGACGGTCCCGCCGCCGTTCGCGAAAGTGTGGCCTTCCTCCGTGACCTCGAAGCCTTGCTCACTGACGCCCGCCGCGTCGCTCTCCGACAGCTCATCGCCGCCGGTGATGCCACCGCGACGACACGTTATCTTCGCGAACTTTTTGTCGGTGGATCTCGTTGAGCGTCTTATTGGTCCCGCTACGATTGAAAGCCGTGCTCGCTTCCATTCAGGGAGTCGAGCAATGTGGCGCGTGAGTTCGGGCGGGCCCGTTTGCCGTGTGCCGGACTCGGCTTGAATTCATTGACGGAAACATTGCCGCTGTCAGATCCGCCTGCTCCACCCGCTCCGGTTGCGCCGTTTGCTTCGCTGACGGACTTTGCTGCAATCGCTGTGCCCGTTATGCCGGTCGTGCCCGCCGATTGTCTCAAGTGCGGAGTGTGTTGTTTTTCGCGTCTTGATGCCTACGTGCGCGTCACCGGCGACGACTGGGCGCGGCTCGGCGGCGATGCGGAACGCCTCGCGCATTTCATCGGGAATCGCGCCTACATGCGCATGCGCGACGGACATTGCGCGGCACTCGTTGTGAGACGTTCAGCAGGAGCGGGTGGTGTGGGAGGCGAAGCCGTTGAGTATTTCTGCACGGCTTACGAATGCCGTCCGCAGGTATGCCGTGATTTGGGGCGGGGAAGTCCGGAGTGTCTGGGCGAACTGGCGTCCAAAGCGAGTCGGGTGTCTGGCAGGTGAGTTGGCATTGTATCTTGGCGAACACCTCACCCACTTTCTGAGCACATGGAGGGAATCGCGCTTATCGCTTTAGAATAATTTGTTACGTTTTAATTGAAAAATCCTTCACGATATGTTGGAATTTCCAACATGTTTCGAAGGAATCTCGTCGACAGAGTTACTGAAAGCATCCGGTTCAGTCCCGCAACCCTTCTAAATGGTGCGCGGCAAGCGGGGTAAAAGCACATTCATCAAGACAGCGTTTGTCGAGAAAAACGAATTTAGTTACGTCAATCTGGACGATTTGAATCTGCTACGTCTCGCCAAAAGCGATCCTATTACATTTGTTGCGCAACTTAATGAACATGCGGCGATTGACGAGATTCAGCGGACGCCGGAACTTCTCCTGCCTATCAAAAAAATGATAGACGAGGCGCGTGAAACCCGCCGTTTCCTGCTCACCGGTTCCGCCAATATTCTGACCCTGCCCAAATTATCCGAATCTTTGGCGGGCCGCATGGAAATCCACACCCTTTGGCCTCTGTCCCAAGGGGAAATTCGAGGGATAAAAGAGAAGTTTATTGATTTTGCCTTTTCTGATGCCCCGCCTCAATCCCCTCAGCCGTTTTCGCAAACAGATTACCTTGAGGCGATTATTTATGGCGGATATCCGGAAGCTTTGGCTCAAATGAGGGCGGGGCGTGGCCCCGAGTGGTTCAATTCCTACCTCGCGACGATCCTCCAGCGGGATATTCAGGAAATTTCCCGCATCGAAGGACTGGCAGACCTGCCGAACCTTCTTGAGATCATTGCTTCACGCGCAGGGAACCTTATCAATGTTGCCGATATCTCCCGCATAACAAGGCTGAATGCTGTCACGCTCAAGCGTTATATGACGCTTCTTGAAATGGTATTCCTCATTGTCGAGATACCCGCATGGGCGAGAAACGCCGAAAAACGTTTCGTAAAAAGTCCGAAGGTGTTTGTTAACGACACCGGACTTTTATGTTATTTGCGAGGGCTGAACCAGCAGGCCCTTGAGCGGGAGCGCAGCTTGCTTGGTAGTGTGCTTGAGAATTTCGTGGTAATGGAGTTGGCCAAGCAATGCGGCTGGGCGGAGTTGAAGTGCGGTTTGTTGCATTTCCGGACGCATGGAGGTGACGAGGTTGATATCGTGCTGGAAGCGGCGGACAAACGTGTGACCGGCGTGGAAGTCAAGGCCTCGATGGATGTTAATCCGTCTGATTTTAGCGGATTGCGCGCCCTTTCCAAAGCGGCGGGCGACCGTTTTCACCGCGGATTTCTGCTTTATACAGGGAACGACATTCTGCAATACGCCAATAATCTGTGGGCGCTGCCAATATGCTCACTATGGAATGTCCCTCATCAAGGGGAAACGGCGACTGTCACTTCCCGATGAAATACAAGTCGCTGATCCGGAATTTGATATAGAGCCCGTCGCGCTTCATAGTATTATTGGCTCGCCGTCAGGGCAATCGCAGCTTGGAAGGACTGCGTCCGCTTTGCCAGTTGGTCGAGCTTGGCGCGACTGGCTTCGCCTGACGGGAAAACATGAAACGTCTGCCACGAGACGCCCTTTGCTTCGAGCTTGAGCCAGCCAGCTTTGTCGGAAGCCGTTTCGTCGCGTTTGCCCGAAGGTAGCGCGATCCAGGAATACAGCGTATCCGGTTGTGTCTTCACACGGACGGTAACGCCCGTCTCCGGCTTGGTGGCGTAGGCAAGACGGGCTGTTAACGACGGGCGTCCTTGGGTCTGCTTTGCCCAATCGCGCACGTCCGCGCTTTGCACGCCAATCACCAAGTTGTCGGCTCCGGATTGATAGACGCGGGCATATGAATCGGCTGGCGTGGTCCAGTGTGGTATGACACCCGATTGTTTTAGCAAGTGGCCGTAAACCGCGGTCGTCACCGGAGCGTTTTCAGGCAACGACGGATCGAAGAGCACGCTGTAAAGAGGACGATCCTTGACCATCCTTCGCACGACCAACGGTTGTCCGCCGAGCGTTATCACGACGCTGGCATCGCCTGCGTCGAAAAGTGGACCGGCGAGTTTTCCATCGGCCAACAATTCGTTGCTTCCCGTAACCGCCAGCACACGTCCGCTCCACACGCCATCGGGACGTTGTTTGTGCGCATAACGCGGCGCGATTTCCGCAAACGGACGCATCTGGAAATCCGTATCGATTACGTTTTCGATACCCGGCGCGGCAACGATGGCGGCGGGGATTTCTCCCGTTTCCAGTTTCGAGATCAAAGCCGTCCAGCCTGCCGCCGTGGCCGTTGAGGGACTGTAGAGCATAGGTTTCCCGGATACTTTTTTCGCGTTCAACAAAACTTCCTCACCCATGCCCTCGAACACGTATCCGCCTTGCGCCAGAGGCTTGTCCGGCGCGGGGAAATTATCGAGCCGGTATTGCCACGGACGCCAGTAGGTGCCCCACGGGCGAAATATCCGGCGTGAAGAAATGGAAATAAAATCCGGCTCAACACGGTTTGCCGCGTCTTCTTTGGCGTGGGAAAAGCCGAGTCCGAAGGCCATGAGTTGTTTTGCGCGCTCGCGTCGCGCCTCGTTTTCCAGAACGCCGTCCAATGACAGCAAACTGCCCGGCCAGAAATCACCCTCCAGATGGCTGGCACTGGTTGCGAGCGTCAGTTCGTAAGCGGCGAGGTAGGCGACTTCGTGATCGTAGTAAGGCCATTGGTTGCCGCCGCCGCCCGATTCCAACACCAAGCCGTTTTCCTGTGGGGCGCGCCGTTCGTTGGTCAAGTAGTTGAAACGATAATACGCGCCGTCGAGATAGGTCACCGACTGGAAGTATTCCTCGCTGCTTGCACGCACGGATGGCAGCGCGTTGAGAAAATAAAAATCACATCCATTGGCCACGTCCTCCGGGTTTGGCATGCACTGAAAAGAACCGCCTTCGTCCACGGCGGTTTGGCCCAAAAAGTCCGCCAGTTTCAGCCATTCGTAATGAGCCAGCAGATCGAATAACAAGTATTCGGGGTGATATGCGGGAGGCTTGCCAGCAGGTCTGCGCATCGGTTCGTAGTCCGTCCAGCTTTTGAGTCCGAAGGCCGATGGCGGTGGCAAGTTCCCCAGATAATACTCCGCGTAGTCCCGCAGTTTCATGGTCTTGAGCGGTCCACCGTTTAGTGACGCACGGAAGCCCTCATCCGTGCCGAGTAAATCGCGGCGAAAGGCTGCGATTGTGGCCGGATTGTGTCCCGTACGCCCGCGTCCCGCGCCCCACATCCACACCATGTCAGGAAATCCATGTCCGCTGTGGCCGCTGCGGATGGCGGTTTTGGAAAGTTGTTCAAATGCACGCCATGTGGCGGGATGCGGTAGCGAGATTGCGTGGGCATCACCCGAGAGCGTGACGCCTGGCAGTTTCTTGGACAGGTCGCGTCCCGCCCAATCAATTTCGTAGGCTCCCTCCGCTTTGAAGAACGGTTCCCAACCTCTGCCGATGCTTTGCACGATCGTCGGGATTCCCAGTGCGTTGTAAAACTCTGGTCGAGGGAACTGTTCCGGTCTGCCCATCATCATCACCACTCCCAAGTTTGGAATGTGCTGATGAATGAGGCGGACGGTTTCCTCCGCGAATGGCGAGCACGCCCAGCGTCCGTTCACTCCGAGCAGGAACAGACCTGAACGAAACGGCGCGGCTCCGGTTTTTTTGACGGACGGCACTTGCGGCAGGGACGAGGCAGGATCAGCGGGCGAAATTTCGCGTCCGGAACCGGTGGCCGGTGTTGCGGAAAACACGCCGAGGAACTGGTCGCCGTAGCCATCAATTTTTGCCGAAAAGCGCAAATGGATGCGGTCGCCTGCCTGTAGTTTGACAACTTCCTCCGCGCTCACGTCCTTTGGCGGCTGCAACTTGCTAGACGGTATCTGGAGAACAAATACACTGGCGGTGTCGTTGTATTCGTTTTGTGATAATTTTGTGACAATCACCCGCCCGCCATCGCCGCCCTTCACGTCAAGGCCGTCATTGCGGACGTTTAGCGTCAGTTTCCATGAGCCTGCGGCGGGGGGCTGCCATCGCAGAATCAGGTCGCCTTTGCCGGCTTTTGCCAACTTGTCCGATTCGGCCCGGACGCGGAAATTCCAAGCGTTTTTCTCTCGATTCCCTTCGGACCAGATCGCCGCCTTCGGCAGTCCGGGTGCGACCGTTTCCATGCGCCCGGAAACACTGTCCCGGCGCGTGGCGAGTTCGCCAAAATCACGTGCATCCAAGTTGTCGCGGTAACTCGTGTGAATTGACCAGGCTACCGTCCCGTCAGTCGCAGCCATCACAGACAGCGATGAGGCGAACAAAATTGCTACAGCACGGAGCATATTCATAATATTGGAAATCGGGTATAACATCATTAAACTCTCTTTTTATTTTCGTATGGCTTGAGGAACTTCATCTCCCCTTCTTGAAAATGATGCTTGTGTCCGCACCCTCGGGCTTGCTGTTTTGTTGCGACGGGTCGTCGGCTTTTATCCATTTCACATGACCGTCACAAAACGCATAGTTCGCCCCGCCGTCTGTGAATGTATTTGGCCACAGCGGATTCACATAGCTGATGACAAAGTTCATCCCATTCATGTTGGCATTACACGGCGCATCGGCGGCGAGCACAACACGCGACGGGGTGGTGACCTCCGTATATATATTGTGCCGTTTGTTTTGATTATCAAAGGCATTGAGCCCCCAGCCACCGCAGTTCCAAGGTTTTGATGTTTCGGGAAGGCTCTCATCATAAGTGAATAATTTTCGGGTCAGGGGATTGTTGAGTTGTTTGAATTCCCTTTTTCGAAGCCCACTTCCACTGGCGTGTGACATTCCATCCACAAGATAACCAGATTCTATCAGGACAAATGGCCAAATGGCGACAGGCTGTTTCCCCTTGAGATAGAAGTCGGAACCGGGATTCGCCGCCATGATCTCGCCCTTGTTGTCGGAGGCGTATTGTATAAGCCCCATTGCCACCTGGCGTAAATTGGATAAAGCCCGTGTCTTGTCGGCGGTTCTGCGAACCTTGCCGACTGTCGGAATTATGATGCCTGCAAGCACACCAATAATGGCGATGACCGTGAGCAGTTCAACAAGAGTGAATGCGCGCTTCCGTAAAAAGCAGGGAAGAGAGGTTCGCGCCAGTTTGAAGGAGATTCGCGGTGTTGTATTCATTGTTCTGCGTGTGCGTGTGTGTGGGGGGGGGATTATTGTTTTTTTGGGATATCCGGACAATAAGGGAAAAGACGTTCCCGATGCTTTTTTAAGGCGACTATCTCGGATTGTATGACAGGGCCATCCTTCGCATAACAAAATTGCTCTGCAAGAACATCGGTCACATCCAGTTGTAATGTATGGGAGGCATTGACGAGGGTTTCCTTGCCGGAAAGGAAAGCATACACGCGATACGCCCCCGGCTCGGCGACCGGAACCTCAACCGAAACTTTTCTGCCCGGATTTTCATCGCGCCAAGGGTAGGGACGTTTTTTGCGGTCAAACTCGTCCGCACCGCGTTTTGGCAGCAAATGGGGTCCGTAACCGCCTTTGAAACCGGGTTTGTCCAGTCCGGTCCACACATTGAGGAATTCCACGTTGGCGCCTGCAAAAGCATGCGCCATGACTGGCGCGGTGGAATCCATTATCGTGCGCGGCAGTTCCAGATTCCCTGACAAGACTTTCATGACCTCCAAGCGTTCGTCCGGATTCAAACGGACGGGAGGTTTGTGCAAATAATATATTCCGTTTCCGTTTTCCAATGTAATCGACGACAACAACGGTTCGCTTATATTTCCGACAAGAATCCGGGCGTTTGGAATGGGCGACCATGTGCCACTCCCCGATTTTTTAAGTGACCTGAATTCGGGAAAGACAACCGCCTTGAAATCATTTTTCTCGGACGTGAAATCCGAGTAGCATTTTTCGATGTCCGTATACGTTATATTTTCGACATTCCGCGCCAGCCGCGCCTGACCATCATCAAAACTGAATGGGACGTTGGAATGAGTGACGAGTTTTTTCCCCGGTATTCCCAGCCATTCGCGCAAAAGTTTCCAATCATCAGCCCGGCTGGAAGGCGGGGTGTAAAAAATGACATCCGCTTTTTCCAGAATATCCGCCATGGAGGCGCGTTCCCACTGTTTGTAGGGGACATGCCATTCCTCCAAGAGCGGGCCGAAGGACTGGCCTTGTTTCAAGCCGCTTATCCAACTGCCCACATAATAGCCCGGCGAGCGAACCGTAATGTTATAAATGCGGGTTTCGGGACGGCGAATTTGTTTTTCGCGGGCAAACGCGAAACCGAGGGCGCCGGTCATCCAATTGCTCCAACGATCATAAAGATATTCGTTTTTAGGATCGGACATGCGTCGCCAGTTTGATTCAATCCATTCGTTATGATAATTGCGCAGACCGACGGCGGCGCTTTCAAAAGCGTAGAGGTAATTGATTTCGGGATCGAAATAATGCTGTCCGTGGCCAGCCTGTCCTTTTTCAAGAATCAAGGCCATTTTTTTTCCGGCATGATCGGCTTTATCAACATAAAAGGGCAGGTTGTGATAAGCGCCACGCAGGACGGATGGCCCGCCGAAGTATTCAATATAAGGCGTCCCGGCATCGGCCAGAAAGGAGAGGAAAACGAAGTCGCCGCCGTTGCCCAAATCCTCGGGATTCAGGGTGTAACTATGTGTGCCGCCATGCGCCTTCGCCCAGCGCCCAAAGCGCTGCGCCTGCCGCAGCCACTCGTAATGGTATAACAAAATGAATACGCCGAGATTGCGTTTTTCAATGTCGCCACCCTGCGCGGCGTTTTTTTCCGAAATGGGTTTGTATAAGACCCAGTTTTGCAGGCCGAGGTCGGCGGGTTTCAGACGAAGACCGTGATAGTATTCGTAATAATCCCAGAAGTGAATCACGCCGCCAGCGGCAAGTTTCCCCATAAGGCCGGGCAGAATCGCCAAGCCCTCGTCGCTCCCCGACAAATCCTCGCGATAAGCGGCAACGGACGCCTCGTCGTAACCCCAGCGTCCTTTCCACCACGGCCAGACATAGTCTATTTGCTTGAAGTTATTGATTCCCAGCGACGCGGCATAGTCTATTTCGCTTTTGAGTCCGGCCTGTACTATCGGGTCGGTGGCAAGGACGGAGTTCCCAAACGAATCCAATGAAACGCCTTGCGCGTTTTTTGGCATCCGGCCAGCCGCCTGAAGCCAGCCTGCGTCAATCCGCGTTTTCTGGAATTGGAAGAAGACGTTTTCGGGGAGCGCCGGGAGCTCTTTCGCGACAGACAGCGGCGGCGTCCACACGGGTGCCAGGATGAAATCCCAGTTTGGAAACTCCTTTCGCATGAACGCGGCGAGGGCGGGAATGGATTCGCGCATGTCGGGCTTGTGAATTTCATAGCCGCCAAGGGACAGGGTGTCGCGGGTGGGAAGTTTTGTTGAAAGCCGGGGCGCGACGGCGAGGGGAGCGGTCATGCCGGTTGTGAGCATGGGCGCGTCGGTGTTCAACAAATCGTAACCGTCGTCTTCAAAACCTTTTCCGAACAGGAGCGGTTTGGCCATGAAGATGGCGGTATTCGCTTCGCCGGGGGGGGGGGGGAGGGGAGGGGGGGCGATTGTAAACCGGATGTTGGTGATCTGGCGGGAGAGTTGCCCGGCATCGGGCAGCGTCCACGAAAACGCGAGCCAGCCGTCATGTTCATGTTTGGGCGTGGCGTCGGCCAGGTTGAATGACATGATGCGGGTGGTGCGCCCCGACGTTTCCATGATAAAGGATTTCCCGGCGAGTTCGGCGGGGGAAGCCACCCATATCCTGACGTTGAATGTTTCCGCGTTAAGGCCGATGTAGGGCGGGATGACCGGCGCGAGGGGGCGAACGCGTTTTGACGCGGCGAGGTCAAGGGTTCCGGCAAGCGCGGTCTTGTTTCCCTCTTCGGGAGGAAGGGGATGCAGTTTGAGGACTTTCGGCTCGCCCTTGTAATCTGCCAAGATGGCGGTGTCCAGATGACTGGCGACAATCTTAGACCGAACCAGCATGGCATCCCTGAAGGTGTCCAGAGATGCGGAAACGGTGGCGTCGGGAGGCGGAGGCGAATCGAACGGGACAAGGATGTCGTTTTTCTCAGGTGTTGGCGTGGTGTTGAAGATACCGATGGATTTTATGGATACTTCGCCGGGCGAGGTTCCTGGATCAATGCGGATTGCGGTCAGATCACCTGTGAGCCAGAGGATGCCGCCCACTTCGAACAAGTAGCGATGACGGCCTTTGGTGATTGGCGCGGTGAGCCGTTGGGCGGCTGTGATTTTCCGGTTGCCGAGAATCAGATACAATTCAAGGCGGTCTTTGGCGGTGGGTTGGTTCTTTTCGAGTTCGATGGAGATGGTTTTTATCTCATTCGCCCGGAGCGGTGATGGGAGGCGGATGGGTTTTGTGTAGGGGTCGAAGTTTGTTGCTTTGAAATCCCATGTTTCGCCGCCTTGGTGAATCATGCCAGCGGCGGCCTCGACTCGCAACGCCCCTCCCGGCGTGAAAACAACATCCGCACTGCAAACAAACGTCGCCGTGGCAAAGAGCAGCACAGCGACGAGATTTTTTAGCACTTTTATCATTGGTTCAGCGGTGTTTTCGCCGGAGGACGAAGATCAGTAACGCCATGGCTCCTCCAACGAGCAGTCCGGTGGTCGCGGGTTCGGGAACGGCAGTGATGGCGGCAGCATAATGCGCGGCAATCGCGTCGGCACTCAACGCGCCTTTGTAAATCGCAAATTCGTCAATGCTGGCACCGATGGGATTGGCTGCTGCCGCGGTGGAGTTGCCGTTGCGACCGATCCACGCCAATTCCGAACTGCCGGTACTGCCGGTGCTGCTGGTGTAGTTTATCGTGTCCGAGCTGCACACAATGGACTGGGTGCCGAATAATGCGCCGTTCTTGTAGATTTTGAGCGAGTCGTTCCCGATGTCGAAAATAGCGACGATATGAACCCAGGTTCCCGCCGAGGGAAGCACTTCGGCAAACGTCTTGTTGACGTTGGCAAATGTGTCGGTTCCCACGCTGCGACCGGTGATGCGAAGATCGGAGTTGACCACTTCCACAACAAGACCGGCGGCGTAGCTCCCGCTCGTGTAACCCGGAATGTTGAAGATCGTTTGTGTGCCGCCCATCGAGGCCGTGTTTTTGAAGAAGAACTCGACGCTAACGGCGGACTGGCCGTTGATCGCACTGGCGATTGTGGCGTTGTTGATGGACACGCCCGCCGGGTTGGTCGTGCTGCGCGTGAGGGCAAGCCCGGTGTTCGTTGCATCAAGGCCGGGGAAGGACGCTCCGTTCAAACCATTGTCGCTGTTTTGTGTGACGTTGGTGGCGTTTGTCCAGCCGGCGAGCGTTCCGGAAATCGTCGTGGCAGAGCCGCTGTTCGTCACGGTGGAACCACTGCCGTCAAAACGAAAATACACGAGAGGATTGTCGCCAAGAACAGCGTCGGAATAAGCGTCGGCAAAGGCACACGGCAGCCAGACGAATGCCGTAAGTGCGAGGAGAGTTCCTTTGATGGATGTGTGTATTTGTTTTTTCATGACGTTTCGTTTGGGTTGATGCCGGGAGAGAGTGGGGGGGGGGGGAGAGAGAGCGGTTGTCCGTTCGCGTTAAGATTCTGTTTCGGTAGTCACGGAAGGTGAGCGAGAGGGCGGAAATTTTTTACGCGGTGGAATGTAATGAGATTTCCATTATGCGCGGAGGCGGCGTGGTGGTCGCCGGAACGGCTGAGGATGAGCAGGTCGTCGCCGTCGATTGTCATGCTCGCGTAATGACGCGCCTGTCGTTGTGTGGCACCGCTGGCGACAAGGCCGGCAAAACACCAGTCCACACAGTTTTTGGAGTAGTGGAGCTGCAGGCGCTGGCGTTCGTCGTTGGGCGTGTTGAAGCGGTCGGCAGGCAGGCGATCGGCGCGCGTCATGCTGTCGGTCGCCTGCGTGCTCAACAACCAGTAGAGGCGCGTCACTTCGTCTTGGAGAATGTGGAACTTCATCTGTCCGCCGGGCAGCGGGAGGTAGAGCATCTCGACGCCGGAGGGTGATTTTTCGAGATGGGTCGTCATCGAGCCGTCTTCGTGCTCCACGACTTTGAGCAACGCGGCAAGGTTGGTCGTTGATGTGGGGGCGCGGGCGAGCAGGTGAAAGGTGCGTCCGGCCGGGTCGAACCAGTAATGATCGGGATCGGTGATCTGCACGACGTTGCTCTCCAACCAGCCCAGCGGCCACGGACGCCGGCCCGGAGCAAGTTCGCCCTCCGGTCCGTCCTTCACAGGAAAAAACGGGATGCCCATCAACGGCACCTGTTGCGTGGGGCAAATGTCGCGCAACGAAAACGAACTCGCATACGTCCACGCCTCCGGGCGCGTCAGATCGGTGTTCGTTTTTGCGCGCATGAGGACCGCCCCGAAGCCGTTGCTCCGCCACGAACCGGTGTCGAATCGTAGTTGTTTTTCCATGACGAGATACACGCACCCGTTGGCGTAATGAACATTGCACGGCGCCTGGCTCCAGACCTCGTCATGGGTAAGGGTTGCGGGCGCCGACCAGGTGCGCCCGTCGTCATCCGAGCGCATCGCCATGAGGTCATGTGAATGTCCGAGCACATAGAGCGTTTTCCCGGCGTAAAACGGCCTCGCATGATAAAACGGGAACACCGTTTGCAGTTGCCAGGTCGCGCCGCCGTTCTCCGAGCGATAGACGCGCCCTTGGTTGCCCACCTTGTCATCTCCTCTGGCCGATTTGGGGCCATCCAGACGAATCACGCCCGGTCCGCCAAAGTCCATCGTGGCAATCAACCCGCCGTCCGGGCATCGACAGATGCCGGGGCTGTAGCACCAAGTGTCCACGGGAGAGGGCGAGGAAACGACAACGGTGAAATCGGGGGCCAGTTCTTTCTGCATGGGAGATTGGGAAGTCGCCCAAGAGAAATGCGTGGGTTGGTGGTCATCGCAATCCCCGCGTTACTTTCCCTATCAAGCTGCAGCGCTTTTTAACAGAAGCACAACCCGGCAGGGTCGTCGGCCCGCTTGACGGACGCTATTCCCGTATTACGGTATACCATCATGCCAGTCCTGTCTTTCAAAGTCACACCGGAACAAGCACGGGAAGTCCGCCGCTCCGCCAAACTGCAAAGAATGACCGTCTCCGATTATTTGCGTCGCGCGACTTTCCCGCCGTCCGCCAAAAAGCGTTTGCCCAAGGATGATATTCGCCCCGGTCGCGTGGTTATTGCCACGCCGCCACTGACCAAGGAAATCATCGATTCGGCGCTCTACGACTAATGAAATACCTGCTCGATAACGATGCGTTCCTTGCCGCCATTTGCTTGGGGCATCCGAATAACAAAACCGTGCGCGCATGGTTGGATCAGGCCAAACCGTCGGGGTGGGGTATTACTGCTGAAACCTACCTTGCTGCGGTCCGGCTCATGATGAATCCCGCAGTCATGCAACAGCACGTGCGAAAAGTGGATCAAGCCCTTGATGCCGTGGACGCCGAATTGTCGGGCAAGCATCCTGGCCGCATCGTTTATGCGTCGGAAAACCCCAACCGCACCATGCTCGCCAAGGCGCAAGGGCACAAGCAAGTGATGGACATCTGGCTCGTCCAAATCGCCCGTCAGGAAGGTTGCAAACTGGCAACCAATGATGCCGGGACCCTCGTCAACTGGCCTGCCGACACGGTCAGCATCAGCTCTTGATCCCCCTACCTCGCCGGAATTGGCGTAACTTGATGGTCCCCCTGCGTTTTCGCTGACGTTTCCGATGGATTTTTGTGACGCAGGAGCAGGACGAGCATCGTCAGAACCAGAGCGCAACCGAGCAGAGTCGTCGGGCCGAAACGTTCGCCGAGAATCAGGCATGACAACGTCATGGCGATCACGGGATTGATGTAGGCGCACGAGGCGGCCATCGCGGCAGGCGCGTTGCCGAGGAGCCAGACAAAACCAAGATAACTGGTCACAGAAACCACCATGTAGGCGAGCAGCGCGTAACTCGTCCAAGGCAGCGCAGTCGGTTCGAAACCGCGCCACTCGCCTGATGCGCCGGAAACGACGAGCAGCATCGGTCCGGCAAGAAGCATTTGCAGCCCCGCCGCCATCAAGCGACTGGGATGCGACGATGCCCGGCGAGACAGCAACGAGCCAAACGCCCAGCAGAGGCAGGCCATCAACACCGCGAGCGCACCGATCATGTTCGCGCCCGCCGCAACAGCACCGGAACGGGGCAGAATGACGAGGGCGATGCCCACCACCCCGCCAAACAAATATCCCCACACGCGCAACGAGGGCTTGCGCTCCATGCCGGAGAGCACTCCGAAAAACATGAGAAACAGCGGTCCCATCGCCATGATGACCGACGAGACGCCCGCGCCGGTCAGCGTCTGCCCAAACGTGCGCAGGCCGTTGCCACCCACGACCAGAAACAGGGAAACAAGAAATGCATTCCTTATCTGGCGTGCGTTCGGAAATGAGATGCCGCGCGCCAGCAGCCATCCGCAAACCAGCAGGCCGGAAATACCCCAGCGCACACCGGAAAACAGGAACGGCGGCACGGTGTTGAGCGCCAGCCGGGTGACGACAAAATCGGAGCCTCCGAAGAAACAGGAAAGGAACAGGATGAAATAAAGACGGCCCTGTGTAACATTGTTTTGAATACGCATGGAATTGTGGAAACGGACGAATACGCAACGAAGCGGAAAAGCGTGGCACGTTTCCCGTTTGCTGAAACAAGACACTCGCTTTCCCTATCAAGCCGCCGTCCATCGTGTCCGGGCCGTCGTGCACTTGATAGGGAAAGCAACGCCTCGTTTGCCACGGAGGGAATCCGCGGGGGAAAGTGCCCGCCTTATGCTAACACGAGAAAATTATCGCGGTGTCATTGCCTATCCCCCGACTCCTTTCACCAAGGATTTTGCCTTGGACGAAGATGCCTTGCGCGAGAATCTCCAAAAGCTCATCGCCCTGGGCGTGGAGGGGATCGCAATGGCAGGCACGTCAGGTGAATTTTACACGCTGACAGATGAAGAACTGCGTCGAATCGCCATCATCATGCGCGAGGAAACCGTCAAATCCGGAGTCGTCAGTCTGATGGGCGCGATCTCGCTTTCCACGGACGAGACAATCCGCCGCGCCCGCCTGATCGCGGATGCCGGCATCGACGGCCTGCTCGTCATCGCGCCGTATCACACTCCGCTCACCCAGCGGGAATTGATGCAATTCTGGCAGGAAGTGTGCGCGGCGTGTCCCGACACCGGTGTAGTGGTTTATCACTACGACTGGATTCGACAGCCCTACACCGTGGAAACATTCCGGCAACTCGCCGCCATTCCCAATCTCATCGGCAGCAAGGAGGCGCATTGGGATTTCAAACTCTGGCGCACGATGCACTGTGAAAGTCCCCTCGCGCACATGAGTTCGACCGACGTGGGCTGGCTTGTCGAACTTCACCGCCAGCGCGCCATCGGTGTCGGCAGTTTGCAAATCTGCTGGATGCCCCACCGCGTGCGCGAAATCCTGGACCTGTGCGCGACGGGCGACTATGCCGCCGCCGAGCGGGTGCAGCGTGATTTCACGGAATTTCCCGCGCGCATGAAACTCGGTCTTGGACGCCCGCACATTTTCCCGCCGGAACTCGAAGCCTTGGAAGCCTACAGCCCGCTGGCCAGGCACAAGGCTGTCATTGACGCGCTCGGATTCCTGCGTGTCGGGCCGATCCGCCGTCCCGCCCTGCCTGTACCCGGAAATTTGATACAACGCATCCGCGATTTTGCGGAGCGTTACTATCCCGAACTGATTCCGACTCCCGAACGCGTCGCAGCCACCTCCAAGGGGCAGCCGTTGTGGCGGACAAAATAAGCGTGCGCGGGGGGGGGGGGGGGGGAGGGGGGGGATCAACGCACGCTTTTCCCCTCACGCCAGGCACCGTCAATCAGGACATGCCTGGGATGGGCCAGTTCACCGGTTTCGTTGTGATACAACATTCCGCTGACCTCCTCGATCGCGGTGGCTCCGATCAACTCATGGTTCTCGTCGATGCCGGCATAAAATGTGTTTTTGTAGGGAATGTTGACCAGCGCGATGCTGACCTCAGCGGGAACCTCGATCCCCGCATTTCGCAGAAATTCGAGGATGCGATCCGCATAGCCCGCCTCCGCAACAATGACCTCGGGACGATGTTTTCCGAACCATTCAAGCAGTGCCTTCTCTTCCAGTATCCTGGGCAAATGCAGCGGTAGTGTTTTGATCTTTGGACGCGCGAAATGAGTCCCCGCCCAATATCCTGCGGCGTAGTTGTGGTGAACCCGCTCGTCGTTGGCCATCGGCATCGCCAGACCGATTTTCTGATACCCCCGGGCTGCAAGTTGTCCGACCAGATTCATCATGTTGCGGAACTGGTGATTCATGATAACCGGCACATGAAATCCGACCAGCGAATACCCGAATGTCACGGCGGCAATCCCGTCGAGGCCCAGCGAGAGCCGGGTGTTGGGTGCTGGCTGGGGCGCGAAGAGGATTCCCCGGATGTTACGCGAAGCCAGAATCTGTGACATCCGTCTGGCATCCATGTCGGGTTCTTGCAGCCACAGTTCATCAATACGATAACCCAGTTCGGCGGCCCGCTGCCTGGCCCCGGCGAAATATCCCAGAGTCGATGGCCGTTTCCATCCATCGCGGGTCGTGTAGTTGGTCAGCCATGCCAGCGCACCCTTGAATCCCTGCGGACGATTTCGCTGCCGGTAGGCCACCAGCGAGCCGAGCATTGGATCGGGATGGTAGCCCACTTTTTTCGCGAAATCCTTGATCCTGTCTCTCGTCGATTTTGGGAGTGAAGCGTGGTTGCGCAGCGCGAGTGACACCGTGGTGTGCGACACCCCGAGTTGGGCGGCCATTTCCTTGATCGTAATGCGAGCGTGTTTTTCCATGGGGAACGTTCTCCGCGAAATGAATTAAAATATGTCGGAACAGTCGCAATCGCTTTTGCGAACACCGCCCATTGTTCCCTTCCTCCCCCCCCCTCCCCCTCTCTCTCTCTCTCTCTCTCTCTCCTGACTGGTTAACACGAATGACCAGTGGGGGGCGATTGTCAGCATGTGGGGCGAGGGGGCAGTGTGGGTGGCACCATGAACCTCATTGCCGCTCCTTTCACGCCGCTCAACGCCGATGGCTCGCTCAACCTCAAGGTGATCGAACCCTACGCCGCACACCTGCACGCCACCGGCGTCGCAGGCGTTTTTATCTGCGGCACCACCGGCGAAGGGATGTCGCTTTCCAATGCCGAACGCAAACAGGTCGCCGAAACGTGGCGCTCCGCCGTGCGCGGCAAGCTCAAGCTTATCGTCCATGTGGGGCATTGCTCCGTGGCCGACGCGCGCGACCTCGCGGAACACGCGGCGCGTATCGGCGCCGACGGTACAGCGGCCATCGGTCCGGTGTTCTTCGCGCCGACTTCCGACACGGGGTTGATTGCGGTCAACCGGCAGATTGCCGCGGCGGCTCCGGAACTGCCGTTCTATGCGTATCACATGCCGTCGATGAGTCGCGCGCACGCGCCAGTGCGCCGCTGGATCGCGCAGATGGCGGACGCCGTGCCGAACTTTCGCGGTGTGAAATTTACCTTCGAAGACCTCGACGACTACGCCGCTTCGCTCGCCTGGGCGCGCGCACAAACCAAGGCCACGGGCAAGGACTTCGAGGTGTTTTTCGGACGCGACGAGAAACTCCTCTCCGCCCTCAAGCTCGGCGCAACGGGTGCGGTGGGCAGCACGTATAATTTTGCCGCGCCGCTCTATCTGGCCGTTGCCCGCGCCCATGCCGCAGGCAACGCGGCGGAGGCGGAACGCATGCAGGCGTTTTGCACGCAGGCCATCGACATCATGGTGCGCCACGGCGGTCTGCCCGCGATCAAGGCCACGCTGGCTCTTGCCGGCATCGACTGCGGTCCCATGCGAGCCCCGCTCGAAATGCCGCCCGCGACGGAAATCGCCGCGCTGGAAAAAGAACTCGGCGAAATCGGCTATTTCGCCGCCATCAAAGCCGCCCGGTGATTTCGAGTTAAATCGACGCAAATCGACGTAACTCGATTTAATTCGCTGTGACGTCTGGGCCAGACGTGCGACATATCAAGTTTTGAAGAAACCCGGAAATAACATGATCCAGAAATTCACCGTCAGCCGTGACGACTCCATTTATCAGGCATGGCCTGACCTCGCGCTTACGCGCACGGGGCGGCTGGTCTGCGTTTTTAGCGAATGCACGCACCACGGCGACCGCTCTTATACGTGTATCCAAAGTGTCACTTCGGACGACCGGGGGCGCACCTGGTCGGCAAAGCGGGCCATCACGACGCCGTTGCACAAGAAGGATCGGGGCGACCCGCATTGGAACTGCGCGCGCATCACCGCGCTGCGCGACGGCCGGCTGGCGGTCATCGTGGATCGCGTGGCCGGCGCGCACGAGGGCGCGGACAACGGCGGCGAGCAGACCAACTGGCTGTGGTTCAGTAGTGACAATGGCGATACGTGGCAGGGACCGGTGGCAACGCCTGTCACGGGCATCGTGCCGGATCAGATCGTGGAGTTGAAACACGGTCCGCATGCGGGTCGCTGGACGACTTCGGCGCACACGTTTCTTGGCGAGGACCGCCGGCTGTGGAGCCAGCGGCTGTGGTATTCCGATGACCAGGGGGCGACGTGGTCGGGGCCGGTGGTCGTGGGGCAGGACGCGGGGCTGAAACTCTGCGAAGGCAGCGTGCTGGAATTGCCGGGCGATGGCGGATTGGTGTGTTTTATGCGCGAAAATTCTTTTAGCGGCCTCGATGCGTTTCGTGCGTTTAGTCATGATGGCGGGGCGACGTGGTCGGGTTTGTGTAAGTTTGCGTTGCCGGGCTGCCACCGTCCGGTGGCGGGCATGTTGCAGAGCGGGCGCGTGATGATCACGCATCGGTTTTTGCAGGGCAGTTCGGGCGGCTGGGGCTGGATGACGCAGAACTTTTTCGCGGCGCTGACGGATGTGGAGTCATGTCTTAATCCGGTGCGCAACGCGGCGAAGGTGCGCGTGATGCCGCTCGATTACGATCGTAGTCCAGTGGCGGATACGGGGTATTCCGGCTGGGTGCAGTTCGACGACGGCGAGCTTTACATCGTCAACTACATCATCGACGACGCGCATCCGCGTGCGCAGATCCGCGGGTATGCGTTGCGTGAGGAGGATTTTTATTTGCCGGGGGCGCAGCCGGCTGTGTGAGCAGGGAGGGGGGGGGGGGGGGAGGCGCCGTGGTCACACGGTCACGTCCATGCGGCGGGGGGCGGCGGGGAGGGTGAAGTGGAATGAGGCGCCGCGGCCGGGTTCGCTTTCCACCCAGACGCGGCCGCCGTGGAGTTGCACAATGTGTTTCACGATCGAGAGGCCGAGGCCAGTGCCGCCGGTCTCGCGCGAGCGGCCTTTGTCCACGCGATAAAAGCGTTCGAAGATGTGCGGCAGATCCGCGACCGGGATGCCGGGGCCGTTGTCACTGACGCAGATTTCGATTTCGGATCCCTTGGGACGGATGGCGATGTCGATGCGGGAGCCGGGCGGGGTGTATTTGAGGGCGTTGTCGAGGAGGTTGTGAAAAACCTGGGTGAGTTTGAGGGCGTCGAAATTAAGGGGGCCGGGCGCGGCACCGAGGGTGAGCTGGAGGGTGTGGCGGGCGGCGGCGGGACGGGTGCGGTATTCGTCGAGGAGGGTTTTTACGAGGCGGTCGAGGTCGCCGGGTTCGCGGCGGAGTCCTGTATTGGGGGATTCGAGACGCGAGAGGGTGAGGAGGTCTTCGAGGAGGGTGTTGAGGCGGTCGGTGTGGCGGCGGATGATGTGGAGGAAGCGGTCACGCTGGGCGGGAGGCATGTCGGGGCCGCCGTCGATGAGCGTCTCGGCGTAGCCTTTGATGACGCTGAGGGGGGTGCGGAGTTCGTGGGAGACGTTGGCGACGAATTCCTTGCGGACGGCTTCGAGGCGTTTCTGGCGGGTGATGTTGTGGAGGACGAAGAGGGCGCAGGGGGGCTGGCTGTTGTGGAGGGCGGGGATGACGGTGCCGGTGACTTCGAGCCAGGTGGCGTTGCTGTTGTCCTCAAATTCAATCTCTTGCTGCGGGCGCGCGCCGTCGCGGCGGACGGCTTCGACGTAGCGGAGAAAAGGGGCGTTGCGCACGATGGTTTCGAGGCGCTGGTGGAGGATGGCGTCGGTGCGGGGGAAGATGGCGCTGAGGGCTTTGTTGGCGAGGAGGATGGTGTTGGCGGCGTCCACGACGAGGACGGCTTCTTGAAGGCTGCCGAGCGTGGCTTCGAGTTGGGCGAGTTGGCCGGCGCGTTGTTTGTCGAGGCGGTTGATGTCTTCGACGAGGTGGTTGGCGGTGGTGCAGAGGTCTCGCCAGGCGGGGTCGATGGCGTGGTTTTCCTGAAGGAAGGGCTGGCGTTGGAGGAGGGCGACGTTGAGGGAACGGATGGCGCGGTGGTGCGCAAACAGTCGGAGGAGGACGGCGAGCAGGGCGCAGGTGAGCAGTATGATGGCCAGCCAGAGCATGGTGTTTTTTCGAAACCACTAATGCACACTAATGGACACTGATGAAAGAGAGCAAATTACCTGTTTCTTTGATGCGGTTTTGTTGACCGGGTGATGATGGCGTTGCGAGTGGCATGGGGGAGGGGGGTGGGGGGGGGAGGAGGCTGTGGCGAGGGTTTATTTGGCCAGCCGGTAACCGACGCCGCGGATGGTTTCGATGAGGTCGGCGTGGTCGCCGAGTTTTTCGCGGAGGCGGCGTACGTGGGTGTCAACGGTGCGGGTCTCGATCTCGGTTTCGTAGTTCCATACGTTGATGAGGAGGTGCTCGCGGGTTTGCACGCGACCGCGGCGTTCCATGAGGATTTGGAGGAGTTTGAATTCGGTCGCGGTGAGGTCGATGGGCGTGCCGGCGAGGGCGGCTTCATGGCTTTCGGTGTCGAGCGTGATCTGTCCGGCTTGCAGGATGCGGCGGAGGGGCTCGGCGGTCTGGCCGCTGGAAGCGCCGGGGGCGGCGAGGCGGCGAAGGATGGTCTGCACGCGCAGGATGAGTTCCTTGATGCTAAAGGGTTTGCAAATGTAGTCGTCGGCTCCGGTTTCCAAGCCTTGGATGCGGTCGCCTTCCTCGGCCTTGGCGGTGAGAAAGATGACGGGGACTTGGGCGAGTTGGGGGTCGGCGCGGATGAGGCGGCAGAGTTGGATGCCGCTGAGGTCGGGCATCATGACGTCGAGGATGACGAGGTCGGGCAGGAAGGTGCGCGCGAGGCCGAGGCTGCGATTGGGGTCGTTGAGCGTCTCGACGGTGAAGCCTTTGGCCTGGAGATGGTAGGCGAGGAGTTCGGTGACGTCAGCCTCGTCATCGACGACTAGGATTTTTTGTGACGCTGGCGTTACGGGCGGTGGTTGTTGCGATGCGGTTTCCGACATGTGTGACGGCGGGTGATGGACGGAAGCGGGCGGATGTGGTCGGGGGGAGAGCGTAACCGGAGGGCGCGGACTGCCGAGTGTAAAGCGGGGCTGTTTCCGAATCGTAACAATCCTGCGGAGCGCAAAAAAAAAAGCGGGCGCCCCGTGTTGGGGGCGCCCGCCTTGGATTAGTTTGTCTTTGAGAACAAAAGTGTTGGTCGGGAAACCAGCTTAGTAACGACGGTCACGACCGCCGCCGAAGCCGCCGCGATCACCGCGGTCACGGTCACGGCCGCCGCCGCCGCCGAAACCACGGCCACCGCCGCCGCCACCACCGAAGGAACGGCCGGCGCCTTCTTCCTTGGGACGGGCTTCGTTGACGGTGAGGGCGCGGCCGCCGAGATCGACGCCGTTGAGTTTTTCAGCCGCGGTCTTGGCTTCTTCGGGGGTGCCCATGGTGACGAACGCGAAACCGCGGGGGCGGCCGGTCATCTTGTCCATGGCGACGTAAACGTCGGTGACGGAACCGAATTGGCCGAAGGCGGAGCGGAGGTCGTCTTCGGTCGTTTTGAAGGACATGTTGCCGACGTAGAGTTTGGAATTGCTCATGTGATGTGGGTCGTAGAATCCCGTCTGCTGCCAGTCCGTTCCCGGGGATCGGGTTTCGAAATCATCACCTGAAGCCTAACTCCATCTGACGACTCACCAGTTCCTGTCATCTAACGTGCTCTAACGAATAAGGGCGGCAAAGAGAACGGTTTCCAATGGGGATGCAAGGAAATTCCTGTGTGACGGGTGTTTCCCCTGAAATTAAATAAGCGCGCAACACACTGGCAGGCTCGATGATGCGCTTTTGGTTATTCGGCGGATTAGCAGTCGCAGGCAAAGTTCATAGGTTGCGCATTCAACACGCCATGACGCCTATGCAGATGCCGACACCGATACATGATGAAAAACGACTCTGTTTCGCGCTCTCGTTTCCAGAGGGCGAGGCGGTGCTGGAGTATGCGTTTGCGGAGGGCGGGGGGGAGGGTGCGGCGGTGATTTTCACGCATACGCATGTGCCGGAGGCGTTGCGCGGGCGCGGCGCGGCTGCGGTGCTGGTGCGGGCGGGGCTGGACTGGGCCACCGCGCGGGGGATGCGGGTGCTGCGGGGGCGTGAGACGTGCAGTTATGTGAGGCGTTATCTGGAGATGCACCCGGCGGCGGGGTGATGAGGATGAGGCTGCGGAGCCGGACGCGAGGGGGGGGGGGGGGAGAGTTACGCCGGGCCTTTCTTTTCGCTTCACTCCACCGGACGGCGGGCCAGTTGTAGGCGCGTGCCCAGCACCGATCTTACCTTTTCCTCCCGCGCGGAACACCGCGCATGGCTCGCCTCCCAGGCCGCGCTGCCGCGCGGGTTTCGCGTAGGCACGGCGCGCTTCGATTTTACGCCCGTCGAGGCGCCCAAGCCGGCGAAGATGGCGCTCACGCTCATCGCGCTTGACCAGCCGCTGGCGGCGGGGGCGGGGTTTGCCGCGATGTTCACCAAAAACGCTTTTCCCGGCGCTCCGGTCATCGTGGGGCGGAGACGGCTGGCGGAGTCGCCGGCACTGGGCGCGATCATCGTGAACAACAAAATCTCCAATGTCTGCGCGCCCGGCGGCGTGGAGACGGCGGAACGCATTTGCGCGGAGGCGGGCCGGCTGCTCGGTCTGCCGGCGTCGGCGGTGCTGCCGAGTTCGACGGGCGTCATTGGCTGGACGCTGCCCGTTGAGGCGATGCTGCAAAATCTGCCAAAGGCCGTGGCGGCGCTGGCGGGTGCGGATGCGGCGGGCGGCAACGCCAGCGCGGGTGGTGCGGGCTCGGTGCTGCCGGCGGCGGAGGGCATTGTCACCACGGACCTGTATCCAAAAGTTCGCTCCGCCACCGTGGGCACGGGCGCAGGCGCGGGGCGGATCGTTGGCATCGCCAAGGGCGCGGGCATGATCGAGCCCAACATGGCAACGATGCTGGTTTACATTTTGACCGACATCGCCGTGCCGCGCGACGAATTGCGCGCGATGCTGCAACGCGCCGTCAATGTCTCCTTCAATCGCATGAGCGTGGACAGCGACACGAGCACGTCGGACACCGTGGTGCTCGTATCGTCGGGCGTGGTGACGCTTGACCAGGCCGCCGCCACCGCGTCCCCCCCCCCCCCCCCCGCTGTCGCGCTTGCCGGATTCGAGGCTGCGCTGACGCAAGTGTGTCGCGACCTCGCCGAGGACGTGGTGCGCAATGGCGAGGGCGTGCGACATGTCATTCGTGTGCGGATACAAAACGCCGCCACCGAGTCGCTCGCGTGCGCGCTGGGCAAGGCGATCGTCAACGCGCCGCTTTTCAAGTGCGCCGTGGCGGGCAACGACCCCAACGTGGGCCGTCTCGTGCAGGCCATCGGCAAACACGTGGGCGCGCACGCGCCGGGCACGGACTTGTCGGCGTTGCGCGCGAGCATTGGCGGCATCGAGATTTTTGCGAACGGCGCGTTTTTACTCGATCCGCAAAAGGAGCTCGCGCTGGTCGCGCACCTGAAGGCCGCTGAGCTTTACGAAAGCCGCCCGGCGGCGGACGGCACCTTTGCGCCGCCGGTGGATTATCCGCCGCACGAGCGTTGCGTGGAGATCGATGTGGACTTGGGCAACGGCACCGCGTCCGCCACGGTTTTCGGGGCCGACCTCACGCACGAATACGTGAGCGAAAACGCCGACTACCGGAGTTGAGCAGTCAACCGCGGGGAAGAGAAATGGGTGTAGGTTACAGGTCTTGGGTGAGCGCAAGCAGGAATGTCTCCGGCCTTTCTGCGAGCGCAAAACCGGCGACCTGTTGCCTCAAGTCGCGCAACTGGACCGTGTGTTTGCCGGTGGTGAATTCAAGCGGGCGGTTGGGATTGCGACTGTCAGCGTAGGCGTTCGTGCCAAGATTCATCCACCGTTCCTCTGCGCCGGGTTTGCCACGGAGCATCAGTTCGTGGAACTCGCCGCCATCAATATTGACCGGCACTTTTACCCCGGTCTGCTCCGTTGTTTTGACGAACATGTAATACTTTCCGGATACAGGAATATCGACTGTCAGCATGGTCTCGCCGTGCTCATTCGTTTGTCGGAAAACTTTACCGTGGATGGCCCCGGCACGGTCACGCGCGAGCAGTTTCAGGTCGCGCGTCGAGTCGGCGTAAATGGTGAGCACCCGGGAAAATCCATCCGGCAAGCGGACGAGAAACGCGCCGGCGTTGATCCGCGCAGAGGTGATGTGCGCGGGATCAATTGCAACGGTCAACGTGAACGGTTGTCCGTGTGCGAGAGTGCCGCGTTCCGGTGTTACGTGAATGAAACGCGAGGCTTCATTGCGCAGCACTTGGAAATCGGAACGAAAACCGGGGGCGTCCACCGTCACCGTCACTTGTTGCGTCGTCCATTCGTGAGCGGAGGCCGCCGAAAAATCGAGGCGCGCCACGTTGGTGTGAAATGGCACGGGACGGTAGGGTAAATCGGTTATGCCGCCGGGCTGGAATGCGCCGTGCGATGGTCTCGCGTCATGCGGGGGGTGGAGGCCGGGAAGCACGATCCCTTGGGCGTAACCGGGAGAATCCGGGCTGAGGTTGTAATCGCCGTGCGTCGCATCGACAAACTTTGGCCGCGCATTGATGCCGTTGCGTTCCTGCCCGGATTTTTTTTGCAGGACGGCGAGGTTTTGCCGGTGCGCATCGGAAGTGGTGAACAGCAGGTCGTGGTCAAAATCGTTTGCGAAGATGAACAGCCCCGGCGAGACCGGATTGGCGGTGATGGCGATGAGGTTGTTGCGGGCGAATCCTTTGACGATGCCGTGCATTTTTTCGAGTTCGGTCCGGGGGCCTCCATATCCGCTGAGGCCGTTCCAGTCGCCGGCAATGGTGTTATGCAAGAAAAATATCCGGCCCTGTCCGGTGACTCTGTAGTTGTTTTTGATGGCGTTACCGGTGAATCCGAATTCGTCGCCGGGCTGGCTGAAGAGGTTGCCGATGATCCAGGAGGGGCCGGAGAGGCAGGGGGCGGTGCTGACGCCGCAGAGCGTGCCTTCGACTTTGTTGTGCAGGAAGCGGGTGTTCATTTGTCCGCCATCCAGTTCCATGCCGTCGTCGTTGCCGAAGGCGAAGTAGTTGCCGTAAATCTCCGCGTCGCGGTAAACGCCGCCGTCGGGGAAGCCGTTCCTTCCGCCTTCGATGGCGTCGTTCCAGCGTTTTAGGTCGCTGCCGATAAAATCGTTGTAGCGCAGCACAACCTGGGCGGCCTTGGTGGCGAAAACAGCATTCGGACCGGCGGGGTGCGAGTAAAACCAGGGATTGGCAGTGCCGCGCGGGTCGTGGATGTAACAGCGTTCGATGAGGATGTTTTGCCCGCCGGAGATGCGGATGCCGGCGTCGTTGTTGAGCGCGCGTCCGCTTTCGTAAAATTTGCCGTCGCGTTCGGGTTTCCGGACGCCGACGCGACCGAAGCCGGCAATGTCGCAGTTGAGGATCTGGATGTGAGAAGCGTTGTTGAGGTTGATCGCGTTAATGCGTCCGCCGCGGAGGGTCAGTCCGTCGAGGATGATGTGGCTGGCTCCGTCGATGGTGATTGTATCCGTGGAGTGGTTGCCGCTGTCGAGAATGAGGCCGGGGGGGGAGGTGTAGCGGATGTAGGCGCCGGGGGCACCGCTTTGGGTTTGGGTGATGATGAGGGGGAGTTTTGTGCCGGGGCCGAGTTCGATGGTTTTGGCAATGGGGACTTTGCTGGCGAGGGTGCGAAATTCGCGTTCGATGGTTTGTTTTTTGCCGTTGTCGTCGATGTTCAGGCGGAGCTGGCACGCGGCGTTTTCCGGGAGTCGGAGCAGGCTGCCGCGCGCGCTTTTTTCGCCGGGCATGTAAACGAGGTCAAAGGCGCGCCGCCATTCGCCGGGGGGGGAGGAGGGGAGGCTATTGATTCCTTGTGTAACGGGTTCCATGATACGGAAGAAAACTTCGCCCCGAAACTGGTTTGTCGCGGGGGCTTTGCATCCATGGAGGTAGATGCTGCATGCTTCGTAACCGGGAACCAGTTCGAGTTCGTATCCGATGCGCGTGCTTGCGGCATGGTCACAGACAGCGTTGTCGTCGGCATCCGGCTTCGGCGGTGTGGAGGCCATCAGGCACGGTGTAATTACGCAGATGGTGGAGAACAGGAATAGGCGTGACAGGGGTTTCATCATGGCTGGCGTTCTTTGGGCGTTTTTTCGGGTTGGTTTTACTGGGTTGTTTTTTCTGTTTCCACCGTGTCGCAGTTCACGTTCGCCGGGGGGTTTAGGGCTGGGTTGTTCGATGGATTTTTCGCCAGCCAAGTGTAGCCATGCCGACGATACAGCCAATGAGCAGTCCGAGCGTGCGGGGTTCGGGGATAGCCGGGCTGCCGGTCAGGAAGAAGACGTAATCCTTTATCACGCCACCACTGTTGTCACTGATCGTGGTTGGTGCTGTGGGAGTGCTGCTGTAATGGGTGTAACCAACGCCGTGCGCATAGGTGCTGGTGCCTCCTGCGGCGGTGGCAAAGGAGAGGCGTTTCACCACTTCCGCCTTGTTGATGATTTGAAACATGTAAGTGCCGCCGTTTTCCAGCGTCAGGGAGGCGGGCAATGCGAAGTAGAGATAATCGGTGATGGTTCTGTAGTCTCCGGTGAGGCTGAATTCGTATTCCCTCAGCGCGGGCGAGGTGACGCTGGAGTCCGGCCCTGCGGTCAGGGCACTCACTTTGAAGATGCGGAGGTAGTAGGCCGCGGTGCCATTCAGGTTGTTGCCGTTGGCGGCGAGTTTGATGCCGAGTCCGGTCAAGTCGCCTGTCCCTTCCCACGTGAATGTTTGGAGCGCGCTCCGATACTGGGCGTCTTCATAGCGGATGCCGTAAAGTCCCGTTTCGGTGGTTTGCTGGATGATGATTTGGTTGACCAGCGATGGGTTGATGGAGCCGAATTGCTGCGGCGTGATCGTCACCGCCGACAGGGGCAGTGCGACGAGCGCGGTTAGGGAGAGCATTGTGAGGAGGCGTGTTGTTTTCATGCGTTTTTCTTTGGTTGGGTTTGGTTGATTTGGGTTGGGTTTGAACAGGGCCGGTTGGTTGGCCGGAGGGAATAATCTGGCTGGCGTTGTCGTGTGAGGATCAATGGCTGGTCCAGAAAGTGGCGGTGGGGTCGGCGGGGAATTTGTCCCGTGCAATGGCTTCCACATGGATGTCCACAAAGACAACGTTCTGGCGTCCTTTGTGCGGGAATTGGAGTTGGGCGATCCGGTTTTTGAGTTCGTTGCGGCCAATGACCGAGTAGAAATAGGTTCCTTCCCACACGCCGTCCATGATCCACGCTGTACGGCTGGGAATTTCGACTTGGCTGACGTAGACAAGCGGGATGCCGCCTCCGTTTGCGTTGTTGCTGGTGGTCAGTGATGCGGTGTAGGTGCAACCGCCGGTTTCGGTTCCTGGCAGGATGTGCTCTGGACCGAATGGATAGTTTTTGAGTGAGGGACAACGATACACCGGGGTCAGTCTGCTGTTCCCCACGTATTCAAGGACTCCATAGTTTCCGTCGCTTCGGTTGCCGCTGTTGTAAAGCCTAGTGGAGGGAAATTTCCCGTTGTTGTCCTGAGCGTAGAGGTTGCACGCCATGGCGAGTTGGCGGAGGTTGGACGAACAAACGCTGGTGTGCGCGGTGGCTCTGACCACTCCGACAACCGGGATGATAATCGCGGCAAGAAGGCCGATGATCACGATGACGGCCAGCAGCTCGATGAGCGTGAAGGCACGAGAGAGGGGAGGGCGAAAGAAGGAAGTCATGGAATGGGGAAGGATTGTTGGTCGGGGAAATTTTCGGGTGTGTTCGGAGGAATCTGGCTCGGTAGCGATGTGAGGAACGGAGCTTGTCATTGCTCGATGGCTTACGGCATCTGTGCCGTAAGCGTCAAGAAAAATTACGGCATCCATGCCGTAAGGATCGGAAAGGCTTTTCAGCATAATGCAGACGTGTCTCTTCCTAATGAAATCCAGCGTGAAACAGTTCGTTTCGGTGCCAATGTGCGGCGTGAGCGAGTTGCCCGGGCGATAACCCAGGAGAAATTGTCCGAAATGGCGGATATGGACATCCGAACGCTGCAACGAATCGAAGCGGGGGAAATCAACCCATTGCTGGCAACGGTGCTGCGGATTCAACGCGCATTGAATTGTCCTTGGGAAAAGTTGATGCCTCCCAAGCAGGGCGCATGAGAATCGAGACTCGATGAGGGTGAGGGCGCAACTTGTGCGGACGAACCGGGGACGAACGATGGGGTTTCATAACGATGGTGTTCTGAAGGCGGGGAATTGCGGGTAGATGTGTTGAACTAGCTAGTATAACACATTTGGCAAGCTTTTTGTCGCCCACCGGGAAAATCGGAAGTCGCATTCCCTTGTGGGAAAAATCGGTAAAGACAGGGCTTACATCAGTGCCAGCGCCCCCAAGGAACTCGTTGAGTTGATAGATGCGCGGGCCGAGGCACTTGGCTGGTCGCGAGCGCAATACGCGGTTGCCGTTCTGGAACATTGGCGTGCCAACGGTGCAAAGCCCATTGCCCGAACCGATGAAACGATGGCCTCCGAAGTGATGGCCAGACTGGAGGCGAGAAAACGCACGAGAAAATCGGGCGGCTGATCACGCGCCCGCAGTGCACCGCGCGGCCATTGGCTTGAAAATTTCAGATTCATAAGCGGTTAAAAGGGGGGGGCGACAGTCGAACGGTTGCCGAGGCGTTGATGTGTCGAGATGTGGAAGTTGTTTCATCCCGATGTCGTCCCGGAAGCGACTCGCACGAAGGCCAGGGCGTCGCGGACGCTTCGCTGAAGGCGGTGTTTCAAATCAAAGCCAGCCATATCGTTGAATTTGAACAAGACGGCCCCATCTACGCCGACTATCCCCCCCCTGCTCCTGTCCGGAAAAATCTTGCCTCTCCCCGGTGTCGCGGCGGGCTTGTCGGAATGCTTTACGATCCAACAAAACTTCTCGTCATCGCCGGTCCCTGCTCGCTCGAAAATGAAACCGTTTGCCGGGCGGTCGCCTCGCGACTGACGGAGATCGCCCGGGCGCTGCCGGAACTGCGGATCGTCTTCAAGGGGTCGTTCGACAAGGCCAACCGCACCTCCATCGCCGGGCCTCGCGGCACCGGCATCGACGAGGGGCTGAAACTCCTCGCCTTGGTGAAACGCGACTACGGGTTTCCCGTCCTCACCGACATCCACGACGCCGACCAGTGCGCCCGCGTCGCCGAGGTGTGCGATGTGTTGCAGATTCCCGCCTTTCTCTGCCGTCAGACGGACATCCTGCTCGCCGCCGCTGCCACGGGGCGTGTCGTCAATGTCAAGAAAGGCCAGTTTCTCGCGCCGCAGGACATGGTTCACGTTACTGGAAAACTCCGTGAAGGGCGCGCCGCCGAAATCTGGCAGACGGAGCGGGGGACGACGTTTGGCTACCAAAATCTGGTCGTGGACATGCGCAGCTTCCCGATCATGGCGCGCAATGGATACCCGGTGATTCTCGACGCGACGCACAGCGTGCAGCTTCCGGGGGGGGGGGGGGGGAAGAGTTCCGGGCAGCGCGAGTTCGTGCCGCCGCTGGCCTTGGCCGCGTTGGCGGCAGGGGCGGACGGGTTGTTTTTGGAAACGCATCCCGACCCGGCCAATGCGCTTTCCGACGGGCCCAATATGGTGCCGCTCGATGAATTGCAGGCGCTGCTGACCCAATGCCACGCGGTGTGGCGCTGCGTGCGGGGGTAAGTAGAGCAAAATACTAAGGAGGGCGGGTCTCCCGACCCGCCGACGGCGCGAAGCGCCGCAATTCCGGATGGCGCGGCTGCGCCGCGTCTGGCGGGTCGGGAGACCCGCCCTCCTGGGTTGGTTGCGTCATTTCGCTTCATAAAAAAAGCCCGGGCATGGAGCCCGGGCTTTTTGGCGCACGTGGTGCGGGGGAGTGTTAGAACAAGGAATACATGAAGGCGACTTGCGCGCGGAGGACGTCGCCGCTGGCGCCGCTATTTTCCTTCTTGTAGCCGTAGAGGACTTCGAAGCCGATGTCCCAGCGGGGCATGACCGTCCAGATGGCGTTGACGCTGGCGTATTGGGTGCGGTGATACGCGTCGCCGGTCTGACCGCCTTCGTTGTCAATTTGCAGCCAGCCGTAGGTGGCGGTGGAGCGCCAGGATTCGTTCCAGCGGTGCGAGTAGGCGGCGAGGAAGCCTTTGTAGGTGAGGGCCTTGAGGTCGCCAGCGTTGTTGTAGGAGGCGTCGCCGCTGATGAAGGCGTCGTTCATGTAGCTGAAGGTGCCCTGGCCGTAGTTGGCCATGAGTTGGACGGAGTCGTTTTCGGTGATCTTGATCACACCGCTGAGGCTCAGGCCCCAGCCGAAGACGTCCTGCTTGCCGCGACCGTTGCCGTTGTCGGCGGTGATTTCGCGGGCCATGCCGCTGAGCTGGATGTGGCCGAAGCTTTCACGTTCCCAACGGATGTTGGCGGAGAAATCGGGCATGCGTTTGGTGACGTCGGCGTCGATGGGATTGTCCTCGGCATCGAGCGTACCGCTGTCCACGTAGGCAACGGGCTTGGAGAGAGCGAAGGCGCTGCTCCATTCGTTGTTGATGGAGTAGTTGTAGCGGATCATGGGCTGGCGGGCGTAGGTCTGGGCGTTGATGCCTTCGAAGTCCACGGTGTCGGCCCAGATGTCGGAGTCCTCAAAGGGGAGAACGCCCTGGCCAACGATGAGGTTGCCGTAGCGGACCCAGATTTGGTTGACGCGGAAGTTGTAGTCGTTGTCGCCGCGGCCGAAGAAGTCGTTGTCGTAGTGGAAGGCGAATTTGTCGCTGTCGTTGGAGACAACGTCGAACGTGATGGTGGTGGCCTTCATGTTCATGTTGAAGTGCTCGCCGCCTCCGTAGTCCGCGCTGCCCTTGACGGGGATCTGGGCGGTGACGAAGCGGTCTTCGTTGCCCGAGTTGCGGCTGTCCATCGTTATGTCGAGGCGGGGCTTGACGTTGAGGCGGGCCTTGAGACCGGTGCGGGGCAGCGTGATGTAGCCATCGCTGTCGAGCAGGTCGGCGGGCTGGGCCGCGGGCGCGCCAGCGGAGGGGGCGCCGGCTTGGCCGGTGGCGGCGTAGGCCGCGGGAGCGGCGGCGGCGCGGGCGGCGTCGCGTTCCTTCTCAAGCTCGGCGATGCGAGTCATGAGTTGGTTGATGGTGGATTCCATCTTCTGCATGGAGGCGTTGATGCGCTCCATGTCGGGCTGGGTTTGGGCCTGGGCAGTGAGCGCGCCGGTGGTCAGCAACGCCAGAGCCGCACAGGCGGTTCGCAGGGTGGTTTTGTTCATTTGGTCGCAGGGTTTCTGGTTTCGGAAACGAGTTGCGAATTCCGATGATGGCGGGACACAGCGTCGAGCCTCGGTCAATAGTCAGACTGACCTTGTCTCTGTTCTAATGGATGCGTTTTGAGTTCCTTATGCGGGCAACGACGCCGCAGCGCATGGGGACAGCACGGGCTCAAGGCGAAAGTCTGCAACAGACCTGATCGCTCTCTTGTTTTTCTTGTCACGGTTTTTGCTGCCCGCATATCCCTTTCCGATGAAATACATTTTCGTGACTGGCGGCGTGGTTTCATCGCTGGGCAAGGGGCTGACAGCGGCGGCATTGGGCGCTCTCCTGGAGATGCGCGGACTCACCGTCCGCATCCAGAAGTTCGATCCCTATCTCAACGTGGATCCGGGCACCATGAGCCCCTTCCAGCACGGCGAAGTGTATGTGCTCGAGGACGGGGCCGAAACCGACCTCGACCTCGGCCATTACGAGCGCTTCACGAGCGGCAAGCTCTCCCGCGTCAACAGCCTTAGTTCGGGCCAGATCTACGAAAGCGTCATCCAGAAGGAGCGCCGCGGCGTTTATCTCGGCAAGACCGTGCAAGTCATCCCGCACGTCACCAACGAAATCAAGGATCGCATCTACCAGGGCGGCAAAGACGTGGATGTGCTCATCACCGAGATCGGCGGCACCACGGGCGACATCGAGGGGCTGCCCTTCGTCGAGGCGATGCGCCAGTTCGCCCTCGAAGTGGGCAAGAAGGACTGTATCTTTATTCACGTTACACTGGTGCCGTTTCTTCAGGCGGCGGGGGAATTGAAGACCAAGCCCACGCAGCAATCCGTCGCCAAACTGCGCGAGATCGGCATCCAGCCCGACATCCTGGTGTGCCGCTGCGAACAGCCGCTTGACCACGGCCTGCGCGACAAAATCTCCCTTTTCTGCAACGTCCCGGTCAAAGCCGTCATCGAATGCCGTGACGTCGGCTCCATCTACGAACTCCCGCTCGCCCTCCAGAAAGAAGGCATGGACCAGCTCGTGGTGGACATCTTTGAACTCCAAAAACCGCTTCCGCCGAAAAACATCTGGGAGGAAATCGTGCGCCGCGTAAAAAGCCCCGCGCACGAGGTCACGATCGGCGTCGTCGGCAAGTACATCGAGCTTCAGGACGCCTACAAATCCGTTTACGAATCCGTCGCCCACGGCGGCATTGCCAACAACTGCAAGGTTCACATCCGCCGCATCGACGCCGAGGAACTGGAAAAGAAAAACGGCCTCGCGCTCCTCAAGGGACTCGACGGCATCCTCGTGCCCGGCGGTTTCGGCGATCGCGGCACGGAGGGCAAAATCGCCGCCGCCCGCTACGCCCGCGAAAACAAGATTCCCTACTACGGCCTCTGTCTCGGCCTCCAGATCGCCGTCATCGAGTACGCCCGCAACGTGCTCAAGCTCAAGGGGGCCAACTCTGTCGAGTTCGATCCCGCCGCCGAGCATCCCGTCATCAACATGATGGAGGAGCAGAAGCAGATTATCGACAAGGGCGCGACCATGCGCCTAGGCAGCTACGAATGTTCGCTCACGCCCGGCACGCTCGCCGCGCGTGCCTACAAAGTGCCGAGCATCCGCGAGCGGCACCGGCACCGTTTCGAGGTCAACAATGCCTACGTCGGCCAGCTCCAGCGCGGGGGCCTCGTGGTCAGCGGCATCAATCCGCGCCGCAATCTCGTTGAGATCATCGAGATCGGCAAAGACCGCCATCCTTGGTTTGTCGCGGTGCAATTCCATCCCGAGTTTCAGTCCAAGCCCAACAAGCCGCACCCGCTTTTCGCGGCCTTCATCACCGCCGCGCTCAAGGTGAAGCGCGGAGCAACCGGCGCGAAAGCGGGCAACGCGAAGAAAACCAAAGGCGGCAAGGTTGCGAAGAAGCCGGCGAAGTGATCCCGTGCATGTCGTAGCTCGGGCTAAGGCTCCGAGCTACGTCCTGTCAGGGCATTTTATTCAAAACTGTAGCCGTTGTCTTGCCCGGTAGGGAGGCCTCTCCGAGGCCTCCGAAACCACGCTCCAACTACCTATCAGTTTCGCTTCCTCGCACTACGCTCACGGAGGCCTCGGAGAGGCCTCCCTACCGGGCAAGATCACATGCGTTCGAGCGTGCGCAGGCCGAGAAGATGTAGTCCTGTTTCCAATACGAGGAGCGTGCGCGCGCAGAGGAGCAGGCGGCGGGCGCGCACGGCAGGGTCGTCCACGGCAACTTTCTCGGCGGCGTAAAAGGCGCTGAATTCGCCCGCCAGTTCGTAGAGATACAGACAGAGGAAATGCGGGCGCAACTGTCCGGTCGCCAGCGCGAGGGTGTCGGGGAGCTTTACGAGCTTGCGCGCGAGGGACATCTCGGCGGGCGTCTCGATTTGACTGGCGGCGGCCGCGTAGTCCTCCGCCCGCTGACCTTCGTCTCCTGACTCCTGATCCGGCGGCGGGAGGCCGAGCTTGCGGAAGATGGAGCGGATGCGTGCCACGGCGTAGAGCAGGTAGGGCGCGGTGTTGCCGTCGAGCGCCAGCATTTTGTCCCACGAAAAGACGTAGTTGCTGCTGCGGTTTTGCGAAAGATCGGCGTATTGCACGGAGCCGACGCCGACGGCGCGGGCGATCTCCCGGCACTCGGCCTCGGTGAAACGCTCGCCTTCGGGACGCTCGGCATTCTTGGCCGTGACAAGGGCGAAGGCGCGGTCCTCGGCTTCGTTGAGCAGGGACTTGAGTTTCACGGTTTCGCCGTCGCGCGTTTTGAGTGCCTTGCCGTCCTCGCCGGTCACGGCGCCAAAGCTGACGTGCTCCAGGCGCGGGGCGCGGCGGCCGGTCTTCTCGAACCACTTTTTGACGGTCAGGAAAAGCTGCTCGAAGTGGTCGCCCTGACGGAAGTCGGTGACGTAGGCAATGCCGTCGGCGTGGAACTCCTCGATGCGGTAGAGCGCGGTGGCAAGGTCGGTGGTGGCGTAGTTGCTCGCGCCGTCGGTCTTGCGGATGATGAAGGGCTGGGTTTTGAAGCGCGGGTGTTCGGGATGAAAGACGACGAGCGCTCCCTGGCTTTCCACGGCGAGCGCGCCGCCGGGGAGGGTGGTGTCGGTGAGTTCCGAATACACGTGGTCCACCTTGTCGTTGTAAAAGCTCTCGCCGAGTGTATGGTCAAAGCGGATACCGAGCCGGTCGTAGATTTGCTGGAAGGCGGCGAGGCTGATGTCGCTGAATTTTTTCCAGAGAGCGACATTGGCCGGGTCGCCGGTCTGGAGTTTCACGAGTTCCTGGCGGGCCTCTTCGAGTTCGGGCGAGCCTTCGGGAGTGGCGTTGTTGCCGAGTTTGTAGAGGCGTTCGAGTTCCTCGATGGGCTCGGAGGCGAGTTTTTCCGGATTCACCCAGCGCTTGTAGCCGTAGATGAGTTTGCCGAATTGCGTGCCCCAGTCGCCGAGGTGGTTGTCGCGGATGACGCGCGCACCGGCAAAGGCGAGCAGGCGGCAGATGGCCTCGCCGATGACGGCGGAGCGCAGGTGGCCGACGTGCATTTGCTTGGCGGTGTTGGGCGAGCTGTAATCGACGACCCAGGTTTGCCCGGCGCAGGCGGCGGCGGCCCCGGCCCCGAGTTTTTGGCGGGTGCCGTAGGCGTTGAGCCAGGCTTGGGCGGCGGAGGGGCGGAGGGTGAAGTTGATGAAACCGGGGCCGGCGATGGTGATGTCGAAGTCGGCGCGGAGGGGGGGGGGGAGGGCGGCGGTGAGTTTCTCGGCGAGGGCGCGCGGGTTTTGTTTTTCGCGTTTGGCGTAGCCTAGGACGCCATTGGCTTGATAGTCGCCGTGCTTGGGATCGGCGGTGCGCACGTCGGGCGAAAACGCGGCGGCGTCCAGCCCGGCGGCGGAGGCGGCGGTTTTGAGGGCGGCTTCGAGTGCGGTGGCGACGTGGAATGAAACTGGCATCCCGCCAATCAACCCGGCGGCAGAGGTGGCGGGCAAGCGTGGAGTTGGCGCAACGAACACCGGAGGGCGGTCTCCCCAATACGGGATGTTTCAGCTTTCCGCTTTTCAGGTTTTCAGTTTTTGTCCCCGATCCAACCCATGTCCGACTCCCAATCCGCGAAGCCGTTTGTTTTTGTCTGCGGGTCCGATGACTTCCTCGTCAGCCGGGCCGGCAAGGCCCGTTATGAGGAATTGGCGAAGGGCGTGGATGACGAGTTTTCACGCGAGGTCATCAGCGGTTTTGCCAACAATGGCGGCGAGGTCTCGGATGCGATCAACCGGTTTCGAGAGAGTGTGCAGACGATCTCGATGTTCGGCGGGCGGCGCGTGGTGTGGTTCAAGGACGTCAATTTCCTCGCCGATTCCGTGACCGGTCGCGCCGAGGGCACGCTGCGTCTGGTCGAGGATTTGCAACAAATCCTCGGTTCGCTCAATCCGGCGGAGGTCTCCGTCGTGGTGTCGGCGGCGCCCGTGGACCGGCGGAGGGCGTTCCCCAAGTGGTGCGAGAAGACGGCCGATTTCACGTTGATCGGAGGCGAGGGCGAAGGCGCGTCGGATGCGCTGGCGGGCGTGGTGCTCACGGAGGCCCAGGCGCTGGGCGCGACGTTTGGCGAGGGCGCCCTGCAAATGCTGGTCGCCCGCATCGGCTCCAACACGCGCCTGCTGATCGAGGAGGTGCGCAAGCTCGCCACCTACGCCTCCAGTAGTGGGGAAACAACTACAGCCGGGGGGGGGGGGGGGATGGGTGGCGTCGTCACGGACGCGGGCGGGGGTTTTGGCGACGGCTCCGCGCGCAGGCCCGTGGTGATCGAGGAGGCGCATGTGGAGGAGATCACGCCCAATGTGGCGGAGGGGGATTTTTTCGAGACGGCGGAGGCGTTTTTCGCAGGCAACTTGAAATGGACGCTTGAGGCGCTGCACCGGCATTTTTACGCGGGCGGGCATTCGCGTCCCGTTTTGTCGGCGTTGCAAAATCGCAACCGCATCCTCATCCAAGTGCGCGCCTTGATGGATGCGGGCGATGTCCGGGCGGGGGGACGCGGACTGGACGGCCTGCCCGCCGCGGCGAAGACCTACGGCGCGCATTTCATCGGCGTAACCGAGAAGAGTTCCTACAACGTGTTCACGCAAAACCCTTGGTATGTGGGCAAGCTGGCTGGTGGCGGCAAGGCCCTGCCTCCGCTGCGCCGGTTGATCGACAACCAGCAGGAATTCATCCGCGCCTTCGAGGAAGTCATCCAGCGACCCAACGAGCAGGAAGATGTGTTGCGCGACATGGCGGTGCGCTGTCTGTCGGCCGCGTGATGCCGGGAGTCGGGTGCCGGGAGTGGTGGCGTGGCCGCCGTTTCATTTCAAAAAAAACAGCGCCCACGCCAGAGAACAAGGGGCATGAGCGCTGCCCGGGCTCATCGGATCTTAGCTTGAATCAACCAGCGAGACCGGAAGTGGAAGAAGTCTTGTCGAAATCAGTCTGCATCGAATGAAAACATATATTTCATCGGGTAAAAGCCTGATGTTCCTATAATCGAAAAATTTATAATTGGTTGCCCGACGGTGGCAGTGGCAACTGGGTTGACCAACTCATGCAGAGATTGCACAGAAGCAACCAAGAGCACGAAGCCATTACCCGATTGGCGAATATAAGTCATTGATATACAGCTTGTCTAGCGCATTTTAAGTTGAGCTTTAGCCGTCGTCTTAACGGTAGGGAGGCCTCTCCGAGGCCTCCGAAACCACGCTCCATCTACCTATGAATTTCGCATTCTCACACTACGCACGGCGGAGGCCTCGGACGGAGCGCAGCAGCGCGCAGATGGCATCGCCGACGGCGATGGCCCGAAGGGCTGCCCTCGGCAGAGGGCACAAAGGCCTCCCTACCAAGTAGCAAATGGCTACAGGAGGCCGGGCCTTTGTTCCCTTCGTCTTCTTCTATGCCACAGTTTGGGCAGCTCTCTCTGGGTTTTCTGCCGCCTCCGGGTTTCCCCGCTTGCCGTTTTCCCCTTTGACAGTCGGGCGTGACGCCCGTTCTTTGCACCTCGCAGGAAAACACATCGTTCAACCGCACGATATTCACCCATTTACAACAGCACCATGGCAGCGTCCATTCTCGGCTACTTTTCCAACGACATCGGCATCGACCTCGGCACGGCCAACACACTCGTTTATGTGAAGGACAAGGGCATCGTCATGCGCGAGCCCAGTGTGGTCGCCCTCGACACCACCACCCGCAAAGTCCGCGCCGTCGGTGACGAGGCCAAGCGTATGCTCGGTCGCACTCCCGGCAACATCACCGCCATCCGGCCGATGAAGGACGGCGTCATTGCCGATTTCGATGTCACCGAGGCGATGCTCCGTTACTTCATCCGCAAGGTGCACAACAACGCCCTGCGTGTCGCTCCGCGTGTCGTCATCGCCATCCCCTCCGGCATCACCGAGGTGGAGAAACGCGCCGTCAAGGACTCCGCCACCCACGCCGGCGCGCGCGACGTGATCACGATCCCCGAGCCCATGGCGGCGGCCATCGGCGTGGGCCTGCCCATCGACGAACCGGCGGCCAACATGATCGTGGACATCGGCGGCGGCACCACGGAGATCGCCATCATCTCGCTCGCCGGCATTGTATTCTCAAAGTCGATACGCGTGGCCGGCGACGAACTCGACGCCGCCATCGTCAACTACATGAAGCGGGCCTACAACCTGCTCATCGGCGAGCGCACCGCCGAGGAGATCAAGGTGCGCGTCGGCTCCGCCTGCCCGCTCGACGAGGAGCTGACCATGGAGGTCAAGGGCCGCGACTCGGTGGCCGGCCTGCCCAAGACGATTCACATCACCTCGCAGGAAATCCGCGAGGCGCTCAGCGACCCTATTTCGTCGATCGTGGACGCCGTGCGTTCCACGCTCGAACGCTGCCCGCCCGAACTTTCGGCGGACCTCGTTGACCGTGGCTTCGTGATGGCGGGCGGCGGCGCGCTCATCCGCGGCATCGACCGTCTGCTCAGCGAACGCACCGGCCTGCCCGTGATCGTGGCCGAGGATCCGCTCTCCGCCGTGGCCAACGGCACCGGCGCCGTCCTCGCCAACCTGAACTGGGTGCTGCAAAACGTCTGATGCCCCTGAGGAAAAAACGCCTCGACCAAGCCCGCCCGTATTTCACGCTGATCGTCGTGCTGCTCGCGTGGCTGCTGCTGCCGGCGGTTTTCAAGCGCATGGGGCGGGTGAGTTTTTACGAGTTGCAGGCTCCGGCGGAGGCAGCGGCTTCGTTCGTCAGCGATTTGCAGGAATTCTGGTCGCTGAAAACGCATTCCAAAAACGAACTGATCGAGGCGGGGCGCGACTTGGCGCGGCTCAACTCCGCCTATGAGGTGATGCTTCAGGAAAACGTCGCGCTGCGCGCCGAGCGCGCCCGTCTGGAGGCTCTGTTGCGGCTGCCCTCGTTTCCCGAATACCGTCTGGAACCGGCCCGCGTGGTGCTGCGGGATTTTACGGCGTGGTGGCAGCGGCTTGTCATCAGGAAGGGTTCCAATTACGGGATCACCGTTGGCGCGCCTGTCATCTATGGCGGCGGTGTAGTGGGCCGCGTCGCGGAGGTGCATGCCTACACATCGGTCGTGGAGATGATCAGCAGCCCCGGCGTGCGCATCGCGGCGACGTTCGAGGGTGACACGAGGCCCGTGAGTTATCAGGGCGGAATCAACCGTTCGTTTTCCGCGCCCGGGGGGGTGATCGAATTTGTGCCGCTGGATGTGTTTGCCACGGCGTCCGCGCCGCAGCGCCTGCTCACCTCTGGCATCGGAGGCGTGTATCCGCCCGGCCTGTTTGTCGGCGAGGTGACGTCCGTCGATCCGGGCGTTGACGGCTTGTTCAAGACGGGTCGTGTGCGGCTCGACCCGCGCCTTAACCAGCTCGCCGAAGTCACCGTGCTGGTGCCGCTGGGCGAAAAAGCTAAAAACTAAAAAACAAAAAAGCTAAAATTAAAACCTCCGGAAAAATCTTCGCCCGACATGGCTGTCACTTTTTTTTCACTACAACAACCTCCTCCATTTCAGCTTTCAGCATTTCAGCCTTCAGCTTTTTAGCCTTTTAGCTTTTTCCACCATGCCCGCCGGATTACGCCGCTTCCTTGTCCTCGCCTTCAGCGCGCTGCTGCTGATGTGGCTGGGGGCGCAGGCGAACCAGATGCTCACGCGCTTTGGCATCGGGATTTGGCTGGGCGGACTGGTGGTGGCGTTCCCGGCATTGCGCGCCGGATTGCGGGAGGGGCTGGCCTTCGCGTTTGTGGCCGGCTTGTGTTTTGACGCCGTGGCCCCGGTGCCGTTTGGGATGCACGCGGCGATGTTTGCCGTGGTGCACACCCTCATCTTCCACCTGCGACAGCGACTGCCCTGCGCGGAATTGCTGGTCGGCGTGGCGGCGGCGCTGTTTGCCAATCTCGCCTTCATGCTCATGCTCGGCATCGCGCACACGGGCGACTGGCCGGACCCGGCGGCGGGCTGGCTTCGCTGGTTCACGGACCTGATTCTGTCGCAACTCGTGATCGTGCTCGTCACGCCCTGGTATTTTTCCTTCCAGCTTCATACGCTGGAATTCTTCGACGCCTGCTGGCGCGAACAGCCGCGCGGCCTCCGCTGACATCCTTTTTCCCATATGGCCACGCCGACCGAAAAACGCCCGGGATCAGGAGGACTCGTTGAATCGTTTCGCAGCTTCAATCCGCGTATCCTGTTTTTCAATTACGTCATTGCCGCGATGATTCTCATACTCGTTGGCGGCCTCGCCTACCGGCAGCTCATCCGTGCCGGCGAATACAGCGAGCAGGCCAAGGTGCAGAACCAGCGCCGCATCCTTGTGCCCGGACCGCGCGGCAACATCTACGACCGCGAAGGCCGCCTGCTCGTGGGCAACCGTCCGCGCTTTGCCGTCACGCTTTACCTCGACGAGTTGCGCACGGAGTTTCGCGCCGAATACCTGCGCATCGGCAAAAACTATCGCGACGCCGACGCCGAGGACGAAGAGGGCAGGGGGGGGGGGGGGGACAAAGCTCGGGAGCGGGATCGGGGTCGGGATCGGGGTCGGAAACAAAACATGCCCACCTCGTCGGAACTCGCGCTCATCGCCCGCTATTCCGTCGTCCAGCGTTATCTCGACAAGGTCAACGCCCTCCTCGGGCGCGCCGACCGCGTCGATGCCCGCGACCTCCACCGCCACTACGACCACCAGCGCATCCTGCCCTACATTCTTGTCGAGGATCTCACGCGCGAGGAAGCCGCGCGCATCATCGAAAACGTCCCCGTCTCCTCGCCCCTGCAACTCTACACATCGAGCGTGCGCCATTACCCCTATGGACGCGCGGCGGCGCACGTGCTCGGTTACGTGCTGGCCAACGATGACCTCAATGTTGACCGGGATTTTCCCGGCTCCGACCTCACCACCTTTGCGATGAAAGGCACCATCGGGCGCGACGGTTTGGAGCGCCAGTTTGACGACCGCCTGCAAGGCCAGACCGGCGGCACCATTCACCTCGTGGACCCGGCTGGTTACCGCGTGGAGCCCGCGCTCGAACGCCGTCAACCCGTGCAGGGTGGCGATCTCATCACGAGCCTCGACATCGACCTGCAAATCGCCGCCGAGAAAGCCATGCGCGAAACAGGATTCAAAGGCGCCACCGTTGCCATTGATCCCACCACCGGCGAAGTCCTCGTGCTGGCGAGCATGCCTGGTTACGACCTCAACGAATTTGTTCCCCGCCTGACCCATGCCGAGTCGGCCCGCATCAACGAACAAGGCGCCTGGATGAACCGCGCCATTCAGGGACTCTACGCGCCCGGCTCCACCTTCAAGCTCATCACCGCGCTGGCCGGCATTCGCTCCGGGCACATCACCGCTGGCAGCGAGGTCGAGTGCACCGGTTATTATCAGGTTGGGAAAGTCACCTTTGTCTGCAACAACCACCGGGACCGCGGCCCCGTCACCTTTCCCCAGGCCATCGAGAAAAGCTGCAACACCTTCTTCTACACCTACGGCATTCAGACCGGCCCGGACGCCATCGCCGCCGAAGCCCGGCGTTTCGGTCTCGACCAGCGCACCGGCATCGAACTCCCCGGCGAAATTCGCAACATGATCGTTCCCGATCCCGCCTGGAAAAAGCGCGAGATCGGCTTGTCATGGTTTCCCGGAGACACGGCCAACATGTCCATTGGCCAGGGTTACCTCGCCGTGACGCCGCTTGGCATGGCCACCTTTGTTGCCTCGCTTGCCCGCGGCGAGACGCAGACCCACCCCACGCTCCTGCACGATCCGCAACGCCCGCGGCAGCGTTCCGCGCCGCTCGATCTGCCCTTTGCCGAGCACGCCGCGCTGCTCGCCGGCATGGAAGCCGTGCCCCTGACCGGCACCGGACGCATCTTGAACACCCCTCTCTTCAAAATCCCCGACTTGCGCATTGCAGGCAAAACCGGCACCGCGCAAAAGCGCACCTCGCAGGGCACCTTGAATTTCGCCTGGTTTGTGGGCTTCGCGCCGATCGAGTCCCCGCGCATTGCCATTGCCGTGATGCTTGAGGGCGACACGCCCGGCGAGGACACGGGAGGCGGTCGTTATGCCGCGCCCGTTGCCGGGGCGATCCTCAAAGCCTGGCACGCCAAACGCGGCCAAATCGCCGCGAACGCGGAGTGAACAAAAGGTCCGGGAGTGACCGCGTTCCCGCCGCTCCAATTTGACCCGATCCTGCTAGGAACGGGCTGCAAATGAAGGCGTGTGTCCGGGAGTGGTTGCTAGGATGACAGGCTTTGTTTGTCTCAGCCTGTTCGCCACCCATTTCACATCCTGTTTCGCCAACGCACTTCTCATCATGCCCACCACAAAATCCGCCTCCCGGCCTGATACGGTTTTCCTAGCCGCCAACGCGCACTGGATTTGGTCCGCCGAAGCCAGTCGCGCTTATCACAACGTCGTTTGTTTCCGCCGGGAATTTGAAATTGCCGGCGACGTCATCGCCGCCGCCGCCAACCCCGGCGAGGCCGGCGCGCCCACGCTGCTCATCACGGCGGATTCGCGTTACGAAGTTTACGTCAATGGCGTGTGGCTCGGCCACGGTCCGGCGCGCTCCTGGCCCTCTCCCTGGCCCATCGATCCCTACGATCTGCGCGACGTGCTTCGCCCCGGGCGCAACGTCCTCGCGGTGCTTGTGCAACACTTTGGCATCGGCACCTTCCAGTATCTCCACGCCGAGCCGGGTTTGCTGGCGCAGCTCACATGGCGGGACTCCGGCGGTATCCACACTCTCGTTACCGATGACTCCGGCGACTGGCGCGCCAGTCCCCACGCCGGGCATCTCTGGCCCGTGCCGCGCATCAGTTGCATGCAGCCTTGGGAGGAGCAATATGATGCGCGCGCCTTCCCGCACGATTGGGCCGCGTCCGATCCCGCCCCGGCCACCGCCGCCAGTCTCGCCGCCTGGCCCGCCGCCGTCGCCGTGCGTAAAGCAGGCGAGGGGAGCCACGCGCAACTCGTCCTGCGCGACATCCCGCAACTCACCCGTGAGCCCGTCGATCCCGTGCGCGTCCGCGCCGTCGAAGCCGTGCGCCCCGCGCGCTATTCGTGGAATCTCAATCCGCGCGCGTATCTGAATTCCCATGACGCCACCGCCAACGTCCCGCGCGGCGCGATGCTTCTCTTCACGCACATCCACAGCGAGCGCGCGCAGGCCGTGGAGTTTCATCAGCCGCACCACCGCCCCTTCGTCCCTTGGACGCTCAACGGCAAACCGCTCGCCTTTGACGATCACTCGTTGCAACGCACCGACACCGGTGTTGCCCAGGCCCGCCTCAAGGCTGGCTGGAACACCCTCATGTGTACCCTGCCGCCTCATGACCATTACTGGTGGGTCGTCATCAGCGCCTGGACCGCGCAACCCGTCCAATGGGCCGCGCAACCTCCCCCCCTCCCCCCCCCCCCCCCCACACACACTGCCGCCACCGCTGCCACCGCATGGCTCGCCATCGGCCCCTTCGGCAATCCCGACGATCCCACGCCGCCCGCGCTCGTCGGCAGCGAGCAGCACATGATCGACGCCACCACAATCCCCGCCGGGGCAACCCTTGCGCAATTCGAGGCGATCCGTGCGCGCGGCGCGTTGCGTGACGACGAATTTGCCGCCGCCTACGTCCGCCCGCTCACGCGTGACATGGTTGCGGACACCGACGTTTACGCCCAATGCGCCTCCGAGCGTATCCTCCCTGACATTACACCGCGGGTTCGTGTGCAAAACTTGTCCGCCCTCCAGCACGACACCGCCGACTGGACGATTATTCACCCCCTCCCCCCCCCCCCCCCTGCCGCCAAAAACGCCCGCGACGCCGTGCCCGCCAGCGTGCGCCTGTTGCTCGACTTCGGCCGCGAGGTGATCGGTTACCACGAGTTCGAAATCGACGCCCCTGCCGGCACGATCATCGACAATCACAACTTCGAGTTTATCCAGCCCGACGGACGCCACAACCTCGCCGAGAGCATGAACAACACCTTCCGGTACATTTGCCGCGAAGGTGCGCAGCGTTACCGCACTCTCGTGCGCCGCGGCTTTCAGTATTCGTGGTTCAGCCTGCGCAATTTTCAAAGGCCCGTGCGCATCCGCCACATCCGCGTGTTGCTCAGCACGTATCCGCAGGAGCGTCAGGGCTCCTTCGCCTGTTCCGACGCCTGGCTCGACCGCATCTGGGAAACCGGCGCGCATTCCGTGCGTTGTTGCTCCGAGGACACCTACACCGACTGCCCCAGCTACGAACAAACCTTCTGGGTTGGCGATGCGCGCAACGAGGCGCTCGTCGATCTTGTGGCCAACGGCGACCCGCGCCTCAGCGCGCATGCCTGGCGCATCGTCGCGCAGAGCCTCGACCGTTCCCCACTCGCCGAAAGCCAGGTGCCCAGCGCTTGGGAGAACATCCTCCCCGCCTGGAGCTTTTTGTGGATGCGCTGGGGCGAGGAACACTACCGTCTCACCGGCGACCGTGCGTTTGCCCGCGAAGCGATTCGTGCCTTCGACCGCAACGTGGACGGCATCGAAAAATTCCTCAGTCCGCGCGGTCTCATAAAAATCCGCGCATGGAACATGTTTGACTGGGCCGCAATGGACACCCCGCCCGGCGGCGAGATTACGCACATCAACTGCCTCGCCGTTCTCGGTTTGCGCCAGTGCGCCGGCCTTGCCCGCGCCCTTGGCCGCGAAGCCGCCCCGCAGGCCCGCCGCTGGACCGCCCTTGCCGACCGCCTCGCCGCCGCGGTCAACGCGCACCTCTGGGACGCGAAACGCCGCGCTTACATCGATTGTATCCGTCCTGACGGTACGCGCTCTTCCGTATTCAGTCAGCAAACACACACCGCCGCCTATATCGCGGGCGTCCCGACGCCGTCGCATCTCAAGCGCACACGCGAGATCATGGGGGCTGCGCCCGAGGGCTTTGTATCGGCGGGCAGTCCGTTCTTCATGTTTTTCGTGCTCGAAGGCCTTGCCCGCGAAGGCCGTGGCGGGGACATGGTGCGGCTCATTCGCGACTATTGGGGCAAACAGGTTGAGGCCGGGGCCACCGCCTTTTGGGAAATGTACCATGCCGACCGTCCCCGCATGACGCGCAGCCATTGCCACGGCTGGTCCGCCGCGCCGACGTATTTTCTCAGTGGATACGTTCTCGGCGTGCAGCCTGCCGAGCCCGGCTATGCAACGGTGCGCATCGCCCCGCAACCCGGCGGACTGCGCTGGGCAAGAGGCCGCGTGCCAACGCCGAGCGGAGTGGTGGAGGTGTCGTGGAAATTTAGTGACGCGGCGGAGCAGGGCAGGCGAGGGAAGGGAACTTTTGAATTGCGCATTGTCCTTCCTGCCGGCGTCCCGGCTGAAATCGAACTGCCGTCCGAAACCGGACTGGGATCGAAATCAAACTTTCACCTCGGCGTCCTCGCGGGCAAAGTCGTGTCCGACGGAGCCCCCCGCCGCCTTCGCGCCACTGCCGGAACCGACGGTCTGGTGCACCTTGTAGTCGGATAGATGTAGCAACCGATCAGCGCCCCCACCGTGCGCACGAAGCACGTTTCACCAAATCCGCCCGGACCATGCGCGCCGCCTGCTCCGGCGTGGCGGGGGCGTTCGGATTTTCGAGCAATTCGGTCGCCGCATCCAGCACCGCATCGGCCATTGCGTCATGGTGAACATCAAATGTTGTCAACGGCGGCGTGAGCGCGGCGGCGGCGGCGACATTGTCAAAACCGATCAAGCTTACCTCTCCCGGCACAGTCAGCCCGGCCGTTTGCGCCGCGCGCAACCCGCCCATCGCCAGCCAGTCCGAGGCAAACACGATGGCGGTCGGGCGCGCGGATGCCTTCGCCGCGAGAAGCGGTGCGAGCGCCGCCGTGGCCCCCGCCTCGTTGAGTTCCGCCGGTGGCAGCGACAAACGCCACGCCTCCGGCGACACCAGCCCGAACTCCGCCGCCGCCGCCGCGAAACCCTCGTGGTAGCCGCGGTGGTGGAGCGATGCGACAGCGCCCGCCACCAGCGCCACGCGCATGTGACCGAGCGCGGCGAGGTATTGGGTTGCCTGATACGCGGCGGTGGCCGTATCCACCGTCACGCCGATCTGGCGCAGGCTGCGCGCTTGGCTTTGCAGGCACACGACAGGCAGGTGGCTGTCGCGCAACACGGCGAGCGTTTCGTCATGAAAATGTCCATACGTGATCGCCACGTCAAAGGCTTGCTCCGCCACATGCGTCGCCAGGTCCGCCGCGACCTCCGCCGGTGGTTGCGTATCCGTAAGCTCGCGCACCGCGAGCGCGATGCTGCGTGCCGCCGCCCGCTCGCGCAACGCCTGCAACGTCGCCAGCGCCGCCGGGTTGATTTCGTCATTGGGACCGTGATACGGCGAGAAAAGCACCTCCACGCGCAGACGCGGATGCGACTTGAGTCGCCGCGCCGCCGCGTCGGGCACGTAACCGATCTCGCGTGCCGCGGCCACCACGCGCTCGCGTGTTTCGGCATCGACGCCATAGCGGTTGTTCATTGCCCGCGACACCGTGCTCACGCTCAGTCCGAGTGCCGCCGCCAGTTCGCGGATGCCCGTCACGCGTCCGTTGTCAGTTGATCTGTTCCCCGCCGCGCCGTTTGCAGCGGGGCCGATGAGTGCGGGAGTGCGGGAAATACGGCGGGAGCGGCGAATCACGATGCCTGCCAATACATCGCATCCACCGGACGAAGGCAAGTTCGTTGTTGGAAATTTAACATTCTATTTATCAACGAAATATAATTCGGAAACGTTTTCTTTCTTGCGCGGAAGGAAACATTCTCGAAAACGTTTCCTAATTATTGGGGAAGTTTCCCCATTTCACCTCATCAATCACACGAACCACCCAACCTCGCTCATCATCATGCACACTACACGTTCGCTGCTTCTTACGCTCTCACTGGGAGCTTTTGCCATCCTTCCGCTCACGGCCACCGCCAACACTGTTTACGATCTTGCAACGGCCAAAACCGCTGCAACGGGGCAAAACACATGGGCTGTCGGCTCAGGAGGCTCAGCGGTGGGAGGAAGCTTCTCTACCGGATCATCATCAGAATTGGTTTTTACTCCCGCCACCACAGGCGTCAGCTACTTCATCGGCAAGTTTGACAAAGTGACGTTGGTGAAACCGGGCGACACGCTTACCCTGAATTTCACGATGACCGGTGCAGGCATCTCCGTCGCTAGCGGCCAGACCTTCCGATTGGGCCTCTTTGATATCGGCAGTGCGACTGATGGATCGAAGCTCAATTTCGGATCAGCCACCGGCTATCGTGTTGATTACGCATCCAAAGACAGCACGGCAGATGGTATCCGGATCAGAAATGCAGAGGGGGGAAATCTCTTTACCACCACTACGACAGGCAGCCCATTGATTGGAACGCAGGATTCCACGAAGTTCACCTACGATAGTGCCAGCCTTACCTCCGTTTCCGGAACGCTTATGCTCAAGTTGCTTGCTGGAAATCAAGTTCAGGTAACTTCAAATTTCGCGAATGCAGCCGGAGATTCTGTCGTATCCAGTGCGGTCACCACCACCAATGTTTACACCGGCTTCAATGCGGTTTCTTTCTTCGCCACCTCAGGCGCCAGCTGCTCGCTCTCATTCAGCGAACTGAGCGTCACCTACACCGCTGCATCGTCGATTCCCGAACCTTCCACGGCTGCGGCTTTCATTGGCGGTGCTGCCGCGCTCCTGCTCATCGCCCGCCGTTTCGGCAAACGCTGACAACGCCACTGCCCCCCCCCTTGGCATGACACCGCTTGCATCAGCTCTGGATTTGCCGCCCGCCCCCGTATTTTCGTCCGCTGATCAAGCGGTAATGTCGCTTGAATCAACACGCGACGACGTAGTTGTTACCCAACTACACGCGGCCATTCCTGATGACGGCGGCGTGTTTTACAGCACGCCGCTCGCGCTCCCACGCTGGCGGCGATGCTGTTATTACGCGCCCTTTCAGCGTCATGCCATCAACCCGGCGCTCGATTTGTGGCCCGAAGGATACAACCAGTGCCACCCGCTCCCACTGCGCTCGACCGCTGAACTCCACAACGCGAAACACGGCGGCATGTTTGCCCTGTTTCAACTCGAAGACGGCGATTACCTCGCGCTCCTTCCGCTCGTCGGCATGCACTCCGTCGCATCACTACGCGGCGACGGACAATCCCTGCGACTCGAAGCCGCGCACTTTGCCGGCACACCGTTTGAAGGCGAACTCCCGCTCCTTGCCTGTGCCCGCGCCGCCAGCCCCTGCGCGGCAAGCGCGCGCGTTTGGGAACTCGCCCTTGCGCACCCGACCCTGCGCGGCACCGGACGCCTCCGCCGCGACAAAACCTATCCCGAAGTCTTTGAATACCTCGGCTGGTGTTCGTTCGAGGAATTCAAACTGGCGATCGACGAACCAATCATCACTGGTGTCATGCGTCGCCTCGCCGCCTCGCCCGTTCCCGTGCGATGGGTTTTGATCGACGACGGCCATGTGGACGACGGCAGCCGCGCCACCGACCGCATGATAGAAACCCAGGAAGGCGCGCCCGGCCAGGTCTCCACCGCCACCAGCGCCCGCCGCCTGCACAGCGCACATCCGCACCCAGAAAAATTTCCACGCGGCTGGGCTCCCGTCCGCGCCGCCGCCGATGCCGATCTGCGTCTGCGCTGGCTCGGCCTTTGGCTCAACTACAACGGCTACTGGGGCGGCATCCTCGCCGACCACGCCCTCGGCAGCGAGGTGGACCGTCATCTCATTCGCCTGAAAAACACACCCGATTCTCCAAAACTCCCCGGCGAAACGCCCGGCGATGCAGACGTGTTTTACGAAGCCTTTTTGCGCCCCGTGCAAGAAGCTGGATTCGACTTCATCAAGGTGGACAACCAGGCCGCCAACCTCCGCAAATACGCCGACTCAACCAATGTGCAAAATGCCGTGACGGCCACCGCCGGTTGTCGTCATGCGTTTGAGAATACCGTGGCCGCACACTTTTCCGGCGTCATCGGCTGCATGGCGCACAACAACCTTTGCATCCTCCACCAACCCCTGTCGCAAGTCATGCGATGCAGCGAGGACTACAAAAAAGAGGACGCCTGGCGCGCCAAGCACCACCTGCACAATTCATTCGGCAACATGCTCTGGATGGGGCAGACCGTCTGGGGTGACCACGACATGTTTCACAGTAGTGATCGTGTTGCCGGACCCCTCATGGCGCGCAGCAAAGCTATCTCCGGCGGCCCCGTTTATCTCTCCGACCACCCCGACCATTTTGTCCGCGAACTCATCACCCCGCTGCATCTCACCGACGGCCGCATCCTGCGCCCGCTCGCGCCCGCTGTGCCTACGCCGGAAAGTGTATTCATAGATCCTTACGAAGACGACGACGCCTACCGGGTCATCGCTCCCCTCCCGCACGGCACCGCCGCCCTCGCCGCCTACAACCTCACGCATCCCGAAAAAACCGTCCGTGGCGCATGGCACATGGACGACCTCCGACACCGCGCAGCGATGCTCCCCTCCCAAAGTGGCGCGGGCGTCCCGCCCGCAGGCTTGGAAATCACGTGGCCATGCTTCGGAAGCGGACAGGACGCCCGCGCCACACCGCCTGCATCCGTCCTCCTCTACGACACGCTCACCCGCACCGCCCGCCACCTCACGTCCGACGCGCCCTCTATCGACTTCACGCTCGCGCCGCTTACTGATGCCTTCGTGATTTTTTCACCCATCAGCCACAGATGGGCGCTCATTGGAAATCCGGACAAATATCTGCCGCCCGCCTTCGTCACCCGCTTCGAAGTCGCGCCCGACGGAGCCGCCGTCACGCTGGCCGGAGCCGAGGCCGGCCCTGTTTTCGTCTGGCATTCTGTCGCCGGACTCATTCGCGTTGAACTCCCTGCGGACAATCAACCAGTCACGATCACACCGTAATCCTCCTCCCCCCCCCCTTCCCCATGAAAACATCTGCCTTCCGTCCATCCAATCACATCGCTATTGCCCGCCGTGGTTTTACCCTGGTCGAACTTCTCACCGTCATCGCTATTATCGGTATCCTCGCCGCCATCATTATTCCCGTTGTCGGCAGCGTTCGTAAAAAAGCCCATATGGCGACCTCGCGCAGCAACCTGCGCCAACTCGGCGCCGCCGCCCAGATCTTCATCGCCGACAACAAGGGCAACCTGCCGGTGGCCGCAACCGCGCTAAACGATAATTATTTTTGGATACAACAACTGTGGAAAATTCTCTATTCAGGACGCGGCGACGCGCCTGATTTTTCCACTTCCGACACCTATGATAACTACCTGAAAAAATGGGGAGGTACCGTCTTTCATTCGCCCATGGTGGAAAAAAGGGATGGCTGTTGCTCGTATGGTTACAATGCGATGTTACGCGTGTTGCAGCCTTCGCCGCCTCACTCGCCGCTGCGCATTGAGCAAATCATCAATCCTTCCCGCACCGCCATGATCGCGGATTCTCCCGAGTCAATTAACCTGTTCGCATATGAAGCCGCCAAGGTGACCAAGTATAATCGCAATGATGGCAAAGTATTTTGCGTATTTGTGGACGGACATGTGGATGCTCTCCTTCCTCCGGTTCAAGGCGTCAATTTTCCACCGGTCGGCTCCAAGCAGATGCCCTACGATCACAACAATTCGATGTTCTGGCGAGGTATCGGCAACTCTGGATCGACAACTTTAGTGCCTTGGTAATCCCTCCCCTCCGGTTCTCGCATTCGCCCTGTTTCCACCATGGCCTTCGCTTCCAGCAGAAGGCTCACCTTCTGCCATCATTCACTCATGCCTGCCACCAACACCATTTCCGCCCTCCTGCGTCCCCTGCTGGCCATCTCCCTCAGTCTTTCAGCTTTTCTGCCTCTCACCCTTTCGCTTGCATCCGCGACCACCCCGCAGGCAAGCCTCGTCGTTTTTGCCGACGACTTCCAATTCCCGGGCGGCTGGCAGCAGGAGACGAACGTCGGCTCGCTCGGAGGCCACGACGGCATCCTCCGCGCGACAGGCTCGTCGATCAACGCTATTACCGCCGTCAACGTGTCATTAAACGGTGAATACACCATATGGGCGCGCGCCGTGGACTACGCAACCACGCAGCCCGGCACGCGCCGCTTCGCCATTGCCGTCAACGGACAACGCCTGCCCGCCGAAGCCGGACGCCACGGCTCCAACGGCTGGCGATGGGAACGCATCGGCTCGCTTCCGATTTCCGCAGGTGACACCGCCATTGAAATCATCGACACCGCCCGCCACTTCGCCCGTTGCGACGCCATCCTCCTCACCACCGACTCCACACTTGATCCCAACGCGCTGCCACGCGCCACACTCCTCTCTTTCCGCGTCAAACCGCTTGTCCTCAAACCTGTCTACGATGAACCAGACGCCGTCGCCACCGCATCCCCAACCGCCGCCGCCGCCGCTTCCTCGCCCGACCGCACCATCGCCACGCTTACCGGAAAAACCACACGCGTGAGCTTCCTCGCCCGCGGCGGCGCCGTGCACCGCGTGACTGAAGTTAAGTCCGCCAACGTCTGGATCACCGTCCCCGCCGGCAACGTCTCCGAAACCCTCCAACTCCTCCACTCCACCGAAAACAACATCGACGCCACCCGCATCAACCCGCTTTGGAAAAACAACTCCGGTGACGCCCTTCGCGTCCGAGTGCGCATCGGCGGACACGATTATTTCACCGGCTCCGAGGCCGATCCCTGGCGTGCTGCTCCCTCCACTACACTCACCGCCCGCTCTGCCCGCGTCTTGCCGGATGGCGGCGTCGAACTCACGTTCACCGATGCCTCTGGCACTTTTTCAAAGGACAAAACCTCCGCCACCTCGATCTGGCGCGTCGCTCCCGGAGGCGACGACTTTGAAATCACGACCACGCTGACCGCGCCTGCGGACGGCTACTATTCGCTGGCCGCGACACCCTTCGTCGCGCGCGAACGCGCCGACGTCGCGTTCAACCTCCTCCCGCCGCTCTACCAATTCCAGCGTCTCCCCTCCGGCCCACGCCTGTTGACCGACACCGTCACCCCGCAACCGCTCGCCCTCATCGAACTCTTGCCCACGCCCGATGCCTCCCGCCCCTCCATCACGCTTGGCGTTGCCGCCGCTCCCTCCGAAATCCCCTTCGCCTGGCCCGCCGTGCACAACGCCCGCTACGGATTCTCGCTCCAGTCCCCCGATGGACTCCTCCAGCCCGCCGTCTTCCGCCCCGTGCTCGGCCTTGGCGATTCGCAATGGAAACGAGGCGAAACGCATACCGTGCGCTGGCGTGTGTTTGCCCGCGCCGGTTCATGGAACGACGCGCTCGCCTACGCCGACAAAAACATTTTCGGCGTCGCCGACGACCGCCATCCCGTGAGCCAGTCCCTCATCCAGTCGGTCCGCAACATGATCGACCTCGTGCGCGACTCCAATTCCGGCGGCTGGGACGCCCGCCTCAAAGGATTCTGGAACATCGAAAGCCCCGGCACCGTTACACATGCCGCGCCGCTCGCGCTCGTTTCCGCCGCCGTGCTCACCGATGACGAAGACCTCTACGCCACTCGCGCCCTGCCCGCCATCGAATACATGCTCACCCGTCCCGCCGCGCACTTCGCCCTGCGCGACCCCAAAGTCACCCCCTCCTACGTAAACGAAAACTCCATCCGCCTCGGCGGCCCCAACCGCTACTTCGGCACATCCTGGTGGCAGGGACTCGACGCCCTTCTCGGCCCGGGCGCCAACCCTTGGATTGCCGATCTCGTCCGCCGCTCCGCCGCCTCGCGCCCCGCGCAAACCTGGGTGACGCGCTTCTCCCAAACCCTCGCCCTCTGGCGACTCGACCTGCGTCCTGAGCTTCTGGATACCGCCACCCGTCAGGCCGCTGACTGGGTTGCCGCCGAACTTGACGCACCCAAAACCCGCGACCTCGGTTACGGCCCCTTTTACAACCACAATTTCATCCCCGTCTGGTATGATCTCCTCGACCTGCACGACATCACAGGCGACGCCCGCTGGCTCGACGCCGCCCGCAAGGCCGGCGCCCTGACCATCGCCGGCCTCCGCTCGCAACCCTCCCCCCCCTCCCCGGATACGCCGGTTCTCATCCACCAAAACGGCCGCTTCACCGGCAACACGCACCTCTGGTGGCGCAGCGATGAAAAATACCGCCTCGGCCTGCCGCGCCATGCCGGCGACGTGCGGGAAAAAACCGTGCCCGCCCGCGTCGTTTCCCCGGTCGGACTTGGTCTCGAACAACCCTCCACCTTCTTCTCCGGCACCAAGGCCGACGACACCGGTGGCTTCCAGAATATCATGATGTCCTCTTGGACTCCCTCGCTCCTCCGCTTGTATTCGAAAACAGGAGACACATTCTTCCGCGATTTCGCCCGCAATGGCATCGTGGGCCGCTTTGGCAACTATCCCGGCTACTACATCAACGGCTTCACCGATCTGCCGCAGTCCGCCCGATATCCGATCGACGATCCCGACGTCACCAGCCTCTACTATCACCACATCCCCCCGCAACTCGCCTTCACGCTCGACTGGCTTTTCGCCGAAGCCGAACTCCGCTCGGGCGGCACGATCCGTTTTCCGTGGTCACGACAGGATGGATACGTGTGGTTTAACAACCGCGTCTTCGGCCAGCTCGGCGGCGAAATTTTCGGCGAACGCAATGCCCGCCCCCTCCTCCCGCGCGGCGTCACCGTGGACGATCCCGGCCTCAACTGGATCGCCGCCCGTACGCCGGAGCACTTCTGGATCGTCCTTATGAACGACGCCTCCGACCCCCGCCCGGCAAACAGCATCAAGCTCGACACCACCGCCCTCCATATTGCCTCGCAAACCCCTGTGCTCGTCCGCACCGCCGCCGCTGGCGCGGCGGACGCCACACCGACCCAATGGACGCCCTCGCTGACCGTTCCTCCACGTGGTCTCGTCGCGCTGGGTTATGCCCCCGTGGCAGCTTCCACCACCGGCATCGCCCCCGCGCTCCCGCCTGTCGCCGCCAAACCGATCACCGCCGATCTCAGCAAAGAATGGGGCAAATTACAGGCGTGGCGCATCCGTTCCCCCTTCGGCAAAGATTCGCTCTACATTGCCCTCACCGGTCGTCCCGCCGCCGGCGCGACAGTCGAATTGCTCCTCGATGACAGCACCATTGCCGCCGCCGCGCCGCGCCTCGTGGACCGTTTCCCATACGAAATCACCGTGTATCCATTTCCACACGACAGCGATGCGCGCTTCCGACTGCGCCTCACCGCGGTCGGTGGCGACAAAGCCACCAGCACAACCACTACCGACACCTTCATCCTTCCCGGAACCTCTCCACAATGAAATCAAGCCTCCCACCTCTCCTGCGCCTCCCTCTCCTTCCTCTCATTCTCGCCGCGTGCATGCTGACCATGACGAGCAAGGCGGTTGCAGCCGTCGAAAGCGTCAATCTGCGCGACCGCCTGCCCAACTTCGCCGCGAAAGCTGGCGCCGGCCAGACCGTGCGTGTGGCGTATCTCGGCGGCAGCATCACGGCGGCCAACGGCTGGCGCGGACTCACAACCCAGTTTCTGAAAGACGAGTTTCCCAAGGCGACCGTTCGGGAGATTTTTGCCGCCATCCCCGGTACCGATTCCTCATTCGGAGCCTGCCGCCTGGGCGACCACATTATCAAGCACCGCCCGGACCTTCTCTTTGTGGAGTTTGCCGTCAACGACACCGGTGTGCCCGAAAATCGGATACGCGAGGCGATGGAGGGCATTGTCCGCCAGACATGGCGCGCCAATCCCCAAACTGACATCTGTTTCATCTACACCGCCACCCACGGCCAGCTTGCCGACTATCAGGCAGGCCGCCCCTCGCGCACCGCGCGCGTGATGGACGAAGTCGCGGCGCACTACGGCATCCCCTCGATTCACCTCGGCGTCGAAGTCGCGCGACTCGCCACTGCCGGACAACTGGTGACGCGAGCTTCCTCGCAAGGCCTCGACGCCGAGGGACGCGACCCGCAAGGACGCCTCGTGTTTACCTCCGATGGCGTTCATCCGCTGGCCGCCGGATACCGGCTGTATTTTTCCATCATCGGCCCGGCGCTGAAACAGATGCTGGCCGACACTATCGCCGCCGTCCCCGCGCCGTCGCATACGTTGCCCGCGCCGCTGGCGACCGCGCCGTGGGAATACGCTGGCATTGCGCCGGTGGCCTCCGCCGCACGTTCCGGAGCATGGGAAAAAATCCCCGCGGGCGACAAGCGCGTCGCTTGGCAACCAGCCAGCCTCACGCCTCCGCTCTGGATGGCGACAGAAGCCGGAGCGTCGGCAACGATGACATTTGAAGGCGTCACCGTCGGACTGCTTGGTATGAAGGGCCCCGACAATGGCCGCTTTCGCGTGACGGTGGACGATTTGCCGCCTGTCACCGGGACGTTCTTCGACGATTTTAGCGTGGAAGGCCACTACCGCCTCGCCACGTGGTGGTTTCCAAAGGAGTTGAAACCCGGTTCGCATACCCTGCGCGTAGAACTGCTCGACCCCGCCATCGAACCCATCGACAAAATCGCGATCCTGAAAAAACGCGGACACACGCCCAAAAACCCGGCTATCTTTGACCAGCAAAATCTCTACCTCTGCGGCTTCCTGCTTCGTACCGCTTTAACGGATACGTCTCCTCCCCCCCCTCCCGCCGCTGCTGCTGCTATATCCGCATCTGTCTCTGCCGCTTCCCAGCCGAGTGATTCTCTCGCCACGCGCGCCCGCTGGGTTGATTTGCTCGTCCGCGTGTCCACGCCTCCGCTCGAGGCCCTCGCAGCAGGCAAACTGCGCGCGACGATGCCCGTCGAACGCCAGTCAGGACGTGACGAACGTCTGGGCGTGACCTATCTCGAAGCCCTTGGGCGCACGCTTGCCGGACTCGCTCCCTGGCTGGAGCTTGCGGACATCCCCGCCGCCTCACCTGCCTCCGCCAACGAAGCCGCCGCGCAACAACGTCTCCGCCAACTCGCCCGCGCCGCTCTCGCCAACGCCGTCGATCCCGCGTCTCCCGACCGGCTCAATTTCACCAAGGGCGGCCAGCCTCTGGTTGACGCCGCCTTTCTCGCGCACGCCCTCCTTCGCGCTCCGCGCCAACTCTGGCACGAACTCGATGCCACCACGCGAGAACGCCTCGCCGACGCATTGCGTTCCACTCGCGCCATCACACCCGGCAACAACAACTGGCTGCTGTTCTCCGCCATGATCGAAGCCGCCCTGCTCCAACTCACTGGCGACGCGGATTTCATGCGCATCGACTACGCCATTCGCCAGCATGAGCAATGGTACAAAGGTGACGGCATCTATGGCGATGGCGCCGAGTTTCATTGGGATTTTTACAACAGCTACGTCATTCAGCCCATGCTGGTCGATGTCGCGGAGATCGCCGCTCCGCATCCCCGCGCCAAGGCGGTGTGGCGCGATTTGCTCCGCCGTATCCGCGTCCGCGCTACACGTTACGCCGCCGTGCAGGAGCGCCTTGTCGCGCCAGACGGCAGTTTCCCGGTCATTGGACGCTCAATCGTGTATCGCTGCGGCGCATTTCAGCACCTTGCGCAGATGGCGTTGCAAAAAAAACTCCCCGCCAATCTTCCGCCCGCCCAGGTGCGCGGCGCGCTCACGGCGGTCATCCGTCGCACGCTGGAAGCGCCCGGCACGTTTGACGATGCCGGCTGGTTGCGCATCGGCCTGGCCGGACACCAACCCGCGCTTGGCGAAGCCTACATCAGCACGGGCAGTCTCTATATGTGCACCACGGCGTTTTTGCCGCTCGGCCTCCCTGCGTCGGATGCATTCTGGTCCGCACCCGACGAGCCTTGGACGAGCGTCCGCGCCTGGCAACTTGGCGAAAACATCAAGGCCGACCGCGCCCTTTACGGCGGTTGAGCCGCTGTCGGGTATGTGCGTGCCGCCATCTGCCATGAAGGCGGCTCAACGTCGTCCCCAAAACAGGTGCAAACAGTGCGTGCGCTTTACATCACGACGCGAGCTGTTCACGTTCCGGCCCTAATGTCACGCGCCGTCTCGATCCCCGTCGTTATCCTCGCACGCATCGGCCTTGCATGGTTTCTATCCGTCGCCGGCCCCGCCATTGCCTTTGCCGCCGGGTCGGTTTCTTCCCCGTCCGACACCCCTCTCGCCGCCGTTGCGCGGTTCGATTTCAACACCGCGCTCATCCGGCTCCGCGGCGCCGGCGCGCACCTCCCCTCCTCCGCGTCTTCCGACCGCATACTCTACGCCGCCGCGCTCCTCAACGCCCAGCCGCGAACCGCCGCGCGCATTGATGAAGCACTCGCCATCGCCCGCTCCATCGACCTTCCCGAAGCCCGGTTCATTGAGGCCCGCATCCTCCACGAACACACCGACCCCCGCCGGCCGCAGGCTGCCGCCGCGATCTACGAACAACTCGCCGCCCAACCCGGTTTCGCTGACGACCCGCTGACACGGCGCGCCCTCGTGCCCCTTGCCCTCATTCGCCTTTACGAGATCCCTGCGCTCTCCCGCAACGAACGTCTCGCCTCCGCCGAAGCGCTCCTGCCGTTTGCCACCCATCCCCCCCTCGTCCGCGACCTGCATTATCTCATCGGCCGCACCCTCCTCGAATGGCAGCTCGAACTCCCCCGCGCCCGCGAACACCTGCGCGCCGCCTGCGCAATCGGCTTTACCCAACACCCCCGGCAAATCTCCCTCCTTGTTACCCTTGGCCGGCTCGGCGAGGAAACCGGCGACACCGCACTTGCCATCGATTGCTATCGGAAATTCCTCAATCTCACCACCCGCGACTCCCGCACTGACTACATCCGCCAGCGCCTCGCCGCGCTGGAACTTTGATTTCAATCCCCAATCCCAATCCCAATCCCAATCCCAATCCCAATCCCAATCCGTCGACCCTCCCCATGAAACGCCTGCTCCCCCTTGTTGGATTCGCCCTTCTCGCCGTCGCGTTTTCCATCGCGCTCTTCAAAGTTTTCACCCGCGCCTCGAGCCACCGCGACCCGGGCACCAAAGTCATTCGCATCGGCCACTGGCTCATTCACGACGGAATGCGCGAGGCCTTTGCCGAAATCATCGCCGATTACGAACGCGCCCATCCCGGCGTGCGCGTCGAGCAAAACGCCGTTCCCCTCAAGACATGGTTTGCCTGGCAACGCGCCCAGTGGACCGGCGGCACCACGCCCGACATCATGCAACTCGGCAAAGGCACCACCGACGCCGAGCTTGGCCGCTACTACCTCCCCCTCTCCTCCCGGATCGACGCCCCCAACCCCTACAACGCCGGCACGCCGCTCGCAGGCGTCCCCTGGCGCGAGACCTTTGTTGACGGCCTCGCCAGCGGCATGACCTACAACGCCGCACTCGGCGAAATTTTCGGCATCCCGGCGCAAATCAACACCGTCCGCTTCTTCTACAACCGCCACCTCCTCCGCGCCATCACCGGACGCGACACCCTCGACGGCCTCACCCTCGACGAATTCCTCGAACTCGGCCGCGCCGCCCGCGAATACGCCACCCGCACCGCCCGTCCCATTGTGCCCCTCTCCGTCTGCGGTCCCTACGCCGAAGGACTCCTCGACCAGATATCCGGCGCGCTCACCCAGCGCCACGTCCTCGACGACCCCGCCCGCACCCTCCGCAACGACCCCGCGCGTTTCGCCGCCGACCACCTTGCCGGTAACTGGAAACTGGATACGCCCGACATCCGCCGCGTCCTCGAACTATGGTCCGAAATCGCCGCCCTCGCCCAGCCCGGCTACGCCCAGCTCCAGCGTGAGGATGCCCATTTCACCTTTGTCACCGGCAGCGCCCTTTTCCTCTATGCCGGCAGTTGGGACTACTCCGGCATCACGCAACAAGCCCGTTTCCCCGTCGGCGTCATGCGCATCCCCCTGCCCCGTCCCGGCGAAGGCCGCTATGGCGAATTCACGCTTGGCGTCCCCTCCGAAGTCGAAGCCGGCCTTGAGGCCATCATGGGCATCTCGCGCGACTCGCCCCATCCGGAACTCGCCGTCGATTTCCTGCGCTGGCTCACCAGTTATCCGATGGCCGTGAAATTTTCCGCGCTCAGCCGCCGCATATCCGCCGTGGTCGATGTGCCTGCGCCCGCCGATCTCGACGCGGTTCGCCCCGCCCCCGGCGGACTGTTTGGCGGTCCGAGCATCAGCCTGCGGATCGGCAGCAACTCCACCCTCGTATTCAACCAAAACCTCCACTTCCTCGACGCCCGCCCGCTTGCCGGCGACGATGCCCGGCGCGGCATCACCCCCTTCATCGAAGCCGTCAACGCCCGCTGGACGCCCGCCATCCAGCGCGATCTGGAGCATGTGCAACGTGCGCGTCTGCGCAACGTCCGCACCGCCGACACCCGCGCCATTTTCGCAAACAGCCAGCCCGCCTCCTCCGACGCCGAGACCGCCGTCACCCTTTCCGGAGTCGATGTGATTTTCGAGGCCGTTCTCGACCAGGAACTCATGCTCGCCCGCCTGCGCGACAGCCTTGCTCCGTAATGGAACCGACGGAGGGCGCGCCCCCCCCCCCCCCCCCTTCCCCCTGTCAACCGTGCTTGAGGCGCAATGTTCCGCCCTCCCGCCAGCCATTCTCGATGAGCACGGTTTGCGGCGTAACGGGCATGCCACGCTCCTGCCGGTTGACCATTGCCACCACCATGTCCACCGCCGTCGTCCCCACCTCCTCGTTGTGTTCGACGATGCCTGTTATTGCCACACCCTTGTTTGGCTGGGCAAGAACCACCAGCCCGATGTCCTCGGGAATGCGCCACCCGTTCCGGTGCAGAATCGCCACAACGCGCTCGTCTCCCATGCCAACAATCACATCGGGACGCTGCGACTTCATCCAATCCATCAACACCCGCTCCGTGAGAGTTTCGTGAAAACACGGTTCCAGCCGGTCTTCGCGCGGCAGATCAAATTGCTCGCGCAAAAACGCCCCCGACCACTGGCGTCCGATGCGCTCGTCCAACTCCGCCGTGATGAACAATCCCGGACGCCGGTAACCCCGCGCGTGCAACTCCCGCATCAAGGTTGTCATCGCCCGCGAATGGTTTGCCGTGACAATGTGCAGGCGCGGCGACGCCAGCGAATACCCAATGCGAATCGCCGAAAATCGCGGCCAGTCGATCAGGTCGAGCGTCTCCCCTGCCATCGGCGCCGGCCCCACGATGATCGCATGGATATTGCGCGCCTCCAGCATTGACGTGACCCGGTCCTGCCTCACCTGTGGCGACTCATTCGTCCGCCCGCTTGCCGTGGTTGTCGGCAAAATGATCTCCTCAAGTTGAAACCCCAACTGACGCGCCCGCGCTGATGCCCCCTCGAAGTAGTCATTGTAAGCCCGATACACGCGCCAGTCCGCCCGTTTCCGGCTCGGATTGAGCCACGCGATCGTGGCGTGAAACGCCGCCGGCCTCCGGCTCGTGCGATACGCCATCAAGGCCCCCAGAATCGGATCGGGCACGTAGCCCATCCGCTTGGCCAGCGCGCGCAACTCCGCTGTCCGCGCCGCCGAAATCCGCGGATGCCCGCGCAAGGCCCGCGACAACGTCGAGTGATGCACCCCCGCCGTCGCCGCGATGTCGCGCAACGTGGAAGACTTGGGGACGGCAGGGGTTGCAGACTCAGACAGGGCGGGCGTGGTTGGCGCGGGGTCACTCATGAATGCGCACCAATGTGCGCATCGCCCCGCTTGGCGCAATCTCTGTTCGAGCGCACTCTCTTATTTACTATGAAAACCACAAAACTCATACCCGCTCTTGCTCTCCTTGTTTCGCTGTTCTCGCCCTTGCTGTTTTCGCCTCTCGTCGCGCAGACGGTGACTTACGATTTCAACAACAATCCGGCCAGCGTCGGCGCGGCCACGCCTTCCGTTGTCGCCACCGGTTTCGCTTCCTCAATCAGCCTGGCTGGCTACACCGATAAAACCGCTGACGCCACCAATTACATCCAGTGGCAAACGCATCCGGTCAGCCTCAACACTGGACGCTATTTTCAGGTCAGCATCACCAACGCAACCGAGTCCTTTACCCTGACTAATTTCACCTTTACCCCCATGCGCTTCCGGGCTGCGGAATACGCGAAGATCGAAGTGCGTTTCAGCACCAAATCCGGGGCCGATTTTAATACCGACTACGTGACGGTGTGGAGCAGCGACGGCTATCAAAAAACAAACGGCACGCCTGTTTCCATCTCACTGACATCGACCGACCTCCAAGCCAAAGTTAAGGACATCAGCGCCGGCTATTTCCGCATCTACACTTACGACCCACAAAAGAGCGCCGGCGGCGCCGCCGATGGCATCTGGCTTGGCGTGGACAACATCAATATCACCGCGACCACGGGCGCTGTTCCCGAACCCGCGACCACCGCCGTCATTCTTGGCCTCGTTGCCATCACGGGTGTGGTGGCGTTCCGGCGCTTGCGTGCCCGGCAGTAACGGCGTCACATCTTCAACGCCAGCCTGTCCCCCCCCCCCCCCCCCATCCCATTCCCCAAATGAAAACGAGAATCCATTCCGCCTTCACGCTGATCGAATTGCTCACCGTCATCGCCATTATCGGCGTGCTGGCCGGTATCCTGTTACCCGTTACAAGTCGCGTGCGCGAATCCGCGCGCAACGCGCAGTGCATCTCCAACCTCCGCCAGATCGGAACCTCCTTGCAACTCTACCTCGACGAGCACCGCGACACCTATCCCGGCCCGCTTTACACAGTCCAGAGTTTCTATTTCACGGGCGATCCAGACGGCACCGGTTTCATCAACCTCTCGCGCCGCCTCAGTCCCTACCTCTCCTCACACGTCGTTCCTGGCAACAAACGAAAAGTCCCCGTTTTCATCTGCCCCTCTTGGGAACTCGTCATGAAAAACGTCAGTGATGCCGAATATCCTTACGTAATCAATCTCGACCCAAAATACCCGGATGGCGTCACCAAATGGAGCAACAGTAAACAGCCCTTTGGCGATGCCAATGGCCCCAAACCACCGCATCGCGCCTCTGAATTCACGGACTGCCCACGCTCCCAGACTTGGATGCTCTCGGAGTTGGACAAGAAACGTTCCAGCCGCACGGACCCGATGCCCGAAAAGCCTGTTCACGGCAGCCATCGCAACGAACTCTACTACGACTATCATGTGGCGCGTGCGGCGGTGAAGTGATCCCTCCCCCCCCTTCCTCCGCGCTTCCGCTTCCATCCCCGTCCCCGTCCCCGATGCCATATCATACCATGCCCCGCTCCATGTTGAGAACGTCTGCCCTCGTCCTGCTGATTTTTCCGTGGGTCATGTTTGCCGCCGCCAAACCGTCGCCCACGCTCCCACCACTCGATCCCGCTCGTATCGCCGAATTGACTACGATCGACACCGGACATCCGGTGCATTTTTCTCCGCCGTTTTCTGATCGCGCCTTCTGGCACCTCGACCGCTGGACGGATTCCACCCGTGTCCCGTCCGCCACCGCACAGGCCGCCACCGCGCTTCTCTCCAATGGCGGACGAATGCGCCGCGCAACCCGTCCCCGAACTGACAGAGGAACTTTACAACCAGTTTCAACGCACTGGCCAGCGGACCGGTTTTGAGAAACCCTTTGCCGCCCGCACCGAACGCCTTGGCGTGTTCCTCTACGCGGAAGGACTGCGCGACGACGGACGCCTCCTCCCCGTGATCGAGCGCGAACTCGCCGCCCTCCTCGATGAACCCGCATGGTCCGTCCCCGCGCACGCCCACGGTCGCAAGACTTGGAATGCCGCCCGCGACAACGTCGAACTCGCCGCCGCCGCCCGCGCCTGGAGCATTGCCACCGCCGATTATCTTCTCGGCGGCCGGCTCGCCCCCGCCACTCGCGCCCGCATCCGCGCCGAAGTGCGCGCCCGCGTGATGGACCCCATTCTCGCCCGCCTCCGCCCCAACGGAAAAACGCCCTTCGGTTGGATGAACGCCGACAACAACTGGAACGCCATTTGCAACGCCGGCGTCCTCGGCTCCGTCCTCGCGCTTTCGGACGACCCCGGCGAACGCGCCACCTTCATCGCGGCATTTGAAAACTCCACCCGCTTCTTCATCGACGGCTACACCGACGACGGTTTTTGCCAGGAGGGGCTCGGCTATTGGTCGTATGGATTTGGCCACTACGTGCTGGGCGCGGAGCTGATTCGCATCGCCACTGGCGGAGCCACCGATCTGCTTGCCGCGCCCAAGGTCGCGCGCATTGCCGCTTTCTCGCAACGCTGGGAAATCACCGGCGGCATTTACGCCGCGTTTGGCGATTCCGGCATCAATCAAAAAACGCCGCGTTTGCTCCGCGATTTTGCCGCGCAACGTTATCGGCTCGCCGGCGAAAGCGGAAGCGACGCAGGGGCGGCGTCCTTTTCGCATCTTCACCCGCTCGGCGCGCAGCTTTACAAAACGCCATTCGACCTCGCTTTGTCCCGCCCGCCGCCTTCCGCGTCCGCTCGTCCTGAATCAGCCGCGACGCTGCCTTTGCGCGACTGGTTTCCCGATGGCGGCGCCCTGGTCGTGCGCAACGCTCCCGCCGCCACCGGCCTCGCCGCCGCGTTCAAGGGCGGGCACAACGGGCAGCCCCACAACCACAACGATCTCGGCTCCTACACGCTCGTGTATAACGGCGGTCTCGCTCTCGCGGACCTCGGCATGGAGCGTTACACCAAGGACTCATTTGGACCCAAACGCTACACTGCCGGCCTCATGAATTCGTTTGGCCATCCCGTGCCCCGTGTCGCCGGCAAGCTCCAGCGCACCGGCCCCGATGCGCGCGCCGTCACCCTGCGTAGCGAATTTTCCGATACGCGCGATCTTTGGAAAATCGACCTCACCAGCGCCTACGCTCCCGACGTTCCCGAACTCAAGCGCATCACCCGCACGTTTGTCTTCACGCGCTCCGATGCCCGGGCTCCCGGCGGTATCTTGGAGATTATTGATCGCGCTACGTTCACCACCCCGCAAACCTTCGGCACCGCGATCATTCTCCGACCCCGTCAAAAACACCACACGTCCGTCGCCCCTGCCGCCGACGCTGGTTCGGCGAATGTCGTCACTCTGCGCGTTTACCACGGCGACCAATCGGTGCAGGTCGCTCTCAACACCGATGCAGATACGGGCCTTACTCAAACAGAGGAGCCCATTTACGGTATCGACTCCAGCCGTCCGCCTGTGGGAATCCGTCTCGGTTTTGACCTTTGCCAGCCCGTGGTTGAGGCGGCTATTTATACACGCATCACGCCGTAGTGTGTGCGGCTAGTGCATATTTTGATGATATTGTCTCACGCAGAGATGCGGAGACGCAGAGAGAAAAACCTTGGTTTGTTTTTGGAATTGAAACGCAAAGTTACGAAGGCGCGAAGGCAGAGAGGCGGGGGAGGGAACATCCGCAACGGTTTTTTGGGAAGTGTCGCGGGCTTTTTCTGCCAAACGCCCGCAGACGGCGCGGAGCGCCGCCCTAGAGCAATTTCATTTAAGCTGTAGCCATTTGATACCTGGTAGGGAGGCCTCTCCGAGGCCTCCGCCGTGCGTAGTGTGAGGATGCGAAATTCATAGGTAGATGGAGCGTGGTTTCGGAGGCCTCGGAGAGGCCTCCCTACCGTTAAGACAACGGCTACATCTCAACTCTAAATGCTCTAAGACAAGGGTGAGAGGCACCTCCAGCCGAAGCGGGCGAGACGCCCGCGCCACGCGGAGAGGCAATGAATGGTTGCGGGCGTGGCGAGCGTGGCGGGAAATCCTGCTTTCGCTCGAAACGCGTTCATTGGCCACCATTCGAGATTGGGTTTGGGATTGGAAATAGAACAACGGCCAATCCCCCGAAATGTCCCCCCCCCCAATGGTTTTCTCTGCGTCTCATTCCGGATGGGCGGCGCAAAGCGCCGCCGGCGGGTCGGGAGACCCGCCCTCCAGAGAAGAGAAGACAATCAAGGTCAGCGGTATTCTTCGCCAGTGCTGGTGTTGATGATCTTGAAGTTTTCGACGTGATAGCTCGGGTCGGCGCGGAAGGCGAGTTTGACGCCGTATTCGCGTTCCATGCGGACAAGCAACTCGGCGTCCTCGCTGCGGAGGCGGTCGAGAATGCCGGGATGCACGAGCACGCGCAGCGAGTAGGTCTTGCCGTCGTTGCGGGCAATGAGACGGCGCACGATCGACGAGAGCTTGCGCTGGAGTTCGACGCTCATCGTTGTAGCGCTTTTTACGATACCACGGCCCCGGCAGTAGGGACAATCCACATACATGTTGCTCGTGAGCGATTCCTGCTGGCGCTGGCGGGTCATTTGCAGGATGCCGAGTTGCGAGATGGGCAGGATGTGCGTTTTAGCACGGTCCTGCGACATGGATTCGCAGAGTTTCTCGTAAACGCCGTTGCGGTGGCGGCGTTCCTTCATGTCGATGAAGTCGCAGATGATGAGGCCGCCGAGGTTGCGGAGGCGGATCTGGCGGGCGATCTCAACGGCAGCCTCCAAGTTGACGGAGTAGATGACGTTTTTCTCGTCGCCGCCTTTGTTCTTGTGGGAACCGGTGTTGACGTCGATGGCGATGAGGGCCTCGGTTTCGTCGATGATGATTTCGCCGCCGCTGGGGAGCGAGACTTTGCGCTGAAAGGTCTGCTCGATCTGGCGCTCGATGTTGAAGCGTTCGAAGATGGGGATATTGTCCTTGTAGAGCGCGATCTTGTTTTTGGAGCGGGAGGAGATTTGCGCCACGGCGGCCTGGCAACGGGCGTGATCCTCGGTGTTGTCGATGAGGACGCGGTCCACTTCTTCGGTGAGGAAGTCGCGCACGGTGCGTTCGACGATGTCGGGCTCTTGATAGAGGCAGGCGGGGGAGCGGACGTCCTGCATCTTGCGCTGGATTTCGGCCCAGGTCTTGAGGAGGAGGTGGAGGTCGCGTACGAAGTAGCGGGCTTTTTTGCCTTCGCCAGCGGTGCGCACGATGACGCCCATGCCTTCGGGGATGGTGAGTTCGTTGACGAGTTGTTTGAGGCGGTGGCGTTCTTTGTTGTCCTCGATTTTGCGCGAGATGCCGCATTGGTCGCTAAAGGGCATGAGCACGAGGTAGCGGCCGGGGAGGGAGAGGTTGGTCGTGGTGCGCGGGCCCTTGGTGCCGATGGGGCCTTTGGTTACCTGGATGACGATGTCGGAGCCGGGCGGATAAAGGGTCGGTATGTCTTTGACGGTAGGTTCGGCAGGTCGGGGGGCGGCGCCTTTCTTTTTGTTCACGCGCACGACTTCGATGGAGGAGTCGGTGGCGGCGGGGAGCATGTCCCAGTAGTGGAGGAAGGCGTTTTTGGAATAGCCGATGTCCACGAAGGCGGCTTTGAGGCCGGGATCGAGGTTTTTGATGCGGCCTTTGTAAATGCCGCCTACCATGCGGTCGGCGTTGGCGCGTTCGATTTCGAATTTGTCGAGGACGCCGTCGATGAGGAGGGCGACGCGTTTTTCGAGGGGTTCGGAGTTGATGATGAGTTCGCGGTAGGAGGTTTTCTCCTTTTTGAAAACCGAGAGGATTTTCTGGAGCAGGGGGCGCTGTTTGGAGCGTTCCTGCGCGCTGGCTTTGAGTTCGCCACGGTCCACGGGGATTTCTTCCTCGGGGGAGGGCGGGTGGGTGAGTTGTTCGTCGAGGGCGGCTTGGGGATCGGTGTTGGCCGGTGGTGTGTCGTCGTCGTTGTCGTAGGGCTCGCGGTCAGGCGTGCGTTGTGGTTGGTCGCTCATGTTGGGTGTTGTCCTGTGGGTTGGAGCGGTCCCAATGCGCGGAGGTTGTGGCGCAGGAAATTCCGGTCGAGAGGTCGTGGATGGATTCGGAGAGGTTTGGTTTCACGCAAAGTCCTTTCTGAATCGATAGACGCTCTGGACCAGTCCTTGCAGCAAACAGCAACTGAGCACAAAGGAACCACCGTAGCTGATGTAGGGAAGTGGTATGCCCGTGATGGGCACCAGCCCGATGGTCATGGCGATGTTCACAAACACATGCACCGCGAACAGGACCGTCACGCCGATGGCGATGAGTGATCCCATGCGGTCCCTTGCGAGGACGGCGATGCGTATGCCGTTGAACAACACCACTGCAAACAGGCCGAGAACCGTGAGGCTTCCCAGAAATCCTTTTTCCTCGGCGATGACCGAGGCGATAAAGTCGTTGTGCGCGACGGCGCGCGGGAGGTAACCGAGTTGGGCTTGGGTGCCCTGGGTCCAGCCGGTACCGGTGAGTCCTCCCGAGCCGGCGGAGATGAGGGCTTGGCGCTGGTTCCAACTGACGCCGGTGCCTTGGGGGTCGATTTTTTCGGGGGCGATGAAGGCGACGATGCGGTTGCGCTGGTAATCGTGCAGGGGGAACCAGGTGCGCGATTCGTAGGAGAGGGGGTTGGCTTTGAGGTTTACGTAGGACAACTGGTTGTCGTCCATGAACTTCATGTAGCCGTGCGCGTCCCACGCCACGATGCCGACGACGACCGCGAATGCTCCCAGCACCGCCATGAAGAAGCGGGTGGAAAGTTGGGCGATGTAGAGCATGGAGAATACCATGGGCGGCAGGACGATGGCGGATTTGAGGTCGGGTTGTTGTAGGATAAGGAATATGGGCAAACCGACCGCAAGTGCCAACTTGCCCAGTGTGCGCAAAGATTCGCGCAGCGTGCCGATTTGCGAACGGGCGAGGATGCTGGCGGTGATGAGGAGGGTGCCGGCCTTGGCGGTTTCGGAGGGCTGGAAGGCGAAGAAGCCGAAGTCGAGCCAGCGTTGTGCGCCAAAGCGTTCTTCTCCGGCGAATAGCACGATCACGAGGGGGATCATGCACGCGATGTAGAAGAGGTGGGCGATATTCATCCAGAACCGGTAGTCGATGAGCGACACGGCGGTGTAGGTAACGGCACCGGCGGCGAGCCACACGAGTTGTTTCTTCCAGTCGTGCAAGGAGGTGGAGAACTGGGCGCTGTAGATGAAGGCGACGCCGATGGCGCTGAGCAGGATGAGGGCGCAGGGGGTCCACCAGTCCCAGCGCTCGCGCGTGGTGACCTTGAAGACACTCATCCATTCGGCTGGTCGGGTCAGGTTCACGGGTTCAAAGGGGAATGAACAAACGGGTTTCCGTGAACACGGCGAGCGCCGAAACGGAATTGACTGAGTTAACGTTGAACAGAGGGCAACGAAGGGAACGAAGAAGAATTAAAATTAACTACAGAGACACGAAGACACAGAGAATCGGCAAAGACAGAGAATGTAATTTGTAGTAGTCATGATGATTCCCCTTTCGTGCTTTTTCGTGTGTTTCGTGGGGTCCCCCCCCCTCCCCCCCTTCAACTTTTTGTTGGGATTTATTTGGCGGGGGCGGCGTGCAAACGCGGGAAGACGTCGCGGGCGGTGAAGAAGGCCAGGCCAAAAAAGCCGGTGGCTTTTACACAGAGCAACACAGCCAGCATATCGCGGTCGATGTTCTCAAAATACCACGCGCCGAAAATCATCAGGGAGCCGAGTGCGAGTTCCATGAGGGTAATTGCGAAGAAGAGAGTGCGCGTGCGCATTTTTCCGACGATGCTGCCGAGGTTGACGGCGCGACCGCCCTTGGGCGTGCGGACGAATTCGCCGCCACGCTGACAAAGGCCCTCGATTACAGCCACCGTGCCGGTGACGCTCATCGCCAGGCCGAAGGCCATGAAAATCGGCGAGGTGAGCAACCACAGCACGCCTTCCCGCCATTCACGATGGCGGAAATACTGCGCGGTAATGTAAAATGCCACGCTGCCCGCGCCAATGAGGAGCGCCATTACTGGGCTGAAAAACACCCAGAGTCCCGTGGGACGCTGCCCGGCCAGAATCAGATAAGGAACGAAGCTGATGGCGAACAGCACGAGCAGTGGATGCACAAACCCGACCAGCAGGTGGAGAATCGCCTCCTGCTTGCTGCGCGACGGCGCACCGCTGCACGCGATGGTGGCGATTTGTTTTCGCATGACTTGCATCCCGCCCTTGGTCCAGCGGCGTTGTTGCGATTTGAAGGCGGTCATGCTTTCGGGAAGTTCAGAGGGCACGGCATAATCGGCCCGGTAAATGAATTTCCAGCCGCGCAACTGCGCGCGATAGCTGACGTCGAGGTCTTCGGTGACGGTGTCATCCGTCCAGCCGCCCGCTTCATCGAGGGCACGACGGCGCCAGATGCCCGCAGTGCCGTTGAAGTTAAAAAACAGGCCGGCGGCGTAACGCGCCTCTTGTTCGACGACGAAATGAGCGTCAAGAAACACGCCTTGGAATCGGGTGAGCAGGCTGGATTTACGGTTGGCGAATTCCCAGCGCGCCTGGACCACGCCGATTTTCGTGTCGGCAAAGTGAGGCATGAGTTGCTCCAAAAAATCGGGTTCGGGCCGGAAATCGGCATCGAAGATGGCGAAAAACTCCGCCTCCGTGAGCGTCATGCCGTAGGACAGGGCGCCGGCCTTGTAGCCGTGGCGATTGGGGCGGCGGATGTGGCTGATATGGGCGGTGGCAACGCGCACCGGGTTGGCGGCCATCCAGCGTTCGATGATGGCGGTGGTTTCGTCCGTGGAATCATCGAGAATCTGAATTTCGAGCGTCTCGTCGCCACCGTTGCCCCAGCGGATGGCGCTGACTTTGTCCAGCAGAGCTTCAACAACGAGTGACTCGTTGTAGAGTGGAAGCTGGATGCACACTCGCGGAAGAGGTCCGTTGAGGGGAGGCGGCGGTGTCTGGCGGCGGCTGTATCGAGCGTAAAGCCAGAGCATTTTTATCCGATGCAGCGCGAAAAACAGGAGCCCGCCGAGGGTGCAGGCATAGACAACGAGGAAAATTTCTTTCATGCGGAGCGACTGGTTCTATCGCGCTCATGTCTGTATTTTTGAGCGGGAGAGGGAGCTGCCAGTGAACGGAATTCGGTGAATCGAAATTTGCTGGTGCTGATTGAGAGGCGGCCTGGCGTGGGATTAGCTTCCTCTCCGTATTTTTGGTGCGGGACCGGTCAGTGGGTGAGCGCTCGTGTGCTTATGCTTGTTCAGGGGTGGTGCTGAGATCCATTCCGAGGGTTTCGACAAATTTTTTCATCGCAGGCGTGAGCACGCGGCCTTTTCGGTGGAGAATGGCGAGGGGGCGGGAGAATTCTTTGCCCTTGATGTCGAGCGTGGCGAGCGTGCCCTGGCGGGCTTCCTGAGTGACGGTGGCGAGGGGCACGATGGCAACTCCGTGGTCAATTTCGACGGCCCGTTTCACGGTCTCAATGTTGTCGAATTCCATCACGGGTTCGATGTCCACCCGATGGTCGCGGAAGATGGTGTCGATGGCCTTGCGTGTGGGGATGTCGGGGTCGAAGCCGATGAATCGCTGCGTGGCCAGTTCCTTCACTTCAACTTCTCCCGTGCCGGCGAGCGGGTGGTTGGGGTGGGTGATGAGGACGAGGCGGTCGTTGCGGAAGGGGATGATTTCGATGGCGCGCTGTTTTTGCGGGAAGGCGACGAGGCCGAAGTCCACCGAGTTGTGCAGGATGTCGTCGTAAACGAGATTGGAGCGACGGTACTCCACGCGGATATTAACGGCGGGGTAGTCGTGCAGGAAGCGTTTGATGAAGGGAGGCAGTTCGTGGAGTCCGATCGAGTAAATGGTGGAGATGCGGATGGTGCCGCTGATGACGCGTTTGAGCTCTTGGAGGTCGGAGGAGAGGCGGTCGTAGCAGTGGAGGAGTTCCTTGGCTGAGTCGTAAACGCACTGCCCCTCACGGGTGAGCTGGAATTGTTTCTGACTGCGATCGATAAGCAGTGCTTTGAAGTGACGTTCCATCGCGCGTGCCTGCTGGCTGACGGCGGATTGCGTGATGTTGTTAATCTTGGCCGCCTTGGAAAAGCTCTTGGTTTCGACGAGATCGGCGAAGATTTTGAAATTCTCGATTTGCATTGGTGTTAGAAAGAATCGGACGCGGACTATAACACACGCTTATTAAGTAGCAAAATGTTAAATACGCATGATGAACTCTACTTCATTCAAGTTGCCTGCATTTGCGAGACGAAGGATGCATTATTTGATCAGATAGATTCTGGGTTCGTAACCTATTGATTATCAGTATGACATGGTTCTTCGAGGTGGAGGCTTAAGAGGATGACGAATAAAAAAACATCGCCGGGGCTTTTCATGCCGGGTTCGCCGGACAACATCAGCCTCGATGATTTCCTACGAACAATTTGTTTCTCAAGCGGATCAGGTGAAGGCCCAGATAGCGGCGGCTTGCGCCCGCGCGGGACGCCATGCGTCCGAAGTGGAGTTGCTGGCGGTGACCAAGACGCATCCGGTCGAGGCGGTGGAATACGCGGCTCGCTACGGCCTGCGATCGGTAGGTGAAAATCGGGTACAGGAGGGGGTTGAGAAACGGGCGCATTCGACGGCGCCGGTTCGCTGGGAGCTGATCGGGCACTTGCAGTCGAACAAGGCGCGGCTCGCGGCGGCGCATTTTGAGCGTATCCAAAGTGTGGATAGCGAGAAGCTGCTGGTGCAACTGGACCGCGTGGCGGAGGCGCTGGGGCGGACGCTGGCGGTGTTGTTGCAGGTCAATGCGGGGCGCGACGAGGCGAAATTCGGAGTGGAACTGGAGGCCGCGCCGCGTCTGCTTGATGTGGCGCTGACCATGCCTCATTTGCGTATTGATGGTTTAATGACAATTGCGCCGTTGAGCGAAGACCCGGATGTGGCTCGGCGGACGTTTGACACGCTGCGGGGGCTGCGGGATTCGCTGGTGGCGCGCTCGGGCATGCCATTGCGCGAGCTTTCAATGGGGATGAGCGGGGACCTGGAGGCGGCAATCGCGGCGGGCAGCACGTGTGTGCGGGTGGGCACGGCGTTGTTTGGCGCGCGCCCGCCGATGGGGCCGGCGCACGGGTGAGACGGGGGGGGGGGGGGGGGG
>NZ_ABEA03000086.1 GCF_000171235.2 Geminisphaera colitermitum TAV2 | reverse complement strand
GGCCTAGTTGAAACCCGCGGTTATGTTGGCTCCGTTGAAGCCAGCGATGCCATGGTCAAGGCGGCGAGCGTCACGCTCGTTCGCACAGTGCAAATCGGCGGCGGCCTTGTGGCCGTTGTCATCAAGGGCGACGTCGGCTCCGTCAAGGCGGCCGTCGATGCCGGCGCCGAGGCCGCCAAGCGTGTTGGCGAACTCGTCAGTTCCCACGTTATCGCCCGGCCCCACGCCGACTTGCTCAAAGCCACCGGCCTCGCCTGAGCGAACATCCCGCAACTCCTAATCATTAATTCTTAACTTTTCCTCCCATGTCACAACTCGCTCTCGGTATCGTCGAAGTCAAAGGCTTCACCACTCTGATGGAAGCCTCTGACGCCGCGCTCAAATCCGCGAATGTCACCCTCACCGGCTACGAAGCCATTGGCAGCGGCTACGTCTCCGCCTTCTTCCGTGGCGACGTCGCCGCCGTCAAGGCCGCCGTCGAAGCCGCCGCCGAAGCCGGCAAACGCGTCGGTGAAGTCATCAGCGTCCAAGTTCTCCCGCGTCCTCACGACGACCTCGCCGGCCTCGGCAAGTGGGTCGCCTGAAGCCACGCTTGCCACGCGCACTGCGCATCCCGCATCCGTAACTCCCGCGCGCACGCGACCACCTCTCGCCTCTTTATTCTTCCCGAATCCCGGCATCAAGCGGCGGCGTCCGCGCCGAGCTTTATCACGTCTGCGAAGCACGGAACGCCACCGTTGGGAAACGGGAGAATAAAGAAGGCCCTTCATCTCCAAACCGCACCCGCGCCACAAGTCCGCCCGATCCGCTAACGTTTTCACTTCGCCCGTTTTCCGCCCGGAAAACCGCCGCAGCCATCTCTGATTTCAGCTTTTTAGCTTTTCAGGTTTCAGCTCTTCCACCGTGAACATCCTCGTCGCCAACATCGGCTCCACCTCCTTCAAATACCGCCTCTTCCGCTTCGCGTCCACGAACGCCAGCGGAAGCAACCGCGGCGTTGAGGAAGCCACGCTGCTGGCCAAAGGCGGCTTCGAGCGCGTCACCGACTACGGACAAGCCATCGACTCCTGCCTCGACGAACTCAAAACCGCCGGACACCTCAAAACCGCCACCGACCTCGCGGGCGTCGGCTTCAAAACCGTCCTTGGCAAAAACCTCACCGGCTGCGTCCCCGCCGACGAGAAAGCCGAGGCCGCGCTCCTCGCCGCCACCGGCCTCGCCCCCGCGCACAATCCCCCCTACGCCGCCGGCATCCACCGCTTTCGCGAAAAGTTCCCCGCGCTCCCCCTCGTTGCCCTCTTCGAAACCGCCTTTTACCAGTGGATTCCCGAGCCCGCCACCCGTTACGCCGTCCCGCAAGCCTGGCATGACGCCGGCGTGCGCCGCTACGGATTCCACGGCGCGAGCCACAAATACGTCGCCGAACGCTCCGCCGAACTCCTCGACCGCGCCGACATCGCCGACAACGCCCGCAACCTCTACGTGCGCGGCCCCTCCCCCCTCTCCGACGCCACCGTTCCGCTTCGCGTCATCTCCTGCCACCTCGGCGGCTCCAGCTCCATTACCGGCATCCTCAACGGCGTCGCCATCGGCACCAGCATGGGCCTCAGCCCGCAGTCGGGCCTGCCGCAAAACAACCGCGTCGGTGACCTCGATTCCGCCGCCATCCCCTACGTTCACAAACAACTCGGCCTCTCCATCGCCGACATCGAAAAACAACTCACCAAAGAAAGCGGCCTGCTGGCCCTCTCCGGCGTGAGCAACGACGTGCGCGACATCCGCGCCGCCGCGCAAAAAGGCGACGCCCGCGCCCGGCTCGCCATCGACGTATTCGTTCACTCGATACGCCACTGGATCGGCGCCTTCTGGCTGCAACTCGGCGGCTGCGACGCCCTCGTCTTCACCGCTGGCATTGGCGAAAACAACGCCTGGCTCCGCGAGCAAGTCTGCGCCGGACTCTCCTCCCTCGGCCTCACGCTTGACCCGGCGCGCAACGCAAGCGCCCCCGTCGAGCACAACCTTGCCACGCCTGACTCGCGCACGCAGGTCCTCGTCATCCCGGCCAACGAGGAACTCGTCGTCGCCCGCGAAACCCACCGCCTCCTCTCGACAAAAGCCCGCCCCAGTTCCTCTACCTCCTGACTCCTCTCCTCCCACACACACACCAACCTTTAACCACCAAATCATATGTCCAAAGCACTCGGTCTCATCGAAACCCGCGGTCTCACCGCTCTTGTCACCGGCGTTGATGCCGCACTCAAGTCCGCCAACGTCACGCTGGTCGGCCCCATGAAGCAAGTCGGCAACGCCCTTGTCACCGCCGTCGTCACTGGCGACGTTGCCGCCGTCAAGGCCGCCGTTGATGCCGGCGCGCAGGCCGCCCGCCAGGTCGGCGAAGTCATCAGCGTGCAAGTCATTGCCCGCCCCCACGACGACGTCGCCACCATCCTCCCGAAGGCAGCCCCCGCCGCCGTCGGGAAAAAATAAATTACCTTTAGCCAAGTCACACAGAGGACACAGAGAAGGCACAGAGATTGGGGAGCACACAACGACTCCGAAATCTTTTATCGCCGCCTCTGTATCTGTTTTACAAATACAGAAAAAACACATGGGCGCGACAAGGAATGCCGCCGTTAGTCGGACGGACCTCCCCAAACTCTGTGCCTTCTCTGTGTCCTCTGTGTAATTTTTCATCAAAGCCGCAGCCAACTCACCGCCATGTTTCTCGCCCGCGTCATAGGCTCGATCGTAGCCACCAAAAAAGATGCCGCCATGACCGGCCGCAAACTCCTCGTCCTGCGCCCCCTCCTCATCGACGAGGCTGACCCGACCAAATTCCGCTCCGGCTCCAACACCATCGTTGCTGTTGACGCCCTCGGCGCCGGCACGGGCGAAACCGTCCTCTTCTGCCAGGGCAGCTCCGCCCGCGGCACCGAAGGCATGAAAAACCTCCCCGTTGACGCCGCCGTTATCGGAATAGTGGATACAGTCGATGTCCTCGGCAAACGCCTCGACCTCCACCCGTAAACCCGCCCCCCGTTCCGCCCCTCAACCATTTCACTTTTCACTCTTTCCACTCATGTCAGCCTTCACTCTCGACGAATCCGCCATCCGCACCGTAGTTGAAGAAGTCCTCCGCGGACTCGGCCGCAACGGCGCCCCCTCCTCCAACGGAGCCGCTCCCACCGCCCCGGCCATCGTCACCCCCCGCGCTCCCGCCGGACGCTTCGGTGTGTTCACCGACGTTGCCGCCGCCGCCGCCGCCGCCCAAGGCGCCTTCCTCCAACTCCAGCAAGCCGGACTCGCCGGACGCACCAAGATCATCGACATCGTCAAAGACCTCGCCACCCGCAACGCCGCCGAATGGGGCCGTATCGAATTTGAGGAGACAAAAATCGGACGCCTCGCGCACAAAGTCGAAAAACTCCAAATCGTAAAACTCGTCCCCGGCCTCGAATGGCTCCGCCCCTACGCCCTCAGCGGCGACCACGGCATCACCCTTGAAGAGTGCACTCCCTTTGGCGTCATCGGCGCCATCACCCCCGTCACCCACTCCGTTCCCACCATTTGCGGCAACATCATTTCCATGGTCGCCGCCGGCAACTCCATCGTCGTCAACCCGCACCCCGGAGGAGCCCGTTGTGCCGCCATCGCCGTCCGCGCCATCAACGAAGCCATTCACGCCGCCACCGGTATCGAACATCTCGTTACAATCATTGCCGAGCCCTCGCTCGAAACCTTCGACGCTCTCTGCAAAGACCAAAACATCCGCCTCCTCTGCGTCACTGGCGGCCCCGGCGTGGTCAACGCCGCCATGAAGTCCGGCAAACGCGCCATCTGCGCCGGCCCCGGCAACCCCCCCGTCGTAGTTGACGGCACCGGTTCCCTCGCCAAAGCCGCCGCCGACACCCTTTCCGGCGCGGCCTACGACAACAACCTCCTCTGCGTCGGCGAAAAACAGGTCTTCGTCCTCGAACACATCGCCGACCGCTTCATGACCGAGCTTGCCGCCGCCGGTGCCGCCAAGCTCAACAGCACCCAGCTCACCGCCCTCACCGCCGCCGCCTTCACCACAGGCAAGGACGCCGGCGGCTGCTCGCACCCCGTGCTCAACCGCAAACTCGTCGGTGTCGATGCCGCCGTCCTCGCCCGCCACGCTGGCGCGACCGTTTCCGCCGACACCCCGCTCCTCTTCGCCGAGACCGATGCGAACCATCCCTTCGTCGTCGAAGAACAAATGATGCCCATGATCCCCATCGTCCGCGTCAAAACCTTCGACGAAGCCGTCACCCTCGCTGCCAAGAGCGAGCACGGTTACCGCCACTCCGCCATCATCCACTCGCTCAATGTCGAGCACATGACGCAGATGGCCCGCGCCCTCGACACCACTGTTTTCGTCAAGAACGGCCCCTCCACCGCTGGCCTTGGCCTCGGCGGCGAAGGCTATCTCAACTACTCCATCGCCACAACGACCGGCGAAGGCATCGCCACGCCGCGCACCTTCACCCGCACCCGCCGTTGCGTCATGGTGGACAACCTCCGCATCTACTAAAAAAGGAGAAAGTAGAAATTAGAAATTAGGAAAACGAACCCATGCGTATGAACTCGAATTCCACACCCGACGGCACCCAATGCCGCCCCTTCCTAACTCCTAATTTCTAATTCCTAATTCCTAATTCCTAATTTCGCCACCATGCAACTTGCTCGTATCGACGGCACCATTACAGCGACCACCGCGCATCCCAGCATGCGCGGCCACCGCACGGTAATCTGCCAGCCGCTTGACGAGAACAAGCAGCCCATCGGCGACCCCGTCCTCGCCACCGATCCGCTCAACGCCGGACTCCACCAACACATCCTCTTTCACACCGACGGCTCCGCCACCCGCGACCTCGTTGGCGACCAACACTCCCCCCTCCGCAACCTCGTCTGCGCCATCGTTGACGAACCGAAAAAATAGAAAGGCAAAATTAGAAATTAGAAAGACACTCCCTCCCCCCCCCCCCTCCTGCCGGGCCACCACTCTCTAACTCCTAATTCCTAATTTCTAATTCCTAATTCCTAATTCCTAACTTCTCATCATGCGCCTCGCTCACGTCATCGGCAAAGTCACCCTCAGCGTATCCGATCCCTCGCTACGCGGTGGCCGCTTTGTGATTGCGCAGCCCTTGACCCGCGAAAAATTCGCCGCTCCCGGCCACCCCATGCTCCCCCTGGCCAAAGGCAACAGCACTGTCGTTTACGAATCCCTCGGTGCCGCCGAAGGCCAGATCATCGGCTTTACCGAAGGCGCCGAAGCCGCCGCCCCCTTTGAAAAACCCACCCCCGTCGATGCCTACGCCGCCGCCATCATCGACACCATCACCTACACCCCGCCCGCCAAAACCAATTCTTAATTTTTAATTCTTAATTTCACAAAACCATGTCCCAACTGCTCACTGCCCGCGACATCGAAGATCTCCTCAAAACCGGGGCTCCCATCCCCGCCAATGCGCGCCTCACACCCGCCGCCCGCGACACGCTCCGTGACCGCGCCTCGCTCCTCCCCCCCCCCCCCTCCGCTGCCGTGCAGTCCACCGCGCGCCCGAGCGCCACGCCGCCTGCGCCCATTGTCCCCGACTACGAATACAAATGGACGCCCGGCTCCGACCCGAAAACCCCCGCTGAAATCGCCGCCTTCTTCGTTTCTCCCGCCATCGAGACCATCAAGCGCCGCATCGTGGACATGGGCCGCCGCATGTGGGAAAAAGACTACACCGACGGCAACGGCGGCAACATCACCGTCCGCGTTGGCGACAACCTCGTCCTTTGCACCCCCACGCTCATCTCCAAAGGCTTCATGAAGCCCGAGGACATCGCACTCATCGACATGGACGGCAACCAACTCGCCGGTGTCCGCAAACGCACCAGCGAAGCCATGACGCACCTTGCGATCATGAAGCGCCAGCCCCTCTGCAAATCCTGCTGTCACGCCCACCCCCCCCACGCCACCGCCTTTGCCGTCGCCCGCGTGCAACCCCCTACCTGCCTCATTCCCGAAGCCGACATCTTCCTCGGCAAGATCGCTCTCGCCCGCTACGAGACCCCCGGCTCTCCCGAAATGGCCAACACCGTTGGCGAAGTCGGCAAGGACAACCAATGCGTTCTCCTGCTCAACCACGGCGTCATCACCTGGGGCAAGGACGTTGAGGACGCGTATTGGAAAATGGAAAACGCCGACGCCTACTGCAAAACCATCTGGGTCGCCTCGCAACTCGGCGGCGAGATCGGCGAAGGCGTGGGCGGCAACAAAGCCCGCGAATTCATCAAAATCCGCAAGGCACTTGGCATGCCCGACAACCGCGAAAACCTCAAGGAGTGCGAACTCTGCGACAACAGCGATTTCCGTCCCGGCGTCGTCTGCTATCCCGATGCCCCCCCCCCCCCCTCCGAGGCTCAGCCTGACCCCAACATCGAGGCACTCGTGAAACAAATCACCGAACAAATCCTCAAAAAACTCTGAACAGAGAATTACACAGAGCGCACAGAGAAGGCGCAGAGTTTAGGGAGGCCATAACGACTTCGATGGTTTTCCCTTCCGGGTGGGATACCTGAATTCTAAAACTAAAAATAAATCATTCGCTAACAAGCCCCTCATCCAGCCGGACGGACCTCCCTGACCTCTGTGCCTCCTCCGTGTCCTCTGTGTAATCAAAATTCAAACTGCCAACTACACTCATCCAAACATGAAAGCCACAATCATCGGCGGCGGCGGCCGCGTCGGTTCCAATGCAGCCTTTGCCCTTCAATGCGCGGGCATCGTATCCGAGATTCAGATACTTGACGCCAACGCCGACCTTGCCGCCGGCGAGGCGCTCGACCTCCTCCACGGCACCGCGACTGTTGGCGGCCAGCGCATCTACGCCGGCGACTACGCCCGCGCCGCCGACAGCGACATCTTTATCATCACCGCCGGACTCCGCCGCAAACCCGACGAATCCCGCCTCGACCTCATCAACCGCAACGTCGCCCTCTTCCTGCAAATCCTGGCCAGCATCCAGCAGGCCGGCTACCGCAAGGATGCGCTCATCTTTGTCGTATCCAACCCCGTTGACATCCTCACGCAACTTGCCGCCGCCAAACTCGGACTCCCCTGGCAGCAAGTCATCGGCCTCGGCACCATGCTGGACACCTCCCGCTTCCGTTCCCTGATTGCCGCCGAACTCAAACTCAATCCCGCGCAAGTCACCGCCCTGATCTTCGGTGAACACGGCGACACCATGATCCCAGTCTGGTCGAGCGCCGCCTATGCCGGCCTCCCGCTCGCCAAAGTCCCCGGCTGCACCAGCGCCTTCCAAAATCAGATTTTCGAACGCACCAAGACCAGCGGAGCCGAAGTCATTCGCCGCAAAGGTGGAGCCGGTTGGGCGGTTGGCCTGACTATCGCCGAAGTCGTCCACGCCATCGCCTTGGACAAACATGCGGTGCTTCCTGTTTCGACGATTCAGCAAGGCGCTTACGGCCTGCGCAACGTTTCCATCAGTGTTCCGACGCTCGTTGGACGCAAGGGCGCCCTCGCCCACCTTGAAGTCGAACTCTGGCCCAAGGAACTGCAAGGACTCCAGTCCAGCGCCCGCGCCCTGCAAGAGACCTACGCCAAAGTCGCCAAAGCCTGACCCAAGACGTGGCGCGGGCGTCCCGCCCGCTGTAGGGGCGTCGCTTGCGACGCCCGCGCCCGCCATTTGAGGCCACGTCCTGCATACGCGGGCTTCGCAAGCGAAGCCCCTACGCGTGGCGCTGGCGTCCCGCCCGCTTCGGAACGGATTGCGGGCGGGACGCCCGCGCCACTTTCAAGGCCACTTACCAAGCGACTCAGGCGGTTGCCAACTTTGTCGTGCGTGTAAGTGACGGTGCCGGTCGAAACGATGTCTTCTTGGGTGAGACGATAGAGGTTGTCGCAGGTGTAGTGTAGTTGAGTTCCGACTACACCGTCGCGACTGGTGGCCAGGAGGGTGAGGTTGCCTGCTGCGTCGTAGAGGTAGTTGAGATCACCTGCGGGAGTGCGTTTCTGGGCGAGGCGTCCGTATCCGTCGTAGGAATACGTTTCCCGCCATTGGGTGATGTTTGTGGCGTTTTGCAGGATCTGGCCGGTGCGACGCCCGTCCGCATCGTAGGCAAAGGTGGCGATCAGGGCGATCTGGCGGCCCAGTTCGTCGTAGGCGTAGGTGGTGGCTTGTTGGGCGGGGTCGATGACGGCCTCCAGGCGTCCGGCTTCGTCGTAAATGTAACGGGTGGTTTTGCCTTCGGGGTCGGTGGCGAGTTCGCTGCTACCGGGCGCGGGGCGGTAGGTGACCTGGGTGACGTTACCACTTGCGTCGTATTCGGTTTCCGTGACACGCCCGGCGGTATCGGTCGTTTTGGACGGTTTGCCGTTGGCGTTGTAATCCGTCGTCGTGATGGTGCCGTCGGGCGTGGCGGAAAGCAGAATGGGGAACAACAGCCATAATAACAACAGTGGCAGGAAACGGGGATTGCTCTTGCCTGATGCTTGATGATGTGGATGCGTTGGCTGATTCATTTACATAGCTTGGGCAGTCGCATCCCTACCGTAGTTTCGACGAGTTACCGCAGATGAAAGAGGCTGCGATGGCAGTAATCGGGTTGACCCGGAACAAGTGGCACGAGGTGGGCAAGTCATTGGGATGTTCAGCCAGACGTAGGTGAGTTTTGACTTCGAATTTTTCAAGTAGAAGGGGTTGTAACCGAGAAGCTGTTCAATGCGCATTTGCCAATCTTGGCATACCCGTTGCTATGGTTGGCTCTGTACGTCATAAATTGGGATAGAGATGGATTGGTGTCTGCCCGGAGTTCTATTCTGAGCCCTGACTCCACGGAATACCATTGCCTGACTTGCGCGAATTTTGTCCGCAAGAGCCCTAAAAAAGCAGGCTTGGTAGGACAGGAGTAAAGCTGCGTTAATAGTTACCACCCCCAATCCCTAGGGGTTGACGAAACCGGGATACACTACAGATTGGGGTTTTTGCGCCATTGCACCGCCCCGGTGGCAATAATGTACAAGTCTATGCAAACCATCTTCATTTAGCAGAATTTCCATGATCTCGTCCGCCCTTCCGCCCGTCCATCCCCATCTCGTTTCCCATCCGGTCAACGGCCTCCAAGACTACATCGCCATCTCGCGCTACGCGCGCTACTCGCCCGAGAAAGCCCGCCGCGAAACCTGGGCCGAAGCCGTGCAACGCGTGCGCGACATGCACCTCGGACACTACACGGACAAATCCCTCAAGGACGCCGCCCTCGAAGCCCTCTCCGCCGGGGAAATCACCTCCGACGACCTCGCCCGCATCGGCTCGCTCGACACCCTCCACTCCGCCACCACCGCCGCCTTCGCCGCCGTCGAACGCCGCGAAACGCTGCCCTCCATGCGCTCCCTCCAGTTTGGCGGCGAGGCCATCCTCTCCAAGCACGCCCGCGTCTATAACTGCGCCTTCACCTACGTGGACCGCCTGGAGGTGTTTCGTGAGGCATTCTACCTGCTGCTCTGCGGCTGCGGCGTCGGTTTCTCGGTGCAAAAACACCACGTGGAAAAACTCCCCGCGCTGGCCGCGATCCGCTTCGATGCGCCGAGCAAAATCCACGTCATCGAGGACACCATCGAAGGCTGGGGCGACGCCATCCACGAACTCATGCTCGCCGCCGTCGAAGGCCGCCTCGTGGAGTTTGACTACTCGCTCATCCGCCCCGCCGGCGCCCCCCTGCGCACCTCCGGCGGCAAGGCTCCCGGCCCCGAACCGCTCTACCGCAGCCTCGTGCATATCAAGCGCATCCTGCACGCCGCCGAAGGACGCAAACTCAAGACCATCGAAGCCTACGACATCCTCATGTGGGCCGCCAAAGCCGTGCTCTCCGGAGGCGTGCGCCGCTCCGCCACCATCTGCCTTTTCTCCGCGGACGACGAGGACATGATCAACGCCAAGACGGGCGACTGGTTTGAGGAAAACCCTCAGCGCACCGCCTCCAACAACTCCGCTGTCATCGTCCGCTCGCGCGCCACGCGCGAAGAATTCGACAGACTCTTCGAAGCGCAGAAACAATTTGGCGAACCCGGTTTTTATTTTGTCGAAAACGAGGAATACGGCGCCAACCCCTGCGTCGAGATCGGCCTGCATCCCAGTGTCACCGTGGACGCCGACGCCATCTCGCGCCTCCGCTCTTACGGCTACCAAGGCCAGCTCATCGAAGGCCAGACGCTGACCGGCGTGCAGTTCTGCAACCTGACCACGATCTCCTCCGCCGCCGTGGACAGCCCCGAACGTTTTTACCAGCTCTGCGCCCACGCCGCGCTCATCGGCACGCTTCAAGCCGGTTACAGCGACATCCGCTATCTGTCGCCCGTGTCGCGCCTCATCACCGAACGCGAGGCGCTGCTCGGCGTATCCATTTGCGGGATACTTGACCGTCCCGAGATTCTTCTCGATCGCGAGGTGCTCGCACGCGGAGCCGCCACCGTCAAGGCGATGAACGCCATTGTTGCCCGCGCCATTGGCATCCGTCCCGCCGCGCGCACCACGTGCGTGAAACCCGAAGGCACGGCGAGTCTCCTGCTCGGCACGTCGAGCGGACTGCACCCGCACCACTCGCAACGTTATTTCCGTCGTGTGCAGGCCAACGTGCACGATCCTGTTTTCCGTCACTTCAAGAAGTTCAACCCGCACATGGTGGAGCCCAGCATTTACGATCCCAACGGGCGCACCGAAGTCATCACGTTCCCCGTCGAGGGGCCGGCATTTGGCGTTTACCGCGAGGACGTGTCCGCGCTCAACCACCTCGAATACATCCACCTTGTGCAAAAGGCCTGGGTGCAGGCCGGACGCCGCCACGAAAAGTTTTCTCCCGGGCTGCATCACAACGTGTCATGCACCGTGACCGTGGCTCCGCACGACTGGCAGGCGGTGGCTGATTTTATTTGGGAAAACCGGCATGATTTCACCGGCATCGCGCTTTTGCAGGAAAGCGGAGACAAGCTCTACGCGCAGGCTCCGCGCGAATCCGTGACGCCCGAGGATGTGGAGCGCTGGAACGCGCTCGTGCACGAGCCGGTGGACTACACGACGCTGATAGAATCGGAGGACGTCACCGAGTTGAAGGCCGTCATCGCCTGCGCCGGCGGCGCGTGCGAACTGGTGTGAGTGCTATCCCCCCCAATCTGGGACATAGAGCATTTTCAAAAAATCTGTAGCCATCACCTGCCTGGTAGGGAGGCCTCTCCGAGGCCTCCGCCGTGCGTAGCGTGAAATAGGATACGAAACTCGCAGGTGCTTGGCGCGTGGTTTCGGAGGCCTCGGAGAGGCCTCCCTACCGTTAAGACATCGGCTACATCTCAATTGAAACTGCTCTAGCCGTGCGCAAGGAGCGGCGCGCGGCGCAACAGACGGCGAGAAGCGATCCGCCGAGAAAAAATGCCAGCGTGGACGGCTCGGGTATCGAAGAAATGGATATGATGCCATCACCAGAGAAAGCCGTGACGCCGAGCAGCGTGTTGAGCTGGGCGCTGGTATAAGTGCTGCCGGCAACATTCAGCGTGGTGGAGCCATAGGTGAAGGAGGCCACGGCGAGGTTGTTGGCGAGAACGAGCAATGGAACACTCTGGCCCTCGCTCCGCATCGAAAACGAGGCGGCGGGCGCGGTGAAGGCGGAGGTGAGCGTCAGGGTGCCTTGATTGAGATTGAGCGTGCCGGTGAAGGCGGCGGCGTTCTTAACGGACAATGAATAAGCACGCGGATTGGTGAATTGCAGATAACCGTCGCCAAGGAGGTTGGTGACGTTGACCGTGAGATCCTGATTACTGTTGGTCCCTTGCAGGATGGCTTGGTTGCTACTGGTGGCAGTAGAAAGGATCGTCAGGTTGGTGACGTTAAGAGTCGCTGGTTGATTGGTGCCTGTATTGACGTTGTTTGTCACGGTTCCGATCCCAATCGAAAGATTCCCGATAGTGGTTGTTTTGGTCTTCAATGTAAGCGTACCTCGCGCGCCGCCATCTCCGCCCTCGACGGTGAGCGACGCGCCGGGAAAGGTCGCTGAGCCTGTGCCGCCACCGGGAGTAGACGTGCGGAGATTGTAACCGTTGGTGAAATAATCATTGCCGGCGGACGCGGCGCCTTCGGGGTTCCAGAGCGTGGCGGTTTCCCAGCTCAAGCCGTTGGAATTGGCGTCAGCCTTTTGTTTGAAGACGGCGGCAGGCGCGGCGGCCGTCAGCGTGATAGCGAGGAGGACCGCGATGAGGGCGGCGGGTGCGGAGGCGAGGTGTTGATGACGGGGTGTGTTTTTCATGGTTGGTGGCTGTGGGTGAGTTGTGTGGTTGTGGTGGATGTTTCGAGCAGGAGAGTGACGGAATGCGGCGGCAGGGTGAGGGACTCGGGAAGGGGGGGGGGAGGGGGAGGGGGGGAACGGGTTCCGGTAGCGGAGATTTCGACACGATCCGCCATCGGTATCCATTTATCGGATGCGATGGAGACATCGCGAGGTTCATCAGTGCGATTGACGAGCATCAGCGCACGCAGCCCGGTGGAAGGCTGGCGAACGGCGAAGGGGACGACGGCCTTTTCGTCGCTGCTGGTAACGGAGAGGAAATCGCCAATGAAACGGGCGTTGAGATGGTGGTAAAGATGGGCGGAGGGTCGGGGTTCGTATTTGCGACTGTATTTGCCGTAAACGTTGTCCACATCGTTCCAAGCGAAGGTGCCATCGATGTCTTCGCTGACGGCGGAGATGAGGGCGAGGGCGTCGAAGACAGCGCCTTTGTGCGTGGTCATGCGGGGCTCGACGGGTTTCCAGGTCCACTTGATGTTGAATTCGTCAAAGTAGATGGGCACGCGCCGGGTGGGGATGTTGGCAGTGAGGATTTCGCGGACGCGGCGGAGTTTGGGGCCGAAGGCTTGGGCGGCGTTGTAGATTTTGTCGTCGGTGTCGGCGATGTTGCCGCTGCCGTAGTTGTGGCAGGAAAAGAAATCGAGGTGGTCGCGGGCGCCGCGGCTGAAGCGGTTGACGATCTCCGTCCATGCCGCGCTGGAGACGGCAGGGCCGCCGACTTGGATCGTCGGGTCGGCGAGTTTCATGGCGGCAGCGGCGCGGTTGTGCAGGTCGATGACGGTGCGGAATTGGTCGGGTTGATCTTTTTTGCGCAGCGGGCGTACGTAGGTGAGTTCGGGTTCGTTGAGGGTTTCCCAGTGAGTAATGCCGAGTTTGAGATCGCGGTTGAGGATGCGGACGAGGTCGGCGCAGAGGCTGGCGTAGGCGTCGAGTTGGTCGCCGGCAACGAGACGGGTTGCGGGGTCGGTCATCATCCAGACAGGAGGACGCGGGATGGTGAAGAGTTTGGGAGTGGAGGCAGGCCAGGCGGCGGTGGCGCGGCGGATTTTTTCGACGTCCCAGGCGCGTGTTTCGTGGTTGAGCCAGCCGCGTGGATTTTTGGTCGAATCGGCAACGAGCGCGGTGCTGTGGTAGCGGATCATGCCGGGGTTGAGATAAGCGATGGCCGCCTGGTAATCGGGATTGGTTGCGACGGCGGGGTCGAAGGCATGGAATGCGTTTAGCGAATACGCCGCGCGCGGGATGACGCGCAGGGTTTTGGTGGCGTCAATAGTCACCGTCACCGTGGTGACTGTCGGGGTGCTGGCAGCGAGGCGTGGGATCACGGAGAGGATGCACGCGGCAAAAATGTAGATGGTGAAGCGGAGGTGTTTCATCGGTGTGTGTGTCGGGGGGGGGGGAGGGCAAATGCCGGGGCTATTTATTTGAGGCCGTTCCACGTTGCGGCATCAGGGAAGGCGGCGGTGGCCTGCGCGGGAGTAAATGCGCGGACGGAGTAGTCGCAAAAGAGGAAGTGGGCTTTGTCCTTCTGTCGGTAGTCGATGTAGCTGTTGCCGGTGAGGGTGGAGTTGACGATGTCGGGCTGGACGTCGCTCCATTTGGTGCCGTCGCTGCAGAGGCCATTGGATTTTACAATGGCGTCAAAAATGAGGGGCGCGGTTTTCGGCGTTTTAATGTCAGCGAGGGGACGGCGTTTGGTGGTGTTGGTGGCGGTGGTCGTGCCGGTGATGCCGAACATGGAGCCGGCGGCGGAGTAGGCGCGACGCACGGCATTGGAACTGCCAGTGGATTTCGCGTTGGGGCACGAAAAAATGCTGCCGGCGTAGTCTGCGTAACCGCTGCTGTTTTTTGGCAGATACGTGACAAAATCCGAGTCGCGCATCCAAGGGTTGTTGCTAACGGAGACTGGCGGATACTGAAATTTGTGTTCGCTGGCGTAGAGTTCAAGCGCCATGCCGCATCTGCTGGAGGCTGGACGCGGCGCGCGCGGCGGTGCGGACGCTGGCTGTAACAGGTATCAGGATACCGGCGAGGATGCCGATGATGGCGATGACGGTGAGCAGTTCGATCAGGGTGAAGGCGCGGATGAATGTCAGGGGGGGATGCGAGTCGGTTTTCATGGATGGAGGGGAGGAAGAAGGATCAAGAATAAGTAAATTAGATCGACCAACCATAATGCCACCAAATTAGGTAAGGACAATACTGGAGCAAGCCCCAATTTTCTGGAAGATATGCGCCGGTAATGGGAAATCGCTCATGTGGCCCGCAAATCCATCGGCGAAAACAATGTCAAATTTCAGGTTGTTTTGCCCGCCTACATTGATGAGGCGGTGGATGAGCTTTCGCGTCTTTCGGATCTGTCCAAGGCGCAGTACATCCGGCGCGTTCTCCGCCAAGCCGTGCAACAACGTGCCGTTTACGCCACGAACACGGACGTTGTGCTTGGCAGTGGCGGCAACGCCGTCAAGCCACGGTAGGAATAGGCGTTTAGTGTGAGTGAAGACGCTGGGGTTGGTTTTCATCTGGATTCGTTTTTTCCGGATCGAAGGGATGCGGCGACAACGGTATTTGGAATCGTGATACACACGGCGGCTCCGCCGGGCGCGAGGTCGGCGAGGACGGTGGTTTCATGGGAGCCGGCCTGGACAGTGATGGCGTGGCGTCCATGGAAGGCAGGAATGGTGGCGGTGCCATCCGGGGCGGCGACAAGGCGGGTGTCGGTCCACCATTGTTTGTAGATGAGATCGTGCCAGACACGGCCGGCGGAGCTGAGGTTGCCAGCGGAATCCTGAAGCCAGGTCGTGTTGCGAAAGCCGGAGTTTTTAACGAAACTCCAGAGAATAAAGCCGGTCGTGGAGGGGTGGCTGTAAAAGACGGTGAGCATGTCCCGCAGGTAATCGGCGGCGAGGGCCGGGTCTTCGATTTGTGTGCTGTATTCGGTGAGTTCGATCTCGCGTTGGAGACGGGAGAATCGGTCAAGGATGTCGAGCACGCGCGAAGGAGGCGTCAGGATGCGATCGAAGTGAGCCTGAAACCCGAGTCCGTCTATGGGTGCCTTGGCGGTCACGAGCTCGCGAACGGTGCGTTCGTAGTAAGCTTGATGGGTGGTGTCCATGCCACCACCTGTGATGATGCCGTAGTCGTTGAGGTAGAGGCGGGCATCGGGGGCGGCACGACGGGCAACGCGAAACCAGTGTGCCATGGAATCGGCTCCGAGAAGGTCCATGAAGTCGTGATTGCGGAAGGGTTCGTTGACGACGTCCCACACGCGAACGAGCGGTGAGGTGCGGCCGGCGATGTCGGTGATGTGGGCGTCGATCACGGCACGGAGCGCGTTCGGATTATTGGCGATGTCGGAAAAGCGGTCGGGCAGGCGGGTGTTGGTGGGCCAGAGGATGGTGTGCCCGCGGAGGTCGATATTGTTGTCGCGGCACCAGCGGGCGGCCGCAAGCGGCGTGGCGGAGTTTCGCAGCCAGCGTTCCCATTTGAGATCGTTTTCAAATGTAACGGCATTGAAGTGACGGGAAATCGTGGCGCGGTAGCGGGCGCCGCGCGGGGTGTCCGCCGCGACAAAGTCGGCGCGCACGGCGGCGCCGAAGCGATAGGCATGGCGCTGCTGCAAAATGTGTATTTGCGCTCCGGGTACGGGTGCGCCGGTGGCGTCAACCACGGTGATGGCGAGCGGGGAGCGACGGTGGCGTTCGATGCGTTCGCGGGCGGCCACGCGCCAGGAGGCGCCGGGATCGGAGCCTTCGTAGCCGGGCTGAACGGGAGTGGCGGGCAGAGAGGCGATGTCGGTGACGGCGGGCCGGGGGCGGATGATGCGGAGGCCGGCGATTTCGATGGTCTGGGGACGGTCGCCAACGCGAAAGTTGATGGCGGCGCGCCCGGGCGGGCATTCGCGGACGAGGCGGAGCGGGATGTTAAATTCGCGCCATTGGCCGACGGCGCGGGCGGAATACTGGCCGGAGATGGCGAAGGTGGCGGAGTCTTCGAGCTCAAACTGGGCGGCACCTTCACCGGATTCGCGGGCGCTGTCGGTGGTGCGCATGAGAAAGCGGGCGTGGATGATCTCGCGGCGCGCAAGCGGGGTGGTGTTGCGCAAAGTCGCGGTGATTTTAGGGAAAGTGCTGACGACACCGGTCGTCGTTATTTTTAAGATACGCGGATCGGACGTGGAAATCGCTTCAATGGTAACGCACGAGGCGGTGTCTCCGGTGACGGTGAAGGCGGGGAAATCGGTTTCATCAAGAAGTGTTTCTCCCGGGACGGGTCCAGATGTCGGAGCGGCGGTCACGACAATGCCCGCAAGCACGGCGACGGCGGTGGCGGCGACGGCAAGGGCCTGAAGGCGGAGCGAATGGCAGGGCAACAGCATGATGGGAACGAAAAATCGGGAGGTAGTTATCCGGGTCTTGCGGAAGAGGTGAAGGTTGCTTCTATGCACCTTGTAGCATTGCCGGTCTCCGATGCCTGCTTTTCCATCATTTCATCCATCGTTTTTCGCTCATGCCACCCAGAGTCACTGTCCGCCAGATCGCCGGGAAGGCCGGGGTTCATTACACCACGGTGGGGCGGGCGCTGCGCAATCACCCGGGGTTGCCCGCGGCGACCCGCGAACGTATCCAGGCGCTGGCGCGCGAGATGGGTTACACGCCGGACCCGATGGTGTCGGCCTTGAGCGCTTACCGGATGGCCCGGCAGCGAGTGACGTTTCATGGAACGATCGCTTGGATTGATGGGTATCCGCAGCGTGAAGGTGTGCCGCCGAAGCAGCCAATGGTGCATGGGCGTTTGTTTGCTGGCGCCCAGGCGCGGGCGCGCGAGATGGGCTACAATCTTGAGGTGTATCGAATCGATCCCGATGGCGAGACGCCGACGGCCGCGGCGTTGGACCGGGTGTTGGTTGCACGCGGGGTGCGCAATCTGATCGTTGCGCCGCAATTCAGCGCAGCTTCACGGCTGGAACTCGATTGGCGGCGTTACTCGGCGCTGGCGGTCAGCCGGAGCGTGGGGTGGCCGCAACTGCACTTGGTGACGAACGACCATTTTTACAACGTGACGATGGCGGCCAGGCAATTGTGGCGGCTGGGTTACCGCCGGGTGGGCTTGATGCTGGAGCGGCGGCTGGTGGAAATAACAGGGGAGCGGTGGCTGGGTGCGTTCCTAACCGCGCGCCAGTACTGGCCGGAGGGGGAACGGCTGGAGCCATTCGTATTTGAAAATCCGGTACCGGATGTATTGTTGCGCAACTGGTGGAAGAGGTGGCGGCCAGATGCGATTATCACGGAGAAGGGGTTTTGGAAAAACCGGTTGTCGGTGGCGCTGGAGTTGCGATGCCCGGACGATGTGGGGGTTGCACTGGTTTCCACGCCGTGGCCAAGCCAAGGGCAAGAGGAGGGAGGGGGGGGGAGGGCTAAATTTGCCGGTATTCTGGAGCGAGTTGATCGCATCGGGGCGACGGCGGTGGAGCAACTGGTGCGCATGGAGCACATGGATGAGCGCGGCCTGCCGGAGTCGCCGCTCAATACACTGGTGCGCGGCGAGTGGCAGGACGGCGAATCGGTGAAACAACCGGGGCTTTTTTAAAACCATCACACATCATGAGTCGCCACGAACTGTTCGGACGAAAAAAGAGCACCCCGAAAATCATCCATCCCAACGCGTGGTTGTGGGAACCACTGGAAAATGATCCGACGTTCATGCTGCGAGCGATGTTTGGCGGACGGTCCGTGTATCTGGATGGACGGCTGATGCTCTACTTTACCGCACCGCATTGGGACGACGAGGACTGGCGCGGCATTTGCGTGGCCACGGAGCGCGAACATCACGCGTCGTTGATGGAAGAGTTTCCCGAACTGGCTCCGCATCCGGTGTTGCCCAAGTGGCTTTATCTGCGCGAGTCGGAGGAACGTTTCGAGGCGGTGGCGATGCGATTGGTGGAGTTGTCACGCCGCCGCGACCCGCGCATCGGCGTCACCCCAAAACCGCGCAAGGCGCGCAAGACGCAAGGCACACCGCAAGGCTCACGAAAGGGAACAGGCAAACTCAGCAAACCAGGATATACTGGACCGAAACATCCGTAAGCCAAACAGCGGCCGCAGTGGTGGGAACATCATCACATGTTATTAAAATAAAAGTTTTGTTTCGGAACGTGAACCTAATCGCATTGTTACCCGTGTTGCGGCGGGCAAACTGAACCCCTGATTCCAGTCTCCCCGATTAACCTGCCGCCCAAGCGACGCCTTGGCGGCTGATGTGATGAGGCGAAGGCGTGGAAACCACCTCATTTAACCGCCTATGAACACGATCCACCGACCCGCTCAAACCCCAATGCCCGCCATTTTCCGCGCCCCCCCCATCGCCGCCCCCGGCCTCCTCATCCTCGCCGGCATCACCGCGACCCTCGCCTTGTCACCCGACTCTTCCGCCCAGACATGGACAGGCGCTGGGGCCAACAGCAACTGGTCCACGCCCGCCAATTGGGAAAACAGCCTCGCCCCGGCCAACGACGGCACCGCCAACATCCGCTTCGATGCCACCACGCCCGCCTCATCCGCCACCGCCCGCTTGGATGCGCCTTGGAACATCAATACGCTTTCATTCACCGGTGTCGGCGCCACTCCCGCGATCATCCTCACCGCCGCAACCGGATCTACGATCACACTCCAGTCAACCGCCTCCGGAACCAGCGCTTCGATTCTCAATAATACCACGGCCACGCAAACCATCCAGGCCGGCCTCATCCTCGGTGCCACCACCGCCAACAGCTCCCACTACATCAACGCCCAGACCGGCACTCTGGATATCACCGGCAACATTGCGCTCTCCAACAACCGCATCGTTCTCACCGGAGCGGGCAACGTGAACTTCTCCGGCGTCATCAGCGGCAACGGTGCCACCACTGGCGCGATCGTTCTCGACGCAGGCTTCACCGGCACCGCCACGCTCTCCGGCAACAGCACCTTCAACCGGCAGGTCGCCGTGCGCGAAGGCACGCTTGTCGTCAAAAGCAATGCGCCCAACAATGCCGCCGGTGCCCTCGGCCAGTCCACGCGTGCCATCGAACTTGGCCACACCAGCGGCACACGCGACTCCGCCCTCCTCATTGGCGGTGCCCATGAAATCGGCCGCGTAGTCCAGATCAAAAGCACCACCGGTGGCGGTCGCGTAACGCTCGGCGGCAACACCACCGACACCTCCGTCTTTTCGGGCAACATCACCCTTGGCGACGCCACTGCCGCCGGTCGCGCCCTGCACCTCACGGCTGCCGCCGGCGGCACCGTCATCCTTTCGGGCAACCTCCTCACCGGCACCACCACCGGAGCCACCGACTCCATCACCAAAATCGGCGCAGGCACCGTCATCCTCACCGGAACAGGAAACACCTATGCCGGCACCACCACCGTCAGCGAAGGCACACTTCTCGTAAACGCCGCCACCGCCGCCTTCGCCACCGCCGGCCAGTCCATCACCGTCGCTGCCGACGCCCGCCTTGGCGGCACCGGCATCATCAACCGCGACGTCAATATACAGCAAAACGGTATTCTAATCGCCGGTACAGGCGGACTCGGAGAAACTCTGACAATCAACAGCGACCTCACCCTTGCCACCGGCTCCATCATCGCCTTTGCCCTCGGCGAATCAGGCGCGCACTCCACCCTCACCCGTCAGGGAGGCACATGGCAATTCGACGCCAACCAGTCCTTCCTCATCACCGACCTCGGCGCGCAAACCGGCACCTACACCGGCATCGTCACCGGACTCACCGCCGACACCGACGTCACTGGATGGACCCTTCGCAACGCCGGTTGGGCCGGACAATTCATCAACAACTCCGGCACCATTGATCTCCTCCTCACCCAAACCAGCATCCCCGAACCACACGCCACCGTCCTGCTTCTTGCTCTTGGCACCATTGCCGCCGGCCTCTGCACTCGCGCCCGTCGCACACACAAATGAAAACCTCGACCGCTTTCCCAAGCCAGCCGCCGCCCGCGCCCCGCATCCGCCGCGCCTCTTGGGCGCGCCGATGCCACCGCGCCTTCACGCTGATCGAACTGCTCACCGTCATTGCCATCATCGGCATTCTGGCCGCCCTCGTCATCCCCGTGACCGGAGCCGTCCGTCAGCGCGCCCGCTCCGCGCAATGTGTCTCCAACCTCCGCCAAGTCGGCCTCGGCCTCGCCAACTACGCCGCTGACAACAAAGGCAAATTCCCCCCCCGCTATTCCTCCAGCCCCGCCACACCCTCCTGGCGCTTTGTCCTCGGCCCCTACCTCGGCATCCACACCATGGGCAGCGCCCCCAAGCCCGGCTCCGACGGCGTGCTCCTCTGCCCCAACCACACCTACAACCCCGTCGCTGGCGGCGATGGACGCAAAAACCCCTACGGCTACAACGCCAGCATCGACAAATCCTTCGCCACCGGTGCCAAAACCTGGGACTACAACCAAACCGTCCCCGAACCCGCCCGCACCTTTCTCGTCGTGGAGATGGACCTCAACAGCGACATCTTCCGGCCCGATATCAACGCCACCTCCCTGCGCCACCCAGGCAACTCCGCCAATTACCTCTTTGTCGACGCCCACGTCGCCAGCGTCAAAGACTCCATCCCCGACACCGACCCCCGCTGGTATCGGGAACAATGATACAGCGCCCATCTGCCCTCCCCCCCCCCGTGCGCACAGTCTCACGTCGCCTTCCTGTCTCCCTGAGCCCCTCCCCCCAGCCGCCTGCGATACTCGCGTGGTGAAATCTGCTCCGCACGACGAAACCAGATCGAAAACGTGGACAACTCCCGAAACCCCATCTCGTGCGCCACAGCCTTGATCTGCGCCGCCGGGTCCAGCAGCCGCCTCCTTGCGTATCGAATCCTTAGATACCGCAGGAATTCATGCACCGTCTGGTGGTGATGCTTCATAAAAAGCCGGTTCAGGTGCACGAAGCTCACCCCCGCCACTTTCGCCGCCTCGCGCATATCCACCTCCGCCTCCATTGGACGGGCCTCGATCCATCGTCGCGCCGCGTCCACCCGCGGATCAGCCAGATACGCCACTTCCAAGTCAGGCACCCTCGCGCGCCACACCTTGAAAGCCTCCGCCAGCCAGTCCGAAAACCAATTCTTCATCGTCAGGAACGCCTCAAAATCACACCCCCCGCCCCGCCTGAACCAGGCCCGGTCCGGCAACGAAGCAAGCAAGCGCGTCAGCGCCGGCAGCATCCCGTCCATCCCTGACGCATCCGCGCCGCGCACCAATAATCCCGGCCGCAGGTCAATCAACGGCCTCCCATCCTGCCAGCACAACCGGAACATCAACGACGTCAGTTCCGCATCCTTGGAAAAACGCTGTTTCCGATATCCATTGGGCAAAAACAACCAGTCGCCCGCCATAGCCCGGAACGATGCCCGCGCCGTCTTCACCACGATGCTCCCCGCGTGCAAGCGCCACGCCGTCAGATGCTCCGGCGAACACTCCATGTCACGTCCATCGAGAAGCGGCTCCCCTTGATAAATCCGCACCACCCGCATGTGGCATTCCTCCCACGCCCCCGGCGTCAGCAAAAGCCGTCTCCCGGCATTGGTCACATTTTCCATGGATGATCTTTAAAGCAAAGTTTTGAGTCCGAGTCCAAACTTTTGCCCATTGTCCGCCCCAACCACCAGAAACGAAAATTCACACCATGCATCCGGCCCCCCGCATCCATGGTTTTCCAATCCCCCTTCCCCTGCTGCGCCACCTCGTCGCGGCCACACTCACGACACTCGTTCCCATTGGCATCACCGCATCCGGAACCGAGGGAAACACCGTTCTCCAACCTGCCACACCCGGTGTCGCCCGCCTGGAAACCATCGGTGGAGTGCCGACCCTTGTTCTTGATGGACAGCCCTTCGGAGCCATGATGATAAGCCGCTGCCGGGCCTCGTTTGAGCAACTCGCCGAGTTCTCCAAGAATAACTTTCAACTCTACCAAGAACAAGTGCCCCTCATCGGTCAGGACGGCTCCTCCGCCCGCGCCCTGCAAACCGCCGAAGAACGTATCACCCGCATCCTCAAATTCGCTCCCGACGCCTATATTCTCCTCCGCTTCAACACCAACGCCCCCGCCAGTTTCCTCGAAGAACACCCCGGCGAACTGATCCAATTCGACGACGGCAGAGCCGATCATTTCCTCGGTCGCCTGCCCATCGCCGGTCGCGCCCCGATTCCCACCCGTTATCCCAGTCTGGCCTCCAGCGTGTGGCGGGAACAAACCGCCGCCGCCATCCACCGTCTCGTGCGCCATGTCGAGACCCGTCCCTATGCGTCACGGATAATTGGATACATGATCGGCGGCGGCGCCACCGGCGAATGGAACTACTGGGGACCGCAAAAATTCGACTCACCTGACATCGACATCGATTACTCCCCGCCGATGCTAGCCGCCTTCCGGCGCCTCCTCCGCGACAAATACACCAACGAGGCAACCCTCCGCCTCGCCTGGGCCGATCCCCGTGTTATGCTCGACACCGCCCCCCCCCCCCCCCCTGCCGAACGACGCCGCATGGACTCCGGCATGTTTTACAACCCCCGCACCCAGCGCCGGGTCATGGACTATTACGAAGCCTACAACCGCGCCATGACCGACAGCCTCCTCCTCTTCGCCCGCACCGCCAAAAATGCCTCCGCCGGTGGCCGGCTCGTCGGCGGCTTTAACGGGTATCTCCTCACCACCCTGTATCTCGCCAGCGGCCACACCTTCGGCGACGAGCTCATCCGCTCCCCCGACATCGATTTCCTCGCCGGTCCCCCGCAGTACAAATACTGCGGCCCCGGCGACGCCACTCTCGATCGTTTCACCACTGAAAGCATGAAGCGCCACGGCAAACTCTGGTTTCGCGAAGCCGACACCAAGACCAGCTTTGCCGATCCCTGGACCGGCAGCCACCCGCGCATCGCCCCACCCGATCTCTTTCAAACGCTGGGCATGTTGAAACGCGAATTTTCCGAAGTCCTTTGCCACGGCAACAACGGCTGGTGGTATCCCATCGAACCCACCTACTTTAACCACCCGCCCATCCTTGATCTCTTCGCCCGTATGCAAACCACGGGCCGGGCCGCGTTGCGGTTCCCACGCGATTCCGATGCCGATATCGCCGTCGTCGCCGACTTTCAGAGCCTCCTTTATTCTGCTCCCGCCCACAGCGCCGCCATTTCCGATCCCGCCGCCGGCCCCTTCCCCGCCCTCCTTGAGGGCTTCCGCGTCCAGGAAATATCACGCATCGGAGCCCCCGTTGATTTCATCGGTCTCGACGACCTTCTGGCCGATCCCTCCCCCCGCTACAAATTCGTCATCCTGCTCAACACCTTTGCCCTCGACAACGCCCGCCGGCATTTGATCGACACCCGTCTGCGCCGCCCCGGCCGCACGCTCCTCTGGATGTTCGCATCGGGTATTTTTAATCCCGATCCCGATACAAATAAAAACCCTGAAACCGCCGGCGACCCAAAGCTGGACACCCGCCACATGAACAAACTTCTCGGCCACGCCATTGAGATCGCAGACGGTCGCCCATTCCCCTACGAACTCCGCCTTTCCGAACAAGGCCGGAGCGCATTCTCATCCTGGGTGCCCGGACAAAAATTCGGCTATGTCCGCCGCCCGGAAATACGAGTGGATTCCAAAGCCCGGTCTGTGTCGCGCTTCACGCATCCGGTGCCCGCCTATCCCATGCGACTTGCCGCCGCCGCGTCCACGCCCGCCATCGAAGTCCTTGCACGCTTTCCCGACGGAGCCGCCGGACTTGTTCGCACCCGCCGCCAAGCGACAGGGGCGGCCGAATACTGGTCCGGCGTGCTTGTGCTCCCCGCCGAGATGCTGCGCGACATGGCACGCGAAGCCGGCTGTCATTTATTTACGGATACCAGCGAAATCGTGTCCGCCAGCAGGAGTTTTCTGTCCTGTCACGTGGCGGTTGCGGGTGAACGCACCTTCCGTCTGCGCCGGAAATCCGATGTCGTTGATGCCATCACGGGCGAACTCGTCGCCCGTCAGGCGTTAACGTTCACCGCGTCAATCGCCGCCTTCGACACCAAGCTCTATTTCCTCGGCGACGCCGCCGAGTGGCATCAGGCTGCGGCGGATGCCAGCAACTGGTTCCAAGCCCGGCCCAAAAACTAGCGTATTTTCAGTTGAGTTGTAGCCGTCGTCTTAACGGTAGGGAGGCCTTTGTGCCCTTTGCCGAGGGCAGCCCTTCGGGCCATCGCCTTCGGCAGAGGGCACAAAGGCCTCCCTACCAGGCATCAAATGAACGCCTGTCACCAATCGGTCAGTGTGTGTGCGTTTTCCCCAATGACGACGCTTACGGGACGCCCGCGTTTTCTCAACGAGCATCCGGCATCTACCGTAGGGCGGGGGGGGGGGGGGAGGCAAAAGGCGTAAAAAAAAGCCGGTCCGCTTTTTGGTGCGGACCGGCTTTGGAGAGATGCGGCCGAGCCGGGGCTCGGCGTTCCCGGCGTCCACTCTGGCGACGCGTTAGAGTTCGTAGGCGGGGAGAAGTTTGTCCACGCGCACTTTGTCGAGCTTGGCAAAGATCGGGAGGCCGTTCTCGTAGGGAACTGGCGTCTCGCCTTGGATGAGCGGCGTGGCGTAGCGGACGAACTGGTGGTTCATGCTCACGCCGTCTTCGTTGATCCATTCGCGCGGGAGTTTTTTGACGCCGTTGGCAATGTCGCTCAGGGGCGCAAGGGCCGTCTCGCAGGTGTAGCTGTCGCTCTCGGCGCGAACGAGCGTGACCATGACGTCGGTCTCGCCATTGACGGCCGCCTGCACGGCTTTGACTCCGGCAAGGTAGGCTTCGTCGGAGTCGGCCTTGGAACCGGCATGAGCGGCGGCGCGCTGGGCCATGCCGAGCTTGACGGTGCGGGCTTTGACGCCGGGGAGGTGTTGTTCGACGAGGCTTTGCAGATAGTCGGCGGCGCCGCCGAGTTGGGAGTGTCCGAAGGCGTCGGTCTTGTCCTCGGCGGAGACGTAGTTGCCGTCGGCATCGACGAGTCCTTCGCCGACGACGATGAGGCAGAATTTCTCGCGTTTGAGGACGCGTTGCACGTCAGCCACGAACTTCTCCGTGGTGAAGGCGACTTCGGGCAAATAGATCAGGTGCGGGGCGTCGTGCGGGTGCTCGCGGCGTTTGGCGAGGGAGGCGCCGGCGGCGATCCAACCGGCGTTGCGGCCCATGACTTCGACGATTTGCACGAGATCATGCTGGCCCATGCCTTCGTTGTCGCAGGCGATCTCGCGGACGGTGGTCGAGATGTACTTGATGACGGAGCCGTAGCCGGGGCAGTGGTCGGTGACGGGGAGGTCGTTGTCGATGGTCTTGGGGATGCCAATGACGCGGAGGTCGTAGCCTTGCTGGGCGGCGAGCTTGGAGATTTTGTCGGCGGTGTCCTGCGAGTCGTTGCCGCCAGCGTAGAAGAAGTAGCGGATGTTGTGCGCTTTGAATACTTCGAGGACGCGGTCGAAATCTTGTTGTTTTTTGAGTTTGTAGCGGCAGGTGCCGAGGGCGGCGCCGGGTGTGGTTTTGAGGCCACGGATGGCTTGCTGCGACTCGGAGGCGAGGTCGATCAGGTCCTCGTTGAGGATGCCGAGGACGCCGTTGAGGGTGCCGTAAATTTCTTCAATGCACTCGTGGTTGAGAGCTTCGGAGACGACTCCGGCTATGCTGGCATTGATAACGGCGGTGGGGCCTCCGGATTGGCCCACCAATACATTTCCTGTGAGTTCTGCGGCCATGCTGTGTGTGTGGTTTTAAGTTGTTTTTGAAATGAGAGGGCTGGGAGCTGACGATGTGCGGATGTGCGAGACGTGTGAAAGGGATCAGCGTGTCGCGCGGGCAGAGAGAGTGGCAAACTCAAATTTCGTCTGGACCGCAGTCGGGCGGTCAGACGCGGTCAGGCGCGGTCGCTTTTGAACAACTCCCACACTTCGCCTGCCGGACCGTCAAAAAACGCCAGCCGCACGGGCACGGGGCCAATTCCATTGGTGGATTTGATCGTAACGTCCTCCGGGCCGCGCGTCACCGGATAGCCCGCGGCGCGCACCCGGGCAACGGCTTCGTCCACGTCCACCGCATGCAACGCCAGATGGAGCAGCGGTCCGGTGGCGTCGGCGGAGGCAATGGGCTGGGCCGCCGGGTCTTCAAACACTTCGAGTCGGCAATTCCCACCGATGTCGAGCAGGACGCAGCGAAGTCCGTTGGGGCGCGACCAGGCGACGTGTTCGCGGAAGCCGAGCACGTCGCGATAAAACGCGAGCGCGGCGTCCCAGTTGTTAAGGCGGAGCGCCACGTGGTGAAATCCGCCGGCCAGCGAGGCGTGCGGAGTGGTCGTGGACGGCAGGACAGCGGATGCGGACGACGATGTGGACATGGCGGTTGGAAATACGCTGGGGCGGGCAGCGCGGGAAGGGTAAAGTGGAAAAGCTGAGGTGGCGCGGGCGTCCCGCCCGCATGCTGCTCCGATGCGGGCGAGACGTCCGCGCCACTTTTGATGCCGACCCGCCCCAACGACGCTTCGCGCCGTCTGCCGGCAGGATGCCGGCGCTCCCAAGCGCTACCGCGCCAAATCCAACCTTCTCCCCCTGTCCCCCCCCCCTCGCTAAACAGTTACGAGAGGCCTCCCTACCAAGTTGGGGATAGCGATAGGTTTCTTGAAAACTCTCTAACCTTACGCAGGCCAACATTTGGAGTGCGGTGATTCATCACCGCTTTCCTCCACGCGCTTCAGCGCGTTGCAGGTATGTGTGTGGGGGGGGGGGAGGCTGAAACTGTTAAAACGCTTCGCGCAAAACGACGATAAACCGCCGCACTCCACAGACGGCTTGGAATGTTGCGCTTGCACGTTCCAGTAGATTGTCGGATGCACTTGCGGAACACATGGCCCGGCAACCCACCATCCGCGACGTCGCCCAAAAATGCGGCTTTTCCAAAAGCACTGTCTCCCTCGTGTTGCAGGACAGCTCCGAAATCCCCGACACCACCAAGACCGCCGTCCGCAAAGCCATGCAAGCGCTCGGCTACCGCCACAACCGCTTTGCCCGCAGCCTCCGCACCCGCCGCTCGCACGTAGTTGGCATGGTGATACAAGACCACCTCAACCCCTTTTACGCTGAAATCGTCCAGCACGCCGAACAACTCCTCCGCCGCCACGGCTACGACCTCGTCGTCAGCAGCAGCAACACTGACCTCGAAACCGAAGTCCTCGCCATCGAACGCCTCTTCGGCATGCAAGTGGACGGCATGATCGTATCCACCATGGACTACGCCCGTGCCGAACCCCTGCTCACCTCCATGCAGACGCAAGGAACGCACTGCGTCGTGGCCGGCCCCGCCTATCCCGGCATCCCCTTTGACGCCGCCACCATCAACGACCGACCCGCCATGCGCGCCGTGATGGAACACCTCTTTGCCCTCGGCCACCGCCACATCGGTTTCATCTGGGGAGCCCCCCCCTTCCAAGCCATCGGCGCCCGCTTCGAAGTCTTTCGCCAAGAACTCGAAACCGCCGGCCTGAGCGTGCGCGAAGAGTGGGTGAAACGCTGCGGATTTCGCCTGCAAGACGGCTACGCCGCCGCGCGCGAACTCCTGCAAACCCCGACCCAAAACCGTCCCACTGCCATTTTCGCGCTCAACGATTTACTTGCCCTCTCCACGATCCGCGCCGCCCACGACCTCAAGCTCACCGTGCCCGGTGACGTCTCCGTGGTTGGAGCCGACAACGTGCAACTCGCCACCTCCTTCTGTCCCTCGCTCACGACCATCGACCAACCCATCGAGCAATACGCCACCGAGCTGACCAACCTTGCGATCACCGGTATCGAACAAAAAACTACACCCTCCCCCGCCAAGCTCCGCGCCGCCACTCGCCGGACCTCGCGATCCCGCTCGCTAGCCGACGAAAGCACCTCGCCGCCCGATTCCCGTCTGGCGGCTGCTGCTGCCGCCGCTGCGATTCGCCCCCCCCGCTGGACTCCGCGCCGCGTTGAATTGATGGCAGGCTTCCTCGTCCGCGAAAGCACTGGGCCAGCCCCCTCAGCCAAGTAGCTTAACAAGCCTGACAGCAAACGATTATGAGCTTAAAATCGGTTCTTCGACGTTTTCAGTGGGAAGACAGGATTGCGCTATGGAGTGCGGCGATTCATCGCCGCTTTGGACGACGTGATTGATCACGTCGCCTCGCCTTCCCCTCTTGCACCCACTCTACCGTCTTGCAAAGAACGCACCGGAAGCGGGACGAAGCAGGGCGAAAGGCGGGAGGGCGGGCCGTTAAAACGACCCGTCTAAAGCGGCGATGAATCGCCGCACTCCATGTCGAACCACTGAAAATGTCGAAGAACCTTAAAATCAATAATGCTGGATCGGTCCAGAAAACAGCTTGACAGTTGGAACGGTCCAGCATTTCCTAAACAACATCCTTTCCGTCCCTGCCGACACTCCGACGGGGATTCTGTTTGAGTCCAATATGATCCCTGAAAACCAAAAACGTCCGTAATCCACTCGACTTCACCAACCTATGAAAACGACAATCTCGACACGCCTGTCGTCACTCCTACTCGCCGCCGGAATTCTCGCGGCGGCGCTTTCGGCCACCTCCAGTATCCACGCCAGCACCTACACGCTCACCACCAAAAGCTCGGACGGAGGTTTTGATGGCTGGATTACCGTTGGGAATCAGTCGAACTCAGACGGAACCCAACTGCGGGTGGGCAATGCTTGGTCCACCTTTTCAGATGCAAATCGAAGTGCCTCCGCCATTCTGATGTTTGATTTGTCCAAGCTGGATATTGATTTCACCAAAGAACAAATCGTGTCAGTGACACTGTCGTTTTACGTCACAACAATTAACAGTGCCAATACGATAACCATTACACATGGCACCAAAGCGACCAAAACATTAGTATACGGTCCCAATAATGAGGACACCCCGACAACTCTGACAAACAACAGATGGACCACTGTCGTCGGGGCCACCTCTGTAACAAAGACTGGATTGATTTCGCCCTATGATGTGACAACGACATTCCTCTCCGATGTGGCGGCTTCCAATGCCTATTCCAGCTACCGTTTAGCGCAGGCAGACACTTATATTGCCCCCGGTTCAGGAGGCAAACAAGGCGTTGCCTCGTGGGGTTTTATCGTCGCCTCTGGAGATCAAACCACCAATGCCGTGCCTACATTGACCATCACGACGCAGTCGATTCCAGAACCCGCCCACCTAGGTATTCTGCTTGGTGGCGGCATCCTGTCGCTTGTGCTTTTTATCAAACGTCATCGCTGACAACTTGTATCAACCATGAAATCCGCGTTACCCCGACCCTCATGCCACCGGGCCTTCACACTCATCGAATTGCTGACGGTCATCGCTATCATCAGCATCTTGGCAGCGATTATCATTCCCACAGTTGGCAAAGTTCGCAAAAGCGCCCGCCGCGCCGAATGTGTTTCTAATCTACGCCAGATCATGACTGCGGCACATCTCTTTGCCAACGAACATAAAGGAAATTTCCCAACAACACGGAACGTTGCGATGGGAATGTTTGCTCCCAATCCCTCTACACCCCACGATGGCGGCCTGATAACCGCCCTGCTTCCCTACGCCAATGGCAGCAAAAAGATATTTTATTGCCCAAGTGTTGTATCCCCAACCGGATTTACTTTCGCCGGACAAACGGCAAAAACAGGAGCAGAAGGCACCTCAAGCGGACCCTATTGGAACATTGGATATTATTGGAATATCACAATAGAAACCACTGTATTAAGCTCTACGCCCAGCCCATTGCCTCAAACCCAATCAGGTGATCCTCGTCGTCAAATCGCTTCATGTTTTTATCAAGGGGGAACACTCCCTCATGATGGCAGGCTCAATACTGTTTATGCCGATGGACACGTTATAGCCGTAAACAAATCCCTCGATTATCTCATTGATCCCGCAACGTTGCTGCCCAAAAAATAAGCAACCCGTCCCCCCCCCCCCCCCCGCTCCTTGGTTCGGCATCAGCCGAGCTGGCAATACTCACTGTATCTCATTTCCCTTATGCAAACCGAACAGAACCTTAATTCTATACGCCTCCGTAGTAATCGACCGAGCACATGTTATATCATTACTGCATTCATATTTGCGCTAATCTTGATTACAACAGCAGGCAGCGCACATGCTGCGGACACTGGCATCTGGATCGAAGGCGAAGACACTTTTGAAAGCAACTTTCACACAGGCAAAGTCGTCAGCGTGGGTAAAACCGGCCCCTCTGGAGGCATGTTCCTGCGCCTCTTTACTTCCAAAAACAATCCCAAGCATCCGCCTGCGCCCTATTATGCGAAATACAGAATCAAAGTCCCCACTACCGACGTTTATAATCTCTGGATTGCCAGCACACCCAACAACGCCGGATGGGCAAGCCCGCTGACCTGGCGCATAAACGGAGGCGACGAAACCACACTAAAAGGCAAAGCATGGTCGGGAGCCTCTTGGGGAAAAGCATCCGACAAATGGGCTGGCTGGGTATTTGGCTGGACACAAGCAGGTTCCGTCCAACTGGACGCTGGCGAGCATGAAATCATAATTGGTGTCAACGAACCGCGCAGCTCGGGCAGTCATTATGTTGCCTGCCTTGATGCCCTGCTACTCACCAATAACAAAACATATATCCCCGCAGGCAACCGCCCCCGCTTTTCCACACAACCGACATGGGAAGAGCGCATGAAAAATTCTTCCGAACGCGAATACACAAACGCTCTCAATCATAAACTTTACTATGAACTCATTGCTAAAACCAGCGAGCAGGTCGGGGAGGAGACATCCGCGAAAGTTTTGAAAAAAATAGCAAGCCGTCCCCTGCCCTCTGCCATTGACCGCTCGCCCGACACCACCGAATTCGGACTTCATGGCATGGAACGCCCCTACATCTCCGTCAAATACAATGCCAATGTCCCGAAAGTTGCCCGTGCCTACGATTTGATTGCCCGGGTCGGTGTGGACAGCCTTCGCACTGCTGAATCCTGTTTGCATCGTCTGACTCCCAACGAAAAGAAGGACGACACCGGCAAATTGAATATCAATTTTGACGACCTCGATTTTCAGGTCTCCAACGCTTGGAAATATGGAATGACCCATCTCTTTACAGTCGGATATCCGCAAGGCCAAATGACTGTTTCCGGGAACATGCTTTCCGCCTGCGCTCCCAAATATCACGATCTATACAGAGATTATTTTGACGCCATTTTCACCCGTTATAAAGACAAGGGGCTCCGCTGGATCGAAATGGGCAACGAAGTGGACGCTCCTTCTGTTTGGTGGAAAAAATCCACCGCTGCTCAATACGTTCAGGAAGTAAAAATGGTTTATGAATCCGCCCGCAAACATGCTCCGGAAGCTCGTATTGTGGCATTTGGCTCCACCTACTCCCGCGATGAAGAACACGGAGGCAAGGACGGCGGTCGCCGCTTCGTGGCCAAGTGTTTTGATCTCGGCGTCGATAAGTATGCGGACGCCTATTCGCTGCATCATCTCTTCGCGTTAAAAACCAAGGATTTCCCTGCATTTTTCCGACGCGAACTTGCCCGCACTGGCAATCCCGCCTCCCAGCAGAAACCACTGCTCAACACCGAGCAAAACGGCGGCACACATCCTTACGATGCGGCAAAGGCCTTTGCCCGCACCTTCTTCCTCTACGACATGCCGCGTATGGATTTTTTCATTGCCCGTGATTTTTACGAAAATGGCAACCTGCTGGCATGGGGAATGTTCGACATCGACTGGCGTCCCAAGCTGCGAATGCTGACCTATGCGTTTTCCGTGGACGCCATGCGGGGACGTGAACTCGTCGGCATTGCGCAACCCGCTCCCGGCGTAGAAGCCTACGTCTTAAAACGCAGCGATACCTACAAAGGCCGTCCTGCCACACCCGGAACGGACACCCTCTATTCCATCGTTCTCTGGAAAACAGATCGTGAACTGCTGGAGCTTCCCGCCGATGCGATCATCGAACCCGTCACGATTCGTCCCGGCCTCAAAGGTGTGAGCGCGGCCTTTTCTTGGAATCTCGACCCAATCGCCTTCAACGAAACCGCTCCCTCATTTTCCATCGGAGACGAACCCATTGCGATCTACACAAACCAACTTCCAGTGTGGAAACTGCTCACTCGCGACGAGTATCTGGCAACCGTGAAAGCCGGCAAAACCGACGCCCCGCTCCCGACCTCCAATCAGTAGCTTCAACTCACCGCAAAGGGAGAACCGTCTGAGCATAAGAAAGTTCGCACCGTCGGACAAAATTCATATGAGGACTGATTTTCCTCAACATGTCCGACGCGATCATCCCTCTCGAACGCATCCATTCGCTCATTCTGATTCTGCGCGGCCAACGTGTCATTCTGGACCGGGATCTGGCGCTGCTCTACGGCGTGACAACCAAGCGCCTCAACGAACAGGTCAAACGCAACCAGCGAAAATTTCCCGAAGACTTCATGTTTCAGCTCAACGGGGAAGAAAAAGACAAGGTGGTCGCAAATTGCGACCACCTCCGAAACCTGCGTTTTTCATCTGTTCTCCCCTATGCCTTCACCGAACACGGTGCTGTTCAGGCGGCCAATGTTCTCAACAGCGACGCAGCGTGTGAGATGAGCGTGCAAGTGGTGCGGGCGTTCGTCGCTTTGCGTCACATGATGGTCAATCACAAGGCATTATCGGCAAAGCTGGCCGAACTGGATGCCCGGATCGGCATGCATGACGACCAAATCGGGGAAATCGTAAAAACCATCCGGCAACTGGCGTCTCCCGATGGACCGCGCCACCGCCGCAAAATCGGATTCCATCCCGGCAACCGCTGATCAAGGTCGCAAATTGCGACCACCTCCATTGCGCTGTGCGATCAGCACGAACCGCCGCCCTGCTCAAACAACCGCGCTGTCTGATTGTAGTTAATAATCCGTGACACAGAAATCCGGCAAGAACGCCACTCACCCCCGCCCCTGCCCCGGGCTCCGTCCGTATTCGCGCCGGAACGCCCGGCAGAACGTCCCCGCGTTGGCGAAACCACATGCCAACGCCACATCCTGCACCGGCAACTCCGACGTCGCCAGCAACGTCTGCGCCCGCTCCAGCCGCAACCGCCGCAACAACGCCCCCGGCGACTCCGCGTAACGCGCCCGGAACGCCCGGATAAAATGCTCCCGGCTCACCCCGCACTTCTCTGCCACCAACTTCAAATTGATCGGCGACCGAAAATGACTCTGCAAATAATGGTAACCAAACTCCACCGGGTCCGCCGTCTGCGTCGCCGCCACCTGCTCCCGGTAGAGCGCGATCATCAACCGGTAAATCAATTCCGTCTCGTGATACTGGTCCCGAAAATCCCGCCCCACAAACCGCTCCCACGCCTCATCGAACAACGCCCCCGCTTCCGACTCCGGCGGCATCCGCAGCACCGCCCCAAAATCATCGCGCAACTGGTCCAGCATCGCCCGCACCCCCGGACCGATCGAGCACGACAAAAAACGCAATCGATACGGTGCCACCGCCTCCGCCGGATACCCGTAACGCGAATTCTCATCGTGCGTAAAAAGCATCGCATAACCCGGCGGCACCAGCCTCCGCCCCCGCTCGTCCTCAAAAAACCCCGCCCCCGACTCTGTCCGCTGGATCGCCAGCAACGGCGTGCGCGATCTCTCCCGGTTGTCCCAAAAATACGCCGTGCTCGTGCGCACCTCCTCGGCCGCACTCTGCACACGCGCAAACGAACTTTCACGCACCCGGGTCATTGGTCATTCGACATTCGGTATTCAACAAAGCCAGCAACCAAACCCCGTCCGCCACCCGCCTGCAATCTGACAAGTGTGACAAATGCCGCAGTTGTTTTTTGACGCAACGCCCCCGCTGACATTAGCTGGCCCGCTTTACGCATCATCCGCAGCGCACCACAACAGACTCACACCACACACAACCAACCAGCCGTCAGCCAGCCACACAACATGTCCAACGCCACCCAGCCCACCATTATCTACACCAAGACCGACGAAGCCCCCGCGCTTGCCACCTATTCGCTCCTTCCTGTCATCCAGGCGTTTACCAAACACTCCGGCATCGCCATCGAAACCCGCGACATCTCCCTCTCCGGCCGCATCCTTGCCGCCTTCTCCGACCTCCTCCCCCCCCCCCAACGCACCCCCGATGCCCTCGCCGAACTCGGCGCCCTCACCCTCAAACCCGAAGCCAACATCATCAAACTCCCCAACATCTCCGCCTCCATTCCCCAACTCAAAGCCGCCATCGCCGAACTCCAAACCCTCGGCTACGCTCTGCCCGACTACCCCGAAACTCCGAAAAACGACGCCGAACGCGACGCCAAAGCCCGCTACGACCGCGTCAAAGGCTCCGCCGTCAACCCCGTCCTCCGCGAAGGCAACTCCGACCGCCGCGCCCCCAAAGCCGTCAAAGACTACGCCCGCAAACACCCCCACACCAACAAACCCTTCACCCCCGGCTCCAAGACCCGCGTCGTCTCCCTCGACCAAGGCGATTTTTACGGTAACGAAAAATCCATTACACTCGCCGCCCCCACCACCGTCCGCATCGAACTCCTGCCAACATCCAACATCCAACATCCAACATCCAACATCCAACGCCCAGATGAAACCAATGGCGCGGCAGCGCCCCACTTGGATGTTGGATGTTCGGCGTTGGATGTTGGACGTTCGTCGCGCAGCGACGCCCCCTTCATCCTCAAAGACAAACTCCCCCTCCTCACCGGAGAAATCCTCGACGCCACCGTCCTCCGCAAAAAAGACCTCCTCGCCTACTACGAAACCCAAATCGCCCGCGCCAAAACCGACGGCATCCTCCTCTCGCTCCACCTCAAGGCCACGATGATGAAAGTCTCCGACCCCATCCTCTTTGGCCACGCCGTGCGCGTATTCTTCAAACCACTACTCGAAAAACACGCCCCCACCCTCGCCCGCCTCGGTGTTGACCTCAACAACGGCCTCGGCGACCTCGTATCCAAAATCCAAACACTCCCCGACGCCGAACGCGCCGCCATCGAATCCGACATCCAAGCCGCCTACGCCGCCGGACCCGGCCTCTCCTACGTCAACTCCGACAAAGGCATCACCAACCTCCACGTCCCCAGCGACGTCATAGTTGACGCCTCCCTCCCCGCCCTCATCCGCGCCGGAGGCAAAGTGTATGACTCCCAAGGCAAACTCCAAGACACCCTCATCCTCATTCCCGACCGCAGCTACGCTGGCGTTTACCAAGCCGTCATCGACTTCGTAAAACAACACGGCCCCCTCGACCCTGCCACCATCGGCTCCGTCCCCAACGTCGGCCTCATGGCCCAAGCCGCCGAAGAATACGGCTCGCACAACAAAACCTTTGAAATCCCCACCGACGGCACCGTCCGCATCATCGACACCGCCACCGGCCAAACCCTCCTCGAACACACCGTTGCCGCTGGCGACATCTGGCGCGCCTGCCAGGCCAAGGACATCCCCATACAAGACTGGGTAAAACTCGCCGTCACCCGCGCCCGCCTCTCCAACACCCCCGCCATCTTCTGGCTCGACGCCGCCCGCGCCCACGACGCCCAGATCATCGCCAAAGTCCAGACGTATCTAAAAAATCACGACACCACAGGCCTCGACCTCCGCATCCTCCCCCCCGCCACTGCCTGTAAACTCACCCTCGAACGCCTCGTCAAAGGCCAGGACACCATCAGCGTCACCGGCAACGTCCTTCGCGACTACCTCACCGACCTCTTCCCCATCCTCGAAGTCGGCACCTCTGCCAAAATGCTCTCCATCGTCCCCCTCATTGCCGGCGGCGGACTCTTTGAAACTGGCGCAGGCGGCTCCGCCCCCAAGCACGTGCAACAATTCCTCGAAGAAAACTACCTCCGCTGGGACAGCCTCGGAGAATTCTTTGCCCTTGCCGCCTCGCTCGAACACCTCGCCACGACCCTCAAGCACGCCAAGGCCAAAGTCCTTGCCGACACCCTCGACACCGCCAACGGCAAATTCCTGGAAAACGACAAATCTCCCGGTCGCAAACTTGGCACCACGGACAACCGCGGCAGCCATTTCTATCTCGCCCTCTATTGGGCGCAGGCCCTCGCCGCGCAGACGCAAGACCCCGACCTTGCCAAACACTTCGCTCCCATCGCCGAGAAACTCACGGCCAACGAACAAAAAATCGCCGCTGAACTCCTCGCCGTGCAAGGCCAGCCCGCCGACATCGGAGCCTACTATCGTCCCGACGAAGCCAAAGCCTCCACCGCCATGCGTCCCAGCCCCACGCTCAACGCCATCCTCGCAACGCTATAAGATTCCAGTGGCGCGGTAGCGCCCGTAGCGCAGGCATCTTGCCTGCAATTGAGTCAATGGCGCGAAGCGCTGCTTCCCAAAAATAAGCACAGCAAACGTCACCGCGCTTCGCGCAATCAATTTAGATTGCAGGCAAGATGCCTGCGCTACAGGCGCTACCGCGCCACTGGAAACCTCAAAGAACCATGGATTTCATTCGCGTCTATTCGCGACCATTCGCGGTTGGCTTGTGAGGGAGGGAGGGGATTGAATTGAGAACAAAACAACGACCAATTCACCACCGTATCGCAGACATCTTGCGCGACAACGGACTGCTGGTTATTGAACCCATTTCCCATGTCCCTCGACCTTACCAACGACGAAACCGCCCGGTTCATTTCCTCGCTCAAGAAGTATTTTGAAACCGAATACGACCAAGCGCTCACCGAAATACAGGCACGTCAACTCCTCGGCTACATCCAGAAAGAAATCGCCCCGACCGCCTACAACCGCGGCGTCCACGACGCCGAAACCTTTTTCCGCACCAAACTCGAAGACCTCCCCGCCTCCTGCTTCGAACCTGAAATGGCTTATTGGATACAATCAAAAAAAAGAAAAACGTAAGGCCTGTGTCCCGCCAAATCCGCTTAGCGTGATTCTGATTGCCCGTTTCCCGATTATCGACGCCTCTGGATGCATGGGAGCCAAATACGTACCAACCATCAAAGACCAGAAAGCCGCTCAACGTTTTCAGTTGAAACAAAGCCAGTTGCCCAAACTCAAAAAAGTGACGGCCAACCAAACTGCGAAAAACCGTAAGAAAAAATAAGCCTCCCGCCACGCCCGCCTCCTCCCGCCCGTCACTCGCCCTTCCCCCGACAATTCCCATCCATCTCATTTTGCTCCTTAGAGCGTTTTCAGTTGAGTTGTGTCCGTTGTCTTGGCGGTAGGGAGGCCTCTCCGAGGCCTCCGTTGTGCGTGGTGAGAGGATGCGAAACTCATAGGTGGTTGGAGCGTGGTTTCGGAGGCCTCGGAGAGGCCTCCCT
>NZ_ABEA03000087.1 GCF_000171235.2 Geminisphaera colitermitum TAV2 | reverse complement strand
GGATTCAGGATTTTCGGAATTAGTCTTTGAGGAGATGCATTATGGAAATCGCAACAACAGATGCTTCCGCAAAACCGCTTCTCTATATCATCCTTGGTGCAGCCGGGTCGGGACGGCGCGAGGTGCTGGCTGACCTGATCGGCGGCGGGCTTGGGACGGAGGCGCGTCCCGTGGTGCTGCGTTCGGATAATGATGGGGGCGAGGGGATTCGCTGGTCGTTGATGGCAGGCGGAGCGTTGGGCGGGGGGGGGGGCGGCGGTGATTGATGCGGAGGTGCCTGCGGGGAGCACGCATGTGTTTTTCCTGACGGACGGGCGCGCCAATCCCGTTGACCAGCTTGAGGCCATAAAACCTTGGGCCGCCGCCGCCGGGCTTGAGGTGGCGCGGGTGATCACGGTCGTCAATTGCCAACTGGCGGAGCGCCACCCGGCGCTGCTGGCGTGGTATGACGCGTGTATCCATTTCTCGGATATTGCGCTCCTGCACAAGCGCGAGGGCGTGGCCAACAAATGGATGTCGGATTTCCAAGGGCGTTATCGCGACCAGTTTTACCCCTGCCTGTTCGAGATGGTGAAACAGGGCCGGGTGCACAATCCGGTGCTCATCCTCGAACCGGAGGCGCGGCGGATGTCCCACGTGTTTGACGAGGACGAGTGGGCGGGCATTTCGCTGGAGGGCGTGGAGTTTGGCACCGAGGACGATGAGGGTGACGACAGCGACGAGGCTCCGGGCAAGCGGAAGAACTCCAAAAACAAAGGCAAGGGTCAGGGTAAAACCAAAACCGCCGGTGGCAAAAACGACACCGCCGAGGACGACGACGATGGCATGGATTTGCCGGAGGTGGACCCGTATTTCGAGCGCCACAACGGCGGACGCCGGGTGAAACAGATCCCCGACATCGCGCAGTTTTTGGAGTGAATGAGGCGGTGATCCGGAGATCAGATCGCCTTGGCCGCGGCGGCGAAGGCCTTGGCTTTGGCGGTGATGGCGGCCCAGTTTTTGTCCTTCAGCGCCTGGGCCTGCACGAGCGAACTGCCGGCGGCGGTGGCGAAGGCACCGGCTTTGATGAAGTCGGCGAGGTTGTTCTCGTTGACGCCGCCCGTGGGCACCATCTCGACCTGCGGGAGAGGGGCTTTGAGGGACTTGATGTAGGCGGGACCGAAAAACTCGGCGGGGAAAATCTTGGCGACGTCCGCGCCGGCCTCCCACGCGGTAATGACTTCCGTCGGGGTGAGCGCGCCGCTGAAAACGGGAATGCTGTAACGGCGGCAGAGCGTGATGACATCGGGGCGGAGGGCGGGGGTGACGATGAATTTTGCCCCGGCGAGGATGCCGGCGCGGGCCGTCTCGGCATCGAGCACGGTGCCCAAGCCGAAGAGAAAATCGGGCAGTTCGGCGGTGGCTTTTTCGAGCATGCGAATGGCACCGGGGGTGGTCATGGTGAGTTCGATGCTGGTCAGGCCGCCCTCGGCGAGGGCTTTGGCGCAGTCGAGGAGACCGTCGGGGTTTTCGGCGCGGATGAGCGCGATCACCTTTTCATTCTTAATCTTGGCGAGGATGGCGTCTTTTTTCATGGGAGGAAATGCGAAGGGTCGATGTCATATGCGCATGTTGATCGTCGCAACCTGAATTACGTTTGTAGGCGCATCGTCTTGTGCTGATGTGTCGTTTTTGTGCTGGTTGGAGCTTGGCAGGGAATAGGCGGGAGCTTGGCGGGAGGTTGGTGCATGGCTCGGGGGGGGGGGGGGGGGAGGATAGTTTGTTTTTTTGTGGGTTTTTCGACGTTTCCAGTGGAAACTCGATAAGTTGATATAGCGGGAGTTGGCGCGGTAGCGCCCGTAGCGCAGGCATCTTGCCTGCCATCGAGTCAATGGCGCGAAGCGCCGCTTCCCAAAACTAAACGCAGCAAAAGTCACCGCGCTTCGCGCAATCAATTTAGTTTGCAGGCAAGATGCCTGCGCTACGGGTGCTGCCGCGCCACCTCTCGTCTATCCACCGAAAACGTCGAAGAACCTTTTTGTGGATTATATAATTCTCGTTATCAGTGGATTGTGTTTTTCGTAAAAATAGTTGCCAAGGTTTTGAACGTTTCTCGTCCGCCTGCGTCTTTCCCCACAGCAACACTGTTGCTTGGTTCTAGTTATTGGTTTGCTGGTTTGAAGCGGCATCGGGGTGGTTCCCGGTGCCGCTTCTGGTTTTTGGGGCTGGATGGGGCGGCGGGAGGAGCGCGGGAGCGGCAATTACGCACGGGTGTGCGGGAAAAATGGCTTTTGCGTTGAGCCTGCGCACAAGCACGTCTCATTGGCGCGGATGGATCTACTGCGTTTTCGTTCCGCCGTTTTGAGCTTCATTGTCTTGTGTGGGTTGCCATTTTTTTCATCGGGTGCCGTACCGACAACTTTGGAAGCCCCGTCCGCCGTTTTGAGGCCCGACGAAGGCGTGACGCTCTCGCTGCTCCTCACCAACGACGCAGACGCTCCTGCAACGCAGACCGTGCCCGCCGGCCTCGGCTTGGTGGCCCGGCTCGGGTTGCGCGCCGAAGCGTTCACGCTCGCACGTGTTTCGGGTGAGCCGTCTTTGGTCACGATTGCTCCCAAATCCTATGCGCGCATCGCCTACTCCGGCGCGTTGCCGGCGGGCATGGCGGGCTTTGTCGTGTTGCAGGATGGCGAAGGTCGCTTCGGCGCGGTGGCGTTGCAGATCAACCACCCGGATAAAAACACCGACGCGACCGCAACATCGCCCGCGTCCACGCCCGCAAGTGCAATCCCAGCCGCGTCTGCAATCGCAACTGCGACCGCAACCTCCGACTCCGCCGCCGACCCGGTGCCGGCTGGTTCGTCCCAAGCTCCCCGGCGATCGGCCTCGGATTTGGGGCTGATGGCTTACGAGCCGATTTATTTTTCGGTTGGCGACGGCGGCGGCCTCAACGCCCGTTTTCAGTTCAGCCTCAAGTACCGCCCCTTTGGTCCCGGCAATGACCGCATTGCCGGCGAACACTGGTGGCAGGACGTTTATTTTGCGTTCACCCAAACCTCCGTCTGGGATCTGCATTCGGAGTCCAACCCATTCTACGATTCCAGCTACCGCCCCTCGATTTCCTACGGACGCCATGAGATCGGCCCGCGCTTTCTGGGGGCGGCGTTTGGTTATTCCGCCGGCCTTGAGCATGAGTCCAACGGCAAGGACGGCGCTGACAGCCGCAGCATCAACACCGCATTCCTTCGTCCCGAACTGCGCTGGGGCAACCTGGACGAGCGCAACTGGCTCGTGACCTTCTCCCCCAAGTTTTACGTGTATCTGGAAAAAGATGACAATGAGGACATCGCCCATTACCGCGGATACGGCGATTACGCCCTCTCCGTGGAATGGAAAAACAGCTTCAAAATCGCCACCACCACGCGCATCGGCACCCACGGCCACGCCAGCTTCCTGATCGATGCCTCCTATCCCTTCAACCGGATCAATGACCTGATCCCCATTGGCTGGGTCCACGGCTACCTGCATTTGCAATTTTTTAATGGATACGGCGAGACGATCCTCGACTACAACCGCCGCGACGACACCCAAATCCGCCTCGGCTTCATGCTCGTGCGGTAAACTCGTCCCGTCCGGCAGGACGGATTGGCAGAAAAAACCGCCGCTCCAAGCAGGCACAAGACACCCGCGCCACGAGCCAGAATGCGAGAAATCTGGTAGATTTTGATTGATTTTGGAAGAAAACGCTCACAATCTCTCAAACCTTGCCAATCATGCTGCCGCCCCCCGCACCACATCGCGCTGAAATCGAACACCTTGTCCGCCGCGCTATTTACGCCCGCGCCGGGAGCCCCGTTCCATTCAATGTCCGCGCGCCCAACCCCCTCCTCGTCAACGTCAGCGCCCGCCACTGCCACCTCACCCCGCAGGCCGTCGAAACTCTCTTCGGCAAAGGCCGCACCCTCACCCCGATGAAGTGGCTGTATCAAAAAGACCAGTACGCCGCGAAGGAGACCGTCACCCTCATCGGCCCGCGCAGCCGCGTCATTTCCAATCTCCGCATCCTCGGTCCCTGCCGCGACCTCAACCAGGTTGAGCTGGCGTTCACCGACTCGATTGCGCTCGGGTTCGACATTCCCGTCCGTGCCTCTGGCAACATCAAGGGCACGCCCGGCTGCATGCTGATGGGCCCGGCCGGTTTTCTCGAACTCGAAGAGGGCGTCATCCGCGCCGCCCCGCACGTCCACATGCACCCGGACGACGCCGCCTTCTACAAAGTGAAGCCCGGCGAATTCATGAAGCTTCGCATCGGCGGCGAATGCGGCCTGACCTTCGACCGCATCCTGGCCCGTGTTGATCCGAGCTTTAAGCTTGAGGTTCACATCGACACCGACGAGGCCAATGCCTGTGCCCTCACCCCCAACACCCCCGTCGCCCTCCTCAAAGCCTGATGCTTCCTCCCTCCCCCC
>NZ_ABEA03000088.1 GCF_000171235.2 Geminisphaera colitermitum TAV2 | reverse complement strand
AGAGCAGCGGTGGCGGCGGTGCGGGTGATGTTGCCGGTGGAGATCAGGCGGGCGGGGGGGATGTGTTCGTGGAGGGTGAGGGGCGGGGTTTCTTTACGGGTGGGTTTGCTCCATGCATCGGAGGTGACGGGGGTGGCGGAGCGCCAGTCGGGGTGGCCGTCGCCAGCGGGGGTGTGGAGGGCGGGGCGTTCAAGGCGGGTGTCTAGGAGAATGGGAAAACGGATACGGCGGGAGCCGTCGTGTCCGATGGTTTGGTGCGGGTGCGGGGTGAATTCGTCGGCGGGTCGCCAGTGCCAGGTGGCGTCGGTGGTGGCGTCGTTTTGTTCACAAACGAGAGCGATGCCGGGTTTGCCGCCAGGGGAGCGTTGGAAGGTGGGGACGCCCCACCAGTGATGCAGGACGACGAGAACGTTTTCGCCTGCGACAAGGTGCGGGCTGAGGTCGAGGGTTTCGATGGAGATGTGCGGGGTGACGAAGCGGAGTACGCGGTCGAGGATGAGGTGTCCGTTGAGCCAGACGCGGGCGGTGGGGTCGGCAGCGAAATCGGCGTGTGTGCTGGTGCCGTTGTTGCCGGGGGTCCATGTGAAGATTTTGCGGAAGTAGGTCCAGGTATTGGGGGCCGCGTGCAGGGTGGCGTCGCGCCAAATGAAGGGGAGGGGGGCGCGGGGCGGCGGAGGGTTGGACTGGAATGTTGGACGCATGAAACGGGATGCGGCAGGGAGCGAAAAATCGGGTTAGATGGAAAAACTGAAAGCTTTAAGCTAAGTGGTCAAGTGTTAATTTTTCGCCGTCTTTCCGGTGTTTTTTTGTGATTTATAAGCGTGGTCTGTGTGGGAGGGGTAAACCGGGCTTGGCTTTGAAGGGGGCTGTGGGCATGTTGGGTTTCATGAATTCCCCGGACGAGAAGGCTGAAACGGTGTGGCATCAGATCGGCTCGTTCGAACCGCGCGAGGCGAAGCGGTTGCTGGAGGCGTTGGAAAAGGCAGGGGTGCCGTTCGAAATCGAATACGATGACTCCGCGTTGCAGCGACCAATGCGCACCGTCGAGTTATATTTGGCCATGAATCCCGAGGGCGCAAAACTCGCGATTTTCGTCCCGGAGGAAAACGTCGGCGATGTGCAGGTGTTGGTGCGAGCGCTGTTCCCTGTGTGAAAGGAATCATACCAACAGCCTTTGTTTTTTAGACAGAATTAACGGAATTAACAGAATTTGAAACGCAAAGACGCTAAGACGAAAACTCATTGAATATGAAACACTTCACATCTTTACTTCTTTGCGTTTAAGTCAAAAAGGATTCTCTCTTTGGTATAAAAAAGCCACCGTTGGGTGAGACGGTGGTCGG
>NZ_ABEA03000089.1 GCF_000171235.2 Geminisphaera colitermitum TAV2 | reverse complement strand
GGGGGGGGGGGAGGAGGCCGCAGGTTAGCGGTGGCGGCGCATGGCGCCAAGCGCGGTGGCGGTGATGAGCATGGTCGCACCAAACAGCATGGAGGCTGTGCTGGGTTCGGGAACGGCCACGGTGGTTGCGGAGAGGTTGTCGAGGCGGATGTCCACGGCACCGCTGCCGCTGATTCCATAGAAACGGATTTGGTCGTTGGCCGCGTCGTTGACGGTTCCTTGCGTGGCGACAACGCCGCCAATAGTGGTGCCGTTTACAGAGAGTTGCTGGGTGTTGCCTGTCACGGTGACGACGATGTTGCGCAGGTAAAAGGAACTCGCCTTTTCGGAGGCAGTGGCGGTGACAGTGCCAAGCAGCGTGGCACTGCCTTGCGCATCGACATAAGAGAACGAAGCCGTGCCTCCAGACCAGGTAAGGCGGAAACTGCAGTTGGCGTTTTGCGTGTCGCTGCGGGCGTTGATGCCAAATTGTCCAGTGCCGGCGTAGAGCAGATAATCGATTTTAAAGGTGTAATTGGCGGTGGCGTTGAGGTTGGGCGACATGGTGATCCATGTGGGTTGATTGGTGGCATTGCCGTAGATTTGCCCGATGTAGGAACCAAGCCCGGCGGTAATTTTGTCTTCAGAGGCCGCACGCGATTGGAAGACGGAATTTGTTTTGGTGACGCTGTAAGTCGCGTTGCCATCCGAGGTGGATTTTCCGTTGAGATCGCCGGTTGTCGTCGTGCTTTCAAAGTCTTCGGAGAAGAGGACCGTTTGGGCTTGCAGGGGCAGGGTGCAGGCGAGCCAAGCAAGGACGAGGAGGGTTGAGAACCCGCGGAGTGTGTTGGTTTTGATGTTCATGGTGTGTGTTGGGTTAAGGTTGTTGTGGTATGGATGGATGGTTGGTTTGAACTGACGGAAGAAATGGACGGAGAAATGGGAGTGGCGGCGAGGAACTGCTTGATTATGGGCACACCTTCGGGGCCGTTGGCGTCGAGCGTGTGTGCGGGCCAGTCGATGTGGACGGTGATGGGGCCGGAGGGGGTCATGACGGTGCCGTTGGGGGCGTCCCATCCGACGTAGTGGGGTTTTATGACGATGTGGGCGGGGGAACTTTTTGTGGTGTGGTGGTAGCGGACGCCGAGGACGGTGTCGTGGAGCCAGGTGAGGGGAACTGCGGCCCAGCCGTGGGAGCCTGTTGGGTCCACGGGTTGGCGGGTGGGGCCGGGGAGGAAATATTCGGGGAGCGGTCCGTCGGGGAGGTGTGGGGCGTAGGTGGCGGCGAGGTGCGCGGCGGCAAGGGGGCCGAGGTCGTGTTCGCAGAGGACGCGGAGGGCACGGTAGATCGTGGTGGGGGTGTTCCAGCGTTTGATGGGGGAGGGGAGGGGGGGGATGCCGTCAGGCGCGGGGAAGGCGGTTTGCAACATGGCGCGAGCCGTGGCGCGGTCAGGGATGAGTCCGTGGAAGATGGCGTTGACAACAGCGGCTTGGCCGTAGGCATGGGGACCGCGGGCAGGGGTCCAGAGTTCGGCGATGGTGTCGCCGAGCGTCGCATGTCCAAGGGGGCGACATTGCGTGCCGAGCTGGGGCTCGGCGTTCCCAGCGGGCGGGACGCTCGCGCCACACGTAGGGGCTTCGCTTGCGAAGCCCGCGTATGCAGGAGACGGCCTCAAATGGCGGGCGCGGGCGTCGCAAGCGACGCCCCTACCTGCGAGCGAGACGCTCGCGTCACGGGTGATGAAGCGTTGGAAGGCGTTGCGGAGCTGGGTGGCGCGTTGGCGGTAATCGGTGGCATCGGTGGTCTCTCCAATGGCGTCGGCGATTTCGGCGGATTGTTGGAGGTAGCCGTAATACCAGGTGTTGGGGATGCTTTCGTAACCGGGAGCGTCGCCAAGGTTGGTGTGGTCGAGGCGGGCGCTGCCGTGGTTGTCGGCAAGGCAGTTGTGGCCGGTGAGGAGTCCGTCGGGGGTAATTAAGTGTTTAAGCGCGGTGAGAAATTTTTTTAACGCGGGGTAGTAGCGGCGGAGGAGTTGGGTGGAACCGGTCCATTGCCAGTCGTCGTGGAGGAGGCCGATCCAAGTCATGCCCCAGTCGAGGAACTGGCAGCCGGAGCTGGCGTAGTCTTCGGGAGCGAAAACACGGAAGAGGCTGGTTTGCGGGTCTTGTTGTTCAACGGCGTGGCGGAGGGTGACTTGGCGAAGCGTGGTGTCGCCAAACCAAGTGGCGGCGAGGCGGGCACGGTATTGGATGTCTTCCAGCCATTGCGCGTCTTCGCGTCCGGTGGTGTCCACGTAGGTATCGGACATCGTGATACGGGCGTGGTCGAGGCAGAGGCGGATCAGGGGTTGAAGGGTTGTTGAATTGAAGGTGGATGGGTGGGGGAGGTTGAAGGTGCCGGTTTGCGTGACGGGGTGTTGGGAGACGCGGCAGAAAATGGCAGTGAGCAGTGAGCAATGATCAGTGAACAGTGGGCAATGAGCAGTGAACAGTGGATCGGATGGATTGGGCACTGCTCCTTGTTCACTGTTCACTGATCCCTGTTCACTGTTCATTGTTGTTTGGTGAATGAGAAGGTAGCGCCAGGTGCGTTCTTCGGGGAGGGTGATGGTTTGCGGGCCGCCACGCAGGATGACTCGGTCGCCAAAGGGGGAGCCGCAGGTGAATTCCGGGTCGAAGTGTCCGTCGGGTGTGAGCAGCGGGGTGAGGTCGCGGGGGTTGGTGGCGAGTTCGTTGTATCCGATTTCCCATACGGTTCCGGCGCGGGCGTCGGTGATTTCGAGGGTGAGGTAGCCGTGGATGGGACGGGCAAAGTCGAGGGTGGCGTAGTCGCCGAACGTCGAACATCCAACGTCCAACATCGAAGGTCCAAGGGGAAGGGGGGGGCGTTGCGCGTTGTCGTCGGCGGGCGGGACGCCCGCGTCACACGTAGGGGCTTCGCTTGCGAAGCCCGCGTATGCAGGAGACGGCATCGAATGGCGTGCGCGGGCGTCGCAAGCGACGCCCCTACCTGCGGGCGAGACGCCCGCGCCACTTGGGTGGTGCAGGG
>NZ_ABEA03000090.1 GCF_000171235.2 Geminisphaera colitermitum TAV2 | reverse complement strand
CCCCCCCCCCCCCCCTCGCTAAACAGTTACGATGCTCCGTGCTACGGTTTTTCTTCGGCGAGTTTTTTGCGGTAGGCGGCGGGGCTTTGTTGGTGCAGTTGTTTGAAGAGGCGTCCGAAGGCGGAGGTGTCTTCGTAGCCGCACATGCGGGCGACGACGTCGATCTTGTAGTCGGTGCTGGTGAGCAGGTGCCGGGCATGGCTTATGCGCACGTTGATGATTTCGCGTCCGATGGGATGGCCGACCGCGCGGGTGAAGCGTACAAAGGCCATGGAGCGCGAGATGTGCAGGTCGCGGAGCACGGTTTCGATGGTGATTCTTTCGGCGAAGTGCTCGCGGATGTATTGCTGGATGGCCACCACGGTCTTGTCTGTTTCGGCGGCGCTGTCGGTGGACTGGCGTTTTTCGATCGTGAGCGGCGGGATGACGATGCGCTGGAATTTTCTGATGTCGCCACGCATCAATCCGTCGAGGAGGCGGGCGCCTTCGTAACCGAGGCGGGAGAAGTTGACGTCGATGCTGGAAATGGGGACGCGGCATTCTTCGCAGATGTCCCGGCTGTTGTTGACGCCGAGCACGGCGATGTCCTGCGGGATGCGGTAGCCGAGATCGAGTGCCGTCTGAATGAAGGCTTCCGCATACATGTCGTCGGGCGCGTAAACGGCGAGAGGGAGGCCTGTTTTCCTGACGATTTTGGTGATGCGAGCTTTGAGGTCGCCGGGGTTGATGACGATTTGCTCTGTCCAGTAATTGAGGAAGATCTCCTCGACGGTTAATCCTCGTTCTTCGAGGCAGCGTTGGAAGGAGCGGATGCGGGTAACGATGGGCTCGACGGGTTTGCAGCCGAAAGCGAGGAAGCGGCGGTAACCGAGGTTGTAGAGGTAATCGGCGGCGAGGCGGGAAACGTGTTCGTGGTCGATGCGGATGGAGGAGTCGGCGGGGAATTCGTCGAGGCCGCGCAGGTCCACGATTTTGGCGTTGGGATAGAGTTGGCGAAAATCGACTTTGGTGTGGCCGATGAAGGCGATGAGGCCATCCACCTTGGTGGAACCGGTGGGGTAGTCCTGCGCGTTGCGCATGAAGGAGAGCGTCCAATCGGCTTCGCGGGCGTAGGCGCGGATGCCGTATTCGAGCCGGGGCGTGGACCAGTAAAGATGAGCGAGCACGTGTCGCGGATTCATCTTGGGGATGGGAAGATGTTGGAACTGGTCTGCCGAAGGGACGGGCCGGGGCATGACGCGTTTTTTGACAGGCTGGGTGAGCGTTTGTCAAAGCGCTTGATCGGGGAATCCGTCAGGAGAGAGCGGCAAGTGTGCGGGCAATGGCGTCGCATTGGTGAATGATGGGGGGGGGGGGAGGGGGATGCGCCGTCTTCAGCAATAGGGAGCTTCTAAAAATTACACAGAGGACACAGAGCGGGCACAGAGCTTGGGGAGGTCTGTCCGATTATCGGATGTTTTTTCTGCAAGGTGATATTTCTGTAAGTCATTTATTTTAAATGGAAAATCTTTGTTAACGGAAAAAGGTGCGGAGTCGTTTTGTCCTCCCACATCTCTGTGTTTTCTCTGTGTCCTCTGTGTAATTTTTCAATTTTCAGAACCTCCCAATAGTTGTTGGGAACAGGAGCTAGAACCGTTTCATTTAGGCTGTAGCTATTTGATACCAGGTAGGGAGGCCTTTGTGCCCTCTGCCGAGGGCAGCCCTTCGGGCCATCGCCTTCGGCGATGCCATCTCCGCGCTGCTGCGCTCCGTCCGAGGCCTCCGCCGTTCGTAGTGTGAAGGTGAATACGAAACTCATAGGTGCTTGGAGCGTGGTTTCGGAGGCCTCGGAGAGGCCTCCCTACCGTTAAGATGATGGCTACAACTCAACTGACAACGCGCTAGTCCATGTCAGCGGCTCCGCCTCCTCCGGTGGCGGGAGTGACTTTTGTTCTGGAGCGCGAAGTGACTTCGTAAGGGCGAACCAGAATGCTGCCGTCGTTGCGCTCAGGCTTCAGGTCAAAGGTGAAGCCGACCAAAGAGACCGGGAAATCCACCTGGCGGTTGCCACCGGCATGGATGATAACTTCGGGTTTGAGAATGGCGGCGGCGTCAAAGCGCACCCGCGTCAGTTGCCCGTCCTTCGAGCGCACGGATTGCTTGAGTTGGAAAGTCTCATTGTTGCGATCCCTGAACAGCAGGTTTATTGCGCGGATGCTCGCGCCGTCTGTTTCACATGGCAGCATCACATCCTGCTCCAAGTCGGCGGCAGTGTCGGCAAACGAAACGGGCGCGCGTCGGTGAAAAGTGACGCTGTTGGGACGCTCAGCGTTCCAGGTAATCCGGATGGCGCTTTGATCGGGAAGGGCGTCCAGCCGGTAGCCCTTGGTATAGGTGATCCAGTCCGAGAGAGCTATCTTGCGAGGAACGACGCGAAAGGCGACTGTATCGCGAAATTCATTACCAGATCCCTCGGTGAAGATTGCATTGAGGTAGCGCAACGAGTCTTTGGCGTCGGCTGCCGGTATTGGGATTCCAAACGATGCGGTCCCCATGCCGTTGGCGGGAATCGAGAGGTGCACCGACGCCGGGCTGACTTGCCAGGGCCATTCGCGCCAGTTCGATATCGGAGTCAGGCGCAGGTCGCCTTCCACGGGGCGCTTCTCAATGTTGTAAACGCGGACCTCAACGGACGCGCGGGTCTTTTCCGTCAACTCAAGCGTGACGCCTGTCATGAGATCGCAGGCGCGGGATTTCTGGTTGTGCGCAATCTTGACGCGAACGCGCGGGAGGACGATTTCAGCGACCGGATGGGTTGTCGCCACTTCCGCAGTCTCCGGAGCGAACTGCCCGCGGACAAAAACCGGATACTCGGAAACGGGGATGGAGAGAATGCCGTCCTTGGCCGCAAGCACGGTGCGTCCGCCAGACATGTTGAACAGCTCCGCCTGCGACGAGCGGCTTTTGAGGGAGATATTTTCCGATGGTTTGATTGTATCGAGAAAGGGGATATCGAACCGGTTGTGGCCGTAGGGATCATTGCGCCAGAGGACGGCGACATCGCGTTGGTTTTGGTCTTTGAATACAAGTCCGGCGATGCGCCCGGCATCGAATGAGTGGTTTTTTAGAAAAGCGCTGAAGCGGGCTTTGCCCAGCAAAAGGGCGGTGGTGCGGTAGCTCATGGCGGCCGTTTTGGGGAGGCCGGTGCGATCGATGCTTCCGAATTCGCCTTCCAGTCCATCCACGGGCACGTCACGGAAATTGTAGGGCAGCACGCGGGCGGCACCGAAGGCCATGCCGCCCGCCATTGTCTTGGGCTGGTGGAGGGCCTGGTAGCGGCGGACTTCGTCGAGCGTGCGCACGGGGATCAGGTGGCGGGAATTGTAGGTGCAGCCGCCGATCTCGGTAATCCAGATGGGTTTTTGCGCGATGCCAGCCGCCGCCATCCAGCCGTTGAGTTCGCGCATTTTTCCGGGGATGCCCCAGAAGTAGGGAACATAGAACCCGTAGATATGGGTGGCGATGGAGTCGGCGAAGGCCGCGCCGCCAGTCTGGAAGACGGGGGCGTGGATGGCGTTGAGGTCGCCCGCCATGAGGTTGCACGCCGGATCGGCGAGCTTGGCCGCGATGTATCCGGCCTTGAGGACTTGGGCGTAATCTTCGGCGAGAATGTCGAGATAGGTGGGCTCGTTGACGAATTCCCAATCGCGAACGATGCCCTTGTGAGCATTGACCAGTTTCCAGACCTGCTCGGCGTGCCAGGCAAACTCGGCGGGAATGCCATGCCTGGACCATTTTTTCGCAAGGTCGGGATTCTCGGTCATGAGCTTCCGAATGTCTTCCTGGTTGCGAAGGCCGGAGCGGGTAATGATGGCCAGTGGATTCATGCCGGCGTCGTGAATGCGGCGCAGGACGGTTTGGTTGCCATCGGTGTCATCATCGTAGCGAACATCGACGCGGACCTGGCTGACGCCGAGGCGCTTGAGCAGGTCGAAGTCATAGTCCTCAAAGGTAAACCGGCGTTCGGTGCGGGTGATGTGGCAGGTGAAGCCGAAGTTGCCGTCCACGCCTTGCGCGGGCATGGGCGTGTTCATGATGGCGAGTGGGATGCGGATGCCGTGACCGGCGTAGAGCGGATCGTCGGGACAAACGGTGAGCTCGTAATAGCCGTCGTTTTCGGGGAGCGGTATCGGGATTTCGGTGACGCCGCGGCGGAGTTCGGGGGCGATGTCGCGGGTCCAGGTTTCGCGATTGGCGAAGTCACGCAGGACGAGGCGGATTTTCTGGCTTCGGGGCGTATCGTCGAGTCGGATACGCAGGGAGGCGGTCTTTTCGTTTTGCCAGAAAAAGTTGTTGTGACGGTTGAGGCGGTCGCCGATTTGCAGCGGAGCGGTGGCAATGACGCGGAAGCCGGTGGAGGCGTTGGCGGTGTATTCGGGAGTGAGGAAGGAGGAGGTGGCGTTGATCGCGGCGGCGCTGGTGTCGGAATCGCTGGCACCGAGGGCGAAGGTCGCGCCGTTGCGGTATTTGTTGTCGATCCATTCGCGCAGGCCGGAGGCGTGGTTTTCCAGTCCGTAATGCGAGGGGGCATGGCGGGTCTCGGTGGAGATTTTTCGATAAGCGCCCGCGCCGTCATACCAGCCGGCTTTGTAGAATTCGTGCATGTCGGGCAGGCTGTAAATGCGCGCTTCGTCAAGGAAGGTGAGGTCGCGAAATCCGACGATGGCATCGTGGGTTTTTCCATTTTCCCGTATCCGTTTTTCCACTTTGTAGGGGCCGCGTCCGGGATCGCCGGTGGTAAGGAAATTGCAATACCGGGCGGCATTGGTGCGGGAGACAAAGGCGACGCCATCGTTGTCCGAGCCAGGTGAGGCCGCGTAGCGCCATGCGCCGGGGACGCCGGTGCGGGTGATTTTCATGCGCTCATCGAAGAACTGGTGAGGATCCTTGCTGGTGGCGTGGGCATTGAGGAACGCGGCGTAGTCGGCGTTGCTGACTTCGCGTTTCGCGATGCGGTAGGGGTGGCCGACGGCGCCGGGCTGGGGCGAGTAGCGCGAATTATCAAAGGCCGTCTCGTGGCCTGGGTTGCCGGGATCGCCGACGGTGACAAGCTCGGGGGCGGCGGACAAAAGCGCGTTGGCAAAGGCGAGCGCAAGGATGGGCAGGTGGCGAAGCGCGGGTCGTGACATGAAGGGGGGGGGGGAGGGAGAGGCGGCGGGGCGTTCTTCAGCTACCAGGGAGCGTGAAATCCAAAGTTATATTTTTGGGCGGCGTGGGCGGCGCTCACCTCAGCCTTGCTCATGAGCACGATATGACCGTCGAGGAACGCGAAATTGCTTTTTGCCGCTCCGTTGTGAGTGCAAGCGATTTCGCTGAAAAACATGGGTTTGTTGCTATCATAGTTTTGCGAAAGACGGCGGACGGAGCTCTCAAAATCGGTGAGGAGGCACATTCGGGAGGGCGTGGAGAATGTGGTGATCGGTTTCCCGGAGGCTTTGTAGCTTTCACCTGCCCCGTTGTCTTGTGTGCCGGGTATTCCGTAGGATACTTTGCCGTCGGCGAGGGTTCTGCCGTCTTTGGTGAAGGTCGGGCTGCCGGTGATTTCAGTCTGATCGACAGGGCATTTGAAGACGTTTTTGTCCGAGCAGTAGTCTGGATACAGATATTGCCACCAGGCTGCGGTGATGTTGGCGGGATTTTTGTACGTTGCGGGCAGCACGCCTTTGTTGTTCTCCGCATAAAGCAACATGCTTTGTGCGAGCTGGCGCATGTTGGAGGCGCATTGCGCGGTGCGGGCGGATTCGCGAACGCGTCCGGTCACCGGAATGATGATGGCGGCGAGAATACCGATGATGGCGATAACCGTGAGGAGTTCGATCAGCGTGAATGCCGCGCGGTCAAGGTCGGTGGAGCGAGATCGAGAGCGGCGGAGAGAGGGAATTGGGCAATGGGGAAAGGTCATCGGCGTTTTTTTGGGCATTTGGTATGCGCAACGTGCGCCGATGCGTGGACTGCTCAAATTTAAAGGGTATGCGCGTTGGTCAAATTATCTGCGAATCGTCCGGTCTCCATTGGGGAAATGGAGTCCGATTCGATGGAGTTCTTCTTTCTCCGTCCAACCCCATCCTCGTCACTGTCACTCCGTCCGCTCGCTCACCCAAAAGCGGCACTCGTCGGAAAAATCGCGGACGGCGCGCGATTCTTTCGCCAACTCGCTGCGCATCGCATCGTAAGTGTGACGCCAACCCGTTGCCTTGAGGTCTTCCAAAATCTCCGTGCGGTCGGGCAGGTGCATGAACGTCCGCCCCAGCACATCCTCGAAATACCGGTCGCCAAATTCGCGCAAGATCGGGTCCTGTTTCCCCGCCGCCCAACGCTTCAATTCGAGCCGCCACAGGATTTGCTCGGCGGGCGAAGCCCGGTCGCGGTCATGCGTGGTGAACATCAACGGCGCACCGGGACGGCACACCGCGTGCAACTGACGCAGCGCCTTGCGCCGGTTGCGACGTCCGGGAATCTGCATCAGCCCGTTGAACATAAACAACGCGCCATCAAACATCTTCCCTCCCCCCCCCCCCCCCGCCGTTGTCGCTGCCGTCGCCGTGGCGATTGCCGGATGCGCCGTCAGTCGTCGCGCATCGCAATGGAAAAACGTGATGCGCGCCCGCCGCTCATCCGCAAGCGACTGCGCCTGAGCCAGCAATTCCTCCGCAAAGTCAAACGCGACAAGCCGCCTGTATCCAAGTTCCCACAACGCCACGCTCACGCGTCCCGCTCCGCAACCCGCCTCGATCAGACGCGCCTGCTTGTTCGAAAAAAACCGCTCGATCAACATCCGCTCCGATTCCCAAAGCCCAAGCCGGTGCGCCGCCTTGGTGTAGTGGATTACGGCCCGCACATCATTAAAATCCTCCCGCACGGCGGATGAGGAAATTTTAGATACAGATGCCGGTGCCGGCGCGGAACCGGTGCCGGCGGACGGAGTTGCGGATGCGGAAGCGATGGATACGGGCGATTCAGAAGTCGTTGCGGAGGCCATGAACGCGCCGAGGTTGTGCAGCCCGAAGGCATTTGACCAGCGCCGAGGCTCCCGGCCCGGCGCGGGCGCTGGAGACCCTCGCTTCGTCCTGACGCAAGCGTCAGATGCATTTTTTTGACGCTTTTTCTTCTTAAAAATCCATTGACGTCCCATCCAGCGAATCCCATCCCTTGTGGTTATATTACTCAGGCACCACAACCTATTGTGGTGAATAACCCGTAAACAACTACCAATAAGTTGAGGTTGATTGCTTCAGTAGAAAACTGGATTCAGGCCTCTTTTTGCCACGTTCTCATCACTCCGTCCTTGCCGGTTTCGCCACTACCACCATGCACAAAAATTTTACCATCGGCACCAAGACCTTCGTCCTCGACCAGCAAAAAGCCGAGGCCGCCTTCGCCGCCAAGCGCGTCATCAACGGACGCGAAACCATGACCTTCAACCTCCTCCCGCTCAAATACCAGTGGGCCTACGACCTCTACCGCACCATGAAGGCCAACCACTGGGAGCCCGAGGACATCCCCATGGGCAAGGACATCGAGCAATGGCGCGACCCGCGCGCCGTCACCGACCAGGAACGCTGGATCATCCGCATGGGCATCGGCTACTTCTCCGCCGCCGAAGGCATCGTCGGCGACAACATCCAGCACGTCACCCGCGAACTCGTCACCGCCCCCGAACTCAAGCTCGTGCTCGGACGCCACGCCCACGAAGAGAACATCCACGCCGACTCGCTCCTTTACATGATCTCCTCCCTCGGCATCAACCCGCACGAGTGCGAGGCCATGTTCGAGGACATCCCGACGATCGTCCGCAAAAACGAGTTTGTAGTCAAAAATTCACGACAACTCCGCCGCGACCTCGACCTCACGCAACCGGAGAACAAGCAGCTTCTCGCGCGCAACATGTTCCTCTTTGGCCAGTGCATGGAGGGCACGCAATTTTACGGCCTTTTCGGCATGATCCTCTCGCTCTACCGCCAGAACAAGTTTCCCGGCATCGGCCAGATGTTTCGCTACACCCTGCGCGACGAAAGCAACCACATCGAAGTCTTCCGCAACCTCCTCATGGACCTCGTCGAAGAGAACCCCGAAATCTGGACGCCCGGCTTCAAGGAAGAACTGCGCGAAACCATGCGCGAAGCCGTCACTCTCGAAAAGGAATTCATCCGCGACTGCCTCCCAGTGAACGCCGTCGGCCTGGCCGTTGACGAATTTCTCACCTACATCGACTACATCGCCGACCGCCGCCTCGAAGGCGTCGGCCTTGCCCCGATCTCCGCCACGCCGATCAAAAATCCGCTCCCCTGGCTTGCCGAGATGATGGACATCAAGAAGGAGCAAAACTTCTTCGAGGGCCGCGTCACCGAATACCAAAAAGCCTCGTCGCTCGCCGTCACCCACGACGACGAATTGTAGTCCGCACAATCACCGCCACCGACTCACCTGCCACACACCGTATGCACTCCACCACTACATCCCCCCTGTCTTCCTCCCCGCGCCCCGCCGCCGCCGATATTGCCACTGCCGTCCCGCCCTCCCCCACTTCCGCCCCCGTCCCTGGCCCCATCGCCTACATGCCTGCGCCGCCGCCTGCGCACCCCGCCCCGCGGGTCATCCGCCGCAACCACCAGGTAGTCCCCTTCCTCCCGCAAAAAATCGAAGTCGCCGTCCGCAAGGCCTTCCTCTCGCTCGACCGCGACAGCACCCCCGCCGAAGCCGTCACGCAGGCCGTCAGCGAACGCATCCATGCCAGCCGCCAGGCCTTCGCCCATGTCGAGGAAATCCAGGACATCGTCCAGGAGGAACTCATGAAGGCCGGCCACTACAAAGTCGCCGAAGCCTACATCATCTACCGCGCCCTTCGCCACAACGGCCGCGCCACCTCCATCCAGCCGGACGCGGCCTCCGCCGGCTCTGAAATCCCGGATTTGAAACCTCAAATCCGTAGCGGCGACGCCGATACGATGATCGTCGTCACCCAGCCCGACGGCACCACCCTCCTCTGGGACCGCACTGACCTCCGCCTTCGCATCGAATTCGCCCGCATCGGCCTCGACCTCTGCCTCACCCCCGCCGAGATCGAAACCGCCCTCACCCGCTCTCTCTACGACCAGATCACCCGGCGCGACCTCGACCAGACCATCATCCTCAACAGCAAGACCCTCATCGAACGCGACGCCGACTTCGCCAAATTCGCCGGACGCATCCAGCTCACCTACATCTACGAGGAAGTCCTTCACTGGGACATCGTTCGCGACGGTATTGGAAAATTAAAGACAGCCCACCAGGCCGCCTTCAAAAAACACCTTGCCCACGGCGCCGCCATCCACCGCCTCAATCCCCGCCTCCTCGACTACGACCTCGACAAACTCGCCGCCGCGCTCGACCCCTCCGCCGACCTCGAACTCGACTTCCTCGGCATCCAGACCCTCTACGACCGTTACCTCGTCACCGACAAAACCACCAACCCCGCCGCCCCCCGCCGCCTCGAAACCCCGCAACTCTTCTGGATGCGCGTCGCCATGGGCCTCTTCCTCGACGACGGCGACCCCGCCACCGGCCAGCGCGAACAACGCATCACCGCGCTCTACGAACTCTACAAAAGCCGCCGCTTCTGCTCCTCCACGCCCACCCTCTTCAACTCCGGCACCCTCCACTCGCAACTCTCCTCCTGCTACCTCTACACCATCGACGATTCGCTCGAAAGCATCATGACCCGCGGCATTGCCGAGAACGCCCAGCTCTCCAAGTGGGCCGGCGGCCTCGGCGGTTCCTGGACCGCCGTTCGCGGCACCGGCGCGCACATCGCCGGCACCAATGGAGAATCCCAGGGCGTCATCCCCTTCCTCAAGCTCCACAACGACCAGCTCAACGCCGTCAACCAGGGCGGCAAGCGCAAGGGCTCCGGCTGCGCGTATCTGGAAACCTGGCACAACGACATCTTCGAATTTCTCGAACTCCGCAAAAACACCGGGGACGACCGCCGCCGTACCCACGACATGAATACGGCCAACTGGATTCCCGACCTCTTCATGAAGCGCATGGAGGCCCGCGAACACTGGACCCTCTTCCACTCCAGCGACGTGCCCGACCTCCACGAACTCTACGGCAGGAAGTTCGAGGACGCCTACCTCCGTTACGAAACTCTCGCCGCCGAAGGCAAGATCCACGGCCACCGCATCGAAGCCATCGACCTCTGGAAAAAGATGCTCTCCATGCTCTTCGAAACCGGCCACCCCTGGCTCACGTTCAAGGACGCCTGCAACATCCGCTCCCCCCAGGACCACGCCGGCGTCATTCATTCCTCCAACCTCTGCACCGAGATCACCCTCAACACCAGCAAGGACGAAACCGCCGTCTGCAACCTCGGCTCCATCATCCTCGAAACCCACCTCCACCCCGACGGCTCGCTCGACCACGCCAAACTCCGCGACACCATCCGCACCGCCGTCCGCGCGCTCGACAACGTCATTGACATCAACTTCTACCCCACCCGCGCCGCCGGAACCTCCAACCGCCGCCACCGCCCCATCGGCCTCGGCGTCATGGGCCTCGCCAACGCCCTCTACCAGCGCGGCCACGCCTTCGCCTCGCCCGAGGCCGTCGAGTTCAACGACGAGGCTATGGAAGCCATCGCCTACCACGCCTACGAAGCCTCCAGCGATCTCGCCGCCGAGCGCGGAACCTATTCCAGTTACGAAGGCTCCAAGTGGCACCGCGGTATCCTTCCGCAGGATACGCTCGACCTCCTCGAACAAGAGCGCGGCATTCCCGTGGACGTTCCCCGCGGCGGCAAACTCGACTGGGCGCCCCTCCGCGCCAAAATCGCCGCGCAAGGCATGCGCAACAGCAACGTCCTCGCCATCGCGCCCACCGCCACCATTTCCAACATTACCGCCACCTCGCCCTGCATCGAGCCGACCTACAAAAACCTCTTCGTCAAATCCAACCTCTCCGGCGAGTTTGTCATCCTCAACCCCTGGCTCGTGCGCGACCTCAAGGCCCGCAACCTCTGGACGCAGGACATGCTCGACAACCTCAAATACTTCGACGGCGAACTCTCCGACATCGAATCCATCCCCGCCGATCTGCGCGAAAAATACCGCACCGCCTTTGGCATCGACCACCAGTGGGTGATTGCCGCCGCCGCCCGCCGCCAGAAGTGGATTGACCAAAGCCAGTCCGTGAACCTCTGGCTCGCCACGCCCGATCTCAAGACCCTGAGCCACATGTATCGCCACGCCTGGCATGCCGGTCTCAAGACCACCTACTACCTCCGCACCCTTGGCGCCTCCAACATCGAGAAGGCGACCGTCGCCGTGAAAAAAGAGGTTCGCGGTATCGCCTCCGGCACTACGCCCGCCGCCTCATCGCCAGGCGTCCGCGCCTACACCGCGGAGGAGAAACTTGCGTGCAGCATCGAAGCCATGCGCAACGGCGGCGAATGCGAAGCCTGCCAGTGACAACCAGCGATTGGAGTCCGTCACCATCGTTCCGTGCATGCCTGGGCTCTCTTTGAGCGACTCCGTTCATTAGTGGCAGTTTCATTTAAGCTGTAGCTATTTGATACCTGGTAGGGAGGCCTCTCCGAGGCCTCCGCCGTGCGTAGTGTGGGAATGCGAAATTCATAGGTAGATAGAGCGTGGTTTCGGAGGCCTCGGAGAGGCCTCCCTACCAGGTATCAAATGGCACCGCACACCCCGGCATTGCACTCCTCCTAAAACTTCCAAGCATTGGCGGGATGCGTTCCTCGCAGCCGTCCAATCCTTCAGCCACTCAGGCGTCCACACGCCCCTACAAAGAAGGGTGGTTGTTGCTGACCCTGGCCGCAGTGCAGTTCACGCATATCATGGACTTCATGATCATGTTGCCGCTGGGTTCCTACCTGATGGAAATTTTCTCCATCACGCCCGGACAGTTCAGCCGGATCGTGGCGTCCTATGGACTCTCGGCTGCGGTCACAGGATTCATTGCCGGTGTGTTTATCGACTACATCCCACGCCGTCGGGCACTGCTGATTCTCTACGCCGGCTTCGCCATCTCGACGCTCGGCTGCGCCATTGCGCCCACGCACCACTGGCTTCTCCTTGCGCGCATCGTGGCCGGGGCGTTTGGCGGCGTGGCCGGTTCGGTCGTTGTGGCAATGGTGGGCGATGTAATCCCCATCGAGCGGCGCGGACGCGGCATGGCGGTGGTGCAGGCGGCGTTCCCGCTTGCGTCGATTTTGGGGCTGCCCGCCGGTCTCTACCTGGTGGCGCATCTCGGCTGGCACTCGGTATTTTTCCTCCTCGCGGTGCTGAGCGCCATCGTGTGGGGCATCGCGTGGCGCTCGCTGCCGCACGTGTCCATGCACACCGCCAGCCAGCAGCCGCTCCGGCAAATGCGCGAGATGCTTACGCACCGCGTGCATGTGCGCGGATTCGTGGTCACGGCGGTGCTCATCTTTGGCGGTGCGGCCACGGGGCCGTTCATGGCGCCGTCCATGGTGGCCAACGTTGGTTTTTCCAAGGACCAGCTTTCGTGGATTTATCTTTGCGGCGGCGGGGCCACGTTTGCCACCACCTACTTGTTTGGCTGGCTCTCCGACCGTTTCGACAAACTCCATGTGCTCGCGTGTGTATCCATTTTTACGATCACCACGGTGCTCTACATCACGCGCATGGGACCCACGCCGGTGCCGGTGGCGCTCATCGTGACGACTTTGTTTTTCGTCACCATGTCGGGCCGGTTTGCCCCCACCATGACCATGGTCGCCAACGCCGTGGAACCGCGTTACCGGGGCGGTTTCATGAGCGTCAACAGCGCCATCCAGCAGGCGTCGGGGGCCTTCGCCACGATATTCGCGGGCTGGATGATGAGCACCGATCCGGTGACCGGCAAACTCCTTGGTTACGACCGCGTGGGGATTATTTCGTCGGTCGGTTTTCTGCTCACCGTCGTTGCCGCCGCCTGGTTGCGTCGGGCGGCGCCCTACGCAGCGCGCAACCGCAAGTGCAAGGTGGCACCGGGAGTCTCTTCCGTTGCGCCGCCGCTTCCGCCTTCTGAATGAACCGCCGTCTCGACCAACTCCTTTCCTCGCTCGGCTACTGTTCGCGTCGTGAAGCGCGCGATTTCCTGCGTGCACACACGGTGACGATCTCCCCCCCTCCCCCCCCCCCCCCCTCCGCTGGTAACAGCGTTAATGTCAGTGTCGGTTTGCAGCCGCTTCGCGATCCCTCGGCCAAGGTCAATCCGCTCGATCCCGCCCGACCGGTTTTCGTCGATGGCGAAGCGCTCGACCATCCCGGCGGACTTCTTCTCATGTTGCACAAGCCAACCGGGTTCGTCTGTTCGCACGACGAACGCGAAGGCCCGCGCGTATATGACCTGCTCCCGCCGCGCTGGCGTGCGCGCAACCCGCAGGTCACGAGCATTGGGCGGCTCGACAAGGACACCAGTGGTTTGCTGATCCTCACCGACCGCACCGAACTTGTGCACACCTACACTTCGCCGCGCCACAAAGTCCCCAAACTCTACCGCGCTACGCTCGACCGCGACGTGCCTGCTTCGCTCGTCGATTTATTCGCCGCCGGCACCCTGCAACTCGACGGCGAGAAAGCCCCCTGCGCCCCGGCCACGCTGCGCCTGCCCGCGCCCCGCGTCGCCGAGCTGGTCTTGGTCGAGGGCAAATATCACCAAGTGCGTCGCATGTTCGCCGCCGCCGCCGGGGCCACCGTGCTCACGCTGCACCGCGAATGCTTCGGCAGGCTCACTCTTGGCGATCTCAAACCCGGTGAATACCGCGAGATCAGCGAGAGCGAGATTTAGCGTAATCCCTGAATAAAAGAGTCCGTGATAAGGAGGGCGGGTCTCCCGACCCGCCAGACGCGGCGCAGCCGCGCCTTCCGGAATGGCGGCGCTTCGCGCCGTCGGCGGGTCAGGAGACCCGCCCTCCTTAGGACTGTCCCTGTGACATCAGTTACAGGTTCGACGTTGGCCGGAAAAACCTTTCAGCTTCCGCCTTTTCCTCACCATGAACGCCCGATCCTCGCTTCCCACTCATCGCGCACAGCCCGACGCCAAGGGCTTTTTCGGCAAATTCGGAGGCTCCTTCATCCCGCCGCAACTCCAGCAGCAGATGGATGAAATCAACCACGCTTATCATCGTATCTGCCGCAGCCACGATTTCATCCGCGAGCTGCGTTCCATTCGCAAACACTTCCAAGGCCGCCCCACTCCCGTTTACTACTGCAAAAACCTCAGCGACGCGCTCGATGGCGCGCGCATTTACCTGAAGCGCGAAGACCTCAACCACACTGGCGCGCACAAGCTCAACCACTGCATGGGCGAGGCGCTGCTGGCGAAATTCATGGGCAAAAAAAAGCTCATCGCCGAGACCGGTGCCGGCCAGCACGGCGTCGCCCTCGCCACCGCCGGAGCCTACTTTGGCATTCCGGTGGAGATTCACATGGGCGAGGTGGACATCGCCAAGGAGCATCCCAATGTAGTGCGTATGCGGATACTCGGCGCGAAAGTCGTGCCGGTTTCTTTTGGCGCGCGGACGCTCAAGGAAGCCGTGGATTCCGCGTTTCAGGCTTATCTGGCCGATCCGGTGAACAGCATTTACTGCATCGGTTCCGTGGTGGGACCGCATCCATTCCCGCTCATGGTGCGCGAGTTCCAACGCGTGGTCGGTATCGAGTCACGCGAGCAGTTTTTGGAAATGACCGGCGAGCTGCCCGACAACGTTGTTGCGTGTGTCGGCGGCGGTTCCAACGCGATGGGGATTTTCTCCGGTTTTCTCGATGATCCGGTGCGACTCTACGGCGTTGAACCGCTGGGACGCGGCACGAAGCTCGGCGAGCACGCCGCCAGCCTCAACTACGGCGAGGAGGGCACGATGCACGGGTTCAACTCAATCATGCTCAAGGACGCCAAGGGCGAACCGGGCCCGGTGTATTCGGTCGCGAGCGGACTCGATTATCCGTCGGTCGGTCCCGAGCACGCGCACCTTTTCACGAGCGGTCGCACGAAGGCCGTGACGGCTGGCGACGACGAGGCGATTCACGCGTTCTTTCGTTTGTCGCGTCGCGAGGGCATCATTCCCGCGTTGGAGAGCGCGCATGCCGTGGCCTACGCATTGCGTCTCGCCAAGGAGCGCCCCGACGAATCGATCCTCGTCAACCTCAGCGGTCGCGGTGACAAGGACATTGATTTCGTGATGGAAACATTCGGTGCCTACGCTGACCGCACAGATTACTGATCCGCACAGACGCACAGATGATGATTCACCACAGAGACACAAAGACACAGAGGGTCGCGCCACGGAACGGCGTTAGTGATGATGCTGCGGTTTGCGGGATTGTGCCCTGTATCGCTGTGTCTTTGTGGTGACCTAAGCCGACCGAAGAAATCTCAATGCAGCAAAAAACACTTACGATCACGGCGCTGGCCCAACACTTAAACCTTTCAATCGCGACGGTCAGCTACGCGCTCAACGGACGGGGGCGCGAGATGAAGATTCCCGAGACGACAATCGCACGAGTGAAGGCGGCGGCGGCGGAACTGGGTTATCAGCCAAATTTTTTCGCGCACAACTTGCGTCGTCAAAAAACGGATACAGTTGGAATTGTGTTCGCTGATCTGGAGGAGAATTGGGCGCATCGCGTGTTGCGTGGCATGACGGAGGTTTTTGACGAGGCAGGCTATACACCGCTCCTCGGCGTGCATTTTTGGGACAGGGCTCGCGAGGAGCGCGAGGTGATGTCGTTTCTGCAACGTCGCGTGGACGCGCTGATTTGTTTTCCGCAGCCGGAGAGCCGCGAGCTTTACGAGTCCTTGATCGCACAGAAGAGGAAGCTGCTGTTGCTCGGCGACACGCTGCCGGGATTGGCGGGGGCGAATTATGTGGCGTGGGATTCGGGCGAGGCGGCGCGAACGGTGATGCGTCACTTGATCGCATCGGGTCGGCGGCGCATCGCGTTTGTGGGACCGGATCACCGCACAACGATGACCTTGGCGCGTTACGAGGCGTATTGCGGATGTCTTGCGGAGGCGGGTCTGCGCGTGCGCGAGGATTGGGTGATTTGGGAGAAATCCGGTGTGGTGCCGACCGAGGCCGTGATGCGTTTATTGCAGGCCGGGGGGGGGGGGGGGGGGAGGCCTGATGCGCTTTTTGTGGTGAACGATGGTCTGGCGCTGCCGTTGTTGGAGGAGTTGGACAAGGCTGGTATCCAGATTCCGGATCAGGTGGCGGTGGCGTCGATGGGGGATTTGTTTCTGAGTCGTCATCGTGCGATCGGCCTGACGAGTGTGCATGAGCCGTGTGAGGAGTTGGGCGCAGAACTGGCAAAGGCTGCGCTGGCGTTAATCAAAAAACCGAGGACCAAAGCGGTGCAGGTGCGCATCCCCGGCAACACGCTGGAGCGGCGGCGGACGGCTCCGTGAGGGGGGGATGACAGGTGTCACGCTAAAGGGGTGACAGGTGTGAAGGTGTGCGAAGTGGCGCGGGCGTCCCGCCCGCGCCACTTCCTTTACCCGGAACTGGCATCTTCGCGCAGTGTGCTGATTACACCCGCGGTGACATTCGTCCTCCGCAAGATTGTGCGGCAGCGACGAGTTTGCGGATGGAGGCGGCAAATTACTTGAAGAAGAGGATACGTGGAATAGCTTGGGCGTATGAAAACATCTGTCGCACGCTCCGAGTTGGCTTCCTTTTCCGAAGCCTTGCGCGAAGGCATCGCGATACAGTCGCGCTTTGTGCCGGAGCCTCGTTTCAAGCTCACGGGAGTTGGTTTCATGCGGAGTGTGGGCGTAGCGGAAATCCATGCCGCCAAATTGAAAGACAAAGCGGTGGCGGACTCCAAAAGGGTGCGAGGAAAACGTGGATGAGCGGCCATCTTGATTTGTGGCTCTCGAATTGGCCATGGGAGCTGGTGGAGAAACTAAACGAAGCGTTATGTGCGGAAAAGAGACGTAAGGTATAAGCCTTCACCTCACCACGACTTATGCCGCTCGACGGTGCCGTTGTCGGAGTGGTCGATTTTGTAGGCGCGCAGGGAATGGACGTAGATGCCGCCCCACGTGACCGGCTATGATCGTGATGGCGATTAACAGACTGGTGAAGGCGACATGCAGAAGCCGAACCCAGTGTTGCTGCTTCAAGGCGGCATTTCTTGGACGAAAAAATTCCTTGCTGGACGAACAGACTTGGCAGATCGTTTAAACAGCATGCCCGCCGAGCCTCTCGGTTCACCTCTGGTGAGCCTGACGCTTAATTCCGGCGGGTTTTTTATGCTTTTATGCTTCCCTGAAAATAGAGGAATGGGCAGGTAACAATTCATGGAATACATGAAATCTTCGCTCTCATTTGAAGAGCAGGCAGATCGTTTATGTTCCCGAGGGCTTTTAGCAGATCGTGCCGAGTTGATTCTTCGCCTGAAAGCGGTGAGTTATTATCGGTTGTCCGGATATCTTTATCCCTTTCGTATTCCCGGCAAAGATCAGTTTAAGGAGGGGACCTGCCTGAAAACGATATGGATGCGCTACTGTTTTGATCGTCGGCTCCGCGGGCTTGTCTTGGATGCCATCGAACGTCTGGAAGTTTCGATCAGAACCAAGCTTGTTTGTCATTTTTCACGCAAGTATGGGCCGTTCGGATACGCAAATGACCGCAACCTTCCAAAATTGAAAATTGACGAGTATCTCAAATGGCGAAGTGGACTTTGGGAGGAGACTTGCCGCAATAAAGAGCCGTTCAAAAAGCATTTTTTTGATTCTTACGGAGATGCGCGCAAAGAGCTTCCTCTTTGGATGCTGGCTGAACTCATGAGCATGGGAAGTTTGCTGACTTTTTTCAAAGGGGTATCGCCGGAATTGAAACAAGCCATTGCCGAGGAATACGGTTTGGTGGATGAGGTGCTCCATTCATGGCTGCGCAGTTTGAATGCCGCGCGAAATCTTTGTGCGCATCATGCGCGTCTCTGGAATCGTGAACTGGGCTATCCTCCGCTTTTGCCCAATCCCAAAAAATTCCCGGAATGGCATGAGCCTCAAAAATTGAACAATGGACGTTGTGGAATTCTCCTGATGATTTGCAGGCATTTGCTGCAACTTGTGTCACCGACGAGCCGATGGGCGGAACGGGTGGAGGCGTTGTTTGCGGAGTACCCAGAGGTTCCCATGCGCGACATGGGGCTGCCCGAAAACTGGAGAGCACATCCTGTCTGGCATGGGTGTTCCTCGTGTGCGGATTGAACCGAGGAAATCACCACGGCTTGTGCTGCTCGACGGTGCCGTTGTCGGAATTGTCGATCTTGTAGGCGCGCAGGGAGCGGAAGAGGGCGCGGCTTAGATGTCGTGGAGATTGGGCGGCGGATCAGGGTAGTGTATTCATGAGCTCGCGATTCGCCTGCACGATGTGTTGCACATAGTCGGCGTAAGGTCGCCCATCATCATCAACGATCCCCCATGATTGGCCTTCGGTGTCGGAGAGATTCTGCCAGCAAAAGAGCACAAAGCCGACGACAGCGGGAAGCTCGTCGTGAACCTGTCGGAGAAGTTTGGCGTATTCCTCACCGCGTTGCTTTTGGGTGTAGAGTTGCGCGGAGGGATTGGGGAGGCGGGCGTCGAGTGCCTGAATCCCGGTTTCGCTGAGCACAATGGGTTTTCCCGTGATGCGGTGGGCATGGCGAATGTCCTCAAGCTGATTGTTGGTGTAGATGCCAGCCTGCCACCGGGCGAAGGGATAAACGTTCCATGCAATAAGGTCGTAGTTTTTCCATGCGGCGAGCATTTCGTCGGTGGCGTTGCCCATGAAGCGGTTGCTCGCAATGAGCTTGCCAGGCAACTCGGCTCGGAAAACTTCGAGAACAACGTCAGCGTAAGTCGCGGTGGTGAAAACGGCGAAGTCATAGAGGTCGGTACGGATTGTGCCGCGCGTTTTCGACGCAAAGCGCGGGGCGGCGTGCCCGTCCTCTTCGCGAACGACTTTGTGTTTGGGGTCGTGTTTTACACTGGCAGGGTTGATGTCGGGCGCGGCATCAAAACTGGCCAGTGTGGCGGCGGCGGGGAGTTCGGGGGTCCATGCGACGCGGAGTTTTGCGATGTCGTTGTCGTAGCGTTGGGCGAGCCATTTGACGAAGGCGGCGCGGCAGTCGGGGGAATAGATGTAACCGATGAGGCTGCCGCCGTTAACGGCTCCGTCCAAGTGGAGTTCGTTGTCAACAAAGACGCCGATCATTGCCGGATCGGAGAGCCAGCCGCGTGAGCGAACGCGTTCACGCACACGGGTGCGCTGGGCTTCGCGCCATGTGGTGTTGAATGGGTCGGGCATGCGATAGGTCCGGCCTTCAAAATCGCGAATGGGAACGCCGCTGGCGGGGCCAAGAAATTCAAAATAGGTGAGGCCAAAATCGCGTCCCTTGCGAAAGGCGGTTTCTGTTGTAATGGCGGGGGCGATACCATTGAAGCCGAGTTTTTTGACATGTGCGAGGGTGTCGGCGAGGTAATCGTCCTCGCTCGGATAACGGTCCATCATCGCCCGATAATAGTGGTAGTTTTCACGTGGGAAAAGACCGATGACTTGCGTGCCGAGGAAATGATAGGGGTTCCCTTGCGGAGTGATGAGTTTCCAGCGGGACGAGGCGTTTTCAGCGGAGCCAGGAGGTGTTGTTCGCCAAGGAGTGGCGGGGCCGGTTCGGGGGAACGCATCGGCAGGGATATGAAGTGATTGGGCTGTCGTGCGGACATCGGCGAGCTGCGCGGTGGAAAAGGGCGTGGCGTCGTGAGGGGAGGTGGCGGGCGTGGTCCACGCTTGCGCATTGCGCAGGGGATAGATGTCAACGATGGCACCCCAGCGGGCGGGTTCGTTGCCTTTGTAAGGACGATCCGTTATGCGGGCAGGGGTGTCGGATGCGATTTCCCAGTTGGAATCGGAGACGAGGACGTGGCGCATGGTTTGTCCTTCCGCGTCGGTAGTGGTGTAGCCGACAACACAAAGGATGGGAACTGGAGTTGTTCCTGTGCTGGTTGAAGGACGGAGCAAAAGGGTGTTGGGCTGATTGGCGCGAAGGTGGCTGTCGAGCGCGAATTCACGGGCAATGGGGATGGTCGTGCCTGGCCATTTTTTTGTATCCACATTTTTGAGTTCAGCTGTGCCAAGGGAGCGTCCGTTGATAAGAATTTCCACAGGTGAATCAGCGATGATTTGCAGCCATGCGTTGGTGATGGTTCCCGTGTGTGTGCCGGGGGGGGGGGGGAATGTGCGAGTGACGCCGGACTTTGGGATGTCAATGCGGCGGGGGTGCGGGAGTGGGCCCCAACACGAGGGAAGGCGTGTCACGTCGAATTTGCGAAATTGGAGGACGGCGCCGTCTCCCTTGGTTTTGTCCGTGATGAGGCCGACTTCGACGCTGGTGGCCAGGGGGCCGTCGCCTGCGTCCGTCCGGGCGAGTCGCCGGGCATCGCCGTTGAATCGCCAGCGGTCTCCACCAAGGATGTTCGAAAACGGGATTTTTTCGCGTATCCATTTTCCGGTTACGACGGGCAGGCGCATGGTGGCTTGTTTGGATGCGCCTTGGATGCGTAGATTGAGGTGGAGTTCTTTGGCGGCGATGCCTTCTGGAACGCGGTATTCAAATTCGACGAGTGTGTCGGCAACGGGCACGGGTGCGGGAAATTTCAGTGTGCCAACGATGGCGTGTTTGCTTGTGCGTGCTTCGGCGAAGGGGTCGGTGTTTTTGTCTCCTTTCTGAAGTTCGTAGCGGAGTTCCCCCGGTGCCCAGGGGGTGAGGTTGCGGTAGGCGGCGGGGGTGGGGGCGAAGGTTTTGTTGGCAGCAGCGAGGGGTGAGAGGGGGGCTGTGATGACAGGGGCGCTGTAAGTACCGTCGGGGGCGGAGGGAGCGGCGTGAGCGGGCAAGGTGCTTGCAAGCGCGGCGAGCGCGAGGAGTGAACGGAGGATTGGCGTATGCATAAGGGTGTTGGTGTGGTTTTGCTTTTTCAAAAGGAAGTTCTGGCAGCGTGAAATTCGCTGTCGTGCTTATGAGAAAATACAGGGGGGGGGGGGGAGGATGGAGATCTTTTGTGTCAAAATTCCCAGAACGCGTCGGTTGCGGTGGGGATCGTTGTCACGCTGGCAACGTGGCAATCCAGATACGCGACGTTGGAGCGGGTGCCGTGGATGTTCACCGCCATGCCTTTGGAGGCGGAGGCCACTAGTTCCCAAGAGGTCTTGTTGTTATCCAGCGCGCTTTCCACCGTCAGGGCGGTTCTGGTGGGATGTGCGGCGTTGGTCAGGCGTTTTTTAGAGATGGTGCTGCACAAGGCATAGGTGGTCGCACCAGAGCTGGATGTTAAGCCTGTGCTGATGATGTTTTGTTTGCACAGCATCAGGCTGGCGCGCCCGCTGCTTACTGTTGTGAGCGAGGTGTTGTTGTTGGAGTTGATGTAGCGGATGCCGAGGTAATCGGGTTTGGTTTTGTCGCCCCATCCGGTCATTGCGAAAACCCAATTGGCATCGGTTTCGGTTGCCGAGGTGCTGGGGAGGGTGTCTTTGTTGTCTTGGGCGTAAAAGGTTAGCGCCATTGCGAAGGTGCGCATGTTGGAGAGGCAGGTGGCGTTGCGTGCAGTGGCGCGCACTCTCCCTGCCACGGGAATGAGGATCGCCGCCAGAATGCCGATGATCGCAATCACGGTGAGCAATTCGATGAGTGTGAAGGCGGCGCTGGGAGCGTTTGCGCGGGCGCACCGGATGGCACGGGGGAACTGTGTATTTTTCATTGGACGGAGGTAATGGTGCATAGCAGGAAGGGGGGGGGGGGGGGGG
>NZ_ABEA03000091.1 GCF_000171235.2 Geminisphaera colitermitum TAV2 | reverse complement strand
CCCCTGCGTCCACCATCGCAGCCACTGCCGCCGATGAAACCGTTTGCATTGCCGGCGTCGGCTACGCCGTGCCCAACAACATCCGTCCCACCAGCGAAATCCTCAAAGCCTTCCCCGGACGCACCGAAGCCGAGATGCTGAAACTCACCGGCATCAAAGAACGCCGCTACGCCGACGCCAACGAAACCGCCACCAGCCTCGCGGCCAAAGCCGTTCGTCACGCCCTCGACCAGGCGAAAATGGACGTGCAACAAATCGACGGCGTCATCCTTGCCACCATCATCCCCGACCAACCCGTACCCTCGATGGCCAGCGCCCTTGCCAAACACCTTGGCATCCCGCATGCCCTCGCCTTCGACATCAACGCCGCCTGTTCCGGCTGGCTCTATGCCCTCGAAGTTGGCCGCTCCTTCATTCGCTCCGGCACTGCGAAAAACATCATCGTCGTCACCGCCGAACTCCTCTCCCGCATCACCAACCCCAACGACCACGAAACCGCGTTCCTCTTTGGCGACGGTGCCGGAGCCGCCATCCTCACCGCCACCCCTGGCGGCCACCGCCTCCACCGCATGGCGCTCTCCGGCAACGCCAACCTCTTCGAAGCCATCCAGCGCCCCGGCGGCGGCGCGACGCGCCCCGTTCCCAACGCCACGGGCAGTGACCGCAACGATTTTTATCTACAAATGGACGGCGGCGCCGTTTTCAAAAACGCCGTCGTGTCCTTTGCCGACCAAATCGAGCAAACCATCAAACGCCACAACCTCACCCCTGCCGACATCGAGTGGATCGTCCCGCACCAAGCCAACGAACGCATCCTCAAGGCCGTTGGCAAACGCGTCGGCATCCCCTTCGAACGCTTCGTCGTCACCATTGCCAAATACGGCAACACCTCCGGGGCCAGCGTCTCCATGGCGCTTGGATGGGCCGCCGAAGAAGGCATCTTCAAAACCGGCGACAAAATCATCTTTTGCTCAGTCGGAGCCGGCCTCACCTACGCTGGCGGCCTCATGGTCTGGTAACTGGCCGTGGCGCGGGCGTCCCGCCCGCTGTAGGGGCGTCGCTTGCGACGCCCGCGCCCGCCATCCGATGCCACATCCTGCAAACGCGGGCTTCGCAAGCGAAGCCCCTACGCGTGACGCGGGCGTCCCGCCCGCATTCTTCACGCCGGAGGCGTGACAGCTTTTAGAGCAATTTCATTTAAACTGTAGCCATTTGATACTTGGTAGGGAGGCCTCTCCGAGGCCTCCGAAACCACGCTCCAACTACCTATGAGTTTCGCTTCCTCACACTACGCTCACGGAGGCCTCGGAGAGGCCTCCCTACCAGGTAGATGATGGCTACAAATCTCGTGAAAAGGCTCTATTCGATTCGGAGCGTGACGATTTCCTTTGGGCGGAGCGGCAGGGAATAGGTTCCGGAAGATGGCAATGGATCGGGCTTTGCGAGTGGGTTGCTCTCGAAATCGACACGCGTGACGGAGGTTCCTTTTGCTCGCTTGGTAAACGTGAGGACGGCTTTCGTTGCCTTCGTAGTTGGATTAAAGATACGAACCTCCAGTGACCCCGCGACTTGCCGGGCGCTGCTCAGGACGGCGTCGCCAGCGAGGGCGAGCAACGATGCCGCAGCGGGAACTGAGGACACACCCTTGGTTTTCGGGCGGTGCAGCGCGAGGTCGGCGGCGCGGAGTTGCGCGGTGCGCAGACCGGCGGCGAGTTGCTGGCCAGCCTCGCACAGCGCGCGACGCTTGGGCGCGGCGGCTGCTTGCGGGACGATCCAGTATTTGAATACGTGGCGGCCTTGAATCTGCCCCGCCGGTTGTCCGTCGGTTAACACGGTGCGGCGCGTGGCGCGGAGAAGTGTGAGCGCGATAGGACGTTCGGGTTGGTCACGCACGGCGCTTTCCATCAGGCCGGTGCTGACAATGGCGAGGCCGCGCAGGGTCTTCCCTCCCCCCCCCCCTGCTGTTGCTCCCGTTACGGCTGTCCATGTTTGTTGCGGGGTGGTTTCGATGCTGAGTTCGCGGGAGAAATGGTTGTCGGACGGGAGCGCAATGGGACGTTCCACGACATCAAACGCCCCGTCCGCCAGATAATGCGTGGCGGCACTCGCGCCCGTCGGGAAGAGGACGCGCAGGCGGTGATCTTTGACAGTGTTGTCCACCTCGGTGGTGATCTCGATACGGTCGGCACCGGCGCGCAGGACGACGCGCGTGTCGAGGGTCAGCGGGATGAGGTTCGCGGAGCGCGTGCGGGTGTCGAAACGGTATTCGTCGGGGAGACGCAGCGTGGTGTGGATGCGAAATTCGCAACGCTCCGGGCCGTCGTGGAGGAGCGCGACATCCGCCGCCGCCGCGGTGGAGACGAAACGCTGGTCGTTGACCGCCTGGCCGTGATACCAGCCGTCGCCAATGTCGGCGATGTCCTCAAACGTGAGCAGGCGCGAGTAAGTTTGCCCGGTGCGTTTGTCGGTCACGGTCAGCGTGCCGTTGGGTTCGATGGTGACAGTAAGAAATTCGTTTGCCATCGAGCATTCGCTGGTGGCAAGGCCGGGCGCGGACGGGTGGCGGACGGGATGCACGCCGCGAGTAACCGGACTGCGCGGCGCGGGCTCGTCCCAAGCGCCTTCGCGCACGATGAGCGTGGTGTAGCCGAGCGCGGGCAGGCGAAGGCGGACGCAAACAGTGACGTCGTTGGTTTTATAGGCTTCGGGGAATTTGATCGGGTTGATGCGCAGTTTCGTGCGCGCCATGTCTTGCGCGAGCAATTGATAAGGCAGTTCGTCGCCTGTCGTGGAGTCGTGGATACGGAATGCGGGTTTGGGTTCGAAGCCAAAAAATTCCTGAAAGCATCCCCACTCGGCGGGGATATGCAGCGTGAGGTCAACCGGTTCGTCGAGCGGGCGCGGCAGCGGGTTGGCGACGAGCACACGGAGTTCTTTGTCGTTGAGTTCGCCGGGGATGCTGGACGCGAGTTGCGCGAGGGATTCGGCGGTCTGCGCGGCGGCGATCTGGCGGCATTGGGCGAAGCGGTACTTCATGTCCTCGTGCACTTCGTCGATGCTGCATCCGCAGATGGAATCGTGCGGGTGGTTTTGCAGGAGCCAGCGCCACGCGGTGTCGAGGTAAGTGGAGGGGGGGGAGGGGGGGGGAGTGATCAGCGTGGAGGCAAGCGCGGCAAAGGGCTCGGCCCACTGGGTGAGCAGCGATTGGCATTCGGCGTTGGCTTGTTTGATCCATACGCGGCTGGAGAGGACACCGGGGATGAGCCATTGTTGGTCAATCTGGGCAGAAGCGCGGGAATTTTCGCGTAGTTCTCCTGTCACTACGTCAGCGTTTTTCCCAAACACTTCGGGATGCATGGCGGCGGCGGCGAGCATGTCGTCGATCCAAGCGTCGAGCGTGGAGTGTGTGATGGCGTAGGGGAAATCGGGTGACGGTTTTTGAGCGAACAGCAGCGCGTAATGGTCGTCGTCGTGTTCGAGATGGTCGCCGCCATCGAATACGATCAGGGGCAGCGCGGGATGCGTGCGCGCGGCTTCTTTGTCGAGGAAGGCGCGTAGGTCGTTCGGCGCGAGGGCGGGGTCGAAGGGCAGGCTTCGTTCCGTGCAGCGGCGCACGTCCCAAGTGTAATCGCAGTAGCCGGCGCGCCCGAAACGGTAGGTCGGAATCGGTGTGCCGTCTGCGCCGCGCCAGACGAGGTGGGCGGTGGCGCGTTGTTCGATGCCGCGCCAGACAAGCGCGCTGCGTATGCCGAAGTTTTTGAAGATTTGGGGGAGTTGTCCGATGTGTCCGAACTGGTCGCAGACAAGTCCGGCGTCCGAGGCCACGCCGCCGAAGTCGCGCGCTTGTTTTCGTCCGAGGCGAATGTTGCGGACGAGGGATTCGCCGGACACGAGCCATTCGTCGGGCATCACGTACCAGGGGCCGATTTTGAGGCGTCCGTCGCGTGCGAAGCGTTCGATTTGTGCGCGGCGTTCGGGTCGGATTTCGAGGTAATCGTCGAGGATGATCGATTGTCCGTCCGTGGTGAAGGGTCCGCGCAGCGCTCCGCTTTCGAGGTCATCGAGCACGCGGTCGAGCAGGTGGACGAGGCGGCGGCGGTAGTCTTGGAATGTCTGATACCATTCCCGGTCCCAATGCGTGCTGAGCACGTAGTGAACACGGCGGATGGCCGTTGCAGGTGCGGACGTGCGGGCGGTGCTTGTGCGAGAGGGGCGGGAGGAGCGGGAGGCGTTCTTGGCAGGCATGATGGGAAATGGATGAGTGAGCGAATAAGACCGTTTTCAATAAAACAATCAAATAAGATCAATCACGACCAAGCCGACTTGCCTTGGTAGCCGGCTGCATTTCACTGCCCCCTCCCCCCCCCCCCCGTCAGCGACCGGAATGCAGCCCTCACCCAACTGGTGGGGCGTCCTCGGTGGCGACTTTCGGAGTCTCGGTGGCTTCGCGTTGTTGGCGCGCTTTGACGGCTTCGGGGTTGGGGCGGCTGATCAGCATTTGGGTGCGCGATTTGGGGCCGAGGAATTTGCAGGCGCGGATGTCGTCCTCGGTAAAGCGGGCCATCAGGATTTCGCCTTCGGTGTTACGTTGATGGTCCCACGAGATGTAGAGGGTGCCGTCGGGGGCTTGAAAACCATCCGGGTAGGAAACGCCGCCGCGCTTGTCGAGCATGAGCCCACCTGTCCAAGTGAGGCCGTCGTCCTCGGAGAGAAAAGCGGCGAGGCGGGAGCGGGAGAGCCTCCCTTGCCAGATGGGGGCTTCGTGGATTTTTCCGCCGTGTTTTATGAGCAGGATGTTGCCGGATTGCAGGCGGCGGATGAAGTGGCGGGAGGAGGCGGTTTTTATGGGGGATTCCTTTGGGCGGGCCCATGTCCGCCCACCGTCGGCGGAGGTGCTTTCCCAGAGGCCGTTGCGCGTGCGCGCGGTCATCCAGATGGAGCCGTCACGGCGTTCGATGAACATGTGCTCGTCGAAGCGTGGTCCGGGGAATTTGACGCCGCCGCGCCGCGTCCATGTTTTGCCTTGGTCGGAGGAAACAAAGACGTTGGCCATGCGGTATTTGTCCAGTTCGGCAAAGATGTCCGGTTTGTCGCTCAATGGCGCAGCGATGTTGCCTCGGGGCCACAAGGAAATGGGGAGAAGCCAGTCGTCATTGGAAAGGACGGTGGGTTTGTTGAGCGAGCAGCCGTGCCAGATGCGCACGGGCGCAGACCAGACGGGTTGGTCGCTGTCGGGATTTTCGCAGATGGTAAACCAGCTTCCGGCCCGGCCATCAAAGGTGCCCATTGACTGGTCGAAGAAGAGCCAGAGGCGGCCTTTGGGATCGGTCCAGAGATTGCCCACGACTGTGCGCCGGCGCAGTGGCAGGCTTTCGTCGTGGGGATCGAGGACGGCGCGGGGAGGGGACCATGTTTCGCCGTCGTCATCGCTGGTGGCCAGGACGAAAAAGGCTTTGTCGTTGTCGCCTCCGCCAACCCAGCAGGCCCAGAGGCGGCCGCCGGGGGTGCGTTCGATGCCGATGGTCATGCCGTAGTCGAGCCGGTCGTATCCGTATTCAGGAAGTGGTGACGTGTTGATGGTCGGCGGGACAAGCGCGGGGTCGGTCAGCTCCGCGAGGGTGAGGTGCGCGATGTCGGCCTGGGTGCGCGCGGGATGCTTGAAGGCGGGTTTCGCGTCAGGCTTTGTTTCGGTCGTACCGGCGGACCGGACGGAAATGGGGGCGAGCGAGAGGATGGCCGTCAGCACGCATGCCGCCATCCAGCCGGGCTTGTAGTGGGAAATAAATGACTGCGATGTCATAATGGTTTCCGAAATAGACATGCGGAAAGTTCTAAAAATTGCACAGAAGGTAACGAAGATAATCAATTGAAGTGGAATTTTTGTTTTTTAACAATATGTTGGCAGTAAATAATTTAGAATAAATTACGCGGTTATTCGATGTTTTCAGTGGAGGGACAGGATTACGATATGGAGTGCGGCGATTCATCGCCGCTTTAGGCGACGTGATTCATCACGTCGCCTCGCCTTACCCTGTTGCTACCTTCTCTGCCGTCTGGCAAAGGACGCATCGGGAGGCGGGAGGGCGGGAGGCGGGTCGTTAAAACGACCCGTCGAAAGCGGCGATGAATCGCCGCACTCCATGTCGAGCCATTGAAAATGTCGAAGAACCAATTACGCTCCCTGTCTTTATCTTGGTTATCTTCTGTGCAAAAATGAATTTTTAGAACCTCCCATGCGTTGTGGTGTGTGTGGGGGGTGGGGGGGGGGAGGAGAGGGGCGAATCAGGCCCGGATGCGGCGGCGGATAATGGTGCCGGTGAGAATGGCGAGGCCGGCGAGGAAGGCGCAGGTGGCAGGCTCCGGCACTGTTAACGTCAGGGTGCCTGTGCCGGTGTTGAAGGTCCAATCGCCGTTGGTGTAAATGCCGTCGCCCGCATTGGTGAAGGTTGGGCCGTTCATGAATGCCAGTCCGAATGTGCTCCCGAAAGTTGCATTCAGCGTGCCGACGTTCACCAGGTTCCATGCCCCGGATGTGCCGGTGAACGAGGTGTTGTCCAAGCGGAGTAGCCCGTTGAAATTCACTGTTCCGTCCCCGGACACACTGTTGCTCACGTTCCCTTCTTTGAGGACAAAACGCATTTCACTCGTGTTGGTGAGGTTCAAGGTGCCTGCGCTCACGATGGTGTCGCCGATGTAAGTGTTTACGGCGGAAAAAACCAGCGTGCCTGTTCCGGTTTTGTTCAGGGACTTGCCCAATGCATCGTCGCTGATCTCCGCCGCAACGGTCAGGGTGCCTGTGCCATTGTGGTCAAATGTGACGGACTCGGTGCCTGAGGAGATTCGGAGGGAGCCGAGTCCTCCCACGCCGATTGTGTGATTGCCTGAAGCATCGGAGTCCACCTTCACACCACCGGCAACAATCAGGTTGCGGCCGGCGGAGCCTGTCGCGGTGGTTGTTAAACGGATTCCAATACTACTGTCAGCGTTACTGCCAAAGATGATGGTGCCGATGCTCCTTGCTGCTCCGATATAGCTTGGTGCGCCAAGGGACGTGTTCGTCGAATCTCCGAAGATAAGGTTGTTCGACGTGGTAAATGCGGGATTGGAGCTCCAGTTGCTGCTTGTTCCCCAGTTTCTGTCAGTTCCTCCCCCCGTCCATGTATAATCGGCAGCGTGTAGCGGAAGCGCGAATACGGCGAGCGCAGCCGTGAGAAGCGTGGTGGCGAGATGGCGATTGGACCGGCGGTTTTGTGATGTTTGTGTATTCATTTTTTTGTGACGGTTTATTGTTCGGTTTTGGTCTGGCGTGTTGTCCGTTGGGAATGCGAGGCCACGGTTGTGATCTCGAAAATGATGAGTGAAATGGCATTCATCGGCTGGATTTTGAGGAAGCGCGGGGGGGGGGGGGCTGGCGGTTGTTTTCAGGGGTCGTTTGCGGGCGTGATCACGAGGCGGATTTCGGCTTCAAGGGTTGGTTGGAGAAGTTCGAGGCCGACGCGCGTTCCCTTGGGCGGGGCGTCGGGGATGATGCCGGAAACGGGTTCCTCGCGGAGCACGATGTCGCCTCCGTCGGCGTGAAATGCGATGTCCACGGCCTTGCCGCCGGATGTCAGTCGGAAACCGCTGGCGTGCGCTGCGCTGCGTTGCTGGCCGGGAAGCAGGATGAGGGCGGTGCCGAAGGTCTGCGGGGTGGTGTGGCGGACGCGGTCCACGATTTCGAGCCGGCCTCGGTTGGCGCGGGTGAAGGTGAAGGTGCGCGTGAGTTGTTTGAGCGCAGGGACGTCATAGGCGGAGGTCAGGTCCATTTCCCATACGTCGCGCTCGTCGGTGAACTCGGTGCGCACGGTGACGGCGCGTGCGTCGGGGCCGGTCTTCTGGAGTTGTCCGGCCACGCGGGGAACGGGATGGCCGAAGGAGTTCATCACGCCGCTGGTGTAACGGCGGGGGCCAAAGGTGTCCTTGGTGTAGGCATCGACGCCGAGGTCGCTCATCACGAGGACGCCGTCGTTGACGACGACAAATGAGCCGAGGTCGTTGTGGTTGTGGGGTTGCCCGTTGTGGCCGCCTTTGATGGCAAGCGAGAGGCCGGTGGCGGCGGGGATGGAGCGGGCGACGAGCGCGCCGCCGTCGGGGAACCAGTTGCGCGGGGCAAGTGCGCCGGGATTGTTTGCTGGCGGGGCGGGGGGGGGGGAGGAGGGGGTCGCGTGTTCAGCGTGTTCGGCGAGTTCGAAGAGCGAGGCGTAGAGTTGCACGCCGAGGGAGTGCCAGTTGCGAAATTGCGGGAGCGCGACGTCGGCTGGCGGCGGGGTGGCAAAGCGGGAGGCGACGAAGGTGGAGAGCCAGGGGGAGACGCGTGTCGTCATCCGGGCATCGCCAAAGGCGGGGTAAATGCCGGGGCAGATTTCCCAGCCGCTCGCGAACGTGGCAATGCGGGCGACTTTCGGCGCGGCGAGTAGATCGACATGACCCGCCGTGGTCTGGCGAATCAGTTCAGCTCCGATCAGGTAGTGACCAAATCCATACACCCAATATCCGATGCCTTCGTGGCAAAAGCCGTCGTCGGCAAAACCGGCAAGGAAGAAGGGAGTGAGGGCTTCGTAGGCGGCAATGAACCTGGCGCGTTCCGCCGGGTTTTCGGTCAGGGTGAGCGCGGTGCCGAGAACGCCGGTGTTGCAGACGGCGTTCCAGTTGTTGTCGGTGCTCATCCACCAGAAATCGCGGCGGTCGCGGGCGCGCACGCGCGCTAACCAGGGGGCGAGGACGCGGGCGTGTATTTCCTGGCGGATACGAGCGCGGGTGGCGGGTTGGAGCCGGTCGCCGAGCAGCCAGTCAGCGGAGGCGAGCGTCCAGGCGCGGGCGGTGGCGGCGAGGTCAACGTAGTCGTAGGCGTCGGTCCGGGTTTTGCGGCTGCGGGCACCGGCGGGGATGGCCCAGGTGGGTTCGTCGAGAATGGCGGCGAGTTCGGCTTCGATGGGCGGGAGCCAGGCGACGGTGTCGTTGGTGAGGCCGGCGGCAAACACGAGGGCGTTAAGGCGTTCGCTGCGCAGGGTGAAGGGGCGTTCGTAGGATTCGCGGCGTCCTGTGTTTTGAAACTCGAGGTAGAGGGCGTCGGGCAGGTCGGGGATGGGTTCGCGGGCGAATTTGCGGGCTTTGGTGATGATGGTCTTTGCGGTGGGCAGGGTGGCGAGCGGCGTCCAGAAGGAGCGGTCGTCAAAGGTGGGCGTAAAATGCGTGGGACGTGGAGAAAGCCATTCGGTGATTTGGGTGACGCGGGCGGGTTCGATCGCGGGTAGTTTACGATCGGCGGGAATGGTTTTTTGGGCGCTCAGCGATGTCGTCACGGCAAGCAGGGCGGACGCAAAGAGGGTTGCCGCAAGCAGGGTCGCAAGAGGGGGACAAATAAATGCCACGATCTTTTCTGGGCGTATCAACATGGAAACGAATGCTGTCGGGAGGGGGGGGGGGGGGGGGAGGGGCTGGTTCAGTTAGCCGCTTCGGTGCCCACGTGCCAGTCGAAGAAGAGGACGTTGCGATGGTTTTTGTGAACGGGTTTTTCAGGGAGTCCGTCGTTGCTGGCGACGCCCTTGTCGATGTCGCGAATCGCTATGGCGGTCCTGATGTTGATGATGTCATCAAGGGTATGGTAGTTGCGAACAGGCTCAGTGTCACTGTTCGGGTATCCGAAGGGACGGATGCCCGATCCACCGGCGCGTTTGGCAACGCGAACCAGTTGCCAGATGGCGGTGTCCTCCTTGGTTCTGTCATGCGCCCAGGCGCGGCAGAGGAAGTTGTCGGGCAATTTTCCCTTTTTCAGAGTGCTGTTCATGTAGGGGGCAAGGAAGTAAGGGAGTTGCCTGTTGTTGCTGGGGAGGTTTTCGACGACGGCCCAGCAGGGGCCGGGCAGCATGCCCTTGTGCTCGTCAACGTAGAGTTGCAGGGCGATGCCCCAGGAGCGCAGGGCGGAGAGGCATTGGACGTTGTTGGCCGATTCGCGAACTTTGCCGACGACGGGGATGGTGATGGCGGCCATGATGCCGACGATGGCAATCACCGTCAGTAATTCGATCAGCGTGAAGGCGCGGGGACGTGTGTGCGTTGGCATGGCGGGATATGTGGTGGTCGGACGTTTTTGTTTACGCCGACAGTGAAGCCATTTCCCGGAGACCTCCAAGGCGGTCGTTACTGACGCCGTTCAGTAACCTGCCAAGTCGCCAGCCCCTTCGCCCGCAAGGTCGCAACCGAAGGGCGGCGACGTCCAGGGCCGGGAGCGGTGAGGCCAGGTTCCCAAGAGCCGGACACAAGGTGAAGTTGCGCCTGTTGGATCTGATCGAAATTATTGGTGTAAAGGCGATTGATAATACTCTCGACGGCCATCCGCCCCAACAGTTCGTAGTTTTGCCAGATGCCGCTCAGCGCGGAACCCGCCCGATCCACACCGAGCAAGATCATGCCGGTCGAAACAGGTATCAGCTTTTGTATGTCAAATTCGTTGTTGTTGAGAATGACGACGTCCGGCTTCCAGGTTTTCAGCCAGCCAGGCAGGACGGACGGCAGCTCGGTGTCGCGCATCGGCATGAGCGGAGGAATGCGCTGGTCGAAATGGTATTGTTCGATGGCCTGGCGGTACCCACCCAACCAACGGTGCTCCAGACGCCGGGAGTCTTCCTCGCAGACGACGATACCGACGCGCCGGTAACCGAGCCGCGCGCATTGCGCGACGGCCAGCGAGGCGGACTGAAAGTGGTCGTTGGCGACGCGCGTGACCATCGGGAACGTGATGCTCATGCCAAGCCCCGCCACGGCCATGTTGGAGATGTCGAAATCGAGCCGGGTTTCCTCATGGGGCAGGGGGCCGATCAATACGCCGGTGATGTTGCGTGTATCCAAAATCTCACGCATACGGACGGCGGTCATCCCCGGGGCGCGAAGATCAAATTCCTCCAGAGCGAAATCCTTCTCGGCGGCATGGGACCGGGCGCCGTGAAACATGCTCACAAAGCTGGCATAACGGCGCCAAGGGTTGCTCTGGGGATGACTCGCGAGCCAGGCGATCCTGGTTTGCGCACCGGTAAAGGATTTGCGCTGACGGTGCAGGCTCATGAGCGAGGCGACCATCGGATTGGTGCGGTAACCGAGTTTGCGCGCCACGGCCTGAATGTGGAGTCGTGTGCTTTCCGGGATGGTCCGATCTCCGCGCAACGCCATCGATACCGCGGCCCGGGAGAACCCGGAGGCGCGGGCGACCTCCTGCATGGTGGGAGCGGGTTTCATGATGTGTGTGGTGAAAGCCGCCACATTGTTTTTTCCTCGTGCCAGGTTCCCTCGATCAGGATGCAGCGGTGCGGTGGGTTTTTTCCCGCGTGGCCACGGGCAGCGTCAGGTCGTCATTCAACACCGGCGATATCGTCGAATAATGATAACCGGTTCGCCAAGCGATGTCTCGAAGGGTGACTCTGCGCTCCATGCGCAACAATTTGCGTGACCAGCTTGTTGATGTCGATTCCAACCTGAGCGACCTGCCACACACACCCAATGCCCACGCCCTGCCCACAACACCGTTTTGTCTGTTTCAGAAAACCATCCGTGACGATCCGGGCCAGCGGCTCATAGGCTTCCGGCACATGAAAAATCCCAGGGACAAACACTGCATCGCCCGGCTGATTGACTCGGTGCTGCGCCGGCCTGCGTCCGGGCGGGTGTTTCTCTCGCACGAAAAGGCACGCCACTGTCTCACCGCTCTCGATTGCCCGCGTTTCAGCATCTGTCTGTGGGGGGAGGCACGTTACCACATCTGGCAAAACGGCGTGCGCTCGGAAGTGCGCTTGCGGCGCGGCGATGTCATTTATGCCAGCGCCGGGTGCATGATGGAACCCGCGCCAGAGGCAAATTATCTCTCGCTCGGCGTGGTGCCGCACGCCCATCTGACGCGCTTCCTCGTCGCGCAAAAACGCTGGAGTCACGCCAACGCCAACGCGAACGGCCCCCTCCCCCCCCCCTCCCCCCCTGTCACCCGGCACCAATTTCTCGTCACCCACCACACGCAAAAAACTCTCGACGCTGACGGACGGCATCTCTGCGAAGCCATCGACCGCTGCGCGGGACGCAACCCGGAGGACCGCTGGTTGCGGGCCTTGTTTCGGGCGCTGCTCATTCGGTCTCACGAACTGTTGCTCGCGGACAGCGAACCCGGGCGGGAGGGGGGGGAGGAGGGGCGCTCACATTTTCGCTGGCAGGCGGCGTGCCAGTTCATCCGCGACCACTTGCACGAACCCTTGGGGCGGGAGACGGTCGCCAGCTTCCTGCAACTACACCCCAATCACATCTCGCGTTTGTTCGCCCGGTTTTCAAAGGCGCCTTTCAACCAATACGTCATGAGCGAACGAATACGGCGTGCGCGGCATTTGTTAAAAAACCCCGGACTCAATCTGGCCGACATCGCGGCAGCGTGCGGATTTTCCGATCCCAATTACTTCAGCCGTTGTTACCGCAAGGTCGTCGGGCGGGCACCGCGGGTGGACCGGTGAAAAATTCGCAAGACGCGGCAGGTTACATCTGTGCTAGAAATGCGCCGGTTTTCAGTCCGTCCGGACGCACGCAAAGCGCGTATGCTGCGGAGCATGAACTCCTGCTCCACCGTTCACCAAATCCACGAACCTGCACGCGACATCCCTGTCGTGCGCGAAACCGACATCCTCGTCTGCGGCGGCGGCCCGGCCGGCATCGCCGCGGCCTTCACCGCCGCCCGGACCGGCGCGCGTGTGTTGTTGCTCGAACGCCACCCCTTCCTCGGCGGCATCTGGACCGCCGGCGGGCTGACCATCATTCTCGACAGCCAGAACAAGTCCGGCCTCATCCGTGAGCTGGAGACACGGCTCAAAGCGCGGGGTGCTTGCGGTTATTTCGAGCCATGGAAGGGCGGTCCAATTTATGGTATCGAAGCGATGAAGGGCCTGCTCGACGAGATGGCGCATGAGACGGGCATCGAGGTCCAGCTCTATACCCATGTCACTGCCGTCGCCCGCGAGGGCTCGCGTGTGACCGGCGTTTTTACCGAAAGCAAATCCGGACGCGAGTTCATCAAAGCTCGTATCGTAATCGACACTACGGGCGACGGCGACGTGTGCGCGCAGGCCGGTTGCGCCTTCAAGCACGGGCGTCCCGAAGATGGCAAGGTGCAGCCGATGACGCTTTATGGCCGCATCGGTGGCTACCGGGGCAATGGAGCCCGTCACCAACCGATGCTCGGTATCGCGCAGGCGGCCGGGTTTCAGCTCAGCTACGAGCGCGTTTCACTCTTCCAACAGCCCGGCCAGCCCGGCGTGTTCATGCTCATGGCCACGCACCTTTGGGGTAGCGGCATCGACGTGCGCAACCTCACGCGTGCCGAATTCCAAGGACGCCGCGAAATCCGCGAACTCGTCCATATCCTCAAGACCCGCGGCGGCGACGACTGGAAGGACATTTACCTGATCGACACCGGACCCTTCCTCGGCGTGCGCGAGGCGCGCCGTATCCTCGGCCGGTATTACCTCACGCAGGAAGATCTACAGGCGGGGCGACGCTTTGAGGACGGTATCTGCCACGTGCGTTTCAACGTGGACATCCACCATCCCGATCCGACGGAGGGGCGCGGTCTCTACCACCTGCCGATGCAGCCTTACGACATCCCCTACCGCTGTTTGCTGGCTCAGGATGTGGACAACCTGATGATGGCCGGTCGCTGCATTTCGGGCGACCATATCGCCCATGCCAGCTACCGGGTGACAGGCGACGCGGTGGCCACCGGCGAGGCCGCTGGCCTGGCTGCGGCCCTCGCGTGCCAATCAAACATCGATCCGGTCAACATCGACACCGCGCAACTGCTCATGCGACTGACGGAGATCCGCAATCAACACCTGCCGGATGTGTGATTGGCAAAGCCGTTGCCACTACCGGGTGCCACTACCGGACGTCCTCGAAGAGCGGCACGTTTTCGTAGTGATGGACTTCGAGCACGAGGCCACCGGCGCGGTCGTCGGCCTCGTGTCCGCTGGTCACCACGTCCACAATGTCGAAACGATGATGCTCGGGCGGCGGATGCAGACGGTTGAGGTAGGCGCGGCAGGCGCGGCGAAGGACGGCTTTTTTCTTTCGCGTCACGGTGTGGTAGCCGGGCACGAGCGCGGAGGTGGCGCGGGTCTTGACTTCCACGAACACCAGCACGCCGTCGTCTTCGCACACGAGGTCGATTTCCTCGCGGCGGTCGCGCGGATTGCGCCAGTTGCGCGCAATGATCGTGAGTCCCGCAGTCCGGAGATGAGCGGCGGCGGCGCGTTCACCGGCATCGCCTCCCGCCACGCCGGGAAAGGTCCGCGCAAACAGGGATCGAAATCGCGTCCACCAACTCATGGACGCGAAGGAAAGAAGTTACGCTTCGAAATGTCGAAGCCGGAAAGTCAGCGCTTCAAGGCGGCGTTGGCGCGGATGAGGGCAAGGCGTTGATCGACGGCGCGGCGCGTGGTGAGCGCGTCTTCGGGGGTGTTGAGGCACCAGTCGATGAGCTTCGCCGTCGTGGTGCGCGCCACGTAGCAACGCGTGTCGGAACCTCCGTAATAGAGCAGGATCGTCTGCGCTTTATCGGGAAGCTGCACCCAGCCGTTGGTGAAGGTGACGTTGGACACGTCGCCCACGCGCTCGCCTTCGTAGGGTGCGAGGAAATGTCCGCCGGGCCGCGCAATGATGCGCGAAGGATCGTCGAGCGCGGTCATGAAGGCGTAGAGCACGTAACGCAGCCCCGCCGCGCAACCGCGCACGCCGTGCGCCATGTGGAGCCAGCCTTGCGGCGTCTTGATCGGGGCGGGGCCCTGGCCGTTTTTCGATTCCTTGATCGTGTGGTAGGCGCGTTCGTCGATGATTTTTTCAGGACCGGTTTTGCCCGTCGTGATGTCTTTGCAGAGTGTCCAGCCAATGCCGCCACCGCTGCCGACGTCGATGAAGCCGTCCATCGGACGCGTGTAAAAGGCGTATTGGCCGTTTACATACTCGGGATGGAGCACGACGTTGCGCTGCTGCGAGGCGGGGGTGCGGAGGTTGGGCAGGCGTTCCCATTTTTTGAAGTCGCGCGTGCGCACGAGGCCCGCTTGCGCAACGGCGCTGGAGAGATCGGCGGGTGCGGCCTTGGGGTCGCGCGATTCAGCGCAGAACACGCCGTAAATCCAGCCGTCTTCGTGCGGGGTGATGCGCATGTCATAGACGTTGGTTTCGGGCGCGATTTCGGGGAGGTCGATGGGCTCGGGCCAGAAGCGGAAGCCGTCAATGCCGTTGGCGGACTCGGCGATGGAGAAAAAACTTTTGCGGTCGTAGCCTTCGGTGCGCACGACGAGGCACACTTTGCCTTTCCACAAAAACGCGCCGGGGTTGAGCGTGGCGTTGATGCCGAGGCGCTCCATGAAAAAGGGGTTGGTGGCCGGGTTGAAATCGTAGCGCCATTCGAGGGGCGTGTGGCGGTCGGTGACGACAGGGTAACGGAAGCGTTCAAACACGCCGTTGTCCCACACGGAATCGACAGGATTTTTGCGGCGCAAAAACGCCTCGTGCGCAGCGCGGATTTTTTTGACGCGTGCGGTAAAGGCGGGCGTGGGTGTGGTTTTGGTGCGGGTGGCTTTGCTCATGGCGGGATGGGAACGGTAGGGAGGCCTCTCCGAGTCCTCGGCTGCGAGCGTGAAACGCAACGCAAGCGGATGGTGTTGCGCAACGCGTTGCGCACGTCATAAGCGCATACGTCCACAACCAATGCCTCCGATTTCCGATTCCAGCCATCAGCCGTCCGGCGTCAGCCATGTGCCGCTGTCAGCCATCGCGCGCGAGGCAGGCGTGGCGACGAGCACGGTGTCGCGGGCGTTGCGCGGGGATACGCGCATCGGCATCGATACACGCGAGCGTGTGCGGGAGGTGGCGCGACGCCTGGGCCACCGGGCGCATCCGCTCGTGGCCGCGCTCATGGCGCAGGTGCGCAATCATCGCCCGCCCACGGCAAGATGGAATCTTGCCTGGCTCGACTTTCACGATTCGCCGCAAGGCTGGCGGGCCGATGCGGTGTCGGTGGCGTTTTACAACGGGGTGCGCGCGCGGGCCGAGGCGGCGGGCTACGCGATCGAACGCGTGTGGGCGCGCGATCCGCGGTTGCGCGGCGCGGGCGATGCATCCGCTGGCGGCAGGCCGGCGGGCGGCACGCTGCCCCATCCGGCCCGCCTCACCGACATGCTGCTGGCCCGCGGCGTGCGCGGACTGTTGTTGCAGGGATTTGCCGAAGGCGCGGACGGTTCGGCGACCGCCATCCCGGTTGACTTGAACCAATTCGCCATCGTGGGCGTGGGCACGGCGTATCATTCCCCCGCGTTGCACTTCGCCAGCAACGACCAGCATCTGTCCACGCAACTGGCGGTGCGCGAGCTTCGCCGCCTCGGGTACCGCAGGATTGGATACATCGGGGAGCCGTTGACGGAGACGGTGGTGGCGAATCGTTTCGCGGCCGGCTACCTGGCGACGATGCGGCAGGAGTTTCGCCTCGCGCCGTTGCCTCCGCTCGTGACGCTGGACGACGATGTGGTGGCGGCGTGGGTGAAAAAATACCGTCCGGAGGTAATTATTTCGACGGAAAAACACATCCCGCGCGTGCTGCGCGCACATGGCTTCTCAGTGCCGCATGACATCGGTTTTTCCCACTTGCACGTGGCGGAGGCCGACCGTGTGACAACCGGCATTTGTCAGCAAAGCGAAGCCGTGGCCGCCGCGGCGACGGATTTGCTGATCGGCGCGCTGATCAACAACGAAACCCGCGTGCCCGAGCATCCGCGCGGTGTGCTCATTCCGGGTCGCTGGAGGCCGGGGAGGACGGTGCGGGATTTGCGTAGTTAAAAACTAACTACGGTTCATTCCTTCCGTGCCTTGGGCAGGATCAGATTGAGCACGATGCCAAGAATGCCGGCCAGACCGATGCCTTCGAGGGCGAAGGATTGTTTGTCGCCGATCACCATGCCGCCGATGCCGCACACGAGGATGAGCGACACGATGGTCATGTTGCGCGGTTCGAGCAGGTCTTGTTTCGCACGCACCAGGGTTTGCAGCCCCACGGTGGCGATGGCGCCAAACAGCAGCGTCATGATGCCACCCATCACCGGCACCGGAATCGAGCCGAGGATCGCGCCGACTTTGCCGACGAACGCCAGCGCGATTGCCGTGACCGCCGCCCACGTCATGATGGCCGGGTTGAACGCCCGCGTGAGGGCAACCGCACCGATCACTTCGCTGTAAGTCGTGCACGGAGGACCGCCCAACATGCCTGCGACCGAGGTCGCCAGTCCATCGCCGACGAGGCAGCGGTGGATGCCGGGATTGGCCACGTAGTCGCGGCCCGTAATCTGGCCGATGGCCTGGACTGCGCCGTAGTGCTCGATGATCGGCGCGAGCGCGACCGGAGCGATGAACAGGATGGCCGACAGGTTCCACACCGGCGCGGTGAAGGCCGGCACGGCGATCCACGCCGCGTTTTTGATGCCGTTGAAGTCAACGTATCCAAATGCCATTGACGCCACATAACCCGCGCCGATGCCGCACAGAATCGGCAGCAGTCGCAACATGCCGCGCGCACGCAATGATACGAGAATCATCGTGGCCAGCGATATGCCCGCGATGGTGAGCGCCTGCCAGGTGGGAATCGTGCAGCCGGGCGTCTTGCCCATTGCCATGCCCGCCCCCACCGGCGCGAGCAGCAGGCCGATCACCATGACCACCGGGCCAATGACGACCGGCGGCAGGATTTTTTGCAGGAGGCCAATGCCACGCCATTTGATGAGCGCACCCACAATGAAATACATCACACCCGCCCCGACTAGTCCGCACAGCGTGCCCGGGATACCCCATTGCTCCACACCGGCTGAGATCGGCGCGATGAACGCGAAACTTGATGCGATGAACACCGGCACCCTGCCACGCGTGATGATCTGGTAGATGAGCGTGCCGAGACCGGCGGTGAAAAGCGCGACATTGGGATTGAGGCCGGTAAGGATGGGCACCAGCACGAGCGCTCCGAAGGCGACGAAAAGCATCTGCGCTCCGATGAGCGCGTCGCCGAAGCGGAATTTGTAGTCGGCCGCGGAGGAGGCGGTCGTGGCCGGCGCGGGTGTCACGGCTGGCGAAGATTCAGACGAGGGAGGCGGTGTGTTTTGCATAAAAGCCGGGAAGCGTAGTGAGGAGAAAGCATGCGGACCTCAATCCCTCCGTGGCAAAAACGACACATGCCCGCGCACCCGCGCGATCGTCGCCGGCGGCAGATACCCCGCAAACGCCACCGTTGGCATCACCAACGCCCGGCGGCCCAAGATCGACCCCGGATTGAGCACCGAATTGCAACCGGCCTCCGCCCCATCACCCAACAACGCCCCAAACTTGCGCAAACCCGTATTCACCACGCCACCGTTTGCCGTCCCTTCAGTCGTTGCGGGCAGACGCACGGTGATCGCTTTCTGGTCGAGCCGCAGATTGGAGCAAATCACTCCCGCTCCCAAGTGGGCCTTGTTGCCCAGGATCGAGTCGCCCACGTAGCTGAAATGCGGCACCTGCACGCCATCGAGCAGCAGACAGTTCTTAAACTCGCACGCATTGCCGAGCACACATCCCTCCCCCGTGATCACATTGCCGCGCACGAACGCCCCCGGACGGATTTCCGTTCCCGCGCCAATCCATGCCGGGCCGATGATCGTCGCATAGGCCGGCAGCTTGACGCTCGGATCAATCCACACCGTCCCCTCAATCCGCACCGCAGCGGACACCGCTTCTTTCACCGCATGTGCCGGAGGGGGGGGGGGGGGGGGAGGGAGCGATTTCAACGCCGGCCCGATCTGTCGCAGCCATTCCCAAGGCGCAACCTCCGCACGAAAAAACTCCGCAAAACGCGAAAGCGAGGCCGGCAGTTCAAAGAGATCGGAGGCGAGCATGATGGCCAGCGAAACGCCAAACTCCCGCTGTTCAAATCCCAAACTCTCGCGCGAAGCATTCCTACGCCAATGTAGCCATTTGATACCTGGTAGGGAGGCCTCTCCGAGGCCTCCGAAACCACGCTCCATCCACCTATGAGCTTTGTATCCTCTCACCACGCACAACGGAGGCCTCGGACGGAGCGCAGCAGCGCGGAGATGGCATCGCCAAAGGCGATGGCCCGAAGGGCTGCCCTCGACAGAGGGCACAAAGGCCTCCCTACCGTTAAGACAACGGACACATCTCAACTTATACCGCCCTAGCTTTTCAGAACAGGCGAAGCCTGAAGCATCCGCACGCGGCGTTCTTTTCTGGGGAATTGCAGCGTGACCACCGTGCCCACGTCTTCACGACTCTCGATGCTCACCTGGCCGCCGTGCTCGCGCATGATGCGCTGCACAATCATCAATCCCAACCCGTTGCCATCGGATTTGGACGTCTGGAATGGCTGGAACAATTTCACCAAATCCCGCTGCTTGATGCCGCTCCCTGTGTCACCAAAAAGCAGATACACATGTTCGTCGTCCGTGTGCGATTTGATGCGCAGACGCCCGCCCGGCTGCATCGCCTGCACCGCATTCTTGATGATGTTAAAAAACACCTGTTTCAACTGCTCCCTGTCCGCCATCACACGCGGCAAGTCCGGCGCTGTCGTCGCATCTATCTCGATTCCCCGGTCCTCAAGCTCGCGCTGCTGAAAATGCAGCACGTCACCCAAAATTTCCATCAAATCGGTCTCCGTCAGATCGGGTGGACGCGGACGGATCGCCTCCAGAAAATGCGTCACGATCCCGTCCAGCCGCGTAACCTCCTCCTGACATATCCGAATCGAGTCTCCCAGTGAGGCGCTCTCGCGCGATGAGGCCTTCAACTTCTTCAACTTCCGCTCGATCAATTGCAAATGGATCGTCAGCGAATTGAGCGGATTGCCCAGCTCATGCGCCACACTCGCCGCCAGCAGCAGGATGGACGATGTCCGTTCGCTCTCGATCCGTTCCTCCGTGGTCTGTTTATCGCGCGTGATATCCGAAAGGATGACCGCAAAATGCGGTCCACCCGACCGCCCCTCCCCGTGAAACGGCACCATGTAAAGCCGCACCATGCGTGGCTCCGGGTACGTCAGTTCAAACTCACGCGCCATCACCGGCGCCGTCCCATCAAGCGATGGCTCCAACGACGGACGCAACCCCGGCACCAGCCGCCACAACACCATGCCCTGCAACTCCTGCCCCGGCAGTGCGATGAGTCCGTGCGCCGCCACGTTGGCGTAGTCGATCTGCCCGTCCGTGCGGATGACCAGCACGCCTTCCTGAAGCGTGTTAAAAATCTCCTCGAACAACTCGCGTTCCCGCGCCAGTCGCTGCACCAGATTGGTTAGGTTGACCGTATCAAGCGAATCCACTCGCCCGAGCACACGATCAAGCGAAGAATGTTTTTTACTTGGTATCGAAGCCGACATGACGAGATGATTGAAATCACGCGCACTTAAAAAATCAACCCACCTGCCGCTGCCTTCGAAGCCAATGGAGAACCTCCGATTCCGTATCATTGAATACCTGACGCAGAAAGGACGGCCCAACCAGAACGCCCCAGTAACGTGGGACCGTCAACGTCTTACCTAGGTCTTCCCCCGCGTAAAGAGGACGCGCCTTGCGTATCAACGTTTGGCCCACGTCTTGCCACATCCGCCAATCCCGCTGCTCGTTGGCATCCGCCAGCGTCGATCTAGCCACAAGGGCAAGATCGCGATTGGACAATACAAATCAAAGAAAGACTATTCGTTTGTTAGTGTGCGGATTATTTTGCAGGGATTGCCAACAGCCAAACTATTTGGAGGAATGTCTTTTGTAACGACACTGCCTGCACCGATTACACTGTTCTCACCGATAGTTACCCCCGGCAATATAATCGCTCCTGCGCAAATCCACACATTATCACCGATATTTACCGGGTGGGTATATTCCAATCCTGCCAGACGTTGTCTAACATTCATTGCATGTTCTTCTGTTATAATGCAGACATTTGGTGCAATGAATACGTTATTTCCAATTGTAATTTTCCCACTGTCCATAAGCTTGCAATTAACGTTGAGGAAAAAATTATCGCCCACCTCCGTATTATACCCATAAGTGCAAAAAAGCGGTTGCTCCACAACGCAGTTATCTCCAGCCTTGCCTAACAACTCGCGTATGGCAATTTGTCGTGCATCACGGTCGAGTGGATTTAATTTATTGTAATCATACAACTTCTTAATAGTAATGTCGCGATCTGCTACAAGCTCAGGGTCACTGGGCTGATATAACATTCCCGCATGCGATTTTTCTTTTTCCGTCATAATGAAATCTCCTTATTTTTCATTTTTTATAAAGATATAACAAAATATAATACAGGCGTCCAAAACAAAGTGATGATCCCCCCTGCAATAACCGATAATATAACAAATGACTGTGGATTCATTGGATCTAATTTTGCCTAGAGCATTGTCGGTTCAATTTGTCGCAAGATTTAAGAGATCACGCAGAGACACAGAGACGCAGAGAAAACTCATGTCACTAGGTATAAGTAAATTAAAAATATTACATTTCCCTCCCTCTGCGTTCTCCGCGCCTCCGCGTGAGACAAAATAAACCGAAAATGCTCTAACATCATAGATGAGCCACAGCCGCTCTCGCGGCTGGTTAGCCTTCTTTGGGGTGGCGCTCCGCCCACGCGAGAAATGCGAGAACGATGTCCTCCAGCCTTCCTGGCGCGCCTCTTCCGACGAAATAATCCTCGGTCCGACTGCACACCATCCAATCGATGGAAGATTCGTAATGGTCTTTCTTCTCTTCAAACGGCACCGCCGCGAGTGGCGTGTCCCGAAGATCGACCTCAATGGCGACGCCGGGATTATCGAGAGTCGAAATCTTAAAGCCGTAGCTGTGCTACCAATCGCCGTCGCACTGGGAGGCATACCATTCTGACAAACGCTGGAGCGCGTCGAGGTGCAACGCTTTGCTAGACCGCTCCCCCGCTGACTTGAGCGAGAATACTGTGCTGTATCTCCGGTGATAGCCTCCGAGCTTTCATGGCATGGCCTAACAGGTCAGCGTCGCAGCCATTCTGCTTCATCCATGTAATCATTGGTTCGTATCGGTCCGGGCGGTTCCGCAGCAGTTCTGTGGCGAGACGCAGTTCCAATGCAACCGTCGGCACACGGTACGGCCCCACCGCAATCAGAGTCTGATACTTCCATGGGCCGTCTCCAAACGTCTCGATATAAACAGAATCTGTAGTCACCTCAACCGTGCTCGCCTCGACTTTGATAGCGTTTACATTGTAAGCGGCGTAATATTGCTTGGCTCCCTCCAAGAGAGTTGGTGGCGTGAGAGCGGGAAAAGAAGAGAGTGCCACAGCAAAGGCGTCCACATGGGTACGTTCCTTCATCAGGAAGTCCACATCGCCTGCGGCGGACAAGGGAACGCCATGCAACATGGCGGCAGCTGTCCCGACCAAACAATAGTTGACTTGCTCGAAGTGTGACGCCGCATGCTCAAGAACCTTTTCCAAGGTTTCCCGTAGGCGCGGCTGATCAAGCGGTTCTATCGATTTTATTTTGACGATAGTTGGTACGTCTGCCATCTCATTCCTCCTGTGTTCGCCATTACTTCGGCTTTCGTCCAATGCACGCAACGTCGAGCCCACCCACGACTGCCCGTGGCGCGACTCCTGCAAGGAGCGAAGCGACAGCAGGAGGCGTGACGCGGGTAGCCGTTGGGTGCAGCGCCTTGTTAGCTTTATTTATTTGCATTCTGTAGAGCACGAGAATCTTCTTCTGTATATTCTGAAAGTGGAGATATGGCAGGTGCAGAAAAATCAAGCATTATGACATTGAAATGTTCTTTACTCTTCAATGGCCAGTTCATTGCCGCTTGGCAGGCGTCCACGCCCCAACGTCCGCCACTCCAGTCCTTCTGCCATTCAATATGAATCCGTTGAAGTCCATAATCTCGTTTCGCAGGCCAGACATGAGGAATTGTAACTTTGGTGAGGTAGTATCCGTTCTTCTCAATTCTTATTTCGGTCTCTTCTCCTTTTGTTTTTGTGAGATTGAATTCACTCGTGGCAACTTGGAATGCCTCTTCTCGGCGTGTCTTGCCGCCTCTGATGATGTCGAAGCGGGGTGACGAATGGACTACCTTTACGGCAAGATCGGAGACAGGCTTCCCTTGCTCATCTACAAATGACAGGGGGATTTCGTATGTGGCGGTACTTGCTCTCGGTGTAACATAAAATCCAAATACTCCGCCAACAGTCAGAATAATCGTCGGAATAACGTATGCTAGCTTCAGTGCTGCACGACGGGGCCGCTGCCATAATAAAATCCCAAGTCCGACTATAAAGGGCGCCATCACCAATGAAACAAATGTGTATGGAAGCGCGATAAGCGCTTCCATACCTTGCGATGGAATTCTTGGTGCGTTCGACCACATCACAAGAAAATAACCCGCGACAATTCCGCACAATGTGATTGCGGGCAGCCAAAAGACGAAATATGCAGGGCGGGAGCGCATTTCTGTTAGCTAGAGCAACGTTCAAGATGAGCCATGCGAGGCTCTGAGTTTAGATTACTAAAAATGCCTTGCGAAAACCAGCGTAGCAACAATCGCATTGGCTCTGGCGCCTTGTTAGGCGTCTTTCCTTGTATTTTTCTCTATTGCGATTTGGCACAGCGCTTGTTGTGCCTGTAACTTCAGCGCAAAAGCTTTAGCGCGTGCAGATGATAATGATATGAAACAAAGAAGAATTGCGCAAACCATTGCGATAAGCAGTTCGTTTCCAGGAGACGTAACACGTCCTAGAAAATAACCACCAAGCAAACCAACAAGTATGCCTCCTAGTGCATAGCTCAGGAATAGCTGCTTCGCTTGTGTATAGAGCTTATTTGCAAAGCTCTGAATAACATCTGGATTGTAGTCTATATTTTTAGCCATAGAATTCGATTTTTTGCCTAACATCAAAGATGAGCCATGCGACTGCGAACACAAAATTGCGGTCTCGATTGCGTGTAGAAGCGCCGAACAACGCGACGCCAGTCGCGTTGGTTCTAGCGCCTTGTTAGGCCTCTTTATTCTTCTCGAATTGGCACAGGACTCTCAGAGAGTCGTAAGATATCATCTATGCTGCGCACCGGAAACAAATCACCATAACTTCCTATAATTACAACATGCCCATCTTGTAAATTAATAGAGAAACAAAAGATCTTTTTTTTTCTTATCATGCATTGGAATTACCGTCGGTTGTTGAAACATAACGCCAAGAGTTGTTTTAGATATTTCCAAGACAATTCCGTTCTCCTTTGGCATCATCATCCATCTTCCCATATGTTTATCCCAATCAGTTTTTGTATGAATAAGATGCTCGGGAGATTTTTCTGCATTCGTCCAAATAAAAAAACGATTTAACGGCTCGATTTTTTCTCCACAAATCAGATTTTCGGACGATAACACTAAAAACAATCTTCCAATAATATTCTCAAAGCTAGGTTTTTCATTGTTTTGGGCATAAATGCAGATTGGAAATATGAACAATATAATGAGAATGCTTTTAGGTTTCATGCTCGGTATTTTGCTTAACGTCCAAGCTCAGCCATGAAGGTAGTTGGCGCGGCTCGTGCGAAAGCACGAGACTTAACAGCTACCGGAATTGGCTGTATCACCTTGTTCGGCTCATTTTTCATTTCTGATTTCTGACGGTGACAAAACCAGATGTCCATTCATCTTGATTCAAGACATAGCGGTCAATGATAAATCCGTCTGGATGCTTTTTGAAGCCTGGGAGCTTCGACGACCGCGCCTGCGCTTCTTCTGCTGCTTTCCGGCTGGAGTATACTCCAATGAGCTTCGTGTCTTTTTCATCGGTGCTAATTTCATGCACGTGATAGAGCAAATAAACGGCTTTGGCTCTCATTTTATGTATAGCGACGAAAGCGTATCTTCTTCTGCCGAACGTCAAAGCTCAGCCACGGAGGTAGATGGCGCGACTCGTGCGTCAGCACGAGGCGTGATAGCTACTGGACGGCTTGTTAGGCTCCTTCTTCATTTTCTGTATAGCAATCAATGGGTAAATCGCACTCAAGTTCTGATAACATCCTTATCTCTTCACGGGAAAAACCAATCGCACACTGCGATCGACAAAAATAAGAAATATGCAGCCGAAACTCTTCGGCTCCCGCTGCACGTAACGCTTTCAGGTGTGGTGAAACTATACGATGCAGGTAAGCAATCTTTTCTTTTTCGACTTCGGGAACTTGGAAATCTGCTACTCCATAAGGAACGGGCCGATCTTTATAGCGGCCAAGCTTGCCGATAACCCCCGGATTATGGCTGGATGAGTATGGCGCAGTCACTCTCGATGGGTAGAATCGTTCGCCTTGGGCGATAAATGTCATTTGCTCGCGCTCGATCATATTTCTGCCTAACGTTATAGATGAGCCATGCGAGATGGCGAGTAACAAAAATCAAAATGCTTTACAAATACCTGCGTAGCAACAATCGCATTGGCTCCATCTACTGGTTGGGCTCATTCTTCCTTACATTTAAATTCTGAATACAGTTTAAGTAGTTCGGAAATCGCAGGGAGGCGCCCAAGCTCTTTCTCTATAGATTTTAACCTCTTGCAGATTCGTTTTCGACTCTGACTCGCAGCCTCTTCTTTAAATAAATCGGTTTTTGAATCGTCTTTTGCAAGGTTTTCCATTTTTGCCTTTTCCTCTTCCGCAATCTTTTTAAGAGCGGTCACTTGCTTAACGCTGATTGAAGCTGCAAGTGCTTCAGTCGAAACATTATTAAGTCCACTAAATGATCCATCTGAAGTAACGGATTGGTTTTTGTCACCTCCTTTTCTGAAGTGTAGGTATAGGCTTGATAAGGCAATAAACAGACTACTGATTAATTTCCAATCAATCTCTAGTGATTTACGCTCGGGCGTTTTCCCATCGAGCACTATGTTTATAGTATCGGCAAATAAAGTATTGTTACGGATTTCGAAATTCTTGAATTCTTGGGCAGAGGGCGCAGTCGCCAGAATCTTTGGGAAATCCTGATTTAGTATCGTCATGAGCCCATCTGAGATTAACTTCCTCTCATGGCTATCGCCTATGTCATCGTAAATATTTTTTATTTCCTTATTTAAGGCGATGAGTTCTTTTTTTAGGTGCTCAGACTTCCAATTTGCAGAAAAGGTGGAAAGACCCGCTAGTTTGATAATCAGGCGCTTAAGGCGACCTGGAACACCCAATCGAGCTTCCTTAGCATCAACTCGATACATGGGTCGCTCCGATGCAACTATGCCATCAACTACAATCGATCTCGAAAAATACTTCGAGCTTTCGTATGCTTGATCAACTGCCTCGCGAAAATTTGCGGACGAGAGCAGAAACGCAGCAAGACTTCCTAAAATAGTGCATTTAATTGTTAACGATCCACTCTCTACTTTGAGTTCATAGTTTACGTCCGCTTGGAAAAAATACGGCGATCTTAGTCTGATGCTAGCCTCGAGCATGCGCCTAATCTTGGCTTCGGCGTCAGAGGTAAGCTCATAATCCGCTATGTAAATGTAGGATTCGCTTAGAATCAGTTTATCTATATAGTTTGCCATTTTTGTTTTTAATTCTGCCAACGTTTAAGGTCAGACACGACCCGCACAGAATACTGGGTGGAATCGCATTGGTAAAGATAATCGAAGTCGTGGAGCTGCGGGTCGTTGTCTGTAGTGCCTAGTTGGGCTCCGTGGTTTTCATCATTCGATTTTAAAATAAGCTATCTGGTTTTCGCTTACCCAAAGTGAAATAATTCCTTCTTTATCGGTTTCTTGCGAGACCGCCTTCCAGATATAGCGCACTTCCGTTTCTGATATTTTTATTTTAGAAATATAATCCAATGTATAATTCGTCTTAAAATCTCTAGCCAGTAATTCTCTGGAATGCTCCAATATGATCACCTTGAAATCATCGGTTAGATGCGTGATTCTGCCGAATGTGGCGTAGTCTCGGGACTGTATAGCAGTAAGTGCATCTTTCAGTAAGGCAGTGGCTTCAGCTGGTGGCTCATCTGATTCGGACTGACTGTCGGCTGGCATGAAATAAAACATGCTGGCTGCGCCGACTAGGAGCGAAATAATGATGCCCACGCATAGCTTCATATTTTTGCCCAACATCGAAGATCAGCCACGGAGGTAGATGGCGCGACTCGTGCGACAGCACGAGGCGTGACAGCTACCGGAGTTGGCTGCATCGCCTTGTTGGGCCTTTTATTTTCCGGTCTTCTCTTTGAGATCATCCTTTTCGAGGGTCGCTTCGAACTTCCGCATCTGAGCCAGAACGCTATCCATGTCCGCGCGCCAGAATGTGCCATCCTCGAATCGGAGCTCCGAAACATAAACCACGCCCGTCCCATACTTCTTAAACAGGAAGGCAGCGTAGGGCGACTGAGTCCAAACACCATCAGTCTCCACTTTAGGCGCAAGCTCTTCGATGGAGACTCCGCCAAATCTTCCCATGAAATTGTTGAACGCATCGAAGGCCGCAATTCCGATCCTCAATGCCACAATTTTCTTCTCAGAAACGTTCGAATACTTGAGTGAGTGTTTGATGCGGTCCGAATGTGAGTCGTAGCGACCACGGGACTCCGGCTCAAAGACGGCTTCGTAGCTTGTGATCTTAAGCGGTGAACCCTTTTGCTCGAGAACGACTGCGGTTTCGGCGCTCGCTATGCTGGCCGCTGCAAGCGCGATTATGGTTAGTATGCTGGATTTCATAGGAAGAATTGCTTAGCCCAACGTTACAGCTGAGCCACGCGGAGCTGCAACGGTTAAATTGCAGGACAATCGTCCATCCGCGTTGGCTCTAACGACTGGTTCGCCTCTTTCTTCATCGAAACTCTCCGCCGCGCCACTTCCAAAATCCTATTGGCAAATCAAGCAAACAGGGGGAAATATCTATGCGCTCTAAAATCTTTCTTTCTCGGTCGCACACACGAACCGCCAATGCAAACTCTGCTGTATGGTTCGGGCCTGCTTCTGTGCGCCAGAAACCTTCTAGCAAATCCATAACATTGTGTAGCGCGGTATCAACTGCTTCGGAAACTGTCGTATCGTATGCTTCTTGTGTGGTCGGCAATGGCTTAGAAGCCGCAATCTTTAAGGCTTCCGCCCGGCAATGGCGCATGAAATAATATCCAAATACATAGGCGGCATCTTCTGCGCGGTCTCCTTGTGTAATCCGCCACTCTTCATAAGGTTTTGGAGTGCTCACGTTGCTCATCTTAGGCGAACGTCGAAGCTCACCTACGCCTACCCGCGTCACACTTCCTGCACGGGAGCGAAGCGACCAGCAGGAAGTGTGACGCGGGTAGGCGTTAGGTGCAGCGCCTTGTTAGCCATCACTTAAACATAAATGGAATCTTGGCTCCCGTCAGAAACGCCGCCCGATCAGAAACGAGAAATGAGATAATCTCAGCCACATCTTGGGGAGTGGTAGTCGATCTCCGATCCCATGCAGCGGCATGGTCAGACAAGGCAACTGCTTCTTCCAACGACGCAATCTCACCGACCGGTCCGGGGCAGACCAGATTCATCGTAATTCCCAACGCCCATAGTGATAGCCATGCTTGGTCAAAATATGCCGCTCTTGCTCCTTTCGCAGCGTTGTAGGCAAAAGCAGGAGAAGGTTTCGAGAGGTTTACGCCAATGCCAACAATGCGTCCGAAAGACCGGGACTTCATAATTGGGACTACCTGTTCTATCAGGTAGCAGATGGGAGCAAGTTCCGCATGACTGTCCGATAAAACATCGCTCCCGGATAACTTGTCCAACGAAGCAGGGTGCCAGCCTGCCCCTGGACCAATAACAAGAATATCGACCGTGCCAAATGCCTCAATAGTCCGTTCGACCAAACGGGTGCAGTCGTCAGCCACAGTAACGTCTGCTTTGCATGTGATGGCGTCTCCACCTCTTGAGGTAATCTGGTCAGCTACGCGAGCCGCATCTTTATCTGAGCTGCGATAGTTTACCACAATGCGAGCACCGTCTCGTGCAAGCGTCAATGCCGTGCTGCGGCCAATTCCTTTTCCCGCTGCACCAGTTACAATAGCAACTCGGTTTTTCATATTTTTTGCTAACGTTAAAGATGAGTCATGCGAGATAAGGAGTAACGAAAGCCAAGGATGCTTTCCGAAAACCAGCGTAGGAACAATCGCATTGGCTCTAGCGACTGGTTGGGCTTTTTCGTTTTAAGGCGAGCAAAGTGAAGCCTTGCTTTGAATCTTCGCTGGCGATCACGAGCACAGTGGAGGAAATGAGAATGCCGTCCTTCTCCACAACGCAGTCTTGGGGCACGAAAATCTCGAAGCCGCGAAGTTCATTCGGCGAAACGTAGAATCCGCGTGAGACGAGAAACCCATCCACGCGCCTTTCAGCCAGACGAATCGGAAATCGCAATCCTTCTTTCGGCAGCTCTCGCTTCGCAATAAGAGTCAAGAAGGCGCTGTAAGTGCCCGAAACCAACGTTTCTTCTTTTTCTTGGCACGCGATCATCGTCGCGCGGTAGCTCTTGTCGGCTGCGATTGCCCCCGACGTGATCAATAGGAGGAACAGTAGTCGGTGCATTTCTTTCGCCCAACGTCCAAACTGAGCGAGCCGGTTGCCTGGCGCGATCGGTGCCCGTGCGCAGCACGGAAATAGCACTGATCGTGACAGGCAACCGGCTTCGCTCTAGTGCTTTGTTAGCCTCCATATTTTTCCGTTCTTCTGCCTAAATGCGATGATTTTTTTTATGTCGAACGGTTCGTCGATCATCGCATCCTCTCCATTATAGATAGAAATATTCGGAATGATGCGACCGTCATCAAGGCATATATCTAATATCTGAGCCCCCATGCTGGTTTCCGGAATTTCAGCAAGCAAGTCTCTGATGTCAGATGATAGGTGAATACGCTGCTTCATCTTTCAGGAATAATAACGGGGCCGGTAACTGTGCCGCTTGGGCTTCCATCCACGAAGATAACCTCTACACCGCCGCCAGGTTCCCCATATGCTGGTTCGACTATGCCTCTTTTCAATTTTGTATTTCCAGGTGGCTTAATGGTGAATACCTTATTTGCTGGCGCTTTATTCTCAAGCGCATATCGTAATACTGCTTCGATACCTGTCCCCACATTTAATGCATCCTCGGCTGTGGTGGCGTATGTTCCAGCCGTGAGCCCCCTCATCGTGGTGACACGGAAATCGTTCGCATATGCGCTAAACCTTTTGAAAACTTCTCCGTGCGTAGTATAAGAATCTTCTGCATCTTTAGCACCTGCACGCTTCTCATTCACGGTCGACATCGAAAAGCTGTGCAGTCTTATTTTCCGAATACCACGAATTTCGCTAGCCGGTCGCTCAATAAGCGACGCACCAATTACCTTTAGTGCATTAAATCTGGCATTAAATAACAACTGTTCGTATTGGGCGAAGAGGTTCGGAATAGACTGCGCATCTGAAAATTTCAAAAACACCTCGCCGTTCAAGATTATGCCCTCTTCTGTTCCGTTTGAATTTAAACGGACGCTACCGACCTGATAGCCCATTCCGTATTCGGGAAGTCGGCTAAGCTGCGCTTTTAATTCGGGGCTTACGATGATCATGGTTTGTTTTTGGCTAACGTCAAAGATCAGCCATGTAGGTAGATGGCGCGTCTCGTGCGTCAGCACGAGGCGTGACAGCTACCGGAATTGGCTGCATCGCCTTGTTAGGCCCCATTTATTTTTTAGGGTGTTTTGAAGAATTCGATAGCATCTCGAATTGAGTCCACGAGCTTCGTATTACCGCTACTTACCGCCTGATGAAGGAGACCCGAAAGGATCGCATTGCGGGTGGCTTCGGGGATCACGCAGGGGCTCAGCACCGCGCGCGAAAGCGGATAATCGCTCCAGTGAACTCCGAGGGCCTTATCGCCTCCGTTGTTTTGATTCTTGTGGTCGTAGTGTCCGATAATGAGAACCAAGCCCTCATCATCGTATATTTGTTTTGGATTCTTCCAGTAAGATATCATGTTGTTTATTTGTTTCTGCCTAACGCTCAAACTGAGCCATGCGGTTGCTTGGCGCAGATCATGCCCGAACGAAGTGAGGAAAAAGCATGATCTGTGACAAGCAATCGCATTGGCTCCAGTGCTTTGTTGAGCAATTTTATATTCCAAACATACCCGAATTAATATCAGGCCAGAGAGAAACAGCAGCTCCGGTCCGCATAGTTGCTTTGACGCCTCCGTCGGATGATATAATAAACCCAACCGCCTCCTCGAACGTTGAGCAGAATCTAAAGGCGGATCTATGCCGTGTGCCGTAATCTGCAATCATCTTCTTTTTTCCATTCGGCAGCAAGACCTCGGTCAGATTCTGCGACTGCGCCAATACTTCGGCCCCGAATCCTAACACTCGAAAGCGGTCGGTGATTACAACTGCACCATCTACTCCAGTAAGCCCGGCTATAAACTTTACGGAGTCGGCGATTGCCTCTTCCAGGCTCTCCCTTCGGAAATCATGCATCGTCAGATCATTCAATCTATCTTTGGTAAGATCCATTCCATCTGAGAGTGGAAAGTATAGGTCATAGTATTGTCTATGCACCGCAACGGAGTCGACGAGAAGGCGCCAGACAACGTCGTAGCTCACCGGGTATTTAATGTTTATGCGGTCAAGCAGCCTGGTGTCGTTATGTTTGATGTAATCTGGGACAAAGAAAATGGTCCCACCATGGTCCTTTTCTCTTACATGAAACAGCAGTCGCTCTATGAAGAAATTATAATATCTATTCGGAAAGGATTCATCATGACCCTTCGGGTCATACTTCTCGGTCTTCAGGGCTTTTACCACGTCACTATGGAAACGTGTGGCGGCAGGCTCAAAAAAATCGGCAACACTACCGGACGTGAGTGCATCACGGCTTGGTTCAATAATAGTGCCATTACGCAAGTTCAGGTAAATCTCGCCTTGGGCGGAAATCGTTAACTGTCCGGGCCCTAAGCATGAAATAGTAACGAAATTTGGCGGTGGCATTCCGTGATTGGATTCATGATGCATAAAGTCCCACCATGAACTTCCGCTATTTAGTAGCCCCCAAATATACAGTGTTCGATCTCCTTTGACCTTCCTTTCGTAAACACATATCAATGCCTGGGTGACATCTAGGGCAGGAGCGATTCGTAAAAGCTCGGCGATCGAAAACGCACGAGGTGATTCGAATGTTATCGGTTGCCGCGCTTCATGTCCGGGCCTCGGATGGCCTACCCCCTTCAAATCATTTGGAGATACAAATAGTATACGAAAATGTAGCTTTCGCCCTTCCTCCGTTAAAAAGCTTGCATGATAACAGGTTTCAAGGAGCGCCAATAGTGTCGTCTCGTTGATCTTTGGAGGTATTTTAGTGTGTGGAGATCGAGATACTCTTAGTTTTTCGATCAAGGGTTTTACGATAGTAGGAGGGTATATCATAGAGTTGTGCCTAGCGGGCTAGTTTGGTTTGAAGTCGGTTTGCCTTGGTTTTCGTGCCCAACGTCCAAGATGAGCCATTACCTATGCTGGCGCGGAGCGTGCGCAGCACGATCCGTGACAGCGTAGGTAATTGGCTCTGGCGCTTGGTTGGGCTCTTTCTTAATAGAGTTCATAAACGGCTGCGAACTCCTCGTAAGCGTCGAGAAGGATATGGAAATAACTGTCGGCAAGAGAACAGCCCTTCGGATATTCAAGAAGGAGTCGACCTACGCTTAAGCCCTTCATCTCTGTGCTGGGAACACCAAGCGAAGCCGCAAGCTTGCTTATCGAAGTCGACGCCGTCGCCGGATCATGCGCCACACGATTCCGAAGCTCGTGAGCCACGGTCAAAGTCTCAAACAAGATATCTCCGAGTGCCTTTCTCAGATCTCCGAAAAGAGACTCTTTCGTGAGCAGGTTCTTTCCGCGAATCGCTAGTCGCTCAGGGATAGCCCAGCCGAAAATTCCTTTCGTGCCACGATCGGCATTCCCGACCACGAACTCGCTACGTGTGGTCGTAATCTTATACCACCTGCAGACATCATATTGAAATGCGAGGTAGGCGAATGACTCAAATTTCGCAGACACTTCAAGGAAGATGAAAGCGATGATCTCTCTTCGATCTGTCGGAGGAATCATCGTAGTAACTCCAGCGACCTTTTCATAACGCCCATGCTGCACGAGCGATTCGCTAAGCGCTCGTGCGCGTTGCAACGCTTCGCGGAAGTCAGCGAGATAACGGCGTTTTGTCGTGATGGTCATTTTCTTTGCCCAACGTCCGAGATGAGCCATGCGAGATGGCGAGTAACGAAAATCAAAAATGCTTTACGAATACCTGCGTAGCAACAATCGCATTGGCTCTGGCGTCTTGTTCGGTGGTTTGTTTTTCTTTTCTTATTACCAGCGACTTTCGCTTGCCGATTTGCTTCTTTTTCAGGCTGACGGTTTTTTGCGGTGCCTCTCAGTTTTTTCAGGCTGACGGTTTTAGTTTTTAATATATCGCCTCCCCCCCCCCCCCCCCTCTTACCGAACGTTAGAGATGAGCCATGCGAGATGGCGAGTAACGAAAATCAAAAATACTTTCCGAAAATCTGCGTAGCAACAATCGCATTGGCTCCAGCGCCTTGTTAGGGAGTGTAGTCACGAGATAAGATTGACTGAGTTTTTTTGTGATGGAGAATGTCAGCATGGCGAAAGATCAACACCGTCACGACATTTCGGACCGAGTTTGGAGCGTTCTGGAGCCGCTGCTACCTGGAAGGAAAGGAGCGTGGGGAGGGGTGGCGGAGGACAACCGCAAGTTCCTCAACGCGGTTCTGTGGATTTTACGCACTGGTGCGCCTTGGAGGGATCTTCCAGAGGATTACGGAGGGTGGAGCAACACGCACAGGCGTTTTTGTCGCTGGAGAGACAAGGGGCATTGGGAGCGCCTGTTGTCGGAACTGATGAACGAGCCCGATTTTGAGTGGCTGATGATTGATGCCAGTCATGTCAAAATCCATCCGCATGCAGCGGGAGCCAGAGGTGGAAACGAGGCGATCGGTCTGACAAAAGGGGGCGAAACACCAAACTACATTTGGCCGTGGATGCGCATGGTATGCCGGTGCGAGTCATTGTTACAGCGGGTTCCACGGCTGATTGCACACAGGCTGGCAGGTTGATTGAAGGCATTGCCGCAGACCATCTGATCGCCGACAAGGGATATGACACCAACGCCATCATCGAAATGGCGCAGGCCGCAGGCATCTGCCCGCAGATTCCTCCAAAGACCAATCGCATAGAACAACGCGAATATGACCCTTATCTTTATCGGATCAGGCATCTGGTAGAAAATGCATTCCTACGACTCAAGCAATGGCGCGGCATCGCAACCCGATACGCAAAACGAGCCTCCTCTTTCCTCGCTGCCGTCCAATTCAGGTGTGCCATCCTCTGGGCTTCAATCTCGTGACTACACGCTCTAGGCGACTTCCTTATTTTTTTGTTTCGTTTTCCGATCATTCCACAACGCATACGCTGCGACTGCAATCGTCAGGGCGGGCGGTAACCAAGAAACCCACGAATTTGTGAATCTTTCTTCCGTTCGTTCGGCGACCTCTGCGATCTCTTGATCGGTTAATTTTTCTCTGGCGCTTTGGGGCAGCGTAAGACCTCGATAATAGGCATGAGTGAGGATGTTCTCGGCATATAGCGAAAGCGTCCATATAATGGCGATGAATATGATAGTTCGGAGGGCGTTTTGCATATCTTCTGCCGAACGTCCGAGATGAGCCATGCGAGATGGCGAGTAACGAAAATCAAAAATGCTTTACGAATACCTGCGTAGCAACAATCGCATTGGCTCTGGCGTCTTGTTCGGTGGTTTGTTTTTCTTTTCTTATTACCAGCGACTTTCGCTTGCCGATTTGCTTCTTTTTCAGGCTGACGGTTTTAGTTTTTAATATATCGCCTCCCCCCCCCCCCTCTTACCGAACGTCAAAGCTCAGCCATGGAGGTAGTTGGCGCGCAGCCTGCGTTAGCAGGATGCGTGACAACTACCGGAATTGGCTGCAGCGCCTTGTTAGGCCGGTTTGGTTTTTTCTTCTGGTTTTTCTCTCTTCGCTTTCGTTTGCGCTTTATTAGACTCATTCACTCCCTATGCGCGTGCTCTTTGATAATGCGCGCAATCTTCGCATTGAGCTTGGCTTGCTCATCTGCAAATTTCGCCTGCTCCTTTTCAAATCTTGCCTGCTGTGCTCGTAATGCCTGTGCTCCTTGTGGATCAAAGCGATCACCGACATAATTTGCCGGATTTTCTTCCGGAAAATCCTCGAAATAATCATACCATTCGCTCATTTTGTGCGCCTTTGTTGATGTTGCTTTTGTAGTGTTCTTTTTGCCTAACGTCGAAGATCAGCCATGGAGGTAGATGGCGCGGCTCGTGCGTAAGCACGAGGCGTGACAGCTACCGGAATTGGCTGCATCGCCTTGTTAGGCTCCTTTCTTTTCTGGTTTTCGATTGAAAAATGATGCTGTAAGGAAGGTAAATAATCCCGGAATTAAAATAAATAGAGCTACTCCTAAGGATGACAATAGGGGCTCACTCCAATATGTGACGATGCCGACTGCCAGAATAAGTGCAGCTATGGCTGGAGAAATGACATTACATGGACGCCGCCAGATTGGACTATCGGCGCTGCACAAAAGATAAAGTATGAGAAATCCTATGTTTGCCGCAGTGGCGAAATGGGTGGCCGCGCGAATACAGCGGATCACAACACGGAAGGCGTGGGTAAAGCTTAGCTGGAAAAGGGAGATTGCCAGATAGAATATGAGCCAGCCTACAGCTAGTGCGATCATGCCTTTTAACAATTTTAGAATCCAGTATCTTGTCTTCATTTTGCCTAACGTTAGAGATGAGCCATGCGAGATGGCGAGTGACGAAAATCAAAAGCCTTTACGACTACTTGCGTAGCAACAATCGCATTGGCTCTAGCGCCTTGTTAGGCTCACTTTTCATTTTCTGATAGCTTCTTAGCGACGGAATCTGCTACTGGCTTCCAATCTCCATAGTTCGATGATCCATCACGATAGCCGGATAAAAACCTTTTCTTTGCGTTTGTGGCGTATTCTTCAATTGCCTCCACTCCTCTTTCTTTTAATAATGATTCAATTCTCATGATCGTCATGGTCTCAAATAAACCTTTAAGGGAAAGCTCTGTGACCGCATTTTTACTAAAACCGCGCATTTGCTCCATCAGCATCCGAAAATCATCCTTAGTAAGTTTCTGGAATTCCTCCTTAAAATCTTCAGAAATGACCTCAGAAATGGCATCATGTATCTTCGATACTTTTTTGGCTTCGCTGTGCCCCCATAGACGACCGATCGCTAGACTTACCAAAATAAGGAGAACCGAAAGAATTACTGTAAGAATTTTCTTTTTCATGTTTTTTGCCTAACGTCCGAGATGAGCCATGCGAGATGGCGAGTAACGAAAACCAAAAATGCTTTACAAATACCTGCGTAGCAACAATCGCATTGGCTCTGGCGTCTTGTTCGGTGGTTTGTTTTTCTTTTCTTATTACCAGCGACTTTCGCTTGCCGATTTGCTTCTTTTTCAGGCTGACGGTTTTTTGCGGTGCCTCTCAGTTTTTTCAGGCTGACGGTTTTAGTTTTTAATATATCGCCTCCCCCCCCCTCTTACCGAACGTTAAAGATGAGCCATGGAAGTAGATGGCGCGCAGCCTGCGCAAGCAGGATGCGTGACAGCTACTGGAATTGGCTCTAGCGCCTTGTTAGGCTCAGTCTTCATTCCTTCTTTTTAAAATGACCTTGCCAGCCCAATTTGCTTTTAACGTGTCATGATCTATAATTTGTATTTCTGGCGGATCATATAAAACTCCATCCTGATTATTTTTAAGATAAAAAACAATATTTCTTCCTTCAATTCGATAATTATGCGTAGAATCATCTTTCAATTGGCTTCCTGTAGAATCAACGAGATAAATCGCAGCACTACCTTCGGAGCGGAAGTTAACCTCAAGATAAACCGAAGGGTTACGATTATCTGCAACGGGCCGAATTGATTTAAATACCCCATCAATACTGTGAATCTCTTCTTGCCGCGCACAACTACCAGTCAACATGACCATCATTATTACTAACAGTTTATAGAACATTTTTTTACCTAACGTCGAAGGTCAGCCACGGAGGTAGATGGCGCGGGCTGTGCGACAGCACAGGCCGTGACAGCTACCGGAGTTGGCTCCATCGCTTTGTTAGACTTAGTTTTCTTTTCGCTAATTCATAAGCTGTAATTCCACTTATCAAGAGTATACCAGCAAACCAGAAGGGAGCAGCTATCAATAATAGGCGGCGGCGGTGCCCACTCTCCCATTCGTAGTGCTGCCGCTCCCACCAGAAACCGAGGCGGTTCCAACGGCTAGCGATCAGCCATCCCCATGAACTTCCTTCTACGTAAGGCTCGCTCTTCCAGTCGATGTCCCAATCTGGCCCACGGGGGGAGGTGAGGTCGCGGAACATCTCGTCGATGGGCTGGCTATCAAACCAGAACCACAAACGGAAGCCGTGAGGACCCCAGCCAACCTTGAAACTCCTGTCTATCGTCACGAGCGACTGAGACACTTCCGTGCGGCTGATTTCCAGCGACTCGTCGAGAACGCGGCTCCTTAAGTGGAGGTGAACAAGTGACCCGGCCACCAGCGCGAAAGTGATTACCCGGAGCCTCATTGTATTTTCTCTGCCGAACGTCGAAGATGAGCCATGCGAGTCTGTGACCCACAAACACTAAAAATTCTTTGCGAATACTTGCGTAACTTCGATCTCATTGGCTCTAGCGCCTTGTCAGGCTCCGTTCTTTATATGAATATGTTCCGTTTGGACCAATATCATCGTCATATTTTCGAACAATAGTGAAAGTTCGTTTTTCCCTATCCAAGTTAATCTCTTTAATCTGAGAACTCACATTACTCTCTTCTGGAACATCGTTAAATTTTTCATATACTCTAAACTCTCCTTTGATGTATTTTTCTTTCACGCCGTCCAATTCAAAGCGATAATTAACACTCAATCGTCCTACCTTCGCAAAGCAGGGTGCAATAATAATCCCTGTTTTGGAACGAGTAAAATTAAATTCTGTTTCGGAGGATTGCCGAAATTTTGTCGAAGTGACACATCCGGTTAATGAGATTGCCAGCAATATCAAGAATATCGTTTTCATATTTTTGCCTAACGTTAAAGATAGGCCATTACCTATATTGGCACCTGATTGGGCGGTTTGGTCATGAGCGTCCAAAAACATAAGGTGCGAAAATCAGGATTCCAATCGTCGCCGCTCCGATAGCGGCAGCGAGAACTGAAAATGCAGCGATGTCCTTCGCGTGCTTGATTCGCTCGCGCCACTCAAGGCTTACTTCATCTGCTAGAAACTCGAGTGCGGTATTCATCGCTTCAGAAAGCCAGATGATGGAAATAGAGAACACAATGAGTGCCCACTCAAGACTCGTGATGTGATAGAGGAACCCAAGGGAAACTGTGACGACGGTGGCGACCACGTGGAACCTAGCGTGTGGTTGTGTCGCGATGAGTGTGCGCGCTCCGTGGAAAGCGTGTTTAAAGGCCTCGATTCGCGCTTTCATGTATCGGCTTGCCCAACGTTAAAGATCAGCCATGAAGATGGATGGCGCGACACGTGCAAAAGCACGTGGCGTGACAGCTACCGGAATTGGCTGCATCGCCTTGTTAGGCTTCTCCTTCTTTTTCATTCTTTTTCTTTCTGAATGCAAGCCAAGCCATCACCAGCGGGAAAACCAACGTGAGAGCAAAAAAGGCCTTCAGTCTATCATTATCGACGGCGCTAGAAAATGCCTCGCCGAAAGCCAAAAATAAGTGAAGACCTCCACAAATAGCACCAATAAGGACCGTGGAGAGAATAATCCAAATCGTAAGGCCGGTAGGTCCCATACCGGTTTTCATGAATCGGGAAAGCAACCAAGCGAACGGAGTTGTAATCAGAAGCCATGCGATGGCCCAAGAGGCAATATCGAATACAAGCCAGCGGAGGCACTCCGCTAGTGCTTGAAAAACCAACTCAGTATTCGATGCTGTTCCCATGTTTGTTTCTGCCGAACGTCCGAGATGAGCCATGCGAGATGGCGAGTAACGAAAATCAAAAATGCTTTACGAATACCTGCGTAGCAACAATCGCATTGGCTCTGGCGTCTTGTTCGGTGGTTTGTTTTTCTTTTCTTATTACCAGCGACTTTCGCTTGCCGATTTGCTTCTTTTTCAGGCTGACGGTTTTAGTTTTTAATATATCGCCTCCCCCCCCCCCCTCTTACCGAACGTTAGAGATCAGCCATGCGAGATGGCGAATAACGAAAATCAAAGAACCTTTGCGAATACTTGCGTAGGAACAATCGCATTGGCTGCATCGCCTTGTTAGGCTCCGTTCTTCTTTTCTTGAATTTTATATTCCTCCACCTCGCAAAAATTCCCATATTGCAGATGGAACACGGAACACCCAAGGCGCTATGAAACCTAGAAAAATAGGTGATGCAATATTTCTAGATCCCTCCCTTTCTCTGTTGTATATGAACGAGAAGATCCCTCCGAACAGGGTTCCCGCACAAATCAAACCAATAATTGCGGCACCGACATTCCATTCTTCCCTTATGCTCGGAATATATATGGCTACGATACGGAACAGGAGATAGCCAACAGCAAGGGATATTCCAAAAACCAAACAGGTTTTCGAAAAGCTATCTTTGGATTTGTAGTGATTGGCATCCATGTTATTGCCTAACGTCAAAGATGAGCCGCGTGGCTGCAAACAAAAAAGGGGAATCGCTTTCTCAAAAATATCACGAACAACGTGGCGCCAGCCACGTTGGCTCCAGCGCCTTGTTCGGCAGTTTGTCTTCTTTTCTTTTTCAGGCTGACGGGGGGGGGAGGGATAATAATATACTACAACTCCGCCACCTGATCTTCTTTTCCGTGCCTCTCAGCTTTGCCGAACGTCCGAGATGAGCCATGCGAGATGGCGAGTAACGAAAATCAAAAATGCTTTACGAATACCTGCGTAGCAACAATCGCATTGGCTCTGGCGTCTTGTTCGGTGGTTTGTTTTTCTTTTCTTATTACCAGCGACTTTCGCTTGCCGATTTGCTTCTTTTTCAGGCTGACGGTTTTTTGCGGTGCCTCTCAGTTTTTTCAGGCTGACGGTTTTAGTTTTTAATATATCGCCTCCCCCCCCCCCTCTTACCGAACGTCCGAGATGAGCCATGCGAGATGGCGAGTAACGAAAATCAAAAATGCTTTACGAATACCTGCGTAGCAACAATCGCATTGGCTCTGGCGTCTTGTTCGGTGGTTTGTTTTTCTTTTCTTATTACCAGCGACTTTCGCTTGCCGATTTGCTTCTTTTTCAGGCTGACGGTTTTTTGCGGTGCCTCTCAGTTTTTTCAGGCTGACGGTTTTAGTTTTTAATATATCGCCTCCCCCCCCCCCCCTCTTACCGAACGTCCGAGATGAGCCATGCGAGATGGCGAGTAACGAAAATCAAAAATGCTTTACGAATACCTGCGTAGCAACAATCGCATTGGCTCTGGCGTCTTGTTCGGTGGTTTGTTTTTCTTTTCTTATTACCAGCGACTTTCGCTTGCCGATTTGCTTCTTTTTCAGGCTGACGGTTTTTTGCGGTGCCTCTCAGTTTTTTCAGGCTGACGGTTTTAGTTTTTAATATATCGCCTCCCCCCCCCCCCTCTTACCGAACAGTGTTATTATCCTGCACTGAGTGCAGGAGTGGAGGAGGTGTCGGAAGTGGGTTTAAAATCGCTTAAGTTGTTCATGGGACGCTCTCATTTTGTCTGAGTGCTGTATTTCTGGATTGATATGTGATCCGAAAAAGCTGCACTGGATTGATGGCAGGCAAATGGGATAATGAACAGATGGCAATTTCTTTTCCGCAATGGAATGATTGTCTGACTTCATCGGATTGGGACGAAATAACCAAATCGAAGATGCGACAGGCAATTATTGGCTTTTTGCGGTGGTGCAAACAAAGGCAAACTTTTGTATGCGTGGCATCAATCAAGGTTTTAGGAGGCCCTAAAAATTCATTTTTGCACAGAAGGTAACCAAGAAAACAAAGATAAAGGCAGGGAGCATAATGTGTTTTAGTTTATTTATTTTCAATGGGTTGTTGAGAACAAACATTTCATCTCAATTGGTTTTCTTCGTTACCTTCTGTGCAATTTTTAGAGGTTCCGGAGGGGACGCCGAGGTTGATGGCGGAGCTGGCTTACGGGAGCGGGTTGCGGTTGATGGAATTATTGCGGTTGAGGGTCCATCATCTGGATTTGGAACGGGGGCAGATCAAGGTTTACTCGGGAAAGGGGGACAAGGATCGAATGACGGTTCTGCCGTCCCGCCTGACGGCGGGGGTGCGCTCGCCTTTGGATGGTTGAGGAGGGGGGAGGGGGGGGGGAGGACGAAATATGAATTGAGATTTGTGCGAGCTTCGCCCTGTCACGTCCCGAGGATGACGTGCTGGAGGCGGGTGCTTGGGTATGTGCAGGCTGACACTGAGGACGCGGTTTCGCGGCGATGCTGAGTGGAGGAATTTTGAGGGATCGCGTGCGCTGGGAGGTGAAGCGGGTGGTTTGCTTAATTGCGCATGAAACTGGATTATGACCGTCGGGTGACAAGTCATCTTTATGGGATGCAAACAAAAATTTGCGCGGAACAGGCTGTATGCGGGCGGGACGCCCGCGCCACTTTTATTCCAGCACCCGCACGCCGCCCAGGTCGGCGCTGGCGACCATGCTGGCGTAGGCTCGGAGGGATTTGGGGACGATGCGGTCGCGGATGGGCTTGTAGGCGAGTTTGCCCTTGGCTTTCTCGGCGTCGCGGCGGGCGTCGAGTTCGGCGGCGGTGAGGCGGACGTTGATCGCGCGGGCGGGGATGTCTATCTCTATGATGTCGCCGTCGCGGACGAGGGCGATGTCGCCGCCGGAGGCGGCTTCGGGAGAGATGTGTCCGATGGAGAGGCCGGAGGTGCCGCCGGAAAAGCGTCCGTCGGTGATGAGGGCGCAGGCTTTGCCGAGGTGCTTGGATTTGATGTAACTGGTGGGATACAACATTTCCTGCATTCCGGGGCCGCCCTTGGGGCCTTCGTAGGTGATGACAACGACGTCGCCCGCCTTCACTTGGTCGAGGAGGATGCTTTGCACGGCGGCGTCCTGGGAGTGGAAGACTTTGGCCGGGCCGGTGAACTTGTGGATGCTGGCGTCAACGCCGGCGGTTTTCACGACGCAACCTTTTTGGGCGATGTTGCCCTTGAGGACGGCAAGGCCGCCATCCTTGGAGTAGGCGTGGGCGATGTCGCGGATGCAACCGGCGGCGCGGTCGGTGTCGAGCGTGGCGTAGGCGGCGTCCTGCGAGCCGAGGGTGAGGTTGAAGCGGTTGCCGGGGGCGCTGCTGAAAATGCGGTGCGCCTCGTCTTGTGTTGCAGCGGCGTTTTCCTCACGCGGAGACGCGGAGGCGCGGAGATTTTTTTGGATACTGTATTTTTGAATGGCAGCGCCAAGCGTCAGGCTGTCCACGCGTGGCAGGGAGGTGTCAACGAGATCGGCTTTGGCGAGTTCGCCGAGGATGCCGAGGATGCCGCCGGCACGGTTGACGTCCTGCATGAAGTATTTGTCGGAGTTGGGGGCGACTTTGCACAGGCAGGGGACGCGACGGGAGAGGGCGTCAATGTCGGCCATCGTGAAGTCCACGCCGGCCTCGGAGGCGATGGCAAGGAGGTGGAGGATGGTGTTGGTGGAGCCGCCCATCGCGATGTCGAGCGCCATGGCGTTGAGGAACGCGGGGCGGGTGGCGATGGAGCGGGGGAGCACGGTGGTGTCGCCGTCGCGGTAGTGGCGGCGGGCGTTTTCGACGATGAGGCGGGCGGCGTCCTGGAAGAGGCGGGTGCGGTTTTTGTGGGTTGCGACAATGGTGCCGTTGCCGGGGAGCGCCAGGCCAATGGCCTCGTTGAGGCAGTTCATGGAGTTGGCCGTGAACATGCCCGAGCAGGAGCCGCAGGTGGGACAGGCGTTTTGCTCGACGGTGAGCAGGTCGGCGTCGGACACGGAGGCGTCGGCGGCCTTGACCATCGCGTGGATGAGGTCGAGGCCGCGTCCGTCGGGGGCCAGGCCGGCTTCCATGGGGCCGCCGGAGACGAAGACGGCGGGGATGTTGAGGCGCATGGCGGCCATCAACATGCCGGGGGTGATTTTGTCGCAGTTGGAGATGCAGATCATGGCGTCGGCCTTGTGGGCGTTGACCATGTATTCGACGCTGTCGGCGATGAGGTCGCGCGAGGGGAGCGAGTAGAGCATGCCGTCGTGGCCCATCGCGATGCCGTCATCAATGGCGATGGTGTTGAACTCGGCGGCGAAACAGCCTTGCGCCTCGATTTCGCGTTTCACGGCCTGCCCGATTCCGTGGAGGTGGGTGTGGCCGGGCACGAATTGGGTGAAGGAGTTGACGATGGCGATGAGGGGCTGGCCGAATTGGGCGTCCTTCATGCCGTTGGCACGCCAGAGGGCGCGGGCTCCGGCCATGCGCCGGCCTTCGGTGCTGATGGAACTGCGAAGCGGGATTTTTGCGGAAAGGGCGGCGGCGGTGGTGGCGGCGGGTGTTTGAGTGCTCATGGCGCGATGGTTTGATGGGTGGTGTTCTGCGAAAGGATATTTCCTACCTGGTAGGGAGGCCTCTCCGAGGCCTCCGCCGTGCGTGGTGTGAGGAGGCGAAATTCATAGGTGGTTGGAGCGTGGTTTCGGAGGCCTCGGAGAGGCCTCCCTACCGTTAAGTAGCCCCCCCTTTTGTTGCTCACGTTACATCCAGCACGGCGTAGGTGCGTTTGCCTTTGCGCAGGAGGAGATACTTGCCGAAGAGCAGGTCGGCGGGCGTCACCATGCGGGCCGATTCGCCGACGCGCACGTTGTTCAGGTAAACGCCGCCGCCCTCAATGTCCTTGCGCGCCTGGCCCTTGGACGGGGCGAGGCCGGCGTGAACGAGCAGTTCGGTGAGCGGTGCGCCGGCAACTCCGGCGTCGGGAGTAGTTTCAAGGCGGATACGTTCGAGGGGCTTGGTCGGCACTTCGCCGACGACGTCGCGGAAGGTTGACTCGGTGGTGTCGCCGATCTCGGCGCCGAAAAGGATGTCGCTGGCCTTGAGCGCGGCGTCGAGCGCGGCCTGGCCGTGCACGGTGCGCGTGATTTCGCGGGCAAGGGCGCGGTGCGCCTCGCGCGCGCCGGGATTGGCGGCGTGCTTTGCCTCCAGTTCTTCGATCTCGGGGCGGCCAAGGAAGGTGAATTTTCTAAGGTATTCGCAGACCTTGGCATCCTCGGTGTTCACGAAGAACTGGTAGAATTTGTAGGGGCTCGTTTTCTCCGGATCGAGCCAGACGGCGCCGCCTTCGGTTTTGCCGAATTTGCTGCCGTCGGCCTTGGTGATGAGGGGGAAGGTCCAGCCGTAGGCGGGGACGCCGAGTTTGCGGCGGATAAAATCGACGCCGGCGGTGATGTTGCCCCACTGGTCGGAGCCGCCGATCTGGAGTTCGCAGCCGTGGTCGCGGCGCAGGATGTAGAAGTCGTGGGCTTGGAGGAGTTGGTAGCTGAATTCGGTGTAGCTGATGCCGGTGTCGCCTTCCATGCGCGAGCGGACGGAGTCTTTGGCGAGCATGACGTTGAGCGAAAAATGTTTTCCGACGTCGCGCAGGAAATCCAAAAAGCTGATACCGCGTGTCCAGTCGGCATTGTCCACGAGGCGGGCGGGGTTGGGCGTGTGGGCGGGATCAAAGTCGAGCAGGCGCGAGAGCTGTTGTTTGATGCGGGCGACGTTGTGCGCGAGTTGTTCGGGTGTGAGGAGGTTGCGTTCGGCGGATTTGCCGGAGGGGTCGCCGATCATGCCGGTGGCGCCGCCGGCGAGGGGGAGGACGCGGTGGCCGGCGAGTTGGAAGCGGCGCAGGGTGAGCTGGCCCATGAGGTGGCCGACGTGGAGCGAGTCGCCCGTGGGGTCGAAGCCGATGTACAGCGTCACCGGTCCTTCGTTGAGGCGCTTGGCGAGCGCGTCGAGGTCGGTGCAGTCGGCCAGCAGGCCGCGCCATTGGAGGTCTTCGATCAGGTTCATGAGTTTTATCTTAGCGTTAATGTGTGTGTTTTTTTCCCTGAATTACCCACCGAGGCACCGAGGTACAGAGGCATTATTTCCAAACCGGAACCGCGAATGAACGCGAATGGTCGCTAATGAAGGCAGAGAAAACATGGATTCTATTCGCGTTCATTCGCGATCATTCGCGGTTACGGTTTGTCTGCCTTGGGTTTGAATAGTCGCCGTTTAAATTGCACCCGGTCTTTGTTCCTTTGTGTCTTTGTGGTTCACTTCAGGATCATGTCCTTCACCGTGCGGCCGGCGGGGATCATGGGGAGGACGTGTTCGGTGTAGGGAACGACGACGTCGAGCAGGTACGGGCCGTCGTGGGCGAGCATTTCCTGGATGGCTTCGCGCAGTTCCTCTTTCTTGATGACGCGACGGCCTTTGACGCCGAAGCCTTCGGCGATTTTCACAAAATCCGGATACAGGCCGCCGGGGTTGTCGGGGCCGCCGATGTTGTCGTGGTGGCCGAGGATGGTATTGCCTCGGACACTACCGTAAAAGCGGTCTTCCCATTGCACGACCATGCCGAGGTGCTGGTTGTTCAGGATCATGACCTTGGCGGCGATCTTTTCCACGGCGGCGGTGGCGAGTTCCTGGATGTTCATCAGGAAGGAGCCGTCGCCGTCGATGTCGATGACTTGCTTGTCGGGGCGGGCGATTTTGGCGCCGAGCGCCGCCGGGTAACCGTAGCCCATGGCGCCGAGGCCGAGGGAGCTGATGTAGCGGCGGGGCTCGTTGAAGCGGTAAAATTGCGCGGCCCACATCTGGTGCTGGCCGACGCCGGTGACGATGATGGCGTCGCCTTGGGTGAGTTGGTAGAGCGTTTCGACGGCTTCCTGCGGGATGATGTGGCGGCTTTCGTCGTAGGCGAAGGGGTAGTCGCGTTTCCAGGCGTTGATCTGGGTGTGCCACGATTTGGTGTCGGGCGCGGTGAACTTGGCGCCTCCCGCTCCGGCGGCGAGTTCGTTGAGGCGGCTGAGCGCGTGCTTGAGGTCGCTGACGATGGGGTGGTGGACGCGTTTGTTTTTGTTGTGCTCGGAGGGGTCGATGTCGATGTGGACGATGCGCGCGTGGGAGGCGAATTTGCTGGTGTCGCCAGTGATGCGGTCGTCGAAACGCGCGCCCAGGCACAGCACGAGGTCGGCCTGGTCAACGGCCCAGTTGCCGTAGGCGCTGCCGTGCATGCCGAACCACTGCATGGAGAGGGGGTGGGTCTCGGGGAAGGCGCCTACGCCCATGAGCGTGGTGGCGACGGGAATGTGGGTGAGTTCGGCGAATTTTTTCAGGTCGCCATGCGCCTCGGCGGAGATGACGCCGCCGCCGGCGTAGATGACGGGGCGTTCGGCCTTGGCGATGAGGTCGAGCACTTCGTTGAGTTCTTCGTCGGTGGCGTGCGGGAGCGCGTTGAGGGTGGGGTTGGCAAACTCCACTGTTTCGGGGAAGACGGGGGTGAGCTTGGCTTGCTGCACGTCCTTGGGGATGTCGATGACGACGGGACCGGGGCGGCCGGTGCGCGCGAGGTGAAATGCTTCTTTGAATACACGGGGCAGGTCGTGCGCGTTGAGCACGAGGTAGGAGTGCTTCACGATGGGGAGCGTCATGCCGAAGAAGTCGGTCTCCTGAAACGCGCTTTTGCCGATGAATTTCGAGAAAACCTGTCCCGTGATGGCGATGAGCGGGGTGGAGTCCATGAACGCGTCGGCGATGGCGGACACGAGGTTGGTGGCGCCGGGGCCGCTGGTGGCCATGCACACGCCGACTTTGCCGCTGGCGCGGGCGTAGCCTTCGGCGGCGAAGGAGCCGCCTTGTTCGTGGCGGGGGAGGATGACGCGGACTTTGTCGGACCGGGCAAAGGCTTGGTGCAACTCCTGCGACGCTCCGCCGGGATAGGCAAAGATGACCTCGACGCCTTCGTGCGCCAGGGCTTCGACGACGACATCGGCACCGTTCATGACGCGCTCCTTGCCGGGTTGGGCAAACGGAGGTTGGGACTTGGCGGGAGAAGAGGACGTGGTGGTCGTTTTCATGACGGCGGTCGTGTAATGCGGAAGGGGAAAAGCAAAATCTGCGCGGTCCGCCCGACGCAAGCCTCAAGGCGGGCGGGGGGGTGGGGGACAGGCGGAAAAGGTTGGATTTGGCGCGGTAGCGCGCTGGGAGCGCCGGCATCCTGCCGGCATCGTGCTGATGGCAAAGTGGCGCGGGCGTCCCGCCCACGCCACTTTTGATGCCGACCCAACGACGCTGCGCGTCGTCTGCCGGCAAGATGCCGGCGGTCCCAGGCGCTGACGCGCCAGAGTTGCCCCCCCCCCACTTCTCCTCTCCGCTAAATGGATACGGCCTCGGACGGAGCGCAGCAGCGCGGAGATGGCATCGCCGGAGGCGATGGCCCGAAGGGCTGCCCTCGGCAGAGGGCACAAAGGCCTCCCTACCAAGTAGCAAATGGCTACAGGAGGTGCGGTGCTGACCCTCGTCTGGATTCGTCGCAGACGGTAACTCCGCGCAGGGAATTCGGGAGGCTTGATTCGCAAGAAAAGGCCGGCGTAGTTTGCCGAAAACTACGCCGGCCTTTTTTTTCACACCCACACACCCACACTCCCATGTCGTTGCCACACGGTTCCTCGGAATCTCCTGCCAGCCCCGCCCCAGCTTCGTCCGCCAATCCCGTCCAGCCAGCCCCGTTGCCGCCCGCGCGCGTCCCAGCCTGGCGCGAGGTGTTGCATCCGGCGGTCGTCGTGGGGGCGCTCGGTTACTTCGTGGATATTTATGACCTCACGCTCTTCAGCATCGTGCGCGTGCCGAGTCTCAAGAGCATGGGTTTCGCGGGCGACGAACTGGTGCACCACGGCATCTGGCTGCTCAATTTGCAGATGATCGGCATGCTGCTCGGCGGCATCGCGTTTGGCATCCTAGGCGACCGCGTGGGGCGCGTCACGGTGCTCTTCAGTTCCATCCTGCTCTACTCGATCGCCAACATCGCCAACGGCTTCGTGGCCTCGGTCGAGGCGTATGCGGTGTGGCGGTTCATCGCGGGGTTTGGTCTGGCGGGCGAATTGGGCGGGAGCATCACGCTGGTTTCGGAGGTGCTTTCCAAGGAGCGTCGCGCCTACGGCACCGCGTTGGTGGCAACGGTGGGGGTGATGGGGGCGGTGGTGGGTGGCGTGGTGGCCGAGATGGTGGACTGGAGGGTGTCCTATTTTGTGGGCGGGGGACTGGGTTTGTGCCTTCTGGCGTTGCGCGTGAGCGTGGCGGAATCGGGCATGTTCAACCAGATGAAGAAGCATGCGAAGGGTGTGGCGCGTGGTCAGTTTTTTTCGTTGTTCACGAGTTGGTCGCGGTTCGGCAAATACGCGCGGTGCATCCTAATCGGGCTGCCGAGCTGGTTTGTGGTGGGGGTGCTGGTGACGTTTTCCCCGGAGTTTGCGGCGGCGCTGGGGATTCGCGGCGAGGTGCGCGCGACGGTGGCGGTGTCGATCCTCTACCTCGGGCTGACGGTGGGCGATCTGGCGAGCGGGTTGCTCACGCAGTGGCTGGGGTCGCGCAAGCGTGTGGTGCTGGGGTTCATCCTGCTCACGGTGGCGGGCGTGACGGCCTATTTTTGCTCGCGCGGGTTGGAGGCGCGGTGGTTTTACACGATCATCTTTTTCCTCGGCACGGGCATCGGTTACTGGGCGGTCTTCGTGACGATCGGCGCGGAGCAGTTTGGCACCAATCTGCGGGCAACGGTGGCGACGACGGTGCCCAATTTCGTGCGCGGGGCGGTGGTGCCGATCACGCTGGCGTTCCGGTTGTGCCAGCAACAGTTCGGCCTGATGACAGGAGCGATCATCGTCGGCGTCGTGTGCCTCGTCATCGCACTTTGGGCACTCTCCGGACTGGAGGAAACGCATGGCAAGGATCTCGACTACTTCGAACCGGTGTAGTTGCCGGGGTGCTGGCATGGATATTGGAATGGGTATTCAATGAAAATGGTTGTGATGCCGTCCTGCCCTTATCTTCCCGCGCCGCGTCCCGGCATGGACTGGCGTGCGATGAACGCCCACGGTCCCATGCGAGACGGCGGGTTTTACCTCACGGCGCTGACCTATGCGCATACGCTCTGGCAGCGCGGGCTGGCGGCGCGCGCGGTGTTGTGTCTCGACCGTGCGTTTGGCGCCGAACTCGCGGCGGATGCGCCCGTGCTGCACGCCTGGCCTCTGCCTTACGCGGCGATGGCGTGGCTGGTCACGCATACGCCAGCGGAGGTTTTTATCGGCAATCCGCGCGTGCATTTTCAACATTACGCCGATCGCATGAACGAGCCGCGCAAGGAGCAGCGCCGCTGGCGCGCCTGGGCCTGCTGGGCGCTGGTGCGCAAGGTCCGTCCCGACTGGCCCGCCGACTCAAAGCATGCGGTGGTGGAGCCTTCCGTGGAGCAAATCGCCGCTGGTCTCCGCGACCACGGCTTGCCGGGCGAGGATGGTCTGTGGCGGCGGGTGTTGGAATACGGAGGGCGGGTCTCCTGACCCGCCAGACGCGGCGCAGCCGCGCCTTTCCGGATGGGCGAGGCTCGCTGACGCGAGCCTCGTCGGCGGGTCAGGAGACCCGCCCTCCATTTTACGCCAGCCCGCAGGCTTGACGGGCGCGGGTTAGAACCTTGGACGCGGTCTCGCGGGCACGGTCGGCTCCGCTACGCAGGAGCGCCTCGACGTGGTCGAGGTTGGCGGCGAGTTCGGCGCGGCGTTCGCGGTAGGCGGCGAAGTGCGTCCAGTAGTGTTCGAAGAGCGTTTTTTTCAGGTCGCCGTAACCGAGGCCGCCGGCGCGCAGGCGTTGCTCGGTGTCGGCGGCGATGGCGGCGGGGGCAACGAGTTTGAGGAGTTGGATGGCGATGTTTTGGTCGGCGTCGGGCTTGGGTTCGGCGGGGGTGCGGCTGTCCATGACGATGCTCATGATCTTTTTCCGCGTCTCTTTTTCCGCGCCAAAGATGGGGAGCGTGTTGCCGTAGCTTTTGCTCATTTTCTGGCCGTCGAGTCCGGGCACGATGGCGGTCTCGTCGCGTATCTCAGGTTCGGGTACAACAAACGTGTCGCCGTAGGTGTGGTTGAACTTGATGGCGATGTCGCGCGTCATTTCGACGTGCTGCTTCTGGTCGCGGCCAACGGGGACAATGTTGGTGTCGTAGAGCAGGATGTCGGCGGCCATGAGCACGGGGTAGGCGAAGAGGCCAAAGTTGGGGGCGATGCCTTTGGCGAGTTTGTCCTTGTAGCTGTGGGCGCGTTCGAGGAGGCCGACGGGGGTGTGGGTGCCGATGATCCACATGAGTTCGCAGACTTCGGGCACGTCGCTCTGGCGGAAAAATGTGCTCTTTACCGGGTCGAGGCCGCAGGCGATCCAGTCGAGGGCGACGTCAAGGGTGTTGCCGCGGCGCGCTTCGGCGTCGGTGAGCGAGGTCATGGAGTGGTAGTTGGCGATGAAATACGTGCAGTCGCCGCGTGCCTGGAGCTCAACGGCGGGCTTGATGGCGCCGAAGTAGTTGCCGATGTGAAGCTGCCCGGAGGGCTGGATGCCGGTGAGGATGCGCATGGTCGGGATGAGTCGGGTGAAAATGTGTGTGTGCGTGCGTGTGAAAGGGAACAACGCTCAACGTTCAACGCCGAACGCTCAACGCTCAAGTTGAGCGGGCTCACACGACGCGGTCGCGAAGGGGGGGGGAGGGGGGAGTTGTTGCGCCTGATTCGAAGAGGCGGAGATTTTGCACGAAATGCGCGGCAATGGCCTCGTCCTGGTCGCGTCGTCCGCCGGCGGCGTGGGGCGTGATGTAACAGTTGGGGGTGGTCCAGAGTGGGTGCGAGGGCGGCAGCGGTTCTTGTTCAAAGACGTCGAGATAGGCCGCGCCGAGGCGTCCGCTTTCGAGCGCTTCCTGCAAGGCGCGATTGTCCACCGTGGTGCCGCGTCCGATGTTGTAAAAATGCGCGCCGGGTTTCACCGCCGAGAGACGGCGGGCGTTGACGTAGTTGAGCGTGGCGGCGTTGTCGGGGAGCACGTTGACGACGTGATCGGCTTCGGCGAGGACGGCGGTGATTTTATCGTCTGCGATCACGTGCACGCCGCGCTCGCTGTAGGCGCGGCGGCGCACGGCGTAGATTTTCATGTCGAAGGGGGCGAGGAGTTCGACGAGGCGGCGGGCAATGGCGCCGTATCCAAGAAGCACTACGGTCTGCCCGTTGAGCAGCACGCAGCGGCGGCGCAATTCCATGAAGCGCCATGTGCGGTTGCCGAGTTGTTCGTCGCGGGCGGGCAGGAGTTGGCGTCCGAGCGTGAGCATCATGGCGAGCAGGTGTTGGGCGCACGGCTCGGCAAAGACGGACGAGGCGTTGGTGAGCGCGATGCCGGCGTCCTTGAGCGCGTCCATGAAGGCGGGTGTGTCGTAGCGTGTGTAACCGGCGCTGGTGAGCGCGATCCAACGCAGGCGTCCGCCGTCGAGACAGGTGGCGGGGTCGGGCTGGCCGAGTGCGATGGTCGCCTCGCGCAGCGTGGGGTCGGGCGCGGCGACGGTGAGCACCGAGGCGTTGGGGGATCTGTCGCGCGCGGCGAAGATCACACGATGCGGCACCGCGCCCGCTTGCGTGACTTGCGCGAGGAAGCGTTCGCGGGTGCGTTCGTCGAACGCGTAGTTGCACCAGATGGTCTGCGGCTGCGGTTTCATGAACCGGCAACGTTTGCGCAGCGGCAGGTGGCGGCGAGTGAAAAGCTCACGCGGAGGCGCGGAGGCGCGGGGGGGTGGTGGTGGGGGGGGGGGATTATTTTTTAACAGAAGTTGTAGCCGTCGTCTTAACGGTAGAGAGGCCTCTTCGAGGCCTCCGAAACCACGCTCCAAACACCTGCGAATTTCGTATCCTACTTCACGCTACGCACGGCGGAGGCCTCGGAGAGGCCTCCCTACCAGGTATCAAATAGCTACAGCTTAAATGAAACTGCTCTATTTGTTGATTCGGTAAAATGTCACCGAATGCGGCGGCAGGGTGAGGGGGGCGCGCAGGGTGGCGGCAGGGATGTCGCTTGTTTCCAAACCGGTTGGGCCTTTCTCGGAGATGCGCGCGGTTGTCACCGTGGTGGTTGAGGGAGACTGGCCGACGAAGGTGAGTGTGACGGTGTTGGCGGCGTTGGAACGGTTGACGAGCACGAAGGCGCGGCCGCCGTCGGCAGATTCGACGGCGAAGGGGACAACGGCCTTGGGATGGGTGGTGGTGGCGCGGGCGCTGCGGCCAACGAGCCAGTTGTTGAAGTAGTGAAAGACATGCGCGGGCGGGCGGAGTATGTATCCGTTTTTTACATCCATCTTGCCGTAGGTGCCTTCCTGGTCGTTCCAGGCGTTGGTCACATCGGCGCGGGCTTTGACGGCAGCGATGAGGAAGAGGCTGTCGAACACGGCGCCTTTGTGGTTTCGCATCCGGGGTTCGCTTATCTTCCATGTCCACGAAATGTTGTATTCGTTGAGGTGGACTTCGATGTGACGGTCGGGACTGAGTTCGTCGAGCAGGGCGCGGTGTTTTTTGATGAGCGAACCGAGCCAGGCGGCCTTGTCGTAAATGAGGGCGTCGGGCTGGTCGGGCGTGCCGGTGGCGTAGCCGTGGAAGGAAAAGAAATCGAGCTGCGCGCGGGTGAGCTGGATGAATTCGCGGTGCATGGGGAAGACGTTTTTCTCACCGCTGGCGGCGGCGGGGCCGCCGGTTTTGATGGTGGGGTCCACTTTCTTCATCGCTTCGGCGCAGAGGAGAAAAATCTTTGCCAGTTCGCGGGTGAGCGGCGGTTCGCCGACCTTTTGTTGAGCGCGCCAGTAAACGAAATCGCGTTCGTTGGTGATTTCGAAATACCGCACGCCGAGGCGCAGTTCCACGTTGAGGATGCGCACGAGTTCGGCGCAAAAATCGGCAAAGGCGTCGTATTGCGTGGGGTCGAGCCGCTTGTCTTTGTCCATCCAAGGGGGCCAGTTGGGGATGTTGACCACGATGTCGGTGCCGGGGGCGATGGGGAAGTTTTTGAAGGAGTCGCGGATGGTTGCGCGGTTCCATGTTTTGTTGGCGAGATCGACCCAGCCGCCGGCGTTGGGGTTTTTCTTCAGGTCGTTTCCGGTGATGGCGCGCGGGACAATGCCTTTGTGGTAACGCAGGACTTCCGCGTTCATGTAGGCCATGTTTTTCCCGTAGAGGGGATCGACGGAGAGGAGGGGGCGCGCGCCCGCGGTGGCATTGATGGAGAACTGGCGGCGGGTCGCGGGTTGCTCTGGTTTCGTCCAGTCGATGGCAATGGTTGCGTGTATTGGTTTTTCGGATGCGGCGGCTTTGGTTGCTGTTGTTGGCGCGGCGTCATCGTGGAGGGCGTCCTGTTCTATGGGCGCTTGTTGTGGCTTCGCGGGCTGCGCGGCGCAGAGCAACGGCATGAGGCCGATGGCAAGAAGGGCGGAGAGGGGGGCGGGGAGATTCATGTTTCGAGATTAGTCAATGGAGCGGTTGCGGCGGATGGCGAGGGTGGCAATGCCGCAGATGACTCCGGCGAGCAGCGCAATGGTGGAAGGCTCGGGGATGGGCACCGTGGCGTCGATAGTCAGCAAGGGTCGCAGGGCCAGCGTGTCAGCTTCGCTGCTGTGGAAGGCAACGTTGGGGTAACGATCCTTGTTGGATACTCCAAGATTGAGGATCACGCCGTAGTTACCGGCGGGATTGTCGAGCCATGTTTGCACGAGGCTGGGGGGCAATGTGAAGGTGATCTTGTCATCGGCTGCAAGGGCATCTTCCCCCGTGCCCACCGTGTAGGTAATGGAAGATTCAAAAACCGGCGTCAGATTGCGGTCCTCTGCACCTTTCGCACCCGCCACTGACCAAGTATCATCTGTCGTGGCCTTGTTCCAGTTGGCGACACCGCTTGTTCCTGCTTTTGTTCCTTCATCCCATGGGGTGAGGAGTTGGTAGGCGAAAAACTTGACCAATGCATTCCCGTTGGAGGAGGTGGTTGAAGAGATGGTCAGCGTGATTGAGGCTGAATTGATCGTTGCACCGGCGGGAAGCGCGAGGTCTTCGAATCGGATGAGGATGTTGCGCACTTCGCGATCAATGCGAAAACCGGCTCCAGCGTCACCGCCTGTCGTATATCTGGTGTTAAGTGTCTTACTGGCTCCGTAGTTGTAGTTGCCGGCGGAATCCGTGCTTCGGATCTCTGTGTCGCGTGTGCCGACGTAGCCGTTGACGCCTTCTTGATAAGTGAAGGTGACGGCGTGGGCGACAGCGGAGGCGAAAACGAAGAGGCTGCCGAGGACGAGGCGGGTGATGGTTTTTGTGATGGTGGTATTCATGATGTGGTGACGAGTTCGGGTTGGTGTTTTTGGGCGAGTGCGTCCGCCAGCCGTCGGGTCTGGCTGGCGAGCGCGGAGAGATTTATTTTGTGGTCGCCGCGATACCAGTGCCGCCAGACGCCGGTCTCAGAGGCGGCGCGGGTGGCGATGGCGCGGTCGAGCGCGTCGGCGGCGGCATGCAATCCGTCGGCGGCGAGGGGGGGGAGGGGGGGAGCTTCGGAGAGTGCGCGGAAGGCTTGCAAGAGGGCGGCAAGCCATTGGTTGAGGCCAAGCATGATGGCGGCCTGCACGATAAAATGATGGTGAAAAAACGATGCCCGCTCCGGCGGGATGCGCGACGCGAGGGCGCGGGCATTGGCGATGACGGCGGGCCAGCGGGCGAGTCCGTGCGCGGTCCAGGTGGTGAGGTTTTGGAGTGTTTGCGGAGTGAAGTTTTCCAACCAGGGGGGGGGGGGGGGGGCGGGCCTGTGGCCCGAACGTCGAACATCCAACGTCGAACATCCAACATCCAATATCGGAAGAGAGGGGGAGGGGGCGTCGGTGGATGTTGCGAAGCGTTGCATGGCTTCAAGGCAGACGAGGCCGGATTCGCGGAGGGCTCCGTCGTGGTAGAGCGCGGGGTGCGCGCTGTCGCCGGCGGGGAGTGGGGGCATGGCGTCGTGGAAATCTTGATACAAGCGGATGGCGTCGGGCGCGGCGTCGTTGCCAAACTGCCGGGCGCACCAGTCGCGCATAAACGCGTCGTGGTCGAACGCGGCGAAGTCCCAGGTGAGCGCGGCCATGGCGCGGATGCCGAGAACGACTTCGCGGAGGTTGGCGACGTTGGTGATGGCCAGGGCGGTGTCGCCGCGAGTCACGGCTTCGCCGACGGCGTGCTGGATTTTCGCGGGTGGCACGCCTTGCGCGAGGTGCGGGCCGCTGCGCCACACGGCGACGTGATAGTAGATGCCATAGGCGTGGCGTGGCTGGCGCGCAACGGAATGGAAGTCGGCCCCCCAGCGTTGCGCATAGAAGGGCTGACCGCCGGCGGCGCGCGGAGTTTGCAGGGTGTCGGCAAAGAGGATGAGGGTTTTGGGAGGGAAGTGGAGGTGGCCGGCGTTGTGCAGCACAGTGCCTTCCTGCCAGAGCGTGGTGGTGGAGACGAAGTCGTCGCGCCCGAGCACTTCGGCGACGATGGCGTGCTGGTCGGCAATGGCGCGGGAGATGAGCGCGCCGCGGGCTTCCATCGTCGGGGGGACGTGCGAGTCGTTTTCCCACACGGGGCGGTCACCGCGTCCGCGCAGGCCGAGTTGCCAGACGACGCCGGGGTGGCGCGCCCAGCGGGTGGCGTAGTGTCGCCAGGTTTCGCGCACGAGGTCGGGTTCGGTGACGTAGGAGGGCGGCGTGGCGCGTCCGCGGGCGCGCCAGTAACGTTCCATGGCGAAGTGGCTGACGCCGAGGGGTTCGATGTGGTGCTGCGAGATGTGCAGTCCGCGTTCGGTGGCGAGGCGCACGAGGGCTTCCTCGGCGGGGTTGTCGATGTCGAGGAAGGAGGCGGGGATGAGGAGGTTTTGCTTGAGGCGGAGGGCGGTTTCGACGACGCGCGCCATCACGCCGGGATGCACGACTTGGTGGTAATAGGGATAGTCGATGGTGCGGTGGCCGCCGCCGTCGCGCCAGCCGCAGAGGAGGTCTTCGTCGTTGATGAACCAGCCTCGATAACGAAAGGTGTGCGGCTGGTCTTCGTGGGTGCGGATGGCGGAGCGCGGGATGTGGAATGCCCCGGCAGGGGGGGGAGGGGGGGAGTCGGTCCATAGATACAGCGGATCAATGCCGAGGATGCGTTCGCAAAATTCGTAAACAGCCCACATCGCTCCGTGCGCGTCGCTGCCGCAGAGGAGCACGGTGGCGTGCGTGTTGTTTTCTTTTGTATCCAGGAATTGGATGCGCCAGCGTTCCGTGGCGTCCGGCGCTTCGAGGCTGGCAAGGTCGATGCCGGTGGAGGCGGCGAAGGCGCGGATGGCGGGGTTTTGCACGGTGCCGATCACGATGGATGGAGCGGCGGCGTCCCGTCCGGCGGCGGGGACGCCGCCGCTCCAGCTTTGCCGGACGCGGCAGGATGCGCGGAGACAAGCGGCGCCCGTCCGGAGAGTTTTTCGATGTCGGAGGCGAGATCGGCGACGGCGCGGAGCAGGCAGGCGGGCTCGGCGGAGTCGCAGTGGAGGGTGGGGAGAACGGTGGAGTCCCAGAGTATCATGGAATTGGTCGGCAAAGAGGAGGGGGGGATGGGTGGCGTGCGGTGGGTAGATGCGGAAACGAACGGGCAACAGTTTTGCCGGAGGTGGCGTTGATGATCGACAACTGCATCACTCTAATAGTAGAGTTGCCGGTATGAATCCGGACGCAGGCAAAGGTTCCAAAGGCGGCGCGGTGACGATGCGCGACGTGGCGCGCGAGGCGAAGGTGCATGTGACCACGGTGTCGCTCGCGTTGCGCAACAGTCCGCAACTGCCCCCGGCCACACGCGCACGCATCCAGGCGCTGGCGCGACGCATGGGCTACCAGACAAATCCTCTGGTGGTGGCGTTTGTGCAGCGGCGGCGGGAGGCGCATCCGGCGCGATTTCAGGGGACTCTGGCGTTCATCACGCGGTCGGAGGCGGGGGGGGAGTGGCGGGAGTTGCGCGACAATCCTTACGTCCTCCGCATGTTCAAGGCGGGCGCGGAGCAGGCGGAGGCGTTGGGTTTCAAACTGGAGCCGTTTGAGATCGCGGACTATGGAGGCAGTGGCGCTGCTGCCGCGACGCGGTTGGAGCGGGCGTTGCATGCGCGCAACATTCGCGGGCTGTTTTTCCCGCCCCCCCAGCACGCTTCCGCCGACGGCAGAATCATCGATTTGAACTGGGAGCACTTCGCGGCGGTGACTTTGAGTTCGAGTGTCACCAATCCGGCGATTGACCGGGTGGACTCGGATCATTTCGCCGGATCACAACTGGCGGTGCAGAAGCTGGCGGCGCGGGGTTATCGGCGTCCGGGATTTTTCCTGATGAAGAGCACGTTTGAAAGACCCCAGCAGCGCTGGTGGGGGGGCTTTCTGGCGACGTGCGATTACATGCGCGGATTGCAACGGGTGCCGCCGTTGATCGCAGAGGAGGACAGGCTGGCGGAGGCGTTTGGCAGGTGGTTCGTTCGCTGGAAGCCCGATATGCTGATGTCGAACGGTCTGACGTTGCAGCATTGTCTGCCGGTCCTGAAGGAGTTGGGGGTGTCAATACCGCGGGATGTGGGCCTCGTGGAGGTGAATTTGCACACGCATGACGGCACGAACACGGGCATTTATACGAACGTGGAGGAGCGGGCGAGGATCACCGTCGATCATCTGGTGAACAATCTTTACCGCAACAAGCTGGGTTTGCCGGAGACGCCGCGCATGATGCTCGTCGGCCCGGTCTGGCATGAGGGGACGACGCTGCCGGAACGACGGTGAGGGGAACGCGACGGGGGGGGGGAGGGGAGGGGAGGGGAGAGGAGAGGACGTTGTGCGTCGTTAGCGGGCGGGAGGTCCGCGCCATACGTAGGGGCTTCGCTTGCGAAGCCCGCGAATTTGCAAGTGTGCTCCGTCCGGCAGACGCGGGCGTCGCAAGCGACGCCCCTACGGCAGGCGGGACGCCCGCGCCACTGTTACTCCCCGCACTCAGTAGTCGGTGCGGAAGTGTTTGTAACGCAGTTGGCCTTCGGCGAGGGCGGCGGCGTGGCCGTCGGCAAAGACGGCCTGCGTCTTGCCGTTGTGCCGCCAACTGAGACGGTAGTTGAAGTCGTTGTCGGTGGGGTCGCCGTTTTTTTCCGTGTTGGGGGAAATGGTTTCGGCTTTTTCCGCGCCTTCCTTGTCCCAGCCCTCTTGCTTGGTGAATCCCCAACGTGTACGGCCGAGCATTGACGTGATTTGGCTGACCGCTCCGTCCGCCACGAGAATGACCTGGCTGGGACGTTGCACGGCGGACATCGGACGGCGCGCGCTGGGGTTGTCATTCTTTTGCTCGGGCATGAGGTGCGGATTGGCAATATAGTTGGAACCTTTGCCGGTGTCGACCGCCTTGGTTTTTTCCTGTTGGCAAAAGAGCAGCGGGATTGAGCGGGTTTTGTCGGAGGAGCCTTTGGGAATGGCGAGATAGGCGTAGATGAAATTGTGCCAGCGGATGTCCGCGTTGTTCCTGTTGTCCAATCCGAACGGGTAACGCATTTTCTCGTCGTAGGCGCAGGCGGTGATGGCCATGCCTATCTGGCGGAGATTGGAAAGACATTGCGCGGCGCGCGCGGACTCCCGCACGCGACCAACGGTGGGGATGATGATTGCCGCCAAAATGCCGATGATAGCGATGACGGTCAGCAGTTCGATCAGCGTGAAACCTGAATGCTCGCGAACGCGGGATGAGTCTGATGAGAAAGCAGTTTTCATGAAGGGGAAAGAGGTGGGCGTAATACTGAATGACACCAGTAGGCATCCCCCCTCGCAGGGTCAAAAGCATGGATACTCTAATGGTAGAGTAACCTTATGGCCACCGATTGTAGCCGTTGTCGTAACGGTAGGGAGGCCTCTCCGAGGCCTCCGAAACCACGCTCCAATCACCTACGAGTTTCGCATTCTCACACTACGCACGGCGGAGGCCTCGGAGAGGCCTCCCTACCAGGTAGGTGATGGTTACAGCGGCGCGCCCGTGCCGATGCCGCGGTGATTGCTGGCGGCGAAGGAGGGGGGGGGGCGAATGTCATTTGTTTTTAACTACAAACTTCACCGGATTGAGCGAGGAGGGATATCGCCGGTGGGTGGCGCCTTGGATGTATTCGATGCGCTTGGAGGTTGTATCCGGAATGTTGTTATAGAGCACGGTGACGCCGGAGGGCGGGCAAACGTAATCGCCAAGACCGGAGGTAATATAGGTGTCGGCGCGGATACGTTTGGCGTGGTTGACCGGGTCGAAGTAGTCGAGCGCGCGCGTGTAGTCGGGACGCCAGCCTTTGAGCCGGTTGATCGTTATGCCGCCGAGGTCGCAAACCCAAGGTTTGCCGGCGGTGCAACGGGTGACGTCGGGATCGAGCCCGGCGACGAGGAGGGCCTGAAATCCGCCCTGACTTCCGCCGGTGACGGTGAGGTTTTTGCCGTCCCACTCGGGTTGCGATTTGATGAACTCAAGCGCGCGCAGGGCTCGAAGGGCGATGCCATAAAAGTAGGCGGTCTCAGGAGTGGCGTTTTCCTGCTTGTTGAAAGCATAATTCTTGAGCGTGGTCTCGCTCAAGTTGGCGTAGAATTCAGCGGGTTGTCCGTTCTCGATGCCGTGGGCATTGATATCGAGGACGAGTTTGGGATTGGCGGGATCGTTGGCGTCCTCGTCGCGGCGGATGGCGGAGCGTTTGCCGTATCCGTGAAATTTGACGAAAGCGGCGGCGGACTTGGGCGCGGCATTTTTCGTTTTGCTGAAATAGCCCGAGACGGGCTTGGGGGCGGAGTCGCCGGCAAGGATGGGACCGGTGCAGGCGACTTTGATGTCGAAGGTTTCAACGTTGGGATGGGTTTCGGGAAGCGGCTTTTGTTCGAGAACCGTGAGGGGGATTTTGGCGAGTTTGGCTTTTTGTTTCGCCCACCAGGCGTCGAAGTCGGCGGGTTCGGGTATGCTCGTCAGTTTTTCCGGCTGCACGCCGGCGCCGCCGTCGAAGGCGACTTTCTTTTTTTTGTCGTTGCCGTTGAGGATGATTTTGCCGTCGGCATCAAGGGCCTTGACGAGGATGCGGACGAAGCCGGGCTTATCGGTCGAGGTGGTGATGACGAGCGGTTCAGCGGTGGAGAGGGCTTCGCCTTTTTCGGTGAGTCCGTCATCGCCGGTGCGTGTCCACGAGAGGCGTGTCCCGGTGACGGGTTTGCCGTCTTGTTGGAGACGGATTTCAAAGGTCATTTTCTCGCCGGGTGCATAAAATGGCGTTGGTTTGTCGTTTTTGCCGAGGAGCAGCAGGTCGCCTGCAAAGCCAAGGACGGCACTGAGGGTGAAGAATAGCGGGAGCAACAGGAGGGCGCGGATGCGGGATTTCATAGGAGGGAAACGAAGTGTCTCTCTCCCGCAGAGGCAAAAACAGGCGAACTCTAATGATAGAGTGAAAGTTCGGCGAGGGGGGGGGGGGGGGGGGGAGGCGTCAGGCCAGTTCCAGTCCTATCGGGCAGTGGTCGCTGCCCATGACGGCTGGCTCGATCCAGGCGCGCTTCAGGCGCGGGCGCAGCGAGGCGGAGGCGAGGAAATAGTCGATGCGCCACCCGACGTTTTTGCCGCGCGCGCCGGCGCGGTAGCTCCACCATGAGTAATGGCCGGGGCCTTTTTCGAATTCTCGAAATGTATCCAAAAAACCAGCACGCAGGAACTCGCGGAACCCGGCGCGCTCCTCGTTGCTGAAACCGGGATTGCCCACGTTTTCCTTCGGGCGCGCCAGGTCGATCTCCTCGTGCGCGACGTTAAGGTCGCCGCACATGACGACCGGCTTGCGCGTTTCGAGTCCGCGCAGGTAGGCGAGAAAATCAGCGTCCCAGCGCTGGCGATACGGCAGGCGCGCGAGTTCGGGCTGGGCGTTGGGCACGTAGGCATTGACCAGATAAAAATCCGGGAACTCCGCCGTCAGCACGCGCCCTTCGGTGTCATGTTCGTCGCGTCCGATGCCGGCGGTCACGGCCAGCGGAGTCAGGGCCGGAGAACTTCCCGCGCCCATGCGCGTGAAAATCGCGGTGCCACTGTAACCTCTCTTCTGCGCGGCGTTCCAGTGCGCGGTGTACCCGGCGGGCCACTCCACATGCTGCACGTCACCGGGCTGGCACTTCGTTTCCTGCAAACAAATCGCGTCGGCGCCGGAAGCGGCAATGTAGTCGAGCAGGCCTTTTTGCAGGACGGCGCGCACGCCGTTGACGTTCCAGGAAACAAGTTTCATCGCGGCGCAAACTCACGGGACGGCGGGGCGGTTTCAAGTTTCAACGTTGCTTGGAGGCCGGACAGGATGCGTCCCAATGTGCTGTTAAGTATGGAGTGCGGCGATTCATCGCCGCTTTGACGGGCCGTTTTAACGGTCCGCCCCTGTTCCGCCCCTCCTCCCCCCGCCGCCGCAGGGCGACGCGATAAATCGCGTCGTCCAAAGCGGTGATTAATCACCGCACTCCAAGAATCGCGCAGTTGCCAGCCGCGCCGCGCCCCGGCAAAATCGCTCCCTTTTTCCGCAACACCACGCCATGCCAACGACGACTCTCACGCACCTGCCACTGGGCCAGCGCATTCCCGACCGCCTCCACGGCGTCTCTTGCAGCCTGCCCACGATGCGCGCGGTCATCGGTTACGAGGAAAAACACTCCGACGTCGTGGCGCGCATGACCTCCGGCTACCCGCGCTTTGTCGTTCACCCGCTCATTCGCCGCGCCGCCGCGCACCTGATGGCGCAACGCGGAGACACCACGCATGATGTCTGGCTCGCCACTTCGCTTTGCGCCGCCACCGCGTTAATTGACCACCTCGCTGATCCGCGAGCCACGCTCCTCTCCGACGCGCCTCTGCCGGGCGTGCTTGTGCCGCGCGACCGCGAGCCAGAGTTGAGCCGCCGCGCCAAGACATTTTTACAAAACACCGGCACCTTCCTCTCTTCGCGCGCTGCCGAGGACTATCTGGTCCGCGAGGGTGTGCTGCCCGCCATCGAACCCGAGGCGGTTATCACCGGCCCGGGCGCGGAGCGGCATGTGATCAACACGCTGGCCGGTTATTACGGCGGTGAACCGGACGACGTTTTTATTGCTCCCAGCGGTATGAATGCCATCCACGCCACGCTGACCGTTGCCACACGACTCCAGCGCGCCCGCAACCCCGCCCGGCGCAAGTGGGTGCAACTCGGCTGGCTCTACCTCGACACCATCGCGCTGCTCGAAAAACACCACACCGCCGCGCCCGGCGAACACATCACGATCCACGACGCCGCCAACCTCGTCGCGCTCCGTGAACTCTTTGCCCGCGAAGGCGCCGCCATTGCCGGCGTCTTTGCCGAAGTGCCGACCAACCCGCTTGTGCAGACGCCCGACGTGTCTGCCCTCGCCGCGCTTTGCCGCGAGCATGGCGCGCTCCTCGTCCTCGACACCAGCGTCGTGTCTCCGCTCAACCTCAACGTGCTCCCGCACGCGGATGTCGTTGTGCAATCCCTCACCAAATACACCGCGAGCGAGGGCGACGTGTTGATGGGAGCGGTCGTTGTGAACGCCGGGCATCCGCACGCGGCGGCGTTTCGTGACGCGCTGCCAGAGACGCTGGAGCCGGTGTATCCGCGCGACATCGCCCGCCTCGCCGCGCAGATTGGCGACACGCCGGAGGTGATCGCGCAGATCAACCGGACCGCACCGCGTATCGTCGAATTTCTTAAAACACACCCGGCGGTGGATCGCGTGTATTGGACAGGACAATACGAGATGGAATCCGGCGTCCGGCAGGGGGGGGGGGGGGGGGATTCCGGCGCCCATTACGCCGCCATCGCGCGCACGCCGCAGTCGGTCGGGGGCATGGTCAGTTTCACGCTCAAGCCGCACATCCCGCTCGAACAGTTTTACGACCGTGTGCGCTTCGCCAAGGGGCCGAGCTTTGGCATGAAGACGACGCTCATCTCGCCGTTCATCTACCTCGCGCACTACGACCTCGTGACCTCCGAATCAGGTCGCGCGCAGCTCGCCGCCGCCGGCATTCCCGTGGGATTGTTCCGTCTCTGCATCGGCTGCGAACCGGCGGACGAACTCGTTGACGCGCTGGCCGAGGCGCTCGCGTGACATAGAGCGACTGCGCGGCGGCCGAAGAAACTGTTTAGTCCCAGAGAGAGGTGGTGAGGGAGCACATTTCGATTTTTTCTTTGCGATCTCGGACTCAAGGTAAGAAACGACCAATCCCTCCGCATTCTCATCCAAGCAGGCAAGAATTCCTCTCATGCCACGGATAAAGGAAGGCTACCGGAACAGTGTTCAAAAAACGGGACAGTAACGGGACAGTCAAAAAAATATGCCCTCAAAAATCGAAGAGAAAATAGGTTCTTCGACGTTTTCAGTGGGAAGACAGGATTGCGCTATGGAGTGCGGCGATTCATCGCCGCTTTGGACGACGTGATTAATCACGTCGCCTCGCCTTCCCCTCTTGCACCCACTCTACCGTCTTGCAAAGAACGCACCGGAAGCGGGAGGAAGCAGGGCGAAAGGCGGGAGGGCGGGCCGTTAAAACGACCCGTCTAAAGCGGCGATGAATCGCCGCACTCCATGTCGAACCACTGAAAATGTCGAAGAACCAGAAAATATTGGTTAATTCATTGACTATCAAGATGGTGGGCCCTGCGGGATTCGAACCCGCAACCAAGGGATTATGAGTCCCCTGCTCTGACCGTTGAGCTAAAGGCCCGATGCCATGCAAATGAACCGCGCGACGAGAAAGACTTTTTCCGCGCAATGCAATGCCTGCGTCCACCAAAGACGTCCACCGCTTTTTGTTGAGCGATTTTCCGCGTTGCTCGCATCCACAACCACAAAAAAAACCCTGCGCAATCAGGCGCAGGGTTTGCGGGCGGTTTTGGTTTGGTTCGGCTCAGTCCGTCTAAAAAAGACGAATTGGAGCGAATGAACCGGACGTCTGACCTCTCGCGGCGGAGGGAGTTTTGTTGCCTACTCGTCCGGCGCGGCGGCAATCACGGCCAGCGGTTCGTCGGCGTGACGGCGGCCCTTGAGGGCGCTGTCTCGCTTGCGGATCATGCGGTCGAGTTTCTCGATGAGGAGATGCACCGACTTGTAGGCATCCTCCGAGGAGACGGACGCGATCATATCGGGTCCGCGCAGTTCGATGATGCCTTTGGCGTTGAACATTTGTGGACCGCTGTGAACGCGGTCGAGCTCGACATCAATGCGGATGCGATCAATGCGCGGCTCGTGTCTTACCAACCTTTCCACCATTCCCTCGATGGACGCCTTCATGGCGTCGGTGAGGTTTAGGTGAACACCCCGAAGCAGAAGCTTCGGGCCGACTTGGATAGCTGGGGTGTTTGGCATACGGCGGTATTATACACCAGTTCGTGGGAATTAGTTCCAGCAAAATGCCGGTGGCTGGCGCATAAATTTGGGACCAGCGGCGGGTGGGGCAGGGGAGGGGGGAGGCTGGCGGGGGCGGTGTTTTCGGATTGATGCGGCCCGGGCAACCCGGCACACCGCGCGGGCTATGTCGTTGGAACAAGTCAACTCCATCCGTGCGCAGCGCATTGCCGGCGTGCGCGAACGTCTCGCTCCGTTGCTGGCAGGGGGGGGGGGAGGCGCTGCCGCGTACGAACGCGTCACGCTCGAAATCGGGTGTGGTCATGGACATTTTCTCGCGGCTTACGCGGCGGCGCATCCTCATGAGCTTTGCATTGGCATCGATTTGCTGCGTGACCGGCTGGAGCGCGCGGGTCGTAAATCCGACCGCGCGGGACTGCGCAACATCGCTTGGATTCAGGCCGAGGCCGCTCTCTTCATGGAAGCGCTGGAGGCTCTCGCCGCCGATGGCATTCATGTCCGCCTGACGCGGATCTGGTTGTTGTTTTCCGATCCCTGGCCGAAGCGTCGTCACTGGAAACACCGGGTGGCGCAACCTGCCCTGATGAGCGCCCTGGCGGCTCGATCCGTTGCGGGCACGGAGTTTTGTTTCCGCACGGATCACGAACCTTATTTCCGCTACGCCAGCCAGGTTGTGATGAATCACCCCTGCTGGGCGTTGCCCGGCGGCAGCTTTGCGCCTGAGCCGCCGCATTCATGGCCGTTCGAGGAGGAAACGGTTTTCCAAAGCCGGGCGGAGCGGTTTTATTCATTTGTCGCTCTTCGGACTTCCGCCCTTGTGCCGGTCGAGCCGCCTCCGATGCCGGATATGACGGAACCCTCGACAGTGGAACCACTGGCGCCACTGGCTGGCGCAGTTCGATAAGTTTCCGTTGCCACGTGGGCATTTCGGTTGAATGAAAACTTAAAGCAGCCATAAGCAATGATTCCGCAGGTTGACGAAGGGGAATCCATTTGACTACTTCCAACCCCTTTTACGAACTCACATCCCGCTCCATCGCGTTTCAATGTCCGCTACTAAAACACTGGCCCTCTCCATCTTGTTGATCGCTTCGGGAACAACTGTTTCAGCCGCGGAGGGACACGGGATACTCCCCAAGGCCGAGGCGCTTTTTCATCTCGGCCCGCTTCCCGTGACCAACAGCATGGTGACAAGCTGGGTGGTGGCGGTGGCCCTGATTCTCATCGTGCGCCTCATGGTTGGCCGGGTCAAACTCGTGCCGGGCCGCGGTCAGGCGATCATCGAAAATCTTGTGCAGGGCCTGTTCAACATGCTCGCGCCCATCGTCGGCCCCAAGGTCGCGCGCCCCGCGTTTCCTCTGCTCATCGGACTTTTCGTTTTCATCCTGATTCAGAACTGGAGCGGACTGCTGCCAGGCGTCGGCTCGCTCAAAATCATGGAAGACGGCCACTGGGGCGACCTTATCCGCCCGGGCAATGCCGACATGAATGGCACCATTGGCCTGGCGCTCGTGGCGATGGTCGCCTGGGTGTATTTTATCCTCAAATACGCCGGTGTGAAGTTCATCCTGCACGACTGGTTTGGCAACAAGGCCGACAAAAAGGAAATTCCCGCCCTCATCTACTACTTCCTCTTTCTCATCTTTTTTGGCGTGGGCCTGATCGAAATCATCTCGATCGTCTTCCGTCCCGTTTCGCTCTCCTTTCGTCTTTTTGGCAACATCTTCGGCGGCGAAAATCTCCTGCACGCCATGTTCGGCATGTTCAAGTGGGGTCTGCCCGTTCCCTTCTACCTGCTCGAATTGTTAATCGGCATCGTCCAGGCGCTCGTCTTCACGCTGCTCATCGCCGTTTACATCGGTCTCATCTGCAACCACGACGAAGGCCACGAACACGACACCGGCCACGGCAACGCGGAGGGCAAAGCCGCGCATTGACGACAGGATACAACTTTACCGCCGGGAGTGTGACGTAACGAGCGCACACGGCGGCAAATCCAACCAAACAAAAACCACACAACACACATCACCACCATGATCGACATCCTCGCACAAAGCACCGGCATCACTGGCAGCATCCAAGGCGCCTTCGGCTGTCTCGCCGCCGCCATCGGCGTGGGCCTCATCGGCACCAAGGCCGTTGAAGCCGTTGGCCGCAATCCCGGCGCTTCCGGCAAAATCCTCGTCCAGTCCATTCTGGGCATGGCGCTCGCCGAAGCCGTCGCGTTCTACGCCCTCTTCCTCGGCAAGTAATTCCCACTGCTTCGGACATCCATACCCGAAGCATCGGGCGGGGTCGGTCGCTCCATCAGCCGACCCCTCCCCCCCCCCCCCCCTTCGCCAGCGCGCCCGTCGCACCTTTATTGCCAATCCCGAACATGTTTTTCAACCTGACCCTGCTCGCCGCCGCCAGTCACGGACCAGAAACCGCCGCCGAATCCAGCGGAGGCATCACCAAACTCTTTAACGACTTCGGCATCGACGCGCCGCTCTTCCTCGCCCAGGCGCTGAGCTTCACCATCGTCGCGGTCCTGCTCTGGAAATTTGCCTTCAAGCCCGTCCTCGCCACGCTCGACGCCCGCAACGCCAAGATCGAGCAAAGTCTCAAGGACGCCGAGGCCGCCGCGCAAAAACTCGCCCAAGCTCAACAAGACGCCGCCGCCGTCATTGCCGAATCCCACGCCAAGGCCGGCGAGCAATTCGCCGCCGCGCAAAAAGCAGCCAAGGCATTCGAGGAAAAAGCCCGCGCCGAAGCCGGCAGACAAGCCGCCGAGATCATCGAAAAAGCCCGCCAGGCCAACGAACTCGAACACAAGCGTCTCCTCGAAGAAGCCCGCGCCGAAATCGCCCGCCTCGTCGTCACCACCACCGAGCAGGTGCTTGCCAAAAAACTCACCGACGCCGACCGCTCCGCCTACAACGCCGCCGCCGTCCAGGAACTCGCCTCCCTCAAGGACTAGGCCCTCCCCCCCCCTCTGCATGATCGGCAAAAAACAAATTCAGCACCTCGCGCGTCAACTCTTCCAACTCAGCCTCGTGGACGGACGCCTCAACAGCGAACGCGTGTCAGGAGTTCTTGAATACATCGAAAAGCACCACTCCGCGCAACCCATTCCGATCCTCAAAGCCTACCGCCGCCTCATTGCTGAAGACCTAGCCCGCAGCCAAGCCATTGTCGAGCACGCCGGCCCCGTGGCCGACGCCACCTTTGCCGCCATCGGCGCCGCCCTCAGCCGACGCTACAAGCGCCCCGTTGCGACCCTCGGCAAACCCAACCCCGCCCTCCTTGCCGGCCTCCGCATCCGCGTCGGCGATGACCTCTACGAAGCCAGCATCGCGCAACAACTCGCCTCGCTCGCCCCTTAATTCCCAACTCCTACCTTTTAATTTTTAATTTCTAATTTCCACATGAGCACGGTCCTCGACCAAATCGAACAACAGATCGCCAAACTCAGCCAAAAAGCTGTCCGCAAAAACACCGGCGTCATCCGCACCGTGGCCGACGGCGTGGCCAAGATCAGCGGCCTCTCCGACGTCATGTATAACGAAATGGTGAGCTTCCCCGGCAACGTCACCGGCATCGCGCTCAACCTCGAACAAGACGAAGTCGGCTGCATCATCCTCGGTGACGTCTCCCACCTCAAGGAAGGCGACGAAGTCAGCACCACCGGCAAACTCCTCTCCGTCCCCGTCGGCAAAGCCCTCCTTGGCCGTGTCATCGACACCATTGGCAACCCCCTCGACGGCAAAGGCCCCATTGCCACCACCGAGACCGCCCTCGTCGAAAAAATCGCTCCCGGCATCATCGAACGCAAATCCGTCTCCCAACCCCTCTTCACTGGCATCATGGCCATCGACTCCATGATCCCCATCGGACGCGGCCAGCGCGAACTCATCATCGGCGACCGCGGCACAGGCAAGACCACCATCGCCATCGACACCATTATCAACCAGGCCAAAATCAACAAAATCGGCCTCGCCTCCGGAGCCAAAGACTTCCGCCCCGTCTATTCCATCTACGTCGCCGTTGGACAAAAAAACTCCAACATCGTCCGCACCATCGGAGCCCTCGAAGCCGCCGGCGCCCTTGAATACACCGTCATCGTAGCCGCCGCTGCCGCCGACAACCCTGCCAACCAATACCTCGCCCCCTACGCCGGAGCCGCCATCGGCGAATGGTTCATGGAAAACGGTATGGACGCCCTCATCGTTTACGACGACCTCTCCAAACACGCCGTCGCCTACCGCCAAATCTCGCTCATCCTCAAACGCCCCTCAGGACGCGAAGCCTATCCCGGCGACGTCTTTTATCTCCACTCCCGCCTCCTCGAACGCGCCGCCCGCCTCGAAGGCAAAGGCTCGCTCACCGCGCTCCCCATCATCGAAACCCTCGCCGGCGACGTTTCCGCCTACATCCCCACCAACGTCATCTCCATCACCGACGGACAAATTTTCCTCGAAACCGACCTCTTCAACCAAGGCATTCGCCCCGCCGTTTCCGTAGGCCTCTCCGTCTCCCGCGTCGGTTCCGCTGCGCAAATCAAAGCCACCAAACAAGTCGGCGGAAAACTCAAAGGCGAACTCGCCCAATTCCGCGAACTCGCAGCCTTCGCGCAATTCGGCTCCGACCTCGACGCCAAGACCAAGGCCCAACTCGACCGCGGCAGCCGCATCGTCGAACTCTTCAAGCAACCTGCCTTCAACCCCATTCCCATCGAGCAGCAAGTTGTCACCCTCTTTGCCATCCAGAAAGGTTTTTACGACGGCCTCGACATCAAGAAAGTGACCACCGCTGCCGTCTCGATCCGCGAATTTTTCGCCACGCGCCAGACCGCCCTCCTCAACGAAATCCGCACCAAGGCCGCCCTCGACAAAGACCTCGAAACCAAAATCGAAGCCGCCCTCAACGAGTGGAAAAACACACAACCCAAAGCCTAACTCCATTCCATCCGCTCTATATCGGCTTAAATCGATTTCCATCGCCTTAAGTCGCCCTCTACACGACCCATGCCATCCACCCGCGACATCCGCCGCCGGATCAAATCCGTAAAAAACACCCGCCAGATCACGAAGGCGATGGAGCTCGTGGCGGCCTCCAAGATGCGCAAAGCGCAACAGGCTGCCCTCGCTGGCCGACCCTACGCGCAACTCATAACGACCATGCTCGCCGCCCTCGCCCCCCACGTCGAGGAAGACCAGCACCCCTTCCTCGTCCGGCGCGAAGTCAAGACCCGCGGTATCCTCCTCATCACTACCGATAAAGGCCTCTGCGGCCCCCTCAACTCCAACCTCTTCAAACTCGTTGCGGAGATTGGCGATAAAACCCCCGCGAAATTTGTCACCATCGGACGCAAAGGCGCGCAATACCTCGCCCGCACCCAGCGCAACCTCATTGCCGATGTGCAAGTCACCGACGCCGTCCCCTTCGCCCAAGTTCGCGTCGCTGCCGACCTCCTCATCAAAGCCTACCTCGAAGGCACCGTTGACACCATTGAGATCATCTTTTCGCGCTTCAAAAACACCCTCATTCAGACCGCCATCACGCTCCCTGTTCTCCCCCTCGACAACCTCCGCACCTTTGTCGAAAAAGTCCGCGCCGAGTTTTTGGAAAAAGCCACCGAGAAAGAACGCGCCAGTGTGGTCAGCACCAACCTCGACGACCCTCGCGACATCATCTTCGAACCCAGCGCGCAAGCCACGCTCGACGCCCTGCTTCCCTTCTACGTCAACCGCATCATCTACCAGCACATGCTATCCGCCAAAGCCTCCGAGCACAGCGCCCGCATGGTTGCGATGAAGACCGCCAAGGACAACGCCAGCAAACTCCTCGACGACCTCACACTCAAATACAACAAGGCCCGCCAGACGGCCATCACCAACGAAATCCTCGAAATCGCAGCAGCCGCCGCCGGAAATTAGGAATTAAAAATTAGGAATTAGAAAGTGATCAAAGCAGATAACAATTCAGACCTGCGCAACCGCACCTTCCAATATGCAAGGCGCATCATCCGTCTGTATTGCGCCCTGCCCAAAAACGAACTCGCCCACGTCATCGGGAAACAATTCCTGCGTTCCGGCACCTCTGTCGGAGCTAATTATCGTGAAGCCTTTCGCTCCCGTTCCCGTGCCGAATTCCTTGCCAAGACTGGCGACTGTCTGAAGGAGATCGAGGAAACCGCCTACTGGCTCGAACTCATCGAAGTCGAGACCATCATCGACCCCGCGCTCTTGGTCACCCTCCTTGATGAAACCCGCCAGCTCATCGCAATCTTTGTCAGCATCACCAAAACCACCAAGCAAAACGTAATCCCCAGTCTGTCCGCCACTTCCTAATTCCTAACTTCTACTTTCTAATTTTTATGCAAGGAAAAATCGTCCAAGTCATCGGAGCCGTCGTTGACGTCCAATTCGCGGAAACCGCGATGCCCCCCATTTACCAAGCCCTCACCGTCGAATTTGAGGTCAACGCCAAGAAAGAACGCCTCACGCTCGAAGTGCAGCAACACCTCGGCGACGGCGTTCTCCGCGCCATCGCCATGTCCTCCTCCGAAGGACTCCGCCGCGGTATGCCCGTCATGGATACAGGAGCCCCCATCTCCGTCCCCGTCGGCGACGGTGTGCTCGGCCGCATCTTCAACGTCACCGGCGACCCCGTGGACAACAAAGGCCCCGTCAAATTCGATAAAAAATATCCCATTCACCGCCCTGCCCCCAGTATCGCCGAACAGGATACCAAGGCCGAAATCCTCGAAACCGGCATCAAAGTTCTCGACCTCATCTGCCCCTTCACCAAGGGCGGCAAGGCCGGCATCTTCGGTGGCGCGGGCGTCGGCAAAACCGTCGTCATTCTCGAACTCATCAACAACATCGCCAAGGCCCACGGCGGCTACTCCGTGTTTGCTGGCGTCGGTGAACGCTCCCGCGAAGGCAACGACCTTTACCACGAAATGAGCGAAGCCGGAGTCATCAACCAGGACGACCTCAGCAAATCCAAAGTCGCCCTCGTTTACGGCCAGATGAACGAACCCCCGGGCGCCCGTATGCGCGTTGCCCTCTCCGCGCTCGCCATGACCGAGTACTTCCGCGACGAGAAAAACCAGGACGTTCTCCTCTTCATCGACAACATCTTCCGTTTCTCGCAAGCCGGCTCCGAAGTCTCCGCCCTCCTCGGACGCTCCCCCTCCGCCGTCGGCTACCAACCCACACTCGCCAACGAAATGGGCATCCTGCAGGAACGCATCACCTCCACGAAAAAAGGCTCCATCACCTCCGTGCAGGCCGTTTACGTCCCTGCCGACGACCTCACCGACCCGGCGCCCGCCAACACCTTTGCCCACCTCGACTCGACGATCGTTCTCGAACGCTCCATCGCCGAACTCGGCATCTATCCCGCCGTCGATCCCCTCGCCTCCACCTCCAAGGCCCTCGACCCCGCCATCGTTGGCGAAGAACACTACACCGTGGCCCGCGAAGTCCAACGCGTCCTCCAACGCTACAAAGACCTTCAAGACATCATCGCCATTCTCGGCCTCGACGAACTCTCGCCCGAGGACAAGCAAACCGTTTATCGCGCCCGCAAACTCCAACGCTTCCTCTCGCAACCCTTTTCCGTTGCCGAAGTCTTCACTGGCAGCCCCGGCAAATACGTTTCCGTCAAAGACACCGTTCGCGGCTTCAAGGCCATTCTCGACGGCGAACTCGACCACGTAGCCGAAGGCGACTTCTACATGAAGGGCGGCATCGAGGAAGTTCTCGCCGTCAGCGGTGCCACCAAGCCTGCCAAAACCTGAACCATCATCAGCCGCCCGCCATGCCACTCACTCTCGAAATCATCACACCCGAGGCTCGCGTCTATTCCGACACGATCGACACCGTGGTCATACCCACGGTGATGGGTGAGATTGGCATCCTCCCCGGCCACATGCCGCTCCTGACGCAAGTATCCGACGGAGAACTACGCGTGACCAAAAACGGCCAGACCGAGCACCTCATAGTCAGCGGCGGTTTCGCGCAAGTTGAAGGCGACACCGTATCCGTCCTTGCCGAGCACGCGATTGACTCTGCCAAGATCGACCCCGCCGCCGCCGAAGCCGCGATGAAGCGCGCCGAGGAAGCCTTAAAGAACCCCGACAAACTCGATCCTGCCGAGAAAAACCGTTACGAAAACCTCGTCCGCTTCGCTGTCGCGCAGATCAACATCAAGCACTCCCGCCGCTAGCCCCAAAAGCTAGCGCACATGGCCGTAACGTAGGGGCGTCGCTTGCGACGCCCGCGTCTGCCGGACAGAGCACACTTGCCAATTCGCGGGCTTCGCAAGCGAAGCCCCTACGCTTTGGATTCGCCCCATGCCCATGACTGTACTGCGAGAGGGGGGGGGGGGGGGAGGTCAAGGCACGTCACCGCGGGCGGCGGCGAGCATGGCATACCATTCTTCACGCGTCAGGGTGATGCGCTCAGACTCGGCGGCGTCGGCAATGCGCTCGGGTTTGACCGTGCCGACAACGGGCCGGATGCCCGCCGGATGACGCAGGAGCCAGGCCAGCAGAAGGGCGTCCATCGTGGTGTTTTTCTCCGAAGCCATGGCCTTGAGAAAATCGACGAGGCCACGCAACGGGCTGGTTTCGGGAAGGTCGGTTTTGTGAAGGCGTCCGCCGCCCACGGGACTCCACGCCTGAACGGAGATGTCGTGCAGACGGCAATAATCGAGCATGCCGGTGGCGAGTTGCGAAGGGACGCCGCGTTGGTTGGCCAAAAAGCCTTCCGAAATCAGCGGATGGTGGGCGAGGCTCAATTCGAGTTGGTTGACGATGAGCGGCTGGTGCACGTAGCGGCGGAGGAGGTCGATCTGGAGTCCGGTGTGGTTGCTGACACCAAACGCGCGAACTTTGCCGGTGGTGTGAAGGGTGTCGAAAGCGCGGGCGACTTCCTCGGGTTCCACGAGGCAGTCGGGACGATGCAGAAGGAGGATGTCGAGTTGTTCGATGCCGAGCCGCTGGAGAATGCCGTCAACAGAGCGGAGGATGTAATCGTGGCTGAAATCAAAACGGTGCGCAGCGCCGGGAACCGGATCGTTGGCGAAACGGATGCCGCATTTGGACTGAAGGGTGAGGCGCTGACGGAGACCGGGATGGGCGCGGAGATATTCGCCGAAGACGAGTTCGGATTTACCGCGACAGTAGATGTCGGCGTGGTCGAAGAACGTGATGCCCGCTTTGAGCGCAGCGTCGATTGCCGCAAAGCCTGCGCGGCGTTGTTCATCGGTGAGCGGCGTGGGTTCCCAGACGCCCCCGATGCGCATGCAACCGTAGATGAGGCGCGAGGGCGTGAGGGAGGGGGGGGGAGGGGTGGTGTTGGCGGTCATGATGGTTTTGGTGAAGGAGGGCACGGTAACTCAGGACGCGATTTATGTCGATGCGGGAGCGCTGGACATTCCGCACGGGCATTGCCGTGGGGGAAACCCATCAGGCACGCGAATTGATCTGCCACGGCTTTTCCGGCGCCCAAACGACACGCATGTGCCGGTGCGGAAAATCCACCAGCGGATTCCAACCCGCGTCCGCCTCGGCTCCGTTGAGAAACGGCAGACTGGTTTCGGGTAATCCGTCCGCCTGCCAGCGGGGACGAGGCATGGGTTGTCCATCAATGGCAACATAACGAAAACGGTTCGTCAGCATCCCGTAACCCGCCCCCAGCCGGCTGATTCCCCCTGCTACCTCATCAATCTCGCAAGTAATCGTCCGCTGATCAAAAGCATGATAGTCGAGTAGTCGAACGGCGGATACACGACGCTTGAAATCCTCAAGGCTCTCCTCGGCAGCCAGCCCGATGATGGCAAGAACCCCGTTTTGTGTGCGCGTGATTTCCTCCTGCGTGAAGACGCGCCCGGCACCGGCGTAGTTGAAAAAAGATACAACCATGTAGTCTCCGGCTGGTGTCGGTTCGAGGCGGATGCCGGCGGGATTGGCCTGTGCGGCATCATCCCCCCAGCGCGTGGCGTGCAACCCGCGCAAGGCGATGTAAATCGGCCCGTCTTTGACAAGAACATGGTGCCCGCAAGGGCTGTTCGCTGCGCCGGAAATGACCTCGATGTGTTCCAATGCTCCGAAATGCGTCGGGATCACCACCGAAAACTTCAGCGAATACACCAATTGTCCGGCGAGACGTTCGAGCGGGCGGACGAGCACAAGCGCAACACGGTCTTTGTGAATCGTGTGCACGAGAGCATGAGGTTTTAACAGATGATCGTCCACGCCATTGCCGGGACGTTGTTCGTTGAGCAGATAGCGGGCATAAACCGTGCGGATGTCGGCAACGTCAGTGACTGCGGCGCGGCGACGGTATTGCAGAAAAAACGCTTCCGATTGCAGCGCGGCCCAAGGCTCGCCTAACGATGTGCCGAGCGCGAAATCCTCCTCCGCATAAAAGCATGTTTGCACTTCTGCGGCGTCGTGCGTGCTGCGTTCGGCATCGGCGCGGAGGCGGAACGGATACCGGCGTTCCGCAACCCAGCGCAACAAATGTGCAGGCGGCGTGAGCACGCACGAAGTCAGCCAGCCCAGCACACCGAGTTGCGTGGTGCGGTCGTCGTGATGATGCACGAGACGGACGGAATCATGTTGCAATTCGGCAATCGGATTGAAGGCCGCCCATTCCTCGCCAAGCGCGAGCCAGAGCAGGCAGGCGGCTGTGGAAAAATGTGCCGTGGAATCGAGTTGGTAGGCCCGCGAATACGGCCCCCCCATCGTCCGTGTCGGCGCATGATAATGCCCCAGCATATCGGCCCAGATGCGTTCGCAACATTGGCGGGCGAGCGTGACGGCTTCGGGGTGGCGGGCGTGTTGCGCAATTTCGGCGAGGTTGACGAGCGTGAGAGGCAGGTAGGTCGGACTCGTGTATTCGCTGACAAGGCCGCGGCGGGTGAGCAGGTCGCGGAGCTGGCGCAGATTCCATAGCCCGTGCGCGACGGCGTCGTCGTCGCCAAAATATTCGCCGCCCAGAATCATGCCAAGCGTGGCCTTGGCGGGCATGTTGTCGTTGGCCCCGTGAAACTGGTAGTCGGCCTGACGGTCGCCGGGATAATCGCCGAGAGCATCGCGCGCCCAGCCTTCGAGTTTGCGACGGACGGCGTCGGTGAGTTTGTCGCCGTGGCCGACGAGCAGTTGCACGGCGTGGTTGGTGACAAAGATGTTGAAGCTCGACGCGGCTTCTTCGGGTGTGCGGGCCTCGGTGTGCGTGCGGTTCAGTTGCCCGAGAGCGGCGTTGGCCAGCGCATGGGCGCCGGTGTTGTTGTCATCGCCAAAGAGTCCGAAGCAAAGCCAGAGGGTTTTGCGCGGGTCGGGCGCGGGGAGGGCGGGGGAGGAGCGCCAGCGTCCGTCGGCAGTGTAGTGTTTCGCGCAATACTCGCTGGTAAAACGCGCGACTTGCCGGCGGCGGATTTCGGCGGGGGTTGCGGGTATGGCAGAGATTGCACGCGTTGCGTTTCCGGCAGATGCGAGGCTTGTGTGGCTCATAAAATCAAGTTGTTTCCTGGCGCGAGGAGGGGGGGGGGGGAGGGCGAATAACTCACTCGTGCGCCTCGATGTGGGCATGCAACGTGTGATTCGCGGTGGTGCGTCCGGCGAGTTGGTCGCGGATGTGACTGACGAGCGCGGTGGCGGCATCGGAGGCGCGGACCACAAGCCAGTCCACCGGGTCGGGCCAGAAGAGGGGCACCTCGGCATTGCGATGCACGACGAGGTGCAGGTCCTGGCCGATGCGGCAGCCGTGCCTCGCGGCGGCGATGAGCGCTCCGCTTGCCAGAAAATCAGGATAGAGGAAGAGGCCGTCCGGTTTTTCGGGCTGACTCCAGACGCGGTTGAAAAGCTCAAAACCCAGCGCGGCGTGTTCGATATCATCGCCAATGCGGCCATTGTCCTTCGCACGCGGGACGCCCGCCAGCCAGTCCGGATTGTGGCGCAAGCCCAGGTCGGCGAGCGTTGTGCGGGCGGTGCGATAAAAGCCCAGTTGGTAATCGTCGCCCTCTGGATCCTCGCGCATCACAAGAGAGCTGATAACGCCGATCTTCCGGCAACCACGCGCGGCAAGCTGGCGCAATGCGGTGTCCACGAACTGCTCCCGTCTCCAATTGATGGAGTGCGCAAGCCCGGGCTTGGAAATCAACGCATAGGGGACGGGCAAGCCGGGCACCCAAGTGACCGTTTCGGGGGAGACCGAACTCATGATGACACCCTGCACCAGACGTGCGCGTGCGTGGCGTTGCAACTCCGCGTAGGGTTCAATGGCGGATACCGCGGGTTTGCGAGTGTCGATAAACACATCGACGGCGAAACCCCGCGCGTGGCCGATGCGCGTGATTTCCGTGACGATGGCGCGCGCGAAGCCGGGCAGCGCCGCGTCGGGGGTCGCGCGGTGGTAATAGGCGAGTCGCTTGATGCTTTTCGGTGGCTCGGCAACAAACGTCCCCACGCGCCGGGTGCGAATCAGAAGGCCCTCCTTCACGAGTTGCGCAAGCGCGCGCTGGACGGCGGAGGGATCGACCCCGAGTTCACCGGCCAGAGCGCGGTTGGTGGGAAGTTTCATGCCCGGCTGCAAACGGGCGTCGCGGATCATTTGCCGGACACGCGCCGAGATCTGAAACGTAGGTGATTCGACACGCTCCACGACCACCTGGTCGCAGATGGCCTTGCGGGCAACGGCATCAATGTCGGCAGAAAAAGGGGACGCGGAAGAGGCACTTCCAATCGGGTCAGGCATGATGGGTGATGAGAACATAAATGGGTGTTACGAAAAATAAATATCTGGAAACAGGACACAAAAAGTCAATTGATTCAATAAAAACAATTGACTCACGGAAATTATTCCCTCTTTCTCACCATCGAAATCCTCACCACTTCACGCACACCGCCTCCGCATCCCCTGCCTCTCATTCCTTCTCCCCCCTCCCCTCCCTTTTTTTTTCCTCCTGTCTCGAATGCGGGCCGGCGGCGACAAGGGGGGGGAATCCCGAATTAAAACATCAGCCATGAACAAACCAGCCCTCCTTTTACTGCTTTCCACGAGTTTCTTCGCGAACCTCATGGGCGTTGCCCAGACGCAAATCCCGCGACTGGACTGGACCCCAGGCAGCGACTGGCGCGATGTCAAAAACTTCGGCGTCAAGGGTGACGGGACGACCGACGACACCGCCGCCCTCCAGCAACTCCTGTCCAATCTGGACAATGGCGACGTTCTCTACTTTCCCCCCGGCACCTACCGCATCACCAAGGAACTAATCATCCAGAAAAGTGAGGAAAAAAGCCGTTCCGAGAAACGCCTCCTCGGCAACGCCTTTTACGGACACGGCCCCACCTCCATCATCAAATACGACGGCGAACCCGGTGGCGGTGCCATGCTGCGAATCCGTGGCATGCTCCATTACCGGATGATCGGACTGGTGTTCGACGGCGGAGGCCTCGCCGGCATGGGCATGTTTCACGACAACCTGCACAGCGGCAAAATGCACTTCGAGACCCACCTGTATCACCAATTCGTGACCCTGCGCAATTTCACCCGGTATGGCATTTATTTCGGGTTTCTCGACCAGCGAACCCCCGTGGCCAGCGCCGAAACCACCTTTGCTCACATGATTTTCGAGAACTGCGGCACCGGCATCGGCTTCACCAATTTTAACGACTACAACTTCACCTTCGACGGCTGCACATTCCGTGACAACACGCGCATGGGCATCGAATGCGTGAACGGCAATTTTTACGTCCGCAACTCCCGCTTCGAACGCAACAAACTCGATATTTTTGCCAACCCCGAACACGCCTCCAGCATCCGCCGCACAGTCTCCATCGGCTCCGGTTCCTTCCTCGCCTACCACAACGGCGTTTCTCCCGGCACGGTCGAAAACTGCCTCGTCGCCGACTGGCGGGACGACCACGCAATCACCTCTTCGGGCGCCCCCCTGACGCTCTTCGACAATCATTTCAAAAGCGGCACGCCCAAGGCGCAGGCGCTCGCCCCCGCCCGCAATCAAAAACTCCTCCTTGCCGCCAACCGCCTGACTGGCGTCGAAAAACTCCTCGCCAACGAATCCTCCGGCAACCCCAACATCACCCACGCCACCCTTGCCGACACCTCCCCGCTGGTGCTGACCGAGACGACCTCCTTCATGCCCGCTAGTGCCGACATAAAACTTCCCGGCAAACACTTCGACGCCAAAACCGACTTCGGCGCCAAAGGTGACGGACGCACAGACGACACCGCCGCCTTGCAAAACGCCATTGATGCCGCTCGTGCTCACGGAAAAAACGCCATCGCCTACCTCCCCAAAGGCACCTATCGCACCACCAGCCCTCTTGAAATCAGCGGCCATGATTATCAAGTCGGTGGCTCCGGCCTCTTCAGCATCATCCAATTTGCAGGGGACCCCGAAGCCGACGCCCTGTCTGTCCGCCCCGACGGCGACCTCACTCTCGACGCCCTCAGCGTGCGCCGCGGCAACATCAAACCAGGCATCCCCCATTCCCCCGGAAACACCACCCCCAAAGACAATACCATCGCCTTCGCCGGCAACGGTGCCGACATCCGCCAGCACCCCTCGCCCCACGGCTCACGCGTCACCTACCATACCGTTTACGTCACCGGCAAATACGTGGAAATCCCCTTCCAACTCGGACTCCGTCTGCAAAATCTCGCCAGCCACGACACCGTGATTCTCGACAACATCGAAGGCAACCTCCACGCCATCGATTCCGGCGACGCGACCATCCTCCAGAAAGTCGGTTACGAAGGCACGCTCTGGGTCAAGGGCGCGAAACGAAACGGCTTTCTCGGCCTCATGACACGCCTCGCCACGCAGTCGCGATACAGCATCTACATCGAGGACAACCAATCCCTGGTCGCCAGTGATTTTTACGTCGAGCAAGCCCCTCCCGATTCACTGATTATCAAAGGCTCTCCCACCATGCCGGAAGGCCGCATCACCCTCGGTTTTGTCAAAACCGACCGAAACCTCATGGTCGATAATTACCACGGAGAACTCAGCCTCGTTGCCACGCAATTTTATGACCGGAAATCCGGACTCGGAATCCAGATCACCGGTGCCCCGCCTCAAAAACTGAACCTCCTCGGCTCCTTCTTTTACGTCAGCGACTTCACCGTAAGGCCAGCGGATGTCACGGTGAACCCCGTGGCCTGCTCCGGCAAATCCGCCTTCAACACGGCCACCTTGAAAACAACCGGAACCGCCAGACCCGAAGACATCGGAAACGCTTTTTCTGACCTCCGAAAACTCGGTGAAACCGATTGGCGCCTCAACTACCCCGAACTACTGCCATGACCCCCCCCCTCCCCCCCCCCCTTCTTTTCACCCGCGGCCCAACCACTAAAAAAACACAACCACATGAGCATTAGCAAAACCACAACCCCTATCACCCGGATGCGCCTGTTGGCCGCATCCCTGTTCGCCAGCACATTGGCCGGCACCCTCCCCGCACAAAACTGGAACCAGACCGCAGCCGGTTCCTACAACTGGACCGACAACGCCAACTGGGGAGACGGCACCGGCGTCCACCCCGATGCCACCGGAGCCAGTGCCACCCTCAACACGACGCTTGCTGGCAACCAGACCATCGCCCTCGGCGCCAACATCACCCTTGGTTCTCTCACCCTTGGCACCGCCAGCGGCACGTCGATTTACACCATCGCCACTGCCGCCAGCAAACTGACCTTCGACAACGGTGCCAGCGAAGCCACCTTCACCCATCTGGGCACGGGGGCTGCGGATGCTCTCACCGGCAACATCGGAATCACAAGCGGCGGCCTGCGCATCATCAACAAAGGCGCGTCCACCCTCTCCAAAATGACAGCAACCATCACGGGGGCCGGCAATCTCACCCTCGACGGCAACGTCTCCCTCGGAGGCGCGATCAACAACACCGGCACCCTCACGCTGACACGAATCGATGGGAACACCGGCACCAATTTCCTCACCTCGCCCATCGGGGCCAATGTGACGAGCCTCATCGTCAATTATTCAACAGCCACCGACGTCGTGGCCATTTCCGGAAACAATGCCGCGTTTGCCGGCACTGTTGACATTAAGAAAGGCACCCTGCGCGTCACCGGTGCAACCGCGTTGAACGCCAAAACCGAAGTGCTCATGACCAACGACGCCGACTCCATAATGGACATTCAGACAGGCCTCGTGACCATCGCCGGCCTGAGCGGAGAGGGATTGATCAGGACAGGTGGTTCGGAGAACCGCACCCTGACTCTCGCAGGCAGTGGCAACTATTCATTCGCCATCAACAACTCCTTTAAAATCTCCGACAGTGACACCCGCCCCCTTGCCCTGAACGTGGCGCTTGGCAGCACAGGCACCCAAACGATCACGGGGACAGAACGCTGGCTTGCGCGAGGCGGCGTCACCGTGAGCGGCGGCAGCCTCATCCTCGCCAACTCGCAAGTGTTCGTAGGCTCGAACTACTCGCTCGGCACCCTGCTGATTGACGGCGGCACGCTGGCCACGACCGTCTCCAACACCAACATTGCCTACGGAAACGGCACCTCCATGCAACTGACCCTGCAACAAGGCACGCTCGACCTCAACCATGCCGACATCGGCACCATCACCCTTGGACACAACAGCGCCGCCAGCAACTTCACCATGAACGGCGGCACATGGAAAGTGACCGTAAACGGTGCCAATTCCGATAAAATCCTTGGCAAAACCAGTGCCACCTTTGCCATCACTGGCGGCATCATTGATTTTGGCGGCACCCTGACCGAGTCCGATTATTCCCTGACCTACCAGCTCCTCAGCGGTTTTGGCAGCGGCGCAGCCAGCGGTCTATCCATCGACGGTTACGACAAGACTAAATGGACCGCCATCTATAACGCCTCTAATGGTAATTTGAGCATAAACTTCACGCTCAATCAGATTCCTGAACCCTCCACCTACGCTTTCCTGCTGGCCATTGCTGGTCTGGCTGGAGCCATCATGATTCGCCGCCGGTAAAAACCAGGCTCATTACCATTTCGGCCCTCCCCCCCCCCCCCCCCCTGATTCCAATGTCGTTCACCCGCTCAACGAAGCCCGACCCGCCCCGGCAAATTCTTTCGCGGCAGAATATGGTTCCGCCCGCCATTTGCCCCGTCATGACGGACACCTCATCATGGCGCGCGAAGGCAGACGAAGGCTTCACGCTGGTCGAGTTACTGGTCGTCATTGCGATCATAGGAGTTCTCGCCGCGCTCACACTCACGACAGTGTCCACGATTCGCGGAAAGGCCACGCAGGTCCGTTGCATTTCCAACCTCCGGCAACTCGGCATCGCCACCAGCATGTTCATGATGGAAAACAAGAACACGTATCCACAAGTCAACTTCTGGCCGAAGGACATCGTCCCCTACCTCAGTGTCGCGTATGAGAACGTAAACAGCCAGGAGATTAAAGTTGTCGGTTCCCTGTCCAATAATCCTTACACTTGTCCTGCTGCCATCTCTTCTCCGGACCTGCTCTACTGGGGGCAACTTGCCTATGCCATCAATGGCGACGGTCTCGCCGGATTTACTCCGGAGAAAGTCGTGGACCCCAAAATCTGTCCGCTTGCACTTCGAGGGGCGGCGGCCGGCAAAGCCCAACTCCTCTCGCAATCCATACTCTATGCCGATGCGATCATTGGCACCAACCACCACTATGGCAAACCCGAGCGAGTGCCCGACCGACACCAGTCAAAAGTGAATGTGGTCTTTGCGGATTTCCACGCCGACGCGGTTCGTTACGCACCGGAAAGCGATGAATGGAAGCTCCTGTTTTTTGGTTTCAAGTAGAGGCGATCATTGATTCAGGCCGGGGGGGGGGGGACGCGCTCAATCCCGTCGGCTGCCCGACATGAGGATTAGGACGATGTGCAACAGCGAACCGAGCGCGGCCACGAACGCAGCCACGTAGGTCAGCGCGGCGGCGTCGAGCGTTTCGTTGGCTCCCGTCATCTCGTCGCGGTCAAGGATGCCCAGCGTGGCCAGTTGCTTCTTCGCGCGACGGCTTGCATCAAACTCCACCGGCAGCGTCACCAACTGGAACAGCACGATCACCGCGAGGGCGATGGCGCCGAGCAGAAGCAATTTTCCTCCCAGCGCCGTGCTGAAAAGAAGGATGCCCGCGATAATCACAAAATTGGATACACTTGCTGCGATCTGCGTGGCGGGCGCGAGCGTTTGGCGAATCGTCATCATGCTGTAACCCACCTTGTGCTGGATGGCGTGGCCGGCCTCGTGCGCAGCGACACCGAGCGCGGCAAGACTCGTGCCGTTGTAATTCAATTCCGACAGCGCGAGCCGTTTGTGAATCGGATCATAGTGGTCTGTGAGCTGGCCCGGCACTTGCACGATTTGCACATCGTGAATGCCAGCCGAACGCATGACGGCGTCTGCCGCCTCGCGTCCCGTGATGCGACCGCGCGAGGGAATTCTTACGTTTTTGTTGTAAGCCCCGTGCACGCGCATCTGCGCGTAAAGGCCGAAGAGCATGGGAATGACAATACAGATGATCGGGATGATGAACGGACTCATAGGATGCGTGGTATTTTGTAGTTCGTGAAAGTGTGAGCTTCGATTCGACCCAAAAAACGGCCGAAAGTGGCGTAACAACCACTCATCCTCCGTTTCTTGCAAGCGGAACTTGCATGGAAAAACGCCTTCTGGTTGTAGCCGGGCCGTCATCGTGGTCCGGCGCTTCAGCCCGAGCGGCTTTTGTCATTGGCGCAACTCAACTATTTACGCGTGCCATTGTGAGGCCAACTCCTCGCATTTCATTCGGTCGGAGGATCTTTCCCAAGCAGACCTAACGAATTTCGTCCCGGACAATTTGATCTCCGCTAAACACGATGTGCCTTCGCTCTCCGTTTGGCAGGATGATGTTGAAATTATTTTTGGGTGCGTGGGGCGTCGGGAATGTCAACGCGTAGGGGTAACGCTGCTCGATCAAATTTGCCTGTTTCTTGTAACGGGAGGACGCCGACGTGCAACCGGACAGGGCGAGAATCAGGACGGCAAACAAAGCAACGACAGCACCGCGCGGTAAATGGAACACAAGAGGCTGGAGAGAGGGTTTCATACGTTGTGCAAACAATGGGCGTTTCAAAAAAAAGGGGACCAGAATTAATTCATCATCGGGTAAACGTACCACTGGTTATTAGTGGGATTGTTTTTTAGAATAAAAATTCACAATACAGATGCCCTTTTTCTCTTCCGTGTCATTCACATGCCAGGGGTTGGTAGTCGGGGATGGACGTTCCATATCGACTCTGGCAGACAACGAATTAGCCGATCCAAACAACCTATACCACCACACACTCCGCCCCCAGCCCCTTGCCATGATCTCCCGCGCATCCCTCCTGTTTCTAGTCGCCAGCTTCGCCGGAGCCCTTTTGTCACCTGCACCCGCGCAGGCCCGGATTTGGACAGACCGGCAAGGCAGGACGATTGAAGCAGAGTTTGTTTCAGCCAACGAGACGGCCGTCACCATTCGCCGCGACGACGGGCGCAGTTTCGAGGTGCCGCTTGCCACGCTTGCCGACGATGACCGCGCCTACGTTGCAGCACAACTCGCCGCGCAATCGCCTTCGCCCGCGCCCACTGCTGCCGCAGGATTGCCGCCGTTTTCGTTTGACGAATTTAACGCTCTGCTCGGCCTCAAGCTGCTGGCCGATTCCGAGCTATGGGACGACGAGCCCGCCACTGTGGCGCGCCGCCTTCGTCTGCCCGAGGAGGCGAAAACAGAACACTTCGAAAGCTACCGCGCCTATCCCCGCCGTCCCGTCTCCGTGCTCGGGGCCGACGCCTACACGCTTGCGTTGCAGGCGGGCGAAGGTCGCATCACCGCGTTGACCGTGATGTTTGCCAATCGTGGTGATTACCCTGCTTTCGCGGGAAAAGATTCGCGCCTGCTCATCGTCACCAAGGCCGATCTCCGTGCGTTTGACCAGGCGCTCAAGGCCGACTTCGACAAAATCGCCGCCACCCTCACCGCCCGCCTCGGCGAGCCCCGGCGTGAATCCGCGCCCTCCGGCTCGCTCGACTCCGGACGCCGCGGCCTGCGTTGGGAATACGGTCCGCATGCCCTCGTGCTCAACCACGACGAGGAACAGATGGTGTCGCTCAAAATCGTGCCGTCGGAACGCGTCGTCGCCGCCAAAGTATCCAGCGAACAACTACGCCGCCTGCTGGAGTCGCGCGTCACGCGCCGACCCAACGGCGATGTCATCATCGGCGGCGTGCCGATGATTTCCCAAGGGCCCAAGGGCTACTGTGTGCCGGCGACGTTCGAACGTTATTTGCGCTACGTCGGCATCCCGGCCGACATGTATGAGCTCGCCATGACGGGGGGCACCAGTTTTGGTGGCGGCACTACGTTTCAATCCATGGCGGCGGGCATCGACCGTTACGTGCGACGTCAGGGACGTCGTTTGGAAAACGTGCAGATCAACAAGCTCACTCCCTCGGCTCTTTCGCGTTACATCGACGAGGGACGTCCGGTCGTGTGGGGCTTGTATTCAACGGATGGATTCAACCAACTCTCCAACGCCCGCACCCGCGAACGTGCCGACGTCACGGACTGGGTTGCGTGGAAAAAAACATCCGCCACCGCCGGCAAGGATTTCGGCGGCGGTCGCAGCGGAGCGCATGCCTGCCTGATTATCGGCTACAATCGCGCGACCAACGAACTCGCTTTCACCGATTCGTGGGGCCCCGATTTTGCCGAGCGCTGGGTGCCCGTCGAAGCCGCGCAAAAAGTGTCGCAGAACGAATTTTGGGTGATTGCGCGATAGAGCGGCGCGTTGTTGCTCTCACGCATCCACAATCGCGCCGTCATTGCGGAGGTGGGCTCGGAGGTGAGTGGCGTCGAGAGTGGTGACGGTCTGATTTCGGGCTATGCAGAGGGCGGCGGCGGTGCCTGCGGCCTGACCGAGGGCCATGCACTGGGCTTGCACGCGGATCGTGCCGAAGGCTTCGCGGGTGGCGGAAATCGTGCCACCGGCAACAAGCACGTTTTGCGATCCGACCGGGACGAGTGAGCGATAAGGGATGTGATAGGGGGCTTCGATGAAGCGGGCGTTCTGCTGGCTGTCGGTGGATTGATGGATGTCAATGGGGTGTCCGCCGAGTGCAACGGTGTCGGGAAAATCGCTCGGGGAGAGAACGTCGTCGGCCGTCATGGTGTGGAGGCCGGTGATGGTACGCGTTTCACGGATACCCACTTGCGGAGCGGTGTCGATGAGGTGGCTGTTGGCAAACGCGGGATGTTGGCGGCGAAAGGCGGCGGCAATGGCGTGGATTTCTTCACGCAGGGTGAGTTCGGCACGGGTAAGGTCGCGGGCATCGATGGCGTTGCCGGTGATACGGGTGGCGTTGACGGAGACTTCGCCGGGACGGATCGTGCTGCCGTGCACGGCCCAGGGGCCGCCGAAATTGCGGAGACGTCCGGCGGCGACTTCGGTCTGGAGGATGGCGCGGAGTTCGGGGCTGGCGTATTTGGTCCGGTCGCGCGCCATGAGGAGTGTGAGTTTTTCCGTATCCACTCCGCCAAGACGGAAATAGAGTGTCATGGGCTGGAGTTCGCCGTTGGCGCGGTTGTTGCGCATCTCGATGGGGAGCGTGGTGCGGGCAACGAGGTCGCCGGTGCCGGTGCAGTCGATGACCATGCGGGCAGCGATGGCGCAGCGTCCTTCCTTCGTTTCGATGAAGACGTGGGTGACGCGGCCGGGAGTGTCGGGCGGTTCGATGACGGAGGCGACGTGGGCGTGGAGGATGACATCGACGCCAGCATTGAGGACGAGTCGCTGAGCGGTGAGTTTGTAGAGTTCGGCGTCGTAGGGGATGTTGCCCGAGGGGAGGTCGATGATGGCTCCGCCGGCGGCGTGGAGGGCGCGAATGAATTCGCCGGGGATGCCGTCAACGATGCGGCGTCCGTCGAAGTTGAATTTGCTCAACGGGCCGACCATGCCGGCGGTGGCCATGCCTCCGAGAAATCCATGTCTTTCCAAAAGCACTACGCGCGCGCCGGTGCGGGCGGCGGCAGTGGCGGCTATGATGCCGGAGGGTCCGCCTCCGCATACAACGACGTCGGTGTCGGTGAGGATGGGGATGGCCCGGGCGGGCTCGGTGATAGTTGCCATGACAGAGACAGAGGGGGGGGGGGGGGGGAGGGGCGCGGGCGTCCCGCATGCATTCCCAAAGATCAGAGCGGGCGGGACGCCTGCGCCACGAGGCTGTCGGTTTCGGCGAGAGTGAAACGGGTCGCGACGACGGAGTGCTTTTCCGGGCCGGACCGGTATTTGATGTAAGTGATGGCGACAAAGGCGCCGCCGCCGCCTGTCGAATCGGGTATGTATTCGAGTCCCGGATACCCGCAGTCGAAACCGGCGTGGTTGTGGAGGAGTTTTATACGGTAACTTTTGCCGTGGTCGTTGCTGTGGTTGGCGGAGGCGAAAAGATCTTCGTAACGGCCAACCCATGCGACGAAATGCCCGCTGGTGCCGCTGCTGGTGGCGCGGTCACGGAAGACAACAACGAGGCGTCCGTCGGGCGCGTAGCGGGCGACGTGACGGTCGCCTGCGAGGCCGATGGGAAGGTGACGCAAGGGCGTCCAAGTGCGGCCTTCGTCATCGGTGGTGGTGAACCATGAGCGGCGACGGAGATTTTCGCGGACGAGACAGAGCCAGCGTTTGTCGTGATTATTGTCGTTGGAGGAGGAAGGGGGGGGGGGGAGGGGAGGAGAAACGGTTCGCCGAAGCGGAGGGCGGGATCGTCGTCAACGGGAACGCTCCATGGCGACCATGTGAAACCGCCGTCCGTGGAGATGCTTTGCGTGAGTTGAAGGCTCCATTGTTTGCCGTCGGGGTCGTTGGGACGGCGGGTGGTGGCGAGGCCGAGGAGGCGGCGTCCGCCGTCAATGGGAATGATGCTGGTGAAGGGCATGACGCAGACGAGGCCGTTGCTGCGCATGGGCGACCAGGTGCGTCCGTCGTCGTTGGAATGGGCGGCGGCCATGCAGCCGTCGGGGCCTTGTCCGGCGTAGATAAAAAGTCGATACGTGCGTCCGTCTGGATCGGGCAGGCGGAAGATGGTCGGGCAGTTTTCCACGGTGCTCCAGTTGCCGGGAACGGGGAGCAGATCGCTCCAGGTGAGGCCGCCGTCGTCGCTGCGTTTGAGAGGGCCGCAAGCGCCGCCGTGGTTGTATGTCCAGACGCAATACATGGTGCGTCCGTCCGGGAGGAGGAGGGTGGTGGGGTGGCCTTGGTAAATGTCGGGCGTGCCTTGCGCGATGATTGTGTGGCGGGTGGTGTCGGTGGAGAGATCCACCGTGCGCAGGGGAAAGGGGATGGGCGTCGTGTCGGCGGTGAGTTTGTCCGCGTTGTGCGAGAGGTTTGGCGAGGAGGGGGGGGGGGGGGGGAGGAGTGTTGATGTCATAAGTGGGAATTGGAGGGGGAGTGTATTCAGGGTGTCCATACGTCCTGGGCTGCGTTTGGTTTGAAGGGGTCGTCGGCAAGACGCGTGGCGTCTTTCCAGATGGTGACGTGGCCGTCGATCCAGAGGAGGGCGGAACCGTTGGAGGGGTGACGGCGGTCGGATTGAAGAACTATTTTAGTGACGTTGAGGTCTGCCTGCGGGGAACTGGCGGCCATGCCATTGTCACCGGCCAGAATGGTGCGGGTGGGATTACGGACGGCGGTGATCAGCACATTGTTGTTTTTGGTCATCACACCGCTGCCGTTGCTGACGCGGCCAAGTTTGTCGTTGGCGCCGTAGTTGGCGAGTTCCATGCGGTCGTCACGGGTCATCATTTCACCGCCGATGCGGGCGACTTCGGGGCATTGGAGGACTTTGTGAATGGGTTTTTGGCTGGTTGTGCTGGGGTTGCCAAGGTAGGGGCCGACCGCGAGCCACCATGGCACCCAGCTGCTGCCGTTGTTCACGTTAACGTCGGGGAACCAGCCTTTGTGGTCGTTGGTGTAGTTGATGATCGCTATGTGAATTTGGCGGAGGTTGCTGATGCAGGTGGTCTGTCGGGCGGCGGTGCGCACGCGTCCAACAACGGGAATCAGGATGCCGGCAAGGACGCCTATGATGGCAATGACGGTGAGGAGTTCGACGAGCGTGAAGGCGGCGGTGTCGCGATGGGAGCGGGGCGGGGGGGGGGGAGGGGGGAGGGGCGTCGGTGTCATTGGGATTCGGATACGTGGTTGTTTTTGATCACAATGTTGCGCGAGGTGGCGTCGGAATAGATGGGGGCGAGGCAGGAGCGGAGGAGTTTGTTGCCGGTGATGCGGGCACCGTCAACGGAGGTGAGGCGGATGGCGTGACCATAGGAGTCTTCGATGATGTTGTCCTCAATGATGAGGTTGGCGTGAACGAAGGGGTGGCTTTTCTGGCGTCCGGTGAGGGCCATGATGGCACCACCAGTGGCTCCAAACTGGGCGCCGGCGCGGATGATGCGGTTGCGGCGAAGGGTGATGTCGCGGCAGGAAACGCCTTCGGCGGTGTTGCTGCTTTTTTCGCCTTCGCAGGAGAGCCAGATGGCGGCGCCACTCGTGTCTTCGAAGAGGTTGTCTTCAATGATGGCGTTGCGGGTTTTTACGCGGATGCCCATGCCGCGGTTGTTGCGCACGGTGGTGCGGCGCATGATGAAGGTGTCGGGAATGGCGGTGGCGTTGCCGACGAGGGTGTCGGGCGCGAGGTCGGCGGGGAGGTCGCGGTCGGTGGTGACGGTGTAGAGGCGGGCCTTGCCGTCGGGGCGTGTGTCGATGTGGGAAACGTTGACGATGCGGGCGGTGAAGGCGGGGAGGTAGGGGTTGGCGTCGGAGCCAAATTCGAGGAGGTCACCGGGGCGTGGTTCGGGGTCGGGCTGAAAGGCGTCGTAACCGCGTCCGCCGGCGAGTTGGACGGTGCGTGGGGCGGGTTTTTTGTAAACGCGCATATACATGTTGTGGACGTTGGAGCCGTCGTCTTCCTGGCCTTCCCAGTGGCAGTCTTCGACGAGGATGGTGCCTCGGCATATGTTGAAATGCGTGGCGTCAACGCAGGTGGACATCCAGCGGTCGGCACCGGGGCGGGGTTCGATGCGGACGCGGCTGAGACGGACGTTGGTGCAGCGCGATACGTTCACGCCCATGCCGGGGGCGGAGTAAATGCTGACGTCCTCGACAACAAGGTTGTCGCAGTTTTGCAGGAGAAACGCGGTGGCTCCGCGTGCGCGAAAACGCAGCGCGACCGAGGTTCCTTTGAGCGGGACGTCGCCTTGCGCAGCGGCGAGTTTGCTGATGGTGCGCGGCGTGGGGCTGAGGTGAACGCGGAGGAGTTCGTCGGAAAGCGGCTCGGCTTTCGGCGCTTTGTCTTGAGTGAAGAGATAGTTGGCGTTGGTGGGCACCGGATTGGCGATTTTGCGCTGCGGGTCGTAACCGACAATGAGGTCAACGGGTGTGGCGAACGCGGGGCGGTAAGCGGGCGCGAGGCGGAGAACAAAGCTGCGGGTGGCGGGGTTGCTTTCCACGACTTCGCCGCCGGCGTGCGGAACAGGGTGCCAGTCAACGAGCAGGTTTTTGATCTGGAGTCCGGGGCTGTCGTGAATGCGAAAGAGGGAGTGCCAGGTGCGGACGCGCAGTTCGGCTCCGTTGCCTTCGATGGTGAGGTTGGGGATGTTTTCGAGGAAGAAGATGATCTCCGATGGGGGTGCGCCGTCGCGGGCGGCAATGTCGTAAACGCCTTTTTGGAGAATGAGGGTTGAGGCGGGCCGGCGGGCGCATTCGGCAAACGCGGCAAGAAGTGCCTGCCGGTCGTCGCGTCCGTCGTCGGGGATCGCGCCGAACGCCGCCGCTTCGATGTGTTGCGCGGCGGCGGCAGCGGTGGCGGTGGGACGGGAGGCGGATGTCAACAATCCTGCGAGGACAAAGAATGAAAGGAGTCGCAACATGGCGGAGGAGGAGGATGGAGGAGGGGGGGGGGGGGGGCGGTCGTCGCAATCCGTTATTCGCAGTGGCCGGCATGGTTGAGACGTGTGCGTATCCTAAATGCAATTACGAAGGTGAGTGCAAGCAGGCCGGCGATGCTGGCAATGGTTGCAGGTTCGGGAATCGGTGCGCCCACGACAAAGGAAATATTGGCGTAGTTGGCGGAGCCGGTGTTTGCGCTGGAAGCTGATCCCCAGCGGAGATGGCGAACGGCGATGCTGTTGTCGGCTGCGCCGGTGTAGCCGGTCAGGGTGGCGGTGGTGGCGTTGTCAATGAAGAGCGATGCGGTGCCGGCGACCGAGTTGTAAACGAGCGAAAAGGAATGGTAGTCGGAATCCGCAAAGGTATGGGTAAGGGCGCTGCCGCGAAGGGAAACAGTGAGCTGGCCGGTACTGGTCGAACCGAAATCGAGTCCCCAACGAACCTTTTTGTTGATGTCAACGTAGTCCACGTAGCGGGTGAGATCGGGTGCGTTGTTGGTGTCGGTCACGCGGAGTGTGACGGAGAGTGTCCAACCTTCGGCAGTGGCTTTGTTGGCCTCCGTTTCGGAGAGCACTTTGACGTAGAGCAGGCTGGCAGTGGTTGAGTTGTCGTTGACCTGCCAGGCGGCGGTGCCGTTGTCATTGGCGACGGTGGAGCCAAGTGTGGCGGTGCCGGTGGCTGCCCATCCTTCGGTCGTGGGATTAGCCGCGCCGGTGTGTGAGATGAGCGTCTGGGCGTGGGCGGCGGTTGCGGCGAGAGTCAGGACGAGGGCTGATGCCATTGCGATGAGCCGGGTGGCGTGGGTGGCAGTGGAGGCGTTGGTGGTTGTTGTTTTCATGGTGGGTGATTGCTTGGGTATATGATTTTCCCGACACGAAGTAGAACATGGCCGGGATTGCGGTCAGCTTTTCCTATGTGGTCGGAAGAGGGCGACTGCCGAGCGTGTAAATTTGCCGACAATCGTATAATTTTTCCGGCATTGCATCGGATGGAGAGACGGGGGAAGGATGATGGACATGCAGCACAAAACGTTTCGGAGTTTCACGATGCCGCGGTCAGCGTTTCGCAAATTTGGGCTGCGCGCGTTGGGAGCGGCGATGGCGGGGGGTGATGCGAAAACGGTGTTCACGCGGTTGCTCGAAACCATCCTCGGCACGGGGGCGCCGGAGTCGGTGGTGGTTTTTGAAAATAATCCGTGGCGTCCGCCCAAAGTCACGGGCACAGGTGGGGCGAGCGGGGTGCAGGGGGTGGGTTTTTCTTGTGTGCCGGTGGCGCGGTTTCTTGTCACGCTCGATGGCGAGCAGCGGACGATGTTCTCAATGTCGGCGGAGCGCAGCCAGGACGTCGTTTTGCGGCCGGGGCAGTTTTGCTGGGTGGAGCCGGGTTACTGGTATCTGGTTCGCAATGACAGGCCGCGGACGATGTTTTCGGTGGTGTTCTTTGAGGATTTCACCCGTTTCGTCTGGTATCATCACAAGCGCGAGACGGTGGGAGGTGAAGCGGTTGCGGGGCGTGGTCGCGACACGCCGGGGGCGGCGGTGTCGCTGCATTATCACACGCATGCGCCGGCTGGAACGGGGTTGCGAGAGGCGCTGGCGTTGATGGAGCGTGCGCGGCGGGAGCAGGCGGCTGCTGCTGTGGGAACGGGGAAGGCGGACGCGGGTGGGCGGGAGTTGTTATGGGCATCGGCGCATGCGTTAATGGCATGGTGCCTTGAGGAGCTTCGTCATGAAGAAATAGATACAAATATGGATGCATCGGCATCTGGCGGTGACGCAGGCACCGGGGTCGGGGCGGCGGCTGGAGAGGCGGTGGCGGGGAGGCGGACAGTGGGGGAGATTTGCGCGCATGTGACCGAGCATCTGCATGGCGATTTGTCACGCGAACGGATGGCGGCGCGGTTTGGGATTAGCGAAGATCACCTGACGCGGTTGTTCCGGTTACACGCGCGCTGTGGTTTTTCGGAGTTCGTGAATGCGGAGCGGTTTCGGCTCGCGGAAAATTTGCTGAGGCAGGGGCGGTTTTCGGTGAAGGAGGTGGGCGCGGCCTGCGGTTTCAATTCGAGCGCGTATTTTGTGAAACGTTTCCGCGAACAACATGGCGTCACACCGACGGCGTGGCGGCAGCAGGGCAAATCAATGCAGGGGAGGGGGGGGGGGGGCCAGAGCTAGAGCTTTTCAGGGATCTGAAGTCATAGCCTAACTGGTAGGGAGGCCTCTCCGAGGCCTCCGTCGTGGATACGAAATTCGTAGGGAGTTGGAGCGTGGTGGCGGGAGGTGGAGGCCTCGGAGAGGCCTCCCTACCGTTACGGGTTACCAGTCGTCGCTGCGGAAGGGGCAGGCGGGGAGGCCGTCGCGGTTGAAGAGACCGGCGTCGGGCGCGTTGCGCCAGGCGTAACGGACTGCGATAGGCTCGGGAACTTTGTCAGAGGTCACAACCACGGTCTGGCCGTCGATCTTGGCTTCGGCGGGATAAAAAACCTTGTCGGCTCCGGCGAGTTCGAAGCCGGGAGGCGTCATGCCACGCGGGCTGGTGAGCGGGCTTTCGATGTCGGCGGGCTTGAAGCTCACACGCATCGCGGAGCCTTCGCGCACGGCGGCGGCGAAGATGGGGCCGCTGTCAACGAGGCTGGTTTTGCCGTAGTCATTCTTGAGGGCAACGAGGGCGAGGCGGCGTCCGACGTCGCTTTTGTTGCGCGGGTGAATGTCGGTGACGTTGCCGATGTCGATGATGACGGCCTGGCCGGTCTTGGGGAGGGCAAGGCATTCGGTCTGCGCGCCGCGAAGGAAGGCGTATTCGAGTTTGTCGGGGCCTTGGCCTTTATAGTTGGCGAGTTGAGCCCAGTAGAAGGGCACGTCGCCTTGGGCGAATTGCTGGCGCCAGCCGGTGATCATGGCGGTTTGGAAGTCGCGGTATTCGTAGTGGCGGCCGGTGTTGCTGCATCCTTGATACCAGATGAAGCCGCGCAGGGCGTAGGGGACGTGCGGAGCAATCATGCCGTTGTAGAGGCCGCTGGGTTCGGCGGGGTGACCGGAACTGCCCGCTGGGGCGCTGGGGCGGCGGTCGGCGAAGGGTTTGCCAGCAGCTTTGGCGGCGTCACGGGCAGCTTCCCATTTTTTGACGCTTTGTTCGTAACGGGTTTTGGCGGCAGGGTAGTCGGCGAGGGTTTTGTCCCAGCGGGTGTGGATTTCGGCGAAGGCGGGGCCTTTGGTTTTGTCGGCGGAGGCGGCGTCCATCCAAGCCTCGATGCGGGTGCCGCCCCAAGAGCTGTTGATGATGCCAACGGGTACGCCGAGGGCGCGGTAGAGGTCGGCGGCAAAATAATAACCGACGGCGGTAAAGCTGCCCACGGTTTCGGGTGTGGTGCGTTCCCATTTGCCTTCGGCGGTGGCAAGCGGGGTGCTGGAAACTTTTTTCTTGGTTCCGTAGTGGCGGATGAGCGGGTTGTTGGCGAAGGCCATCTCGAACTTGCCTGCGTCGGTGTTGCTGACGCGCCACTCCATGTTGGACTGACCGGAGGCGAGCCATACTTCGCCAACGATCACGTCGTTGACAGCGAGTTTGTTTTTGCCCTGCACGGCGAGTGTGCGCGCCTCAGCGGAGGCGGTGAGGGCGGGCAGGTCCACGCGCCACTTGCCATCGGCGGCGGCGGTGGTCGTGACGGACTGGCCGGCAAAGGTCACGGTGACTTTTTCACCGGCGTCGGCGGTGCCCCAGACGGGGACGGGCTTTTCGCGCTGGAGCACGGCTCCATCGCGGAATAGGGGCGCGAGCACGACGTCGGCGTGCGCGGCGCAACTGAGGATCAATGCAGATACACAGATGAGGGGTGTTTTCATGAGAGAAAGCGTTGACCCAAAACATAACGCCACGGTCTCGCAAGCATCGTTGTGGCAGCGCAGGTGGGGGGCAGGAGAGAGAAAAAGAGAGAGCGGGGGGGGGGGGGAGGGGCGATAAATAATTGCCTGGACTGGCATGCGAGCGAAACCGGGCGTAATGTGTCGCGCGTTTGTTTCCCTTTCTCATTTTTTTTGATCCCATGAACATCACCCGCACCGCCTCCATCGTTCGCATCGGTATCGCCGTTTTCATGACAACGTTCGGTTCGATCGTTTCGCGGGCCGCTCAAGACGCCCCCGACGCGCCTTCCACGCCCCCCCCGCCGGGCAATCTGCTTCGCCGGCGCCAACGCTCTCCGACAAAGCCGGGCAGGCTCTCGATGCGACCAAGGAGACCGCGCAGGAGGTCTGGGATGCGACCAAGGAAAAGTCCAAGGCACTCTACCGCAGCGTCCGGGACGCCGCCCGCGGCGGCATCGCCTGGCTGGACGACGCGACGTTTGATGCCCGCGCCGATGTTGCCGCCCGGCTCGGCAAACTTGCCGACAAAGTGGGCGCGAAAATCGCCGAATGGAAGGCCGATGCCAAGGAACTCACGCCCGAGGCCAAGGCCCGGCTCGACAAAGCGCTTGTCGATTTTCGCGCCGCCAGCAAAGACCTCGGCAACGCCACCGCCTCGACTTGGAACACCGCCAAAGCCAAAGTCCGCAGCTCTTGGGACACGTTGCAAAAAACCATCCGCGACCCCAACGCCACCTGCGATGATGGCTCTTCTTGCAACGACAAGGCACCGGAGGCCGGCGGGGCCGCCTTGGAAAATTAGGGGTTGGTTTCCCCGGGCACGGCGTATTCGCTTCGTGGCGTGGTTAAAATCTTGTTCATTGGAGATATCGTAGGGCGTCCCGGTCGGGAAATTTTGGCAGAGCGGCTTGGCCGCCTGCGTCGTGAATTGGGAGCCGATGTCATCATCGCCAACGGCGAAAACGCCGCCGCTGGCTCCGGTATCAATGAAAGCATCGCCCGCAGCCTCCTCGCCATGGGTATAGACGCAATCACGCTCGGCGACCATGTGTGGGACCAGCGCGGTTGGGACAGCGACATCGGCCAGTTCGAGCGCGTATCGCGTCCCGCCAATCTCCCGGCCACATGCCCCGGGCGCGACCACCTGATCGTCAACGTCAATGGATTCCGCCTCGGCATCATCACGCTGCTTGGCCGCCACTTTCTCAAACAGCAGGCCGACTGCCCCTTCCTTGCCGCCAATGCGATGCTCGCGCGGCTCGATGGCCAGGTGGACGGTGTTTTCGTCGAGATTCACGCCGAGGCCACAAGCGAAAAGCAGGCGATGGGCTGGCACCTTGATGGCCGCGCCATCGCCGTGCTCGGCACGCACACGCACGTCCCCACGGCCGACGCCACCGTGCTGCCCGGCGGCACGGCTTTTATGTGCGACGTGGGCATGACGGGGCCCTACGCCTCGATCCTCGGCCGCACAGTGGAGCCGGTGCTAGGCAAATTTATCGATGGCATGCCGCGTCGCTTCGAAATCGCCGAGGGCGATGTGCGAATTTCCGGCGCCCTCGTCGAATACGACGAGACGATTAAACGCGCCGTGCGCGTGGAACTCGTCACCGTGCGCCGCAACAACGTGGATTTGACGACCTCGCGCCTGTGAGTCCCAAAGAGACATCCTGAACATCGCAGGATGTCCGTAACTCGTTTCCAGTCAAAAGATTGGCATTTCTTGCCAATGTCGAAATCGGTACAAAAAGTTGGCCGGTCGCCTACCCCTAAGCGACCGGCCATTTGCTTTCTTAGTTACCCCAAAACTCCCGCTATGCGGGAGAAAGTGAAAAACTGATGTTGCTAGAGATAGTGCACGCCCGGCCTCCGTCAACATAAAATCTCTCATTTTCTTCCAAAAAATTCACATCTATCATTCCATAAATAAGATAAAATTCACAAAATCTCTCAAAATTACTGAGATTATGCAGAGCCGGGAAAGGAGCGGGCGATCTCCAGAACGCCTCTCCGTCACAAGCATTCGCATAGAATCAGTGATGCATCATGAAATCCTGATGCGTTGATGTTCTCTGCTTGCCCATGTCGGTGAATCCGTTTTGCCTCCTGTGCTCGCACTCATCCGTTCACCCGCAACATCGCATTCAATCATGTCCCAAGAATTCGTTTTCTCCTCCGAGTCCGTTGGCGAAGGCCATCCCGACAAAGTCGCCGACCTCATTTCCGACAGCGTGCTTGACGCCTGCCTCGCCGCCGACCCGCACAGTCGCGTGGCCTGCGAAACCATGGTCAAATCCAACATGGTTATCCTCGCCGGCGAAATCACCACGTCCGCCAAGCCCAACTACGAGGCCGTCGTGCGCGAAGCCATCCGTGACATCGGCTACGTCAACAACGATGATGTGTTTCACGCCGACTCTGTATTCATAAACAACTACCTCACCCGCCAGTCGCCCGACATCGCGCAAGGCGTTGATGCGCGCGCCGCCGAGGGCAAGGACACCGCCGAGCAAGGGGCCGGCGACCAGGGCCTGATGTTTGGTTACGCCTGCAACGAGACGCCCGAGATGATGCCCACCGCCATCATGTATGCGCACCGTCTGGGGCGCGAACTCACCAAGCTCCGCAAGAGCGGCGTCGTGAGCTGGCTCCGTCCCGATGCCAAGTCGCAAGTCTCCATCCGCTACGTGAACGACAAGCCTGTGGCCGTCGAAAACGTCGTTATTTCCACGCAACACCAGGACGGCGTGGCGCACGGCGCGATCCGCGAATTTTTGATCGAAAACGTCATCCGCAAAGTCATCCCCGCGGACATGATCGCACCCGCGACCAAGTTCCTCATCAACCCGACCGGGCGCTTTGTCATCGGCGGGCCGCAGGGCGACTCCGGCCTCACCGGGCGTAAGATCATTGTGGATACATACGGCGGTTGGGGCCGTCACGGTGGCGGTGCTTTTTCAGGCAAAGACCCGTCCAAGGTTGATCGTTCCGCCGCCTACATGTGCCGCTGGGTCGCCAAAAACATCGTGGCCGCCGGTCTCGCCGACATCTGCGAACTCCAGGTCGCCTACGCCATTGGTTATCCCGATCCTGTAAGCGTGTGGGTCGATGCCATGGGCACGGCCAAAGTGCCCGAGGCGCGCATCGTTGCCGCCGTCAAAAAAGTCTTCGATTTCAAACCCGCTGCGATCATCCGCCAGCTCGACCTGCTGCGTCCGATCTACCGCTCGACAACCAACTACGGTCACTTCGGCAAAGACGATCTCCCTTGGGAGCAAACCAACCGCACCGCCGAACTGATCGCCGCCGCCAAATCTTAAAGAACCGGAATTAACCACAGAGACACGGAGGCACAGAGATCAATCCGAAGAGGACTTTGTGTTTGTTCTCTGTGCCTCTGTGTCTCTGTGGTTAACTTAATTTTTCAGTTCCAGTTTTATTTTTCCAAAATCAAATCCGTATCCAATGTCTGACTACGCCATCCGCGACATCGCCCTTGCAGAATGGGGCCGCAAAGAAATTTCCGTTTCCGAACACGAAATGCCCGGCCTCATGTCCGTGCGCAAAAAGTTCGGCCCCGCCAAGCCGCTTGCCGGCGTTCGCGTCACCGGGTCGCTCCACATGACGATCCAGACCGCGATCCTCATCGAGACGCTCACCGCGCTCGGTGCCGACGTGCGCTGGGCATCGTGCAACATTTTTTCGACGCAAGACCACGCCGCCGCCGCCATTGCCGCCACTGGCGTTCCTGTCTTCGCGTGGAAAGGCGAGACGCTCGAAGAATACTGGGACCTCACCTGGCGCGCCCTCAGTTTCCCCGGCGGCAAGGGCCCGCAACTCGTCGTCGATGACGGCGGTGACGTTACCCTGCTCCTCCACAAAGGCGTGGAACTCGAACAAGGCTCCGATTGGGTCAACAGCCCCTCCGCCTCGCACGAAGAGCAAGTCATCAAAAACCTCCTCAAGCGTATCCATGCCTCAGATACAGGCGTGTTTGCCCGCATGGCGAAAGACTGGCGCGGCGTCTCCGAGGAAACCACCACGGGCGTGCACCGCCTCTACCAACTTCACGAGCAAGGAAAACTTCTCGTCCCCGCGATCAACGTGAACGACTCCGTCACCAAGTCGAAATTTGACAACCTCTACGGTTGCCGCGAATCGCTGGCCGACGGACTCAAGCGCGCGACCGACGTGATGATCGCCGGCAAGGTCGCCGTCGTGTGCGGCTACGGCGACGTTGGAAAAGGCTGCTCGCATTCGCTGCGCGGCTTTGGCGCGCGCGTCATTGTCACCGAAGTCGATCCCATCAATGCCCTTCAGGCCGCGATGGAAGGCTTTGAGGTCAACACCGTCGAAAGCACGCTTGGCACCGCCGACATCTACGTGACCACCACGGGCAACCGCGACGTCATCACGCTCGAACACCTCACCGCGATGAAAGATCAGGCGATTGTCTGCAACATCGGCCACTTTGACAACGAGATCCAAGTTGACCGCCTCCTTGCCTTGCCCGGTCTCAAGCGCATCAACATCAAACCGCAATACGACCAGTTTGTGCTCCCCAACGGACGCAACATTTACCTGCTTGCCGAAGGTCGTTTGGTGAACCTCGGCTGCGCCACCGGCCACCCGTCGTTTGTGATGTCCAACAGTTTTACGAATCAGGTGCTCGCCCAACTCGACCTCTGGAAAAACAAGGACACTTACCAAGTCGGCGTGTATCGCCTTCCCAAATACCTCGACGAGGAGGTGGCGCGTCTGCATTTGGAAAAGATCGGCGTGAAGCTTACCACGCTCACCCAATCTCAGGCCGACTACATCGGCGTTCCTGTGAACGGCCCCTACAAACCCGAGCACTACCGCTACTGATTCCTCAAGCCGGTGGAGCCGGAATCAATTCGGAGCGGCGACCTTCCCTCCCCCCCCCCCCCCCCCGCCGCCGCTCCTTCCGCAAAACCGTTCCCCCGTCCCGCACCGTCGGCCCCGGCACCCACAAACTCTCGATCAGCGTCCCCTGCTGAAACGGCGGCACGCCGGCCTCACGCCTGAGTAGTTGCCCGATCACTACATCGACCGCCGTCATGCCCGTGTTGACATGCTGTTGTTCCATTCCGGCCACTTTGCCGCGCAAGCCCTTGGGCAGATCAAGCACTGCCACTCCGATGTCACCGGGCACTCGCAGGCCCGCCATCGCAAGCCGGTTTAACACGTGGCTGTTGACCGCAAGACAGGCCTCCACCCGATGTTCCGTGAGCCAGGCGACAAAGGCCAGTTGAACGTCGGCATCCGTGCCGTGCCGCCTGTTCCGGGGATCGTTGATGAAGAAAACCGGCGGCGTTTCCAGATTCCATGCCTCCATGCAGGCGCGCCAGCCGGACACAAGGCGATGCTCCCACGTTTCATCCAACCAGCGCACCATGTAAAATCCGATGCGCCTGTAGCCGCGCGCGAGCAATTGCGCGGTGCCCTCCATCGCGGTGGAGTGATAGTCGTTGCACACGAAATTCAAGGGAACTGTCCGCATCCGGGAGCCGATCAGGACAAACGGAAACTGCTGCCAGATCTTGTCCTGTTTCCGCAACTGCAACCGCGTGGTGCTGTCGAGCGAGTGCAGCACGACGCCCTGCACATTGCGCGCCCAGAAAATCTTCGCCAGCCGTTCATGGGAGACCTCCGGGTCGTTCAGCCAGAAACGATCCAGCCCGTAGCCCAGTTGCCGCGCCCGCGTTTCCGCCCCGGACAGCCAGTCGGCGGCGGTGCCGGAGGGAAGGACCTGCCGTGGATCGGACACCGCCGCGCTCACGAAGGCGAGAGTCGCCTTGTAGCGCGCCTTCCTCACCGAACTCAGTTCGCTCATGAGCCGCGCGAGGTGGGGCCGGGGTTGCCAGCCCATTTTTGTCGCTATTTTTTGGATACGTTTTCGCTGTTTTTCCGAGATGAGCGGATTGTCGCGCAAGGCCAGCGACACCGTGGATTTTGCCACGCCCGCGCGCCGGGCGATTGCAATGATTGAAACAGCGTGGTGCTCGGTTGTGGGAGACATGTCGGAGAAGGGGCGGCGACACTGCCACGGGCACTCGTCCGGGTGCAACCCGCACCTTCTGTAAAAATGCGTTTTCCCGCTCTATGGAACGTTCTATTGGACGGCGTTTGTAATCCTCGCCCAAGCCGCCCCTAATTTTTCCCGTTTCCTCCTCAAGAAGGCATTTCACCCGCCCGACAACCAAACGCTGACTCCCTGCTCCCGCATCATGAAAACCAACACTCAATTCATCTTTTCGCCCTGCGCCCCCGCGCCTCGTCGCATCGCCCAAGCCCTCCTTCCCGGCTTCCTGCTCTGGGCCGCCCATCTCGACGCCCAAAGCACACGCACTTGGGACGGCGGCGGCAGCACCTCCAACTGGAACGAGGCGGCAAACTGGAGCGACGACGTGGTTCCCGGAAATTCCTTCGAGGCACAACTGGGCAACGCGGCTCCCGAAACGATCACGGCGCCCAATGGAACCGCGCAACCCAGGGGCATCCGTTTTTTGGATACAGCTGCCAATGACATCACGATTCAACTGGCCGCTGGCAGCACCTGGAGGCTCGTCACGCCCGCAAGCGGTGGCGGCGTGTTTGTCGATGGAGGCGCGCGCAGCCAAACCATCGACCTCAATGGCGGCAAACTCCTCCTCGGGGCCAATGCCCTGACAGGCAACAAGGACGTGGATGTCACGAACAACGGCGCCGGCACGCTGAGATTCACCGCAGGCTCCTTGAACATGTCCACGACGGGAGCGGCGCCGGCTGGTTCCATCCGTGTCAGATTCGGCGGCTCCGGCGCGGTTGTCATCGACTCGGCTCTTGGACATGAAACGAGCGAAAACCCCGCGACCTTCAATCTCAGCCAGACCGGTTCCGGCGTCACCACGCTCAACGGAGCCAACACCTACAACGGCGTGACGACGGTGAGCGCGGGCGTCCTTTTGGTGAATGGCACTCACACCGGCGGCGCGGCCTACACCGTCAACGCCGGCGGCACTCTCGGCGGAGCGGGCATCATCACCACCGCTGGCAACGCGGGCGTGACGGTCGCCACCGGCGGCAGAATTTCCGCCGGCTCCGCAAGCTCTGCCGGCACACTAACTCTGAACCTCGGCACCGGCACACTCGACCTGAGCGCGACCTTCGTGGGCGACAGCGCATCGTTGCTCTTCCGCCTCGGTGCGCCCAGTGCCAGCGACAAGATCGTGCTGGGCGCCGGAACCACACTGAACATCGGCTCAGACGCGCTCTCCTTTGGCGATTTTGCCTTTTCAACCGGCGCGGGATTTGCGCCCGGCGTTTACACTTTGTTTGAAACCTCCGCCTCCATTGTCGGCTCGCTTTCTGACGGCGGTCTTTCGGGCATCATCGGAGGTCTGGACGCAACCCTTTCGCTGTCGGGTAACAAGGTCTTGTTGACCGTGGCCGCGGCCAGCGTTCCCGAACCCGCGACCACGGCCCTTTTGCTTGGCGGCGCGTGTATCTTGTTTTTCATTACATCCCGCGGCAAACGCCGCGCCTCCGCGTGAGGCATGTTTGATCTGGCCCCCCCCCCACACACGCCATGAAAACCACTCGCTACCTTTCGGCCTTCACGCTGATTGAACTGCTCACGGTGATCGCCATCATCGGCATTCTGGCGGCAATCATGATTCCCGTTGTCGGGAAAGTCCGGGAATCCGCGCACCGGGCAACCTGCGCAAGCAACCTGCGCCAACTCGGCGTGTTGGTCATGAATTACGCGGCGCAAAACAAAGATCAGCTCCCCAAAAGCCGGGAGGGAGGAGTCTTCAGTTTCGTCAGCAACCTGCTGCCCGATGTTAAATTCGGCAACAAGGCGGATCACCCGTTGGGCAAACTGCTGTATTGCCCGGCGGACAAATCGGGCGGCGTGGCCACCTATTCCATCACGGCCGGATACTCGGCGGACAACGTTGGAGTCTATTTGCGCAAGGGCGCGAGCGACCCCGTGGAAGGCCGTTGCCTGCTCAATGCGTTCCCACGCCCGGCTCAGACGTTTTTATTAGTCGAGGCACCCAATGTCGTCAGAAGTTACACCCTTTACGGGACGGGCGCGATTATGATTCCCAAAGAACAATTCGAGTCCGGCGGCACCGGTTTGCATGGAGGCAAGGGCGCCAACTATCTCTACCTTGACGGCCACGTGGCCGTCTTGAAGACGCCCCTTGCCTTGGGCCAGGCATGGCCCTCCACCCCGTTGGAAACCTATGAACGGTGGGACATGGGATATCGGGCGACAAAGTAGCGCCGTCGAACTCTCCTGTGCGCGGCCGGTTCGATCCGGCGTATCCATATACCAATGACGTTTTTCAAAATGCTTATGATTTCACTCCCAACCGCGACCCTGCCGGCGGCGACCGGTGGCGCGCAGCCGATTGTCCCCTCCCCCCCCCCCCCCGCATCCGTCACCAATCTGCTGACCAACGGTTCGTTCGAACTGGGCCTTGGCGCGGAGCCGTTTTATCCGGGCTGGCGAACAACCAAAGCCAGTCTCCCTTACGACAAAACGCCTTCGCTCCCCGTGCTGGACAGCTCCGTTTTTCACTCGGGCAGGCAATCATTGCGGCTGTCGCGAGCAGAGGGAAAGGGAATCGCCTATCTGGACATGCAATCTCCGCTTCTGCCTCCGAATTCGGCGACGTGGTTCTCATTCTGGGCCAAGGCCGGACGGACAGGCGTGAAGCTGCTTGCCGGGATTTGTCCTCCGGACGGCAAGGGCAGAACTCCCACCGCGCCGCGTCTGCTGCACGGCGACCTGTCCACCGAGTGGCAACGGTGGCAATGCGAGTTGCCCGCCCGTTCCGGCGTTGTCCCGCTGCGACTGGAATTCTCCAGCGACAGGAAAGAACCGTTCGCGGTGTGGATCGACGACGTGAGCTGGACGCTGGAAAAACCGTCCGCTCCCGATGCCGGCGCGCGGCCTCGTGTCCGTGCCGGGGCGGTCGAGATGGTGCTGCTGCCAGCCACGCGAAACGGCATTCATTTTGCAGACAAGCCTGTCGCGCTGCGCTGGAGTGCGGACGCCGACCGGGAGCGCAAGGTCGCCCTCGCGTTGAAATTGACCGACCTGACGCGCAGGAGTGACGCCGTGGTCGCGTGGTCGGGAGAGGCCGCGCTGGCTCCGCTTGCCCGGCAGGGAAAAATCGTTTTGCCGGACTTGAAACGCGGTGCGTGGCTGGCCGAACTGGAAGCGCGCGATCCCGGTTCCCGCGCACTGCTCGGAGTCGGTCGGGAACGGTTTACCGTGATGACGGATTTGCGCGGCGTGCCGCCTCCCGTTGACTTCGCCGCCGGTTATCATGGCGGCATCGAATACGGCGAGGAAATCGGCTTCAACTGGCGCGGCCATTGGTCGCTGGACGAATTTTACGCCACCAATTTCCAGACCGGTTTCCGAGTGCAGCGCGACATCTGGGACTGGGACAAAATCGAACCGGACAAAGGCCGTTTCGTCTGGGATCTCATGGATGCGCGCATCGAGGCCGCCCACCGGAACGGCGGGACCACGATCATCTGCGCGCCCCACAAACCCCTGAACCTTCCCCGCGACAAATATAAGGCCATTCTCGACAACCCGGATGCCGGCGAGGGTCGCTGGCTCTACAAAACAGGCGTGGATATCAGCGAACACGGCGTTCGCTCCACGCCCATGGGCTCCTCCGCCGATCCGGCCAAACGCAACATCCTCCTTGCCGCCGACCCCGATGCCCTGGCCGGTTTCATGGCTGCCGTCGCCGCGCGCTATCAGGACAAAATCGACGCGATCGAATTCATCAACGAAGCCAATCTCTTCATCACGCCCAAGGGACTGATCGACCACTACCTGAAGCCCGCCTATCCCGCCATCAAACGCGCGGCCCCGACGCTGCCCGTCCTCATGAACCAGACCGCCGACTTCTCGGCTGATGGCAACGGCTACACCGGCCAATTCCTGAAACTGGGCGGCCCCGGCTACTGTGACGGAGTTTTTTACCATCCCTACGGAGTCTCGCTTCTGGCCAAACGCGGCCTGCGCGCAGCCAAGGCGCTCGAACAACTGGCCGCGGACTATTCAACGCCGGACAAAAAACTGCTTCTGGGCATGAGCGAAATCCACGGCCTGCACGAAATCAGCCGGGAGTTCGCGCGTGGTGAAGTCGTGCAACGCGCCTTGCTGGACTGGTCCGTCGGCTGTCGCTGGAGCGCCGGCGTGATGCTCACCCGAAACACGTTTTATGAAGGCAGCGGTCCCCGTCACTGGTTCCTTCGCGGCCCCTTCGTCCCAGGCGTGGGAGCGGTGCACATGAACGCGCTCCACGCGACTTTGGGCGGATACCGTTCGCTGGGCCGGATCGAACTGGACGACAACGTGCTCATCATGCGCTTCGAGAAACCGGACGCGAAGCCGGGTGAGGAACGTTATGCGGTGGCCATCACCGCCGCGCAGTTTCCCCTGAAAACCGTCGTGCTGGAGGCGGACTTGCGCGGAGTCGGGCTCACCGCGTTCGATCCCTTCGGCGAACCGGTGACGTTGCCGTCGCCCGAGCGGCTTCACTTGCCCGGGATGGATGCGATTTACCTGAGAAGCAACGATCTTTCGCTATTCGAGCGCCTGCGCGCCGGACGGATAATCTGGGGACAAAATTTTGCCGGCGAAGTGGAGGAAATTTCCGGCGATGAGGCGGAGGCGGTCATTTATGCCACCGGCGCGCCTCCGCGCAAACCGCGGACGTGCGGGGTGCTCACCCGCTGGACATTGCTCGACAAGGCACACGCCCAAACCGACCACCCGTTGCCTTACGTGGTGTTGTCCGGGGAACCCCCTCCCGAAGTCACCTGGCACCGGGCCCGCACCTCGATCCACGCATCGCAGGCGCAGGAGGTGACGTTGTATTTCAACGCGACCGGCCCGGCTTCCCTGTGCTTCAACGGGACGGACAACATCGACTTTTCCAAGCAGGCTTACGGCTTGGTCGGGCGCGCGTGGCAATCCTTCACGGTGAAGTTGAAGGAGGGGATGAATCACGTCCTCGTGCAGGTTGCCTCGCGCGGCGCCCCCTGCGCATTCGCCCTGAGCGCCAGCAAGGACGCGCTCAACGATTCTCCCGTCGCGGTGGACGCGGAGGGTTTTATCCGGAAATGGAAAATGGTGGGGCCGTGGAAAAATCCACTGGATCGCGAGGGAAGGTTTTTGGGCAACGCACGGGCGTTCCCTCCCGAACCGCTGCCCGATTTTCTCCTGCACGCCAGGGGACTGCGGGAGATGCCGCTGATCTGGCACGAGGCGTCGTTTGCCACTCCGGTGATTCCGCATCCGTGGGTCGATGGAGTTTCCTATGCGTTTGCCCAAGTGGAGGTGGGGGAAGACACGCGGTGCCTGGCGTCATTGGGGTCGGACGATGGTTTTGCGTTGTGGATCAATGGCGTGCTCGCCGGGCGAAACGCGACTTCGCGGTCACTCAAGATGGATGAGGAAAAAATCCCCGTGCTCCTGAAAAAAGGCCGCAACCAAGTGTTGTTCAAAATCGACGATACCGGGGGGGGGGGGGGATTTGCCCTGCGGTTCCTTCACGAAGACGGCAGGCCGGTGGCACTGATGGTCGGCAAGTAAACGAATGAACGGTCCGTAATGCACTGAGGCACTCCGATCCTCGGGCTCTTGGACTTCGGGCTCTTGGATTTTTGACCCGTTACTTGAGCGTTGAGCGTTTCATTTCGTTCGTTCAACCTCCCCCTTGTGCATCGCACCTTTCTCAAGACCAAACTTCACCGGGCCACGCTCACCGCGGCGGACCCCGATTATGAAGGTTCGATCTCCATCGACCGCGCCCTCTGTCGTGCCGCCGGCATGCTCGAATACGAGCAAGTGGACGTGCTCGACATCAACAACGGCGCCCGTTTCACGACCTACGTGATCTACGGCGAACCCGGCCAGGTGCAGGTCAACGGCGCCGCCGCCCGTCTTGTGCGCCCCGGCGACCTCGTGATCGTCCTCGCCTATTGCCGCCTCGACGAAAAGGAAGTGCCCGCGCACAAACCACGCGTCGTCCTCATGGGCCCCGGCAACACCATCGTCTCGACTGAGGACAAGCCGCTCGCGCAACCGTAACCCCCCCCCCCCCCCTTGGTGCTCCTTGGCGGTTTGGGTATTTTTTGCACATCAATCCGGGTGGATTATGGACGCGGTGCCGCGAGGTGTCTGATACGCTGCGAACATCTTTCGTTTTTCTGATCCTCTTTATTTTTCCATGAGTAATCCGGTTTCCTCTTCCTCATCTCCGTCAGCAAAACCCATTGGCGTGGGCATCTGCGGCTTCGGACGCAGCGGCTGCGGCATCCATGCCAAGGCGATTGCACGCATGGGCGGGCAGTTCGCCATCAAGGCGGTTTTTGACCCTATCGAAACACGGCGCGGCGATTACACAACGCTCCCGTCCGAAGTGGCGGCGGGGATTCGTCCGGCAGCCTCGTTTGAGGAATTGCTGGCCAACCCGGATGTGGAACTGGTGATCGTGGCGTCGCCCAATCTCTGGCACGCGCGTCAGGCGCGTCAGGCGCTGGCGGCGGGCAAACATGTGCTGTGCGAAAAACCGTTCGGCTTCACCACGGCGGATGTGGACGCGATGATTGCGGCGGCGAAGGCGGCGGGGCGGGTGTTGCAACCGTTCCAGCAACGGCGTTTCGAACAGGATTTTCAAAAAGTGCGCGAGGTGTGCGCGAGTGGACGGCTGGGACGGATCACGCACGTGCGCACGGCATGGCATGGGTTTTCGCGGCGCTGGGACTGGCAGACGCTGCGCAAGTTTGGCGGCGGTCAGCTTTACAACAACGGGCCGCATCCGCTCGACCATGCGCTGGAGTTATTTGGTCCGGGCGAGCCGGACGTGTGGTGCGACCTGCGGCGTTCGCTCGCCAGCGGCGACGCGGAGGACGAGGTGCGCATCATCCTGCGCGGCAAGCCGGGCACGGACTCAGCCAACGCGCCGGTAATCCAGATCGAATTGCTGGCGACGGCCGCATATCCCGACGACCGCTGGCTGGTGTGCGGCACGGCGGGCGGGTTGCGCGGCAATGGTTCGCGGCTCGACTGGAAATGGGTGGACTGGACGAAAATGCCGGCGCGTCCGGTGGATGAGCGCCCCACGCCGGATCGTAGTTACAATTCGGAGCCGTTGGAGTGGGAGACCGCAAGCTGGGAGCCTGCCGTGAAAGCCGACGCCGGCGCGGGCGCACCGCCCGCCGAGCAGCCGGTGGCCGACATGTATGGCACGCTATGGGCGACAATCCGCGAGGGTGCGCCGCAATTCATCACGCCCGAGGCGGTGCGGCGGCGCGTAGCTGTATTGGAAAAATGTTACAGGCAATGCGGCGTGCCGTTCCCGGAGGGAACGCTCGGCGCTTAATTCTTAATTTTTGTTAAAACAACCATGAGCAACCCAACCTCTTCTTTCGATCTCGCCCGTGAACTGGGCGTAAAGAGTTACTCGTTTCGCCACATCAAGGACAACGTTGACGTGGCGGCGGCAGTCCGGCGCTGCGCTTCGGACGGCATTGATCTGTCCGCGTGTCATGTGAATTACGACGATCCCGCGCAGCAGGAGCAGGCGCTGGCGGCGTATCGCGCGGCGGGCGTTCGCGTGAGCGGGATTGGCGTCGTGGGGTTGCGTCCCGACGAGGCGTGGAACCGGCGGTTTTTCGAATTCGCCCGTCGTGCCGGATGCGGCGTGGTGAGTTTCGCGTTCGAGCCCGACGGATACGAAGAGACGCTGCGCAGCGTGGAAAAACTGTGCGAGGAGTTTGGCGTGCGTGCCGCGATTCATAATCACGGTGGCAGGCATTGGCTGGGGAATTCGACGATCCTTGATTACATTTTCCGCAGGACAAACGCGGCGCGCATCGGGTTGTGTCTCGACACGGCGTGGTGTTTGCAGGCGGGTGATTCGCCGGTGGCGTGGTTGGAGAAATTTGCCGTCGCGCAACCGCGTCTCTTCGCGATGCATCTGAAGGATTTTGTATTCACAGAAAAAGGACAATGTCATGACACCATTGTCGGACACGGTGCGTTGGATCTGCCGGCGTTTTTGAAGGTGTTCCGGTCACTGCCTGTCGCATTCAATGGCTCCGCGGTGGTCGAATACGAGGGCGACGATGCCGTCGAAGCGACCGCGCGTTGCGTCGAGTCAATTCGAGCGGCGTGGGCGGCGGTGGTTGCCTCACAATCCTAGCAGCGACCCGTTGCGTTTGAGCCAGAGTTCGGCGGCGCGCCAGGCGGGGCAGACTTCCTCGACGCGCGCCCAGAAACGGGCGGAGTGGTTCATCTCCTTCAGGTGCATGAGTTCGTGATAGATGATGTAGTCGCGCACGCTGTCGGGTGTCTGGATGAGACGCCAGTTGAGCGAGATCACGCCGCCCGTGGTGCATGAACCCCAGCGCGTGCGCTGGTTGCGCACCGACACTTCGCGTATCGACATTCCCGTGACAGCCGCCAGTTCCCAGGTGCGCGCGGGGAGTTCGATGCGGGCCAGCCGCTGGAAATGCGCCTCCAGCGTGGGGCGCAGATCGCCGTCGAGCCGCGCCACGCGAAATACATCCGCGCCCAGGCACACCTTGGGGCGCTCGCCTTCCACCGCCTTGCGAATCTCCAGCAGGTCGCCGCGCCACAACACATGCGCGCCCACGGACCAGACACTCGCGCCACGCGGGCGCACGCGCTGCCGGGCGCGGGCGCGTTCGAGCCAGTCGGTGTGTTTGGCGACGAAGGCGCGCGCCTCGCGTTCGCTGCCGCGCATTGGAATTGTGGCTATGGCGACGCCGTCGCGCCGCAGCGTGAGCCGGTAATGGCGTGCGCGCAGGCTGCGTTCGTAAATGATCGTCGGATGTGTGGCGTGGCCGTCGGTTTGCGTCTCGGTCGGTGCAAGTGCGGTTAGCGTCTCGCGTTCGTTGCCAGGGGGGGGGGAGGGGGGGGGCGTTTCGGTGATTTCGTCGATGTAATCCGAGACATCGGGTGGCGACGTGGGAACGGCGACTTCGGCGGCCGGTTGCGGCCGGTCCGATCCGAGTCCGAAGAGGTCCAAAAAACTTTGCTGCACCGCGTTCACAGAATTGTCCGCCGAATAAACGCCACGCCCGCCGGAGAGCGAGCGCGTTTGTGACAACGCTTTTCTCAGAGCAAATCCTGATCGTTTAGTCGCATTTTGAGGATCGAATTACGCCGTGGTGGGCACCGCGTCTCGCGACTGCGTACGCACTTTGAGACTCTGGGCGGATGGATTGAGGGCCAAAATGATCTGCCAGTGGCCGAGATGCTTGAATGTCTGCGAGCCACTGGTGGGATTTGGAACAATAACAGCGGATGGTTTTAAAAAATTAAAAACCAATAAATTAAAAAATAGAACCAGTATTTTGATTTTGAACTTGTCTTCTGCTTTAAAAGTTCGATTCTTCGAAGAATCGAACTAAGATAACCGTGGTCTCATCCATTTCCAATTCCCCGATCGCCGACTGTCCCGATCCATCCATCCCGCCCCCCCTCCTCCGACTCGACCGAGAGCAGAACCCAAACGGCAAAAAACACAGCCACTGGGACTGGGAAAAACAAATCCGCTCCATTGTTCTCGACCGCGAAGGCGGCATCCCCCTGCACGTCCAACTCCGCACCTCCCTCCGGCGCGTCATTCAATCCACCCCCACCCACGTCGAAAAACTCACCCCCGAAAACACCCTCACCGAATTACTCGGAGTCTCGCAAGCCACTGTTCGCACCGCCCTCAACGGCCTTGTTGAAGAAGGCCTTATTCAACGCAAGCGCGCCCTCGGCACCGTCATCACCCGTCCCGTCCAAGGCACCCTGCTAAAACACGTTGCCGTCATTGCTCCCAATTTCCCCAGCTACACGCAAAACGCTCACCTCTCCGCCCTCAACGCCCTGACCAGTGCCCAAGGCACCACACTCACCCTGATCTCTTTTGAAAAAAGTGACGACTGGCAGGCCTGCAAACGCCAGATCACCTTTGGCCCTGCGGAGGGCGCGCTCGTATTCCTGCACAACGCCCCGCATACTACGATCGACCTGCACGGACTGCTCTTTCAGGAAGGCTACCGCAGCGTTAACATCGGTCCGCCCCTTTCCGGTTGCCTCTGCAACAGCGTCGGCATCTCCAATCGCGCCTTTGTCCGTCTCGGTTTGCAACGCCTCATTGCCGCCGGACACCGCCGCATTCTTTTTCTGGTCAGCGAACCGGAGGAGGTTCCCGAAGTCATCGAACGCGTGACCTACTTTGAAGAAGCCGCCTGTGAATTTGGACTCGCCGTTCCTGACGAAGCCGAAGTCCTCCATTGCGGCACGCACTCTTGGGAAAACTCCTCTGAAGCCTCCGCGCACACCGTCGAAAAATTCTGGCAGCAACGTCCCGTCGCGCATCGCCCTACTGCCATCTTTGGCATCTCTGACGGTGCCGCTGCCGGAGCCCTCTTTGGCCTCAACCGCATCGGCATCCGCGTCCCGGATGACGTATCCATACTTAGCTACGATGGCACTGAACTCACCCGCATCGTCCAACCCAAACTCAGCACATTGGTCACTCCCATGGACACTTTTGCTGCTGCCGTGCTGAACCTCCTCAACACCGGAGCCAGTGACAGCCACATCTTCATTGACCCCGAATTTCGCGAAGGCGACAGCCTCCGTACCCTCACCGCTGTCCAATAACTCCCCCCCCCCCCCGCAGTCCACCTGACTCCTGAATCCTGTCATTAAAAAACCATGACAACCTCCAACATTCGCCTCTGTTGCCTCCCTACCCAGAAGATCCGACCCCATGCTGGATTCACACTGATCGAATTACTCACGGTCATTGCCATCATTGGCATCCTTGCTGCCATCATCATCCCCACCGTCGGCAAAGTCCGCGAATCCGCCCGCAAGGCCGCCAACGTCTCCAACATCCGCCAGATCGCCATCGCCCATATGATGTATCGGCAGGACAACAAAGGCGTTTTCAGCAGACAAACCACCGGTGACTACACATGGATCAGTGATTCCCGACTCATTATCAGTGATAATAAATTCGCCCCTTTCGGCTACCTGCTCTCCTATCTGTCTCTGAAAGGAGCCCCCAACTCGTTCACCCAAACGCCGGACGTTTTGATGTGCCCCTTCTACCAGCGCGACAGCACTGGCACCGCCGGTGGGCTCCAGCATACGATCAAATACCAGCCGACGCTCATGGCCGGCTATCAACTTAATATTTATTCCGCTGTTCCAACTTATGCTGGATATACCGAATACCGCGATCCCGACATCCCCGCCCGTCGCGTCATCGTCGCCGACCTCACTCACTGGTGGGACGGATCGCTGGACGGCATCATCAAGAACGGCCGCAAGCCATGGGATGGCAAAGGATTTCACGTTGGCACATGGAGTGGCAGCGCCCGCTGGATAAAACTCACCGGAGGCAACATCGCAGGTGGGCAAGGAGTCAGCGGCGATCCTCCTGCCGGAGGCCGTTCCCAATGGGAAGGCCTCGACAAATACTGACGCCTCTCCTCCCACCGAATCAACGCAACCCTTGTTCGATAACATCCCCTATCCATCCGCAGGAATGCGGCAACCCGAACCATAAACCCACACCAAAAAATGAGAAACATCTCGCTCCTCATAAATGATCTGACCGTCCGTCGCCTTGCCTGCACACTGGCAGCGGCGACCCTGTTTGCCACTATAGCCAGTGCTGATAACGCCACTTGGAACGGTGGCGACGGCAACTGGTCCACTGGCAGCAACTGGTCCACCGGCACCACGGCTCCCGGAGCAGGCGACACCGCCACCATCACCGGCGGCGCTGCCGACCAGACTGTCACCTACGACTCTGCCGCCAGCGGTCAGCTTGGCACATTGATCCTCGACCAAGCCGGGTCCGGCTTCACCAACACCCTGCTCATCTCCAAGACTGGCAGCGTCGCCACCCCGTCACTCACCCTTGCCAACGATCTTGCGCTCGGAGGCGACTCCGGCCTCGGAACCGTCCGGCTCCAGCTTGGAACGGGCTCTTATCTAAAAATCGGCTCCAGCACCGCCGGCACTCTCATCATTGGGCAAAACGCCATCCTTCTGGGCACCGGTGCCTCCAGCAGCGTTTACCCCACCATCGACGGCAATGTCATCCTCAACGCCGGTGGCCTCATCACCCTCAACGCTTCTGGCAACGAGGATACACGCACCACCATCCTCGGCAACTTCACCGCCAACGGTGGCACCATCGAACGCACCAGCGGAAACGCAGGACAAGGCATCCTCCAACTCAAGGGCGCGACCAACGTCATCAACAACGTCACGTTCTCCGATGCGCAGGCCTCCACCAAAGGGATGCCTTACATCTACCTCAATGGCACCGGAGACCAGTCGTTCTCCACCAACGTCACCGTCGCCAACCTCGCCTTCCGCGCCACCACCGGCACCAAGACCCTCTCCGGCACTGGCACCATTACCAACCTCCGCATTGGAAATTACACCTCCGCCACCAACCTCACCTTCAAACTCGGTTCCGACCTGAAAACCACAAACGGCTTCGTCAACGGCGGCTGGGGTGGTGCGACTGGTGCCAATCTCGCCTTGGATACCAACGGTCATGACTTTTCCGTTACAAACGGACTCTCCCTTGTTGCAGGCGACGCGACGAGCGTCAACTGGACCCTCAGCAACACCGGTTCCACTCCCTCCGAAATCTCTGCTACCGCCTTCACCTTCCATTCCAACGCAAGCTCCACCACCACCCTCAACGGCAACCTCACCCTGCACGCCACCGGCACAGGAGCCAACGCCTTCACCAACGCCACCTTCACCTCAAGCGTCCGCTTCCTTTACACTGGTACAGCAGCCAGCTTCTCCTCAACCAACGCCCTCGGCTCCATTGAAATAGGCGACGGTACCACTGCCAGCACCCTCACCCGCAGCAGCAGCAACCTCACGGCCTCTGGCGACCTCAAGATCAACACCAACGCCACCTATGCTTCCGGCGGCTGGTCAACCAGCCTCCAAGGCGCAGCCAACCTCACCGGCAACGGCACCTACAAAGCCGTCAATTCCACTGGCAACGTCAGCTGGGCGGCCGGCTCAACCGGAGGCTTCTCCGCAGGTAACGGACGCGACAACATCGGCACCTTCCACATGAGCGCTGCTGGCACCGTGTCAGGCATCCCCACCGTTACACTCCGCGCCACCTCCATCTCAACCTTCGACATCGCCAGCCTTGCCAGCTTCGACACCGTTGATCTCGGCGCCTTCAGTATCACCTATGCGGGTACACTCGAACTCAATTTCATGGGCGGCTACACACCCGAGGCAGGCGACACCTTCCACCTCTTCCAAAGCGCCTCCGAACTGAACAGCGTTGGCGGCACATTTGCTGGCACACTCGCTGGCAACTTCAGCACCATCACCAGCAACCTCACCGGCTACGAATTTGCCTTTGATGCCAGCACTGGTATCCTATCCGTCACTACTGCCCCCATTCCGGAACCTGCCACCCTTGCTGCCATCGTTGGCATCTCTGCCCTTGCCGGAGCCATCGCCTGCAAACGCCGCCGCAACTAACCCGGACAAACCTCGCAACACACTCCCGCCATGAGTCGCCTCCTCCTCTTCACGCTCCTCACCCTCCACGCCGCGATCCTTGTTTCCACAACGACCGCCCAGCCGCTCTTCCGTGAAAACTTCGGAGGCGACACAGCCAAAGGCACCCTCATCCCAACCGAACCCACGCCCGACACCTGCAACGGCTGGTATGCTCCGGCCAATACGGATGACTCTGTCAACGGCTCGCGCCCGCACGTATGGACCTGGGGCCATGCCAAGGAAAAACTCAACATGGCCGTCACCTTTCAAAGCCGTGCCCAACCCGAAGAACAACGCTGGCTCTTCCGCAAACTCACCACAGGCGGCCCCCTCGCCCAAGGCCGCGCCGTGACTAATCCCAAACTCACCGCCCTCTTCAACATGGCATGGGGCGGCAACACCTCTGGCAACTGCTACAACCTCGCCCTCCTTGATGACTCCGGCAAAGGCTACGTTGCCCAAATCAGCCGCTCTGGCACTGCCACGCTCTACCGCCTCGACAACGGCCTCACTGGAGGCTGGACCATCCTCGGCACCAAGGACAGCGAACAACAGTTTAATACCAACCTCATCTCGCTCAGCGTTTCCAACGGCAAAGTCACTGTCGCCAGCAAACTCATCACCATGAAAAACGCCCCCGGTCCCGAGCTTACCGAAACCGACACCACCTACACCCGTTTCACAACCATCGGCTTTGCTGGCATCGGCTTTCAAGACGCCATCGACACCCGCATCCGCGACGTGACTCTCGAAGGTCAGGTCGTTTCAAATGTAGCAGAAATGTAGTCCAGAAGTAGGGGCTTCGCTTGCGAAGCCCGCGTCTGCTTTACCCCCCCCCCCCCCCCCGTCCCTCACTAAACACCGCCAAATCGCGTATTCAAAAAACCATGGCAACTCGCTCACTCATCCTGTTTATTTTCACGTTCGTATCCTTAAAATCGATACTATTATCCGCGACCGCCACTGACGCACCCCTCATTGCCACAGGACGTGACTACCCGCTCATCACACCCGACGCAGGCGAAAAACAACTCCGCCTCACGCTCTCCCCAACACTCCGCGCCAACAGTATCCGCACCGAAATCCGTGCCCATGACGTCTCTGCAGGCATCGCCCCAAAAATCCTCTCAAGCACCACGACCTCCCCCCCCCCCCCAACTCAACCAACGATGCCACGCGTGACATCACCCTGAAAATCACGCTCCCCCACCTCGGCCTCTACGACATCACCATCACCGCCCTCGACACCGCCAACGAATCCCTTGCCACAATCAACATCCCCTATGCCGCCGTTCCAGCACGCACTCAAATCGGCCCCTCCGACTTTGGTGTTGCCACACACTTTGGCCACACACCCACGGCCAACGACCTCGAATCCATCCCCACATCCCTAGCCCTCATCAAACTGGCCGGCTTCTCGCGTATTCGCGACGAAGTCTCCTGGGACACCATTGAACGCACGCCGGGCAACTTCACCTTTGGCCTCCATCACGACGCCTACATCCGCCAGGCCGCCGAACTCAATATCGCCCCACTCCTTGTCCTCGATTTCGGCAACAAACGCACCTACCCCGCGGAATTTGCCAGCACCAAAGCCGGATTCCCCGAGACACCAGAAACCCGCGCCCTCTTCGTTCGCTACACCACCGAACTCCTCAAACGCTACGGCGACAAAGTCCACCACTGGGAAGTCTGGAACGAACCCCAAGCCTGGGGCAAACCCACCAATGAACAATACACCCTCCTCCTCAAAGACGTTTACGCCGCCATCAAAAAACTCGCCCCCGCCGACACCGTCATCGGCTGCGGCGGAGGCGGCGCGGGCGGCGGCCCCGGCGGTGACTACGCCGCAGCCGTAATCAGCAACGGAGGACTCAACTCAATGGATGCCTTCAGTATCCATCCTTACATGACACCACCCTGCACACCCGACAACGGTTACAGTGCCTACAATTCCCCTATTGGCCGCGTCAGCATCCCCAGCATTTCGCAACACCTCGCCCGCTTCATCAATCACCCCAACAACATTCGCTCCGACGGCAAAAAACTCGGCCTTTGGGTCACCGAATACGGAGCCATCAGCTCACCCGTCGGCATGGTTCAAGGTGAGCCCTTTCAGGCACTCTATCTCACCCGCGCCTATCTCCTCGCCCGCCGTTACGCCACCATGAACGTCCTCATCTGGTATGACTTCCGCGACGATGGCACCAATCCGCGCAACCCCGAACACAACTTCGGCCTCATTCGCCAAGACTATTCCCCCAAACCCGCCTACGTCGCTGCCGCCGTCCTCACTCACACCCTTGGCGACCGACCTTGGAAACGCGCCATCATGGAAAACCCCACCAACGCCATCCACGAATACAGCAACGGCGACAACGACTCCGTGATCGTCGGCTGGTGTGTCCAAAGCCTCTACCACGAACTCGTCAACATCCGCCCCAAACCCGGCACATACATCCTCCGTGACTGGCAAGGCGGCGAACAAACCGTCGAAATCGGCGAAAAAGGCTACCTCTGGAAAATCCGCCCTCTTCCCCAATACCTCATCCCTCAAAACAAATGACAGCTCTTGCTCGCCATCTCCTGACGCTCGCCGCCCTGCTCCTCTTTGCGGTCACGCCAACACACGCCACACCCGTCGAACTCCAATTCCCTGACCCCCTCGTCTTCACAGGCACCAATCCGCAAAACATCCGCGTCGAAGTCGAGACCGGCTTGGCCATTTCCGGGCTTACCATTACGCTCGAACTTCGCCGTTACGATGCCGACGCACGCCTTGCCACTCCCTCCCCCCCCCCCCTCTCCACGGCTCAAGCAACCGACGACATGAACGGCGGCGGCGGCCCTGTTTTCCTGCAACTCACGATCCCAGCCACCGGCTTTTACGAACTCACCGCCATTGCCACCGATGCCGAAGGCAAAACCCTTGCGCGCAAACGCACACTCCTTGCCGCCCTTGCCCGCCCATCCGTATCCAATACCAAATGACACCGGCCTGCCTCCTCAAAACAACCCTTTTCCTCGCCACCCTCACCTCTGCGTGGAGCCCAATCGCAACTGCCGCCGATGAAAAATCCGTACCCATCATAAAACTACAACGCGAGTCCGACCTCTCAAAATATCCCCGCTACGAAATCCGCAACACCACCACGGCACCCCTCACCATCACACTCGCCTCATCGCTCGAAACCACTGACGGCACCCTCTACCAACAAGCGACCACCACGCACACCCTTGCGCCCGGCCACATCGACACCTACCCCGCCTACGCTCCCTCACCCACCGATTCCCGCATCGCGCTCCGCAACGACATCGCCCTCCTCCGCACCACCATCACCCTCACCCCGGACACGCTTCCTTCTTCCCTCCCCCCGCATACAGAAACCCACACCGCCATCGTCGGCACCCCGCGTCCCCTTGCCCGGGACGGCGATTACTTCATCGGCATGAACGTTCACCTCCAACGCTACACCCCCGAGGAACAATGGCGCGCCCTCCGCATGATGCGCGACGCCGGAGTGCGCAGCATCCGCATCGAACCCGGCTTCCGTGCTCCCGAAAAAGACGGCACCTTCCTCATGGACCCCCGTTACGAACAAGCCCTGCTCGCCACGGAAGCCTACGGCATGAACAGCCTCTTTGCCCTCACCTTTTTCAACCCCGCCTGGCAGAAAACCGACAAGAAAACCCAACTCGCCTACGACTGGGCCAAAGCCGTCGCCACCCATTACAAAAACCGCGTATGGGATTACCACTACGGCAACGAAACCAATTCTGGCTGGAGCGGCAGCGGCACTGCTGCCGACATGGCGGCACACAACCAGGCAATGTCCCTTGGCACCCTCTCCATCGACCCCACGGCCCGCCCCGCCACCTTTGCCATTGCCGAGGCCACTCCCGATTACCTCGACGAACTCTTCCGCAACGGCCTCGCTCCCTACGTCAAAGCCATCACCCTCCACCCCTACTGCGGCGTTCCCGAAGCTGGCGTCGCCAAACTCGAAGCCAACCAACGCGTCGCCGGTGCCTGGGCCACCGCCCTCGGACGCCCTCCCTATCAACTCTGGGCCACCGAAGTCGGATTTCACTACGACGAAGGCGGCACCCTCAATCCCACCACCCAACAACTCACTCTCGTCAACGGCTACACCGAGAAACAACAAGCCGATTACCTTGCCCGCCTCTACATCCTCGCCCGCGCCAAAAAAATCGACCGCATTTACTGGTATAATTTTTACGGAAAAAACGACCGCGAAACCTTCTGGCTCACCGACGCCAGTTTCAATCCACGCCCCGCGTATCAAACTCTCAAATACATCGCCCCCTGGCTCAACGACTCCACCCCGCTTGGCGGCACCCACTCCACCGAACCCATCCAAAAACAACTCTTTCGCCGCGCCGACGGCACCCTTTTCCTCGCCGCCTGGGCACTCCGTGATGGTATCGAAACCACCATTACGCTCCCACCGGGAGGCGCCTACACCGCCACCGATGCCAACGGAAAAACCGACTCCATCAATAATTCAAAACTCCAAAACACACCCTCCACCCTTACCCTTAACGAAACCCCCATTTTCATTACAGGCTTTCCGCCAAACGCCTCCACCACCCTCACCACTTACGACCAACTCGACCTCTTGGCCGACTCCCTCGACAACCGTCCCTGGACCAAACCCATGACACGCTGGGAAGCCAATCCCGGCGACACCATCACCGTTCCTTGCGTCGCCTTCAACTCCACCGACGCCCCTCTCGACGCCCGCCCCGTCATCATCACCCGCGTGCCCGGCTGGAAAGTTGAACTCCCTGCGCCCTTCAGCATTCCCCCCGGCCAAACCATCATCAAACACATCAAAATCACCTCCCCCTCCCCCCCCGACACCATTCCCGGAGTCGAGTATCGTTTCTCCTTCGCTCTTGAAACACCCGGCCCCCGCCGCACCGCGCCTTGGGAAGCACGCATCTGGCTCAAAGGACAATTCCCCTACGCCGAACATCTCCTTGAAAAAACCGTAACCGATTTCCCAATACGACGCCCCATTGACGAAGACGCCACCGGTTTTGGCCCCGCCGAAATCACCGCCCGCCACGCAACCCCTGCCCTCAATCCCGCCGCCATTGACGGCAACCTTAGCTCCGCCAAATGGTCGCCCAACGACTTCATCACGCTTGCCCAACGCGGCCACTGGCGTCTCCGCGACACAACCCATCCCGCCCGCGAAGACTCCTTCGTCCGAGCTGCGCTCCGTTGGGACGCTCAAAACCTTTACATTGCCTGGCTCGTTCAAGACGACGATCTCAGCCTCCTCGACCTCGTCAGCCGAGACTGGCGTGACGCCGATAACGTCCGCCTCTTTCTCTCTGCCGAATCCGAACCCTCCAAACGCTCCAGAAACATCAGCCCCCGCGACCTCCTCGTGCTCATGACTCCCACTCGCCAGTTTCACGACGAAGCCCCCGCTGTTCTTGTCGCCTCCCTTGGCGGGTATGTCCGCACTGGATACGAATCCAAAATCAAAATCGCCAGCCGCATCTGGCATGGCGGATACCTCATTGAAGTCGCCATCCCCTTTGATGCCATTGGCATCACACCCACTGCCAATCAACTCCTCGGCATCAACCTCATGAGTGACGATTGCGACCGCGGCTTCCGCAAATCGGTCAGCCTCCTTGCTCTCAAAAATTACGACTACTGGAACAGCCCGACATCTCTCACACAGCTCCGTCTCCTCCCTCGCACTGACAGGCAATGACTCGCGTCACCAACGCCATTCGCCAGAAATACAACGCCGCCCTCACGCAACTCGCGGCCAACATCGTTTACGTCCACGGCTACCCAACCTCTAGGTGGCGCGTATCAAGGCATCTGGCTCGAATGCGCCCACACGAGGGGCTCCTCTACGCGTAATGAACACGCTGAGACCGCGTAGTCTGAACGCATTTGGCCAGCATCGAGATTTGTCGATCGCAGCAGTGAGGGGAGGAGGGGGAATGTGATGCCCGCAGGGAAACAGGATGATCTGCATATATTTCGAATCATGCGCAGATCGATAGTTTTTGTTGCGAAGGTGAGGCCCTTGCAATGTGAGGCGCATGAAATCAAATTTTCTGAAAAAATACCTCTCTGCAGCCGTCCTGTTTTCCGCGTTTGCAGGCGCTCCCCTCTTTTCGGGCACCTTGTTTGAGGAAGCATTCAACTACCCCAATGGCGATCTGGCCGGCAATCAGGGCGGGACAGGATCGGCTGCGGCATGGAGCGGCGGCGCGGGCAGTTGGACGGTGTCCAATGGCGTGGCCACGGTGAAGGGGAATGGCGGTTCCATCAGCACGCTCGCCGTCAATCCCATCAATGCTGCGACAACCAGCACGTTTTATTTTTCCCTCGACCTCAGTGTGCTGCAGGCCAGCGCGATCAGCTCTTTGAATGATGCATTGGTTTTCCAAATGTATAACGGGACGAGCAATGTCGATGTGTTCGGCATCGGCATCGCTTACAGTTACAATAGCGGGACTGACGCGACGGCGGTGTCGGTAAGATCGACGATCAATGGCGGCACTTACGGCAATTTCACCCCAGTGATCGGCGAAACGAATACGATTGTTGGCAAGTTTACATTTACCGCGGGTGCGGCCAACGCGACGCTGTCGCTCTGGTGGAACCCGGTGGATGAGAGTTCGGCGACCTTCCGCACATTCTCGCTGACGACACCGACGGGCGTGGACAACATCAGCCGCCTGCTTCTTCGGCGGCAGACTGCCACTGACAATGGCGCCAATGTGAGCACGGCGTTTGACAACATCCGTATCGGGACGGATTGGACGTCGGCCACCACGCCGATTCCGGAACCGGGGACGTATGCAGTGGTGCTTGGCGTTTTGGTTCTTGGTGCCGTGGCATGGATGCGTCGGCGCGGATGAGTGTGTCGGCGGGGGGGGGGGGGGG
>NZ_ABEA03000092.1 GCF_000171235.2 Geminisphaera colitermitum TAV2 | reverse complement strand
GGGGGGGGGGAGGCGGCGGTGACGTGGATCATGGTTGAGTTGCCCGCGGTGTCGTTGATGAGCATGGCGGGTGAATTGAAGCGCACATTCCCGGCGCACGATTTGCATTCGGTCATGGTCAAGCGCGGCATTCCGGGAGCCGCGGCGGCTGGCCTGTTTTCCGGCGCAGCGTTTTGGGAGGTTCTGACGCCGCCGGATTTTGTGGTGTGCGACGAAGTTTCCGCACGCGACGCAATTGCCGCCCTGACCCGGACGGAGTAACCAACGAAGGGTTACCCACGCAACACACGAAAAACGGATGATTTTTAAACCACTAATGGACACTAATCAAATCCCCTCCCTGCTTCTCAAATTAGTGCCCATTAGTGTCCATTAGTGGTTTAAAAGTGTGTTTAGGGGTTGAGGTTTGGGCTGCGGCGTCGGCAGGCAAATTCAGCTTCCCGCCTCCCGGCTTTTTCGGCTTCCTAGGGGCCTTCTCATGCGACGCACACCCATCGGCCACTGCTGGCACGGCATCACCGGCCTCCTCTGCTGGATGCTCTGGCTCATCCTCGGCGCCGCGCTTGCCCTCCAGATATTCCTCCTCGTTGGCCGCAACATCGAACTCCCCGACTTCGCCCGCAACCAGCTCCGCAAAGCCATCGCCGCCCAAGGCCTCGACCTTAACTTCAAGACCGCCACCCTCGACCCCGGCGGCGTCATCGTCCTTGACCACGTCAGCCTCGCCGACGCCCGCATCTCCGAACCCCTCCTCACCGCCCGCTCCCTTCTCATCCGCGTGGACCCCGGCTGGCTCATCACCCGCCGCAGCGACCTCCGCGTCGAAGCCACCGGCGTCAACCTCCTCCTTCCTGCCGTCGTCTCCCCCAGCGGTGTCGCCGAACCCCTCGTGGAAAACGCCCAGTTTTCCGTCCGTCTTAGCGGCCGCCATATCGACATCCACGGCCTCAGCGCCCGCCTCGGTGGCGTCACCCTCACCGCCAGCGGCACCCTCGACCTCGACGCCCCCGCCGAGCCGCCCTCCGGCCAGCTTAGCACCGCCGCCCTCCGCCGCCTCCTCACCGGCGCCATCCCCGCCGCCCGCCACTTCGTCACCTTCACCAGTAAATTCCGCGCCACCGGCGACCTCGTCACGCACCTCGCCCTCGATCACCGCACCCTCATCCTCACCGCCCTCATGCCCGAGGCCCATTACGCGGACCCCATTCCCGCCCTCCCCGCCCTTCAAGGCATCCACGCGCGCAAGGTCCTCGCGCGCGTCACCCTCCCTCTCGACCCAACCACACCCGGCACGCCCCCAATTCTCGCCGCCACCCTCACCATGGACACGCTCGACCTCGCCGGCCTCGGCTCCGGCACCGGCGTCACCATCGACGCCACCGCGCCCTCCCTCCTCCAGCACCTGTCAGCCGCCATCCCTCACCCCAACCAGCAACCAACAACCGCCTATCCCCTCGAACAGATAAAAATCAACGCCAGCGTGGACCACATCACCTCGCACGGAGCCGAGGCCCATTCCGCCCGCCTCACCCTCCGTCCGCTCTCTGGCGGCCACCTCCACGCCACCCTCGCCGCCCGCTGGCTCGACACCACATGGAGCACCCAATACGACGGCCGCATGGACGCTCTCGACGGCGTTACTGCCACGCAAGGCACCCTCACCCCCGAGACCCTCGACGCCCTCAGCCGCATCGTCCAAAAACCCCTCAACCGCCTCCTCCAGCTCACCCATCCCGCGCTTCTCACCGCCCGCGTTCAGATCACCCCCGGCGGCCTGATCGGACCCGCCACCGGCTACCTCCACGCCCGCGACGTCATTGCCGGCAACGTCCCCTTCAACCTCGCCACCGGACACTTCATCTGGGACGGCGTCCGCTCCCTCGTCGCGCACAACATCACCCTGCAACAAGACGACAGCACCGCCCGCGGCAGCTACACCATGGATGCGCAGACCCTCGACTTCCGTTTCCTCCTCACCGGCCACCTCCGTCCCCCTGCCATCAGCGGCTGGTTTGGCGACTGGTGGCAGGACTTCTGGGGGGACTTTGGCTTCGGCCCCATTCCCGCCGCCGCCGACGTCGATGTGGGCGGCAACTGGCGCGACCCGCACAGCGTGCATGTCATGGTCGGCGTGGCTGGTGACGTGGTTAACCTCCGCGGCGTGGACCTCGACCGACTCCACACCCGCATCTTCATTCGTCCCACCTGGTACGACATCCTCGACTTTCACGGTGAGCGCGCCGGTTACACCGCCACCGGTCGCTTCGACCTCCGCCTGCCCTCCATCGGAGAGCCGTGGGAAACGATGCATTTCGACGTCCAGAGCACCCTCCCGCTCCCCCTCGTCGGTGCCCTTCTGGGATCCGAAGCCACGTCCCAACTCGCCGTCCTCAAATTTGAAACGCCCCCCCGTCTCCACGCCACCGGCCACATCCACCAGCCTCCCGCCGCCAACCAGCAACCAGCAACCAACCAACAACCAACAACCGCCGCCACCTACCAACTCACCCTCGAAGCCGATGCCACCGGACCCTTTACCGTGCACGACTTCCCTCTGCGCGACCTCTCCCTCGCCGCCTCCATCAACGACGCCACGATCAACCTTCCCCGCCTCCGACTTGGTCTCGCCGGAGGCACGCTCGAAGGCCCTGCCACCCTCACCGGCCCTCCCGGCCGACGACACCTCGCCATCGACCAACATCTGCGCGACGCCGACCTCGCGGAATTTGTCCTCACCATCAACCAAGCCATCCAGCGCGCCAAGCCGCCCGACGCGACAGTCCCCCCCCCCCCCCCCCCCTCCCTTCCTCCGGCTAAAAACGCCAAGTCTAGCAACGTTGCAGGTGCTAACGCTGCCGTCGCTGGCGACGACATTGCCCAAGCCGTGAACACCCGCCTCAAAGGAGGCCGGCTCAACCTCCATCTCAAAGGCTCCGGCCCCCTCGCCGACCTGCTCGCCTTTGAAGGCGCGGGCGAAGCCGACATCCGCGACGCCCCACTCGCCAACGTCAGCCTCCTCTGGCACCTCTCGACGCTGCTCAAGGCGGCCGGACTCGGCTTCACCTCCTTCGATTTCGACAAAGGCCACGGCAAATTTGTCATCCAATCCCGGCAGGCGAAATTCAGCGAACTCAGCTTCAGCGGCCCCTCTGCCGAAGTGCGCACCGAAGGCGCGATCATGATGGAAGACGGACGCCTTGATTTCCGCGCCCGGCTGCATCCCTACGAAAAAAGCGGCGGCATCTTTGGCACGGCGGCGGACTGGGTGCTCTCGCCCTTTTCGACTGCCTTGGAATTCCAACTCACCGGCACTCTGATGGACCCGGAATGGATTTTCCGATACGGCCCACGCGGACTTTTCCGCAGCCTTACCGGAGCCAACCGCCTCGAACCCGCGCCGGTCAAAACCACGCCAACACCTCCCGCAGACGAAGCTTTGCGGCCCTGATGACGCAAAAAACTTCAATGCATTTCTCCGCGCCTCCGCATCTCTGCGTGAGGATAAATCAATCCGCTCAACGCTTCTTGTAAGTCACGTGCGTGATGATGCCCAGATTGTCCACGGTGAGAGTGATGATCTGGCGGTCCGTTTCGTAAACCCAAGTGGAACTATCTCCCACGCCCGGCACGCGATCTTTTGGCGAACCATTCTCGGCCAGGTATTCGGTTCCAGGACGACCAACCCAGTCTTTGCTCAATGATTTTTGCGACATGCACCCGCCGGCAAACAACCCAAGGACCAGACTCAGAATCAAGATGGAGGTTTTCATAGCTTATTGATTAAGAAGCACTGTTTGTGCCGTTTGACCACCCATTGAGTGATTTTCCCGCCTGCCGGTTTTTTCCGTCCAAGCGGCATACCACGCGCTCCAGTGGTGGGTTGCGTCCGTGGAGCACAGCCACTGATCGAGGATGCTGCCCTCCACATCCGCCAGAACACTCGTGACGGCACCGACGCCAAGTTCGCGTTGCAGAATAAGCGGATGCCCCTCCTCATCCGCGGCAAGAACGCGGGCGCCGCGCAACACGACTTCCAAACGAATGCCACGCGGATAACACGTGAACCGAAAACACGAACCATTCGCATCCCCCGCATCCAACCCGACCACCGTCGGCGTGACCGCGTGATAATCCGCAATCTCCGCTCCGACGACACGCGTCATCGCACCAGCCCAATTGAGAGGATCAGGCCCGTGCCAGAGCAATTGCCCACCGCGCTCAACCCAACTCTGGAGCGCCTCGATTTCATCGAGCGCCAGAAATGCACCCGCGATGACAATGCGCCCAACCCCTTCCGGGATCGTCCGGTCGCCGCGCACGATTCCCACGCGTTCGCCGGCAGACTGGAGCAGGTGGTCGGCGATGATGAGGCGGCGGGAAACTTCGCGTGCATCGTTGCCGGGATTTTGCGGATTGTCGCGCAGGTAGTAATGACGCGGCCAATACAAATGAACCGTAGGGGCTTCGCTTGCGAAGCCCGCAACGGCGAACCTGGCTGCCCGCGCAAACTCCACAAAATACTCCAACCCCGCCTTTACGCGGCCTTCCGCATCCACAAGTCCGAGTTGACTCTCGAAGTGGTTTTTCAAATACGGATGCACCCGCGCCGGGATGTCCTTGAAACACCACCAAAGATAACCATTCGCCCCGGCATCCTGACACGCAGGCAGGATGGCGCGCAGATATGCGTCCGCGTGCGACGCCGCCGCCGTCGAGGTAAGAATCGTGCCAAACTCCTGCAACATCACCGGTCCGAACGCGCGCGCGCACTTCACATAAAACGGCAGTAACGACTGCGTGAGCGGATCGCTCAATCCGCCACACGGCACCGGATGCCACGTCGGCACGGGGTAACCGTGCATCGTGAGCACATCGATGCCAGGCTGGGCGGCGGATGTAGCGCGGGCGTCGTGTCCGCATGTAGGGGCTTCGCTTGCGAAGCCCGCGTTTGCAGAACCCGGCATCAAATCGCGAGCGCGGGCGTCGCAAGCGACGCCCCTACATGCGGGCGGGACGCCCGCGCCACTGTCGCCAAGGCGCCAGCCTGTATCCGCGATGACCTGCTGGTGATCGCAACCGGAGAGAATCAACGCATCGGGCAACACATCCCGGATGGCGCCGGTCATGCGGCGGCACCATTCGCGGACTTGCGCCGGGGTGGCGGCGGAGGAGTCGGGCAGGGCGTCGAGTTCGTTGCCCAAGTCGATACCGCAAAGGTGCGCCGCGAATGGTTTGAGGTGTGTGGTGATGGTACGGGCGTAAGCGGCGGCGCGTTCGATGATGCCAGGATCGGCGAAGAGGTTTTGTGTATCCGTTTTCCATGACGGCCAGAAAGTCCCGCCGCTCATCCAGCCGACAAAGAGGCTGGGCTGCGGACGCAATCCGCGTTCGACGCACGCATCAAGCAGTCGCAACAAGCGCGACAACATGGTGGCATCATATTCGCCCGGACGCGGTTCAAAATCCGGCCAGCGCACGAAGAAGCGCACGGTGTTGAATCCGAGCGAAGCCATGAGATCGAGATCGGCAAAAATCTCATCCTCCGGCCACACCTGCCACATTTCCACACCACACGAGGCCGGCCAGTAATTGGCCCCGACAGGAATGAAACGGGCATCGGAGGGGGTGCGGAAATAACCAATGGAGTCGAGGGTCATTGGGAGAGAGGAAGTGACTGCCGGGTTGATTTTACCCGGCGTTTGTTGTCGGCAGCAGTAAGACTGCTGCGGTCTTTTTATTTGCGAAGGGTGAGCTTCCCGGTGTCGAGGCCATAAACGATCGTTGGAGCTCCGGTAAGTTTGAGGGTGGTGGAACCTCCCGATGCCGGGAGTGTTTGTGTCTGGCCAATGGCGTTGCGGGTCGTCACATGGGCACCGACGGCGGGGAGGGTGACGGCAGCGGTCTTTTTCCAATTTTCGATCCACGGTTCGGGCGTGGGGAAAGGTTCGGATTTTTTGGTGAGGATGTAACCTTCGCTGCGATCCCAGAGAATGGACATGGGGCCGCGCGGTGTGTCGAAATGGAGTCCGCGGGTTTTGGCGTTGGAGGCCGCAGGGAACTGTATCCATCCACGAAATACGGCTTGGTCGAGGGCTTCGGCGGCGGTGCAGAATCCCATGAAGGAGGGTTTGAAGCTGAGGTTGCGCTGGATGAGGCCAAAGGAGAATTCGCGGTCCGTGGGATCCACGCCGAGTTTATTGTGCCAGACGGAGTCGTAGAGTTGATACCAGAAGGCGGCTTTAACACCTTCGGCTTTGGCGAGAGCGAGGGTGAGGATGGCGTTTTCGCCGCCGACACGCGGGGTATCCTCCCACCAACTGTTGGGGTGGCCGGGCGCATACACTTCGGTGAGCCAGAGGGTTTTGCGCGTGGGGTCGGCGACGGGTTTTTGCGCGTCGTAGCGGTTGATGAGGGCTTTGGCGGTGATGACGGAGCCGTAAAAATTCCAATAGCTGCCGTGGGCGCCGAATTTCCAGTTTCTCCAATCGTCCCAGGTTTCGATTTTGGCGGGCGGATCGTAAACGGGGTAATCGACGGCGAAGTTGCCGCGTCCGGGGTGGAGGGCGATGCCGTCAAGCAAGTCCCAGCCACCGAGTTGGTGGAGACCCTCGATGAAGGGCACGTCCATGCCGGCGAGTCCGGTGCTGAGGAGCTTGATGTCGGAGGCGGGCGGACCGAGTTCTTTCTGGATACGGCGGATTTCGCGGAGCCAGTCGATGTATTTGGTGAGGCGTTCGCGGCGTTCGCGGCCTTTGATGGTATCGGCAAGGCCGATGTTGAAGCCGGCGAAGTTGATCTCGTTGCTGAACTCCCAGATGCGGTTGCCTTGGTCGAGGCAGCGTTTGATTTCCTTGCGTATCCAGGCTTCGCGTTCGGCGGGGGTGTAGTCTTTTTTCCAGTCGATGTTGTCGTGGAGGATGGCGGTGACGTTGGGGAATTCGTCCGATCTGCCGTGGCGCAGCCAGCGCACGCCGGTGCGTTGGATGATGCGTTTGATCTGGGTTTCGTCGGGGATGGGCCACCAAGCGGAGAGGCCGACGATGCTGTCGTCGGGCGTGGACTTGAATTCGTGCGAGGGAAGGAGGGCGATGTGGAGGCGGTCAAAGGCGAGTTCTTTGCCGGTGGTTTTGTCGATGACGGAGACTTCGGAAAAAAACAGGTCGCGCGTGGGGTCGATAGAGGCGGGGGACGGGGCGAAGGGGATGCGTTCGCGGTGGAGTACGCCAGGAGCGAACGCGAGATTGCGGGAGGCTTGCGAGACGATGTTGCCTGCGTAATCGCGTATCCAGTGTTTCACGACAACAGGGAGCGGGGTTTGCCTGGAGGTGGTGTTGGCGAGAGCGATATCGAGGGCGAGAGGGTCGGCGGGCGTGGCGGTTGTCCACCAGTTCCAGGTTTTGGTGGTGCTGATTTTGAGGCCGACGGGGCGGCCATGTTTGCGTGCGGAAATGAGTTCTGGAGGCCAGTCTTCGGATGCGGGAGTGATGAGAATGGCGAAGGAGGCGGCGTAATGGTCATCTGAGACCTTGCGAAGCCCGGCCGTCTGGTGGCGGGAATCACGCCACAGGTCGCCGCTGCCCTCAAAGGCGAAGCTGACGATGTTGCCGCCGATCCGGTAACGGATGAGGCGTCCGTCGGGGTATTCGGATGGCAGGCCTCCGTGTTCGTGGCGCTTCCAGACACCGAGTTTGAGCATGGAAATTTCTTCGCAGGCGGATCCGAAAACGCGTCCGAAGGTGCTGGCTCCGAGGGTGGCGGGGACGGTGGGCGCGCCGGGTTCCGACATGGAATCAGGAACCGTGGGAGGGACGCCGGTGGCATCGAAAACAACATCGACGCGTCCGGGTCGCAGCGTGAAGCGTCCGGTGAGTTTGGGAAGCGGGAAGGCCGCGGCGACGGAGGACGGGGGAGCGGGAAACTGGTAGGTGATTTCGAGGGCGGGGGAGCCATCGGGGTTGGCTAGTTGGCGAAGGGTGCCGCCGTCGGCAACAAGCGAGGGACGCCATCTGAGGGCAAAGCCGTTGAGGGTGAGAAGGGTGTCGCCTTGGGGGGTGTTGATCGTGATGCGATCCCAGCGATCGGCACGCAGGGCAACACCTGGTGCGGCGAGTTCGATGGCGCCGGGTGCGGTGGCCGCGAACAGGGCTCGGACTGACAGTGCGAGCACGATGAAGCAGGGGGAAACACGGCGGCGGAGAAACATGGGATATGTATCGATGAAAGAATTACAAAAAAGGAGAGAGCGAAGTGCGCCGGGCGCGACTTCGCTGTCCATGAATGGGTTGATGTCCGGGGGGGGGGGGGGGAGGGAAACTAGCGGTGGCGGATGGCGATGGTCGCGAGCAACGCGGCGAGTCCGCACAGGGCAGCGACGGTGGATGGCTCGGGAACGGGGGTAAACGCAACGGACAGGGAATCGAAGGTGACCGTGTTGGCACCTGTCCCGAGGCCGCGAACGTAGTAGAATGAGAAGGTGTCAAATGTGGTGAAGGCATTCGTCGCATCCGTGGCTGTGACTGAGGTGAGGTTGCCGACTTGAGTCGTCAGTTTTACGGAGCCGTTTTCCAGAAGTTCCAGCGAAAGGGAGCCGGAGAAGGCGGTGCCGCTGGTAATGACAAAGCTGTAGTCCGAATTGGTCTGGTCACTAAGTCTGGGAGAAGTCGGGGCGCTGGCAAAGAGGTTGGAAGTGCTTCCGGTGCGTTCGCGGAAACCGCTGTTGGCGCCTCCGGTGGTGCCGAAATCCACACGGTATCCTGTCTGATTGGTGAATGCTTCTGTCGTCAGGGCGCCTGTGTTGAAGAAACCGAAACGGAAGAGTTGGTCTCCGGTTGGCGCGGTGCCGGGGTAGGTGACTGTCGCCGTAAAGTTGAGGGTGAGGACGTCACCAACGTTGCTGAGAATCTGGGGGGTGAATTTCCCGAAAAAATAGTCCCCGCTGGTTCCCGATGTGCCACCGTGCGTGAAAACGAGTTTGCCGGAGCCCCAGGAGAGTCCGCCGCCCTGACCGCCTTGCGCGGTGGTGGCAACATAGGTGTTTTGGCCCGGTGCTTCAATGTTTGCGGTGGCGAGATTGTAGATCGTGTCCGCCTGAAGTGCGGTGGACAGAAAACCGAGTGCGGCAATAAGCAGTGATGTGTTTGTCGTGTGTTTCATGGGTTGTCTGCTGGGTTGTTTGGTGACTGGCGTGAACGGAGAGAGGGGGGGGAGGAGGACAGGTTAGAGGGACGGGATGGAGACGTCGGGGTAGTCGAAAAATCCTCTCCAGAGCCATTCGGGGTAGTCTTTTGCGTTGCGATTGGGGCCGGGTTTGAGGGAGGCGATGTGACCGTCGAGGAGAAGGATGTTGCCGCGTTCTTTGTGGCGGAAGGACAGGCGATACCAACTGCCCGCGCTGCTGCCCGCAGAGGTGCCGTCGGCGTTATAGCCATTGTTGGGCCAGCCTCCATCGCTGCTGTAGTTGTTGTTGTAAGTGTGGGAGTCTTCCCAGAAGACAATGACACGGGAGAGCGGATAGGCGTCGGTGACGCGTTTGACAACGGGACTGCTTGCGAGGACGCCGAGATTGGCGTTTTTGAGGTAACCGGTGCAGTCTTTCTTCTCGGGGAGCAGTCCTTCAGAGAGGACATTGGGACAATAGAGCATGTAGTCGCGGGCATATGTGCCGCTGCTGACGGTGCGGTTCTTCATGTAGGGGTTGAGGTAACGATACCAAGAGGTGCCACCTGTGCTGTGCGGATAAAAGACCTGTTTGTTCTCGGTAAGATAGAGCTGGGTGGCCACGCCGATCTGGCGGAGGTTGGATTTGCACTGCGCGGCGCGGGCGGATTCACGGACAGAGATTGTCACTGGAATCAGGATACCGGCCAAAATGCCGATGATGGCGATGACAGTGAGGAGTTCGATCAGCGTGAAGGCGCGGAATCGGGCGGGGGAGGGGGGGGGGGGACTGGTCAGGTTAACCACGGTGCGCGGTGCGGCGGTTGAAATCCGGCACGCCGCGGAGAGCGCGCGGAAATCGAAATGGTGGAACGGATACCAAGAAATGGTTGAGAGTAGGGAAATAGACATCTTGGGGATGGTTGGTATTGCCCAAGAGTATCAGTTCTCGATTTTTCGTTCTACGTAAAATCGCGTCTTTTTTCTTCAAAAATACGACACATCCTTTTTGGTGCGATGCCATCCATACTGCCTGAAAAAGAAAATGGCTCGCGCTTGCGCAGGGGATGCAGCCATGTTGGCCGTGATGAAGTAACTTTCCCTCCCGTCTGCCTGAATCACCCTCCGCAGAGTAATCATCGTCACCTTGTGTGTTGATCGAGACATGAAGAATTCCCGCCGCCAGACTGACCTCGACGTTGCCCTGCTCATCGACACGGCGTGTCAGTGGACGCGACACATTATCCTCGGGATCAATCGCTACAAAAGCATGTTGGCATCGCCGTGGAATCTGCTCGTCGAACCCCACGGTTCCGCTGATCCGCTCGCACTGCCGCACGGATGGCAAGGCGATGGCGTGATCGCCGACATCCGGTTTCCCAAAATGGCAGCGCAACTCCGGAAATACGGAGTGCCCGTCGTCAATGTTTCCGATTCGACAGTGGCAACCGCGACAAAAAGGGGGGGGGGGCTGCGATGCAGGGTTTTCCGCAGGTGTGCATTGATCGCAAGGCGGCGTGCGAACTGGCGGTGGAACATTTCACGGAACGCGGGTTCACGCACTTCGCCTACATTGACCTCGCGGGCAACGAATGGGACCGGGAGACTCATCGCTATTTCACGGGTGCGTTGCGCGCGGCGGGCATCAAGGAGTGCGCAAGCTACGAAGCACAAAATCGCGCATGGGGCGCGCCGGATTGGAGCATCGATATCGATGCGCTGGGCGCGTGGCTGCGTTCGCTGCCAAAGCCGGTCGCCGTGTTTTCATGGAGTGTAGGGCGCGAGGTGATACACGCATGCCGGCGCGTGGGGCTCAAAGTGCCGGAGGAAGTGGCCTTGCTGTTGCTGGCTTACGACGAGATTTTCAGCGAGGTCGGCTACGTGCCGATTTCAGGAATCGTCCATGCGTGGGAGGAAATTGGATACCAAGCGGCGGAACGCCTTGGGCGTTTGCTGGCGGGCAAACGCATCCCGGCGCGCGAATGGCGCACGTTGGTTCCGCCGGTCGGCGTGCGCACGCGGCAGTCAACAGATACGCTGGCGATCACCAACCCGGTCATCACGAGTGCGCTCGGTTATATCCGCGAAAACGCCGGGCGTCCGCTGCTGGTGGACGAGGTGGCGGAGCACGCAGGCGTGTCACGACGCAAATTGGAACGGCATTTTTTGCACGTCATGGGCCGCACGCCGGCGGATCAAATTCGTCACGTGCAGGTAGAGCGGGCAAAGGTGTTGCTCGCCGAGACCAACCGCCCGATCCCCGAGGTGGCCGAGGCAGCGGGCTTCGGTTCACCGGAATATATGGCGACCGTCTTTCAGAAAAAACTTGGCCTCACGCCACTCAAGTATCGAAAAAAACGGCATGCGGTGGGTTGAACGTGAGCAAGCGGGGAGGGGGGGGGGAGGAAGCACGATGTTCGTTGTGGTCAGGAAATGGACCGCTACGTTTTTTGTGGGCCAAAAAACGCGATTTTCGGACCGCTACAGGGTTTGTGAGTATCAAATGATCCTCAAAACCCGTTGTGGATCAAAAAACACGATTTTCGATCCGCAACCGATTTTGTGGTTATCAAATGATCCTCAAAACCCGTTGTGACTCAAAAATCAGCTTTTTTGAGTCACAACGGATTTTGTCTCTAGGAAATGAGTCACAAATCAGTAAGTAAATTATGTGAATTTCTAAAAATCAATTCTATCAACGATTTCCATAAGTCGATGGAACCCAAAAACAGCGGCTCGCCGACCTCCACCTGGCAACAAAGTCGTTAATATGCCATTTTTCAGTAACTCCCGCATTAATCTTTTCACTGAAGGTTCAGGAATTCCTGACCGTTGCATGAAGTCCGCTTGTTTGAAAATCGGGGATTGAAACAACGCATCAAGCACTTCGATGGCGTAGCGGGTCGAGGGGATGCTGTGTTTGAGGGAGTCGCGTAACTCCAAAATTTCCTTTGCCTTGCAGGCGTTGACGTCGGCTTGGGCACGCATGGCTTCGAAAAAGAATAACAACCAACCTTCCCAATCGCCATTGGCCGTCACGCCGAGCAGGCGGTCGTAGTATTCTTGGCGATGCGCTTCGAGATAAGCGCTCAGGTAAAACATGGGACTGCCCAACACCTTTTTCTCGAACAAGAAAATAGGAATGAGGATGCGACCCACGCGTCCGTTGCCATCAAGGAAGGGATGCAAGATCTCGAACTGAGCATGCACGATGCCGAGTTGCGCAACCGGATCGCTCTCCTCGTGGTGCAGGTAATTTTCGAAGTTGGTCAACGCGTCGGGCAACTCCAGCGGACTCGGCGGGACGAAACGTGCCTGCCCCATGTTGGTTCCGCGCTGGCCGATCCAGTTTTGCGTGATGCGGAACTGGCCGCGCGCCTTGTCATGCCCGCGTACGCTATTGAGCAGGATGGAGTGCACATTTTGCAGGGTTCCGAGATGCAGCGGTTTTTCTCCAAGACCGATGGATTCCTGCGCGGCGTGGAGGGCTTTGCGGTAATTGAGGATTTCGTGAATGTCGGCCCGGCGTTCGGGGTCGGGCTGGTCGGCACCGCTTTCAAATTCCAACACCTCTTGCAAGGTGGCTTGCGTGCCTTCGATTTTGGAGGAGAGGACAGCCTCGTTGGAGGTGAGCGGCGAGAGCAGGATCGCCGGGTTGGGGATGCTGCGCAGCACGCCGTCGTAATGGGCAATGGCCCGGTTGGCCTTGCCTAGCGCGGGCACGAGGCGACCCCAGTCCAGTTTCTCCAATGGCAGGCGGGCCGGGCGGTAAGGCTCGTTGGTCAACGGATTGGAAGGCGTGGCATTCATCTGCAAAATGCTACTTTACTTCAAACGCGGCGAACAATCCCTTTTGCGCAGGAGGGAAACGGCCTTCGATGTAAACGCCGTCGTCGCGCGTATCCTCAAACTGGATATGGCCGATGGCGTGCAGACGGGCGATTACATCGTGGCGGCTGTGCGGAATGAAGAGTTTGGTGCTTCCAAAGGCGTCAGCGATGAGTTCCAGACAGTGATCGACGAGAGCAGGCAGGCCGTCGCCAGTGCGGGCACTGACAAAGATGCCGTTGCGGTCGAGCTGGCGGGCACGGGCAAGGTGAGGTTCGTCGGCAGCGTCAGTTTTGTTGAAGACGGTGAGGATGCGTTTTTCGTCGGCTCCGAGTTCCTTGAGCACGGAGAGCGTGGTGGCGTGGTGCGCAGCGACGTTGGGCGCAGTGACATCAAGGACGTGTATCAGGAAATCCGCTACAATGGCTTCTTCGAGCGTGGCTTTGAAGGCTTCGACAAGACCGTGCGGGAGGCGGCGGATGAAACCGACGGTGTCGGTGACGAGGAGTTTTTGGTTGCCGCGCAGGAGGAGTTGACGGGTGGTCGGGTCGAGCGTGGCAAAGAGTTTGTCCTCAGCGAGAACGGCGGCGCCGGTGAGCGTGTTGAGGAGGGAGGATTTGCCGGCGTTGGTGTAGCCAACAATGGCGGCGGTGGGCACGGGAACGCGCTGGCGTTTGTGGCGCTGCACGGTGCGTTGTTTGCGGACTTCGATGAGTTCTTTTTTGAGGCGCGTGATGCGGTCGCGGACGAGGCGGCGGTCTTGTTCGAGTTGGGTTTCGCCTTCGCCACCCATCTTGCCTTTGCCGCGTTGACGCGAGAGGTGCGTCCAGGCGCGGGTGAGGCGGGGGAGCGAATACTCCATGCGAGCGAGGGCAACTTGGAGGACGGCTTCGCGGGTTTGGGCACGGTCGGCGAAGATGTCGAGGATGACTTCTTCGCGGTCGATGACGGCGATTTCGGAGAGTTTTTCCCAGTTGCGCTGCTGGGCGGGCGAGAGGTGGTCGTCGATTACGATGAGGTCGCATTCGAGAGCTTTGGCCTGCGCAATGAGTTCCTCGGTTTTGCCACTGCCGAGGAGGGTGCCGGGCGTGGGGCTGCGGAGGTTGACGAGGACGCGGTCAACGACGCCGATGTGGAGGTTTTCAACGAGCTCCTGAAGTTCGTTGAGCAGCTCCTCGCCTTCGCCGGGTTGCATCTGCGGGGTTTGCACGCCGATGAGGAGGGCGCGTTCGCAGCGCTTGTTTTGAGAGGCGGGTGTTTCTTCGAGGAAGTCGGCCATGAGTGGTGTGTGGTGGCAGTGGGTTAGTCTGCTTTCAAATAGGGTTCGATCGCGCGAAAGCCAGACAAGGTGCAGGCGTGGTCGCGCGAGGCTTGGTCAGCAAAGAGATACACCGCATAGCCGCCGTGGCCGCCGCCGCAGTATTTCCAAGCGAGCGCGCCAGGCAGACCGCCGGACGAAAGGGCAGGGGAGGGGGGGGCGGCGGGGTCACCCGGAAGCGGGTCCATGCCTTCGGCGCGTTGCACGGCGTAGGACTGGCGGACGGCGTCGGCGAGTTGTGTGTAGTTGGAATTCCATACGGCGTCGCGCGCGGTGCGTCCGGCGCATTCGATGGCGTCGTAGTTGCGCGCAATGCCAACAGAGCCGGGTGTGTCGTGCGCAGCGCCAGTCCAGTAAAGCGCCATGCGTCCGCGCAGCATTTCGCCGTCGGTTTTGATTTCCAGTTGGGGTCTGGGTCCGCTGCGCCATACGCAGAGGCCCGTTTCGCTGATGATGGCGGGGTCTTGCCAGCCGACGCCGAGACCGAGTTCGGCATCGACGCCGTCCTTGCCGTTGAGCAGGGCCCAGGCGCCACTGCCGCCGAGTCCGGCGTTGCGTTCGTAGGGCCAGCTTCGGAGCGAGACGGTGGGGGAGATGGCGCAGTTGACGACGCTCGCGCCAGCGCGGGCATACATGGGGACGTCGAGCCAGCCACCGGCGAAGTCCACGCGCAGGGGGGCTTCTTGCGGGGCGCGGATGTAACGGACGATTTCAGTGGTGGAGATGGGCGTGAATTGCGGCGGGGTTTTGGGCAACACGACGTAACGCGCGCCGACTTGGGCGCAGAGTTCGCGTTTGAGGGGAGCGTATTTGTCGTCCTCGGTCACGGCGAGGATGTCGGGGCGGAGGCGGAGAAAGTCCTCACGGAAATCGATGCCTTCGTCGTGTCCGCGTCCGATGACGACTTCGTCGACCATGTCGAGCGCAGCGATGAGGGCGGCTTTGTGCTCGTCGGGCAGGGAGCTTTTGCGGTGTTTGTGAATCCACAGGACTTCGGACGAGGCGAAGGAAACGGTGAGGTGAGAGCCGAGTGCCCGGGCTTCCCGGAAAAACTGCACGTGGCCGGCGTGGAGTATGTCGTAACAACCGGATACAAATACGCGTGTCATGGGTCGCAGTCGCTAACAGGTTGCGCGTGCCTGAGGGAGCTTTTTCTACCGAGGAGGGGGGGGGGGGGGGGGGAGGGGGAGATGCCGTTACAGCATGTTGTCCAGAAAGGCGCGTGTGCGTTTGTGCACGGGGTTGGCAAAGAAATCGGCGGCGGCGTTGGATTCGATGATCTCGCCTTGGTCCATAAAAACCACGGTGTTGGCGACTTCGCGGGCGAAGGCCATTTCGTGCGTAACGACCAGCATTGTCATGCGCTCCTCGGCGAGCTGGCGCATGGTGCGCAACACCTCGCCCGTCAGCTCGGGGTCGAGCGCGGAAGTTGGTTCGTCGAACAACATGATGTCGGGTTCCATTGCCAGCGCGCGCGCAATGGCCACGCGCTGTTTTTGGCCGCCCGAAATGTGCGAGGGATAACTGTCGCGTTTGTCCCAGAGACCAACTTTGCGCAGGAGAAGTTCGGCCTTGGGCAAGATCTCTTCGCGCGGCATTCCCGTCACCGTCATCGGCGCCTCGATCACGTTTTGCAGCACCGTCATGTGCGGAAACAAATTGAAGTGCTGAAACACCATGCCCATCCTCGCGCAGATGCGTCGCAATTCGGATTCGCGAACGTAGCGGCAAACGCCAGCGGCGTCGGTCGAAACAAGGTTGTCGCCTTCAACGTCGATGTGTCCGCGGTCGATTGTTTCCAGATGATTCAGGCAACGCAGAAAGGTGCTTTTGCCCGAACCCGACGGACCAATGATCGCCACCACGTCGCCCTCGTCCACGCGTAGAGACACGCCCTTGAGCACTTCGAGCGAACCGAAGCTTTTGCGAATCTCGCGGGCCTCAATCATGGGTTTAGTCATAGACGGCGTGGCGTTTTTCCAGACGTTGAAAACCCCAAGTGAGCACCAAGGTCATGAGCAAATAAAAGGCGGCGGCGACGATGAATGGCGACGTCGTGAAATCGCGTTGCACGATACCCCGCGCCGCGCGCAACAGATCGTTGAGCGCGAGCACGTAGATGAGCGAGGTGTCCTTCACCAAGGTGATCGTCTCGTTGCTCATCGGAGGCAGGATGCGTTTGACCATCTGCGGCAACACGATGCGGCGCATCGTTTGCGGATAACTGAAACCGAGCACGCGGGCGCCCTCATATTGTCCCTTGTCGATGGACTGAATACCGGCGCGGAAAATCTCCGCGAAGTAAGCCGCGTAGTTGAGCGCAAAGGCCACGACGGCGGCGGGGAAATCGGGCAGGCGTATCCCGATTACGGGTACAAACGGCAGCGCAAAATAGATGAACAACATCTGGAGCATCAGCGGCGTGCCGCGCATGAGCCAGATGTAGCCGTTGACCGCCAGGCTGACGGCGGGGAAACGCGAGATGCGCAACAGAGCCAGCAGCAGGCCCAGCGGCACGGACAGGATCAAGGTGATGAAAAACAGCTTGAGCGTGACCGTGCTGCCCTCGAGCAGCGGCTTCAGAATGCTGATAACGTATTCCATACCCGCCTGTTAAGGAATGCGCGTGCTTACTTGATGATGTCGGCGCCGAACCATTGTTTCGCAATGCGGGCCGAAGTGCCGTCCTGTTTCATCGCATCGAGTGCGTTCTGGAGTTTGCCCAGCAGCTCGGTATCGTCTTTACGGGTACCAACACCGTAGTCCTCGGTGCCGAAGTGTTCGGTGAGCACGACATACTCGGCGGGTTTTTTCGCGGTGTAGTAGCGGCCAACCACTTCATCGACCACAACGGCGTCGAGGCGACCGGCGCTCAGGTCCATCAAGGCGGTGACGTTGTCGCCAAAGGCTTTCAGGTCGCGAAAGGTTTTGCGGACATCGGCGTCTTTTTCAACGGCCTGCACGGCGCTGCTGCCTTCCTGCACGCCGACGGTTTTGCCAGCGAGGCCGGCCTTGTTTTTGATGCCCGACTTGGTGGTCACCACGATGATCTGGTGGTTTTCCATGTAGGGCGTGGTGAAACCGATTTTCTTTTTGCGCTCCTCGGTGATGGTCAGGCCGTTCCAGAGAGCGTCAACGCGCTTGCCGCTGAGTTCGGCTTCCTTGGCGCTCCAGTCGATGGGCTTGAACTCGACCTCGATTCCCATGCGTTTGCCGGCTTCGCGGGCCATGTCGATGTCGAACCCGACGATCTGGTTTTGTTCGTTGCGGAAGCCCATTGGCGGGAAGTTGTCGTCCAGCCCGACGATAATCTTGCGGGCTCCGGGTTTGGGCGCCGTCTGGTCAGCGCCAGAAGGTGAAGTGCTCTCTTTCTGACCGCAGGCGGCGAACAACAGACTCGCAGTCAATGCCATCAATCCTAGAGCGATGCGTTTTTTCATCGCGCCAATAGCTGACAAAGGACGGGAGAGGTCAAGGCGCGTACTTTCGCATCCTTTGGCAAAGGCGTAACCGAAAGGTGATGTCAGGGGGGACTTGAGGGCCTTGAAATATAGCTGTCGTTTTAACGGTAGTGAGGCCTTTGTGCCCTCTGCCGAGGGCAGCCCTTCGGGCCATCGCCCTTGGCGATGCCATCTCCGCGCTGCTGCGCTCCGTCCGAGGCCTCCGAAACCACGCTTCAATTACCTGCGAATTTGGCATTTTCAGACCACACACGACGGAGGCCTCGGAGAGGCCTCCCTACCAAGTATGAAATGGCTACGGTTTATCGTTATTCAAGTCGCCCGGCGCGGCCAAAGTAGTTGAGAAAACAACATTCCTTCCACACCCGGTAGCGGCCTTCGTACGTGATCTTGCCGTGTTCCTCGCGGTCGCGGGGCGGAAACAAAAAACCGAGTTCAGTGTTGATCTGTTCGAGTTCGATTTGCTGGCCGGTGAGGTCGCTGAGCGGCTCCGTGGTCCAGGGACAGGACGCGTCACCCACTCGCGCGAGACGCTCTTGATGATGCGCCAGGAGTTTTTGTGGCGACCGGCACAAGGGCAGGCGATGCACCACCCAATTTTCCGGATTAAAGCCGACTACGGGCAGATACAAAAATCCGGCAAAGGGCAGAAAAAGGTTGTCCGTGACGATGCGCTGGCCGCCGGTCGTGTTGCTGGCAAATTGCAGGCACATCGCAATCGCCGACGCCTGCTGCGGGAGGAAGCTGACTTGCAGGCGGATGCGGGCCTCGGCGTCCTGATAAATCGATGTGCGCAGCGGCAGGTTGGGAGTGATCTCGGCGCGCAAGGACTGCACCTGCTTAAACCCCTCGCGTCGCAACCAGTCACGCACGCGCAGGAACCGGGGATCGGTGGGCCATTCCTCGCCGCTTGAGTTAACCGAAAAGCGGGGAAACACCGGCAGCGTGCTCAGGCTGAGCGCCTTGATTGCGAGCCAGCTGTAGATCGTGTCGCCCAAAAACCACACGAGCAGTAACGCCAGCGCGAGGGCCGGCAGCGGTCGGTCAGTCCACTCCAAGCCTCGTATCACCACGGCCCCGCCCAGTGAAAATATGAGCAGGCGCAACCACCGGTTGACGATCGCGAGCATGGGCGACACGCGGCGCTGGTTAATTTGCATGATCGCAAGCGAGGCGATCATCGCACCGTAAACGAAATAAAGAGGATCGACCGTCATGGGATGCCCGCGAATTGGCAAATGTGTTTCGTTCGACAAAAACGCGGGCCTCGCAAGCGAAGCCCCTACAAAAACGCGCGCTTGGAAAACTTAGCCGAGGCGAACGGGCATGATGACGCAGATGAAGCTTTCGAGCGTCTTGAATACGCCGGGGCTCACTTCGTCCTTCAGCTCGAAAAACACCTCGTCCTTGGTCAGCGCCTTGAGCGGGTCCATGACGAACGCGGGGTTGAACGCGACTTGCAGGTCGGGACCGCTGTAGGCGATGGCCATCGATTCGTGCGCTTCGCCGAAATCGGGGCTTTGCGCAGTGATTTCAAGGAGGTTGGTGCTGAGCTTGATCCGGACTTGGTTGGACTTGTCGGAGCAGACGAGGGCGGCGCGGTGCACACACTCGGCGAAGAGTTCGCGCTCGAGCTTGATGCGCTGGTGAGTCTCCTTGGGAATAACCTGTTGGTAATTGGGATAATTTCCCTCCACGACCTTGGAATAGAGATAGATGGAATCCACCAAGCCGGTGTCTTCGCCCTCGGTGCTGATCTCGAAGGAAGCGCGGCGATCGTTGAAGGCGATTTTGATCTTGGCACCTTTGCCGAGCATGCGGAGCAGTTCGCCGACGGTCTTGGCCGGGAGAATGATGGCACCGGCGGATTCCTCGGGGATTTCCATTTCCTTGGAGGTGAGGGCGAGGCGTCGGCCATCGGTCGCAACAAGGGTGAGCTTGGCGTCGCGGAAATTGAAATACACGCCGTTGAGGATGTAGCGGGTCTCGTCCGTGGACTGGGCGTAGGAAACGCTCTTGAGCATCGTGGTGAGCTCTTCCTGACTGAGATTGAAGCTGCGGTCGTCGCCAAACTCGGGGAGGGGAGGGAACTCGTCCTTGCCAATGCCCATGATTTTGAAGGTGGAGCCGCCGGAGGTCAGTTTGACCTGATGGTTGGCCGCGCCGTCAAAGGCGACATCCACGCTGGGGAGTTCGCGCACGATGGTGGCGAGGCGCTTGACGGGGAGCGTCACGGAGCCGGGCTCCTTGACCTCGGCCTTGATCTTGCAGCGGATGCCGAGGTCAAGGTTGGTGGTGGTCAGCGAAATGTAGTCCTTTTCCGCCTCGATCAGCACGTTGCTGAGGATGGGCATGGTGGCTTTGGAGCCAACGACGTTGAGGACTTGGGCGAGTCCGTTGCTGAAGTGATCGCGGTTGATCTTGAATTTCATGAGTCCTGTTGAAGTAAGGGGGGAAGGATGGTTGGTGAGCGGTGAAGGTATGGTTTTCTGAAAGATGCCAACAAAGAGGAAAGAATACCTCTTTCAATAGTATATGTTCATCATCTTATCAGGGGCTGCGAAAAAGTGGGATAACTGGAAGGTTTTCATTCGTGAAACGAGGCGTTGGCGGATGTGAGCAAATGCTGGGATTGGGTCGAAAAAAGGCCGGGTTGTTCGCAGCGGAAAAGTTGTGGGTGAGTTATTGGGCGGTTGTTCGCAGGATGGTTCACAGGGTTTTTTGGCTCATTTGCCGACGCATGCGCCGGGCCTTGCGGGTGCGCTGGATATGGCGGCCAAAACCAAAAAAGATGTAGCCGAGGCAGCAGACGAGCATGCCGATTTCTTTGAACATGATGACCGCCGCCGTCACCATGCCGAAGAGCAGGAACGTGATGAGTGGCGTGCGCGTTTGCAGATCGATCTGTTTGCCGCTGGGGTAGCGCACGGTGCTCACCATGAGGATGGCGATCAGGAGCAACAGGAAGGGCAGGCTGAAGGCGGCCCAGCGATGCAGGCTTTTGTCTTGGGCGGCGAGGTGGAGGAGGAACAGCACGAGCGCGCCCACGGTGCCCGCCGCCGCCGGGACCGGCAGGCCGATGAAGTCCTTGTTGCTGTAAACTTCGGAGCGTTGCAGGAGGGGGTGCGTAATGACGTTGAAACGCGCCAGACGAATTGCCGCGCAGAGCAGGTAAATGAATCCGATCAGCCAGCCGATGTTTTGAAAGATGGGGTAGCCCTGCGATGGGGACATGATGAGAAAAAACATCATGAGGGCTGGCGCGAGGCCGAAGGACACGACATCGGCCAGCGAATCAAACTCGGCGCCGAAGAGCGATTCCTTGCCACCCATGCGAGCGAGACGCCCATCCAGCATGTCGAACGCCATCGCGCCAAAAATCAGCCACACTGCATGTTTGTAGAATTCAATCGCCTCGGGTGGCAGCACGGAGCCATCGCTCATCTTGGCGGCAAAATTGGCCTGCACGCAGCGGATGATGGCACCGAAACCACAAAAAATGTTACCCGCCGTCATCAAGTTGGGCAGGAAATAAATCCGGCTCGCCTGTGACACATGGTAGGGAGAATCTTCGTCGTAGTGGGGCCCGTTGGGCGGAGGAGGAAGGGACATGGTGTGAGTCGGTGAAGAGTGATCGGGGGGTTAGTTTTTTTTGGTCAACGCTTCGAGGTATTTCCAGAATTTGGAATGCTGCTCCACCAGTTGCTCCTCGGAAACGGGAAGTTTGTTGCGCAGGAGGAAATCTTCGAGGGAGTTTTTTGGCAGGATGTAAATGACGTGCAAACCGTCCTCACCGCGGATCTCGAAATAAACACGATGCCCGCCGGAGCGCAGCCGGTAGAGAGTTTTGCCATCGCGGGCGAAACGGCCCAACGGCTCGCGCGGATGGGCGAGTTCCTCGGGATGAAGGTTGGCCAGCGGATCAACGGCATCCAACTGCGCGAGCGGATCGAGCTTTTTCAACTCGCCTAGAGCCTGTTCGGAAAACGTCACCTGAAACATGATGCGCAGGAGTTACCCTGCCCTTGCACGCGATGCAAGCGGAGCGTGGACCCCCCGCCCGCGACATTGCAAAAATGCGCGAACCCCGCGCCGCCGTTGCCCGCGCCAGACTTTTTGCCACAAAAGAAATATGCCCCCAAAGACCATTAATCCCCTCATCTTAATGCCCTTGTCTCCGCATATGCCATGCAGGTGAAAACAATTTCGTTTGTGACGCGCCCTTGACCTGAAGCGCTTGGGGTAGCAAACCGGGGGCTTTTCAGATGGACACATTTCTTATCGACGTGCCGATCCCCTCCATGGGCGCAACCGTCAGCGAATTGACCGTAATCGACATCAAAGTCGCTGCCGGGTCCTCCGTGAAGAAAGGAGAAAAAGCGGCTGAACTGGAAAGCGACAAATCCGTCTTTGAGTGGGAAGCCCCCTGCGACGGCACCGTGCGTGAAGTCTTTTGCCGTGCCGGCGACATCGTTCCCTCCGGCGCGCCCTTCATGCGCATTGAAACCAGCGACGCCTCGCTCGCTCACCTGAAGGCTGGCGCGGAATTGAAAACTCCAACTCCCGCCTCCGCCCCCGCCAAATCCGCCCCCCCCCCCCCCCCCGCATCCACGTCGCCAACACCCGCCGCGCCGTCGCAGCTCCAGTGGACCCCCC
>NZ_ABEA03000093.1 GCF_000171235.2 Geminisphaera colitermitum TAV2 | reverse complement strand
CCCGTGCTGGCAACGACGACGCGGCGGATTGCGCGTTGCGTGCGCAGGCGCTGGCGGAGGCGTTGCGCTGGGGCGAGCCCAGCGTGACCGCTGACGGCAACGACCGCCTCATGTGGGCCATACCGGTGATGAAAAACCAGCGCACGCTGGGCGGACTGCTCGTCGCCGGCGTGCCGCTCGACCGCCGCGGCGCGCCCGGTTCGCTGGACGGACGCGTGATGCGCGCCTGCAAGTTCCTGGTCGAACTGGCGGTGGAACACGATCTGACCAACGCCGCCTTCCTCGAAGAACGCCGCCGCCAGGCCCGTCGGGAAAGCGAGTGGGCCGAGGCGTTGCACGAAACCAAATTCCGTCTCTACGACGACATCCGCGCCATTTATCTGCGTGAGGAACCCGCCCTCCTTGCCGCCATCCGGCGCGGCGAACGCGGCGAGGCCCGCAACATCATCAACCGCGTGCTCACGGCCATCTACACACTCGGCCGCACACGGCTCGACCTGCTCAAAAGCCTCTGCCTCGAACTCGTTGTCATCATGACGCGCACCGCCGTGCAGGCGGGCGGCGCGCCGGCGCGGATTCTCGGCCTCAATTTCCAGTCGCTCTCCACCCTCGCCAACCTGACCAATCAGGAGCAACTGGCGCGCTGGTTGTGCGAAATGCTCGAAGTATTGCTCGACGCGATACAGGACAACACCCGCCAGCCCAACGCCGTGCAACTGCACCGCGCCGTCGAGCACATGGAGGAACACTACGCCGACGAACTCTCCCGCGACGAAGTGGCGCGCGTGGCCGGCCTCTCACGCAGCCACTTCTCGCGCCTGATGCGGCAGCGCACCGGCGCGAGCTTTACGGACATGCTGACGCGCATCCGCCTCGACCACGCCTGCCGCCTGCTGCGGCGCGGCGAAGACATCGCTCAAGTCGCTCTCTCCTGCGGTTTTGCCGACCAAAGCTATTTCAACCGGGTTTTCAAGAAACGCACCGGCCTCACTCCGGGCGAATACGCGAAGGGCTCCCGCGGGAGTCGTGAACGTGAACGCGGTCCCGCACGAAAATCCAAAGAATAAGCACAACTCTACAATCACGGAATCATGCGCGGCTGGTATTGTGAATGCCATGACAGAACAGCCCGGCCCGGCTGCCACGGCTGTCATGACGCACGCACACACACAACCCAGACTCGCATGAAATACCACAAACTCACCATCACCGATCCGAAGGACCTCCTCTTCGGCACCGCCCCCCATCCCCTGCGCACCAAGCGCGGCCTCAACATCGGAGGCGGCATCGTGTATCCGGAACTCAACTTCACCCTGCCGCCCATGGAAGTCACCGCGGCCACGATGCCCGAAGTCGAACGCCAGTACGAAGGCATCATCACCGGCGCCCTGAAACGCGCCGCCGAACTCGAAGCCCCCGGCGTCGTCATCGAATTTGAAACCGTCCCCCCCATGACCTCCACCCCCGCCTGGGGACTCCGGCTCGCCAACATCCTCCTCGAAGGCATGGCCGACGCGCACGACAAGCTCGGCGTCGCGTCCGTCCTGCGCATGACGCCCAACGACAACCGCGAATTCATCCGCCCCCCCCTCATGCGCAGCGGCGAATACTGGGAAAAAATGCAGGAACTGTTTGAAGGCGCGGCGGCAGCCGGGGCCGAACTCCTCAGCATCGAATCCGTCGGCGGCAAGGAACTGCACGACGAGGCGCTCCTCCAGTGCGACCTCGGACAAGTCATCTACTCGATGTGCGTGCTCGGCGTGCGCGACATGGAGTTTTTGTGGAAACGCATCCACGAAATCGCCACGCCCCACGGCGCCGTGTGCGCGGGCGACACGGCCTGCGGCTTTGGCAACACCGCCATGGTGCTCGCCGAGCAGCGCATGATCCCGCGTGTATTCGCTGCGGTGGTGCGCGCCGTGTCCGCCGTGCGCTCGCTCGTCGCCTACGAATGCGGCGCGGTCGGGCCGGGCAAGGATTGCGGCTATGAAAACCCGTTTTTGAAGGCCATCACCGGCTTCCCGATGGCCATGGAGGGCAAGACCTCCGCCTGCGCCCACCTCAGTCCGCTGGGCAACATCGCCGCGGCCTATGCCGACACCTGGTCCAACGAATCCGTGCAAAACATCAAGCTGCTCGGCGGCATGGCCCCCACCTGTTACATGGAACAGCTCATCTACGATTGCCGCCTGATGAACCGCGCGCTGGCTGAGGGACGCGACTCCGCGCTCACCTTGCAACGCTGGCTGGTGGACGGCGACGCCGGGCTCGATCCGCAGGCGTGGATTTTGAGGCCCGCCAGCGTGATCGCCATCTCGCAGGCCATCGTTGACGCACCCGATGCCTACCGGGCGGGCGTGGCCGCCGCGCGCGCCGCCTTGCGCGAATTGCGAACGGGCTTCGAGTCCGGCGCACTCAAGCTGCACGCCCGCGAAGCCGCGTTTCTCGAACGCATCGAGGACCAGGCCGGCGAACTCCCGGACAACGAGGCGGATTTTATTTCCGCACAAAAATTGCTGGTTGATGCCGCCAAGTATCTTCCCGACGAATACGGGCTTTGAACGACGTCCCCGCCATTTTTGCCACGCCCGATCACGCTGCCCGCCGTCCGCCGCGGATTGTTCTGGTGGGCGGGCTTCGGGAGGCGGAACGGCTTCGATGGGAACGCAGTTTCCTTGAGACCGTTTCCGCCGCCACCGACCCGCGAAACTCCGTCGCCCTCCTTGCGGCGGCGGGGCTTAGTCTGCCCGAAGCCGACCGTCACACCTTGGGCGTGACGGTCTGGTTGCAACGCCGTCCGGCGTGCCTGTGCTGTCCTGATGCGAGGCTGGTCAGTGACATCCAAAATCTCGTGAACACGGAGGAGGGGG
>NZ_ABEA03000094.1 GCF_000171235.2 Geminisphaera colitermitum TAV2 | reverse complement strand
GCGACAGCGACCGCCGCCCTCCCCGGCCTCGACGCCGACAACGACCTCAACAAACCTGTCGAAATCGTCACTGCCCCCGTTTACCTCCCGCCCGTCCCGCCACCCGGCCACCCGGCCACGCCATCTTCGCCCAAACACTAATTCGCACGTCTTTTTTTTTCACGCCAACCATCAACCACAACTCAAACAACAACACCTAAACCACCATGCTCAACATCTGGACCATCCTCTACATCGCCCTCGGCATCGCGCTTCTCGTCATTGCCGGGATCGTCTTCTCCTTCTTCAGCGTCTGGCTCCGCGCCTGGCTCGCCGGCGCGTATGTCGGCTTCACCGAACTCGTCGCCATGCGCCTGCGCCAGGTGCCCTACGGCCTCGTCGTTGACACCCGCATCACCGCAAAGAAGGCCGGCATCGATATTTCAATCAACGACATCGAGGCCCACTTCCTTGCCGGCGGCAACATCGTGCCCACCGTGCAAGCCCTCATCGCCGCGCAGAAAGCCGGCATCGAACTCGACTGGCGCCGCGCCTGCGCCATCGACCTCGCCACCAAAGGCTCCGGCAAATCCGTCGTCGAAGCCGTGCGCACCAGCGTCGATCCCAAGGTCATTGACTGCCCCAATCCCGAAGGCGGCCGCACCACCATCGACGGCGTCGCGCGCGACGGCATCCAAGTGAAGGTCAAGGCCCGCGTCACCGTGCGCACCAACCTCGACCGCTTCGTCGGCGGCGCGAAAGAAGACACCATCATCGCCCGCGTTGGCGAAGGCATCGTCACCACCATCGGCTCGGCTGACAGCTACAAAAAGGTCCTCGAATCGCCCGACAGCATTTCCAAGACCGTGCTCGCGCGCGGCCTCGACGTCGGCACCGCCTTCGAAATCCTCTCCATCGACATCGCCGACGTGGACGTGGGCGAAAACGTCGGCGCCCAACTCCAGGAAGCCCAGGCGCAGGCCAACAAGTCCATCGCGCAGGCCCAGGCCGAAATCCGCCGCGCCGCCGCCGTCGCGCTCGAACAGGAAATGAAAGCCCGCGTGCAAGAGATGCAGGCCAAGGTCGTCGAGGCCCAAGCCGAAGTCCCGCTCGCCATGGCCGAAGCCTTCCGCAAGGGCAACCTCGGCGTCATGGACTACTTCAAGATGGAGAACATCCAGTCCGACACCGCCATGCGCAAATCCATCTCCACCGACGACAAAAAGTGAATTTAGTAGCGGGTCGTGAGTAGCGAGTAGCGAGCATCACGCGAACACCACTCCTGTTGACCACTCACCACCCGCTGCTGTCTTTCTACTCACTACCCGCTACTCACTACTCGCTACTATTTCCCCATGGACTGGATATTCGACCACATACAAATCATCCTCGTCATTGCCGGCGTCATTGCCTTTTGGCTACAAAAGCGCCGCGAGGCCGCCGCTGAGAAGCGCGCCGCCGAGGAGGCGCTGGAACAGCGCCGCCAACGACAGGCGCAGCGCCAGGCACAGCCCGGTCCCGTGGCCCGTCAGCAACACGACGCCGAGGACGCGGAACGCACCCGCCGTATTCAAGAAGAGATTCGCCGCAAGATCGCCGAACGCCGCGCCGCTGAATCCGGCGGCGAAGTCCGGCGTCCCGCCGCCACTCCTCCCCCTCCCCTTCCCCGCACGCCCCCGCCGCTTCCCGCCCAGCCGGAGCCCGCGTATCACGAAAACCCCTACGACACCGACGAGGAAGAGGCCGTGCGCGACCGCCAGCGCCAGATGGCCGAGCAACTGGCCTCGCTCGAACGCCAGCGCGCCGAGGCGCTTCGCCAGGCCCGCGAAGCCGCCTCCGCCCGCATAACCAAGACCACCACGCCCGCCTCGTCAGGATTCGCCCCCATCCCCGTGTCGTTGTCCGCCTCGCTGCGCGACCGTCACAGCCTCCGCCAGGCGATTCTCCTCAAGGAAATTCTCGACGCCCCCAAATCCGCGAGAGCGTAACCCGTGGCGCGGGCGGGACGTTACCGCCCGCCCCCCCCCCCCCCCGCCTTGATTGCCAAGTCCAGCAGTGCGTTCGCCTCGTTCGTCGCGCCCGCCGTTTGGAATATCCGCGAGGCGTCGATGTAAAGCTGCTCGCGCATCGCCGCCGGTGAACGCGCGATGCCCTCCTGCATCGCCCTCAGCGCCACCGGCGCATCGCCCGCCGCCAGCCGCAATTCTGCCAGCCGCAACCACGGCTGCGGCGTATCCGGCGCAGCAATACGCGCGGCGTCAAACCTCCGTTCCGCCTCTCCCGAACGCAGCAGGGTCAGCGCCGCCAGCCCGGCACGATAATGCGCCTCGGCCTCCGTTTGCGTAAAATCCACCGCATACAAACGCGGCACCAGCTTGAACCGCTTCCGAAATTGCGGCGGCATCGAATACGGGATCGGACGCAGCCACACCGGCGCATTGCCACTCGTCAACTGGTCGCTCGCCGGCAGCGGTTCATCCGGGCGCAGCGACATCCAGTAGGCCCCTGAAAAGTCCGCCCCGGCAACCGCCACCACATGCGTGACGCCATGCGCCCGCACCAGCCGTTCCGCCTCCGCCACCTCGCCCGGCGTGCCCGCGCTCAACGCGGTAAGGATGCGCGCCGCCGTCCGCAGGCCGTCCTGATTTTCCCAATACAACGTGCCGATCGTCTCAAGGCCGGCGAAGTAGCCCATCGACACCGACGCGTTGGGATTGGACAAAAGCACGATGCGGCCCTGCGGCTGGTCGCTGCGCAGCGTCGAGGCGATGTCGCGGTAGAGCAGGAACATCGCCTCCCCCGCATGAACGCCCTTCTGCTGCTCCGTCCGCCACCAGCCCCGCACCAGCAACGCAGGCATCGGCACGAACAACACCGCAGCCGTCAACAAAACCAATGCAGAACGGAGGCGCTTGCCCGGGGCCGCCGCCGATCCGCCCAGCCACAAATCCAGCATCGCCACCGCCAGCACAATTTGCGGAACGCTTGCCGGGAGCATCCAGCGCATCTGCCACCAGCCCATCGCGTACATCGGCAACGCCACCGCCAGCGCAAACGACAGCACCAGCACCGCCACCGGCTGGCGCCGCATCCGCCACAATGTCACCGCGGCCAGAATAAACAGTAGCACCCGCAGCACCGTCTGATCCAAAAACCGCCGCCACCCCAGCTCCGCAATCCGCGACGGCAGCGACAGGAACTCACCGATATTCTGGTGAATGCGGGCCACAAACGGATCGAGCGGCACAAACACCCGCTCGCGCCAGATCACGATTACCATTGGAACAACGCACACCGCCGCCGCCGCCAGCGCTGCCCGCCGCCAGCGCCCCGCGCTCCAGCGCACGCCGCCGAGATGTTCGAGCGCCAGCGCCACCAATTCACCGCCGCCCAACCACGCCAGCGCATACAACGGATGATTGACCTCCAGCCGCCACGCCAGCAGCCGGTCCGGGCACTGCTCGACGAGAAACAGCACCACGCTCGCCGCCGCGCCCCAACGTCCCCACATCCGCCACAGGCCCGGTTCGCACACCATGCCCTGCGCGCGCAATCCACCTCCCGCCCTCCCCGCCAATGCCGCCGCCAGCACCGCCATCACACCGGTCAACCCGATGGCAATGACGACCGACGCCGCGTTGATCCACAACCCCGCCGCCCCGCCGAGTGCCGAAATGAGAAATCCAATACGCGCCGCGCGCCGGTCCGCCGGCATCACGCTTGCGGCACTCCGTTGTAGGGGCTTCGCTTGCGAAGCCCGCGTATGCAGGACGTGGCATCGAATGGCGGGCGCGGGCGTCGCAAGCGACGCCCCTACAGCGGGCGAGACGCCCGCGCCACTCCTCCCCCCCCCCCCGCCTCGGCGCCAGCCCAAAACACCAAAAACCGCCCCGAGCACCAACGCCAGCAGACCCGCGTTCACGAACCCGTGGTGGTCGTTATAGGCGGGCGAAAACCCTTCGTAAAACGTGTGCGACCCCACCAGAGCCACTGCCAGCAACCCGCCCGCCGCCGCGCCCCAGCGTCGCATCACCCACCACGAAAACCCTGTGACCGTCAGCAATAACGTCGGCAGGTTGACCCACGCCGCCGCCCACTCGATGGCGGCGGGCCAGGGAATTTTTTTCCCAACCCCCTTCTCATCCGTGCAACACAAGCGGTGCAGCCACGCCCAGCCGAGGTGCCACCAGGCCCAGCCCGAGTTCCAGTAAACGGGACGTCCCGCTGGCGCGTTGTCGGTGAATGTGTGTCGCAGTCGCCATTCGCCGCGCTCGTGCATCTCGACGATCTCGCGCGTCCACGTCATGCCATCGAGCCCCGCGTCGGGCACGATGCGCGACAACTTTGCGCTCATTACCGGCTCGTCCGACAACCGCTGCGCCGTCGCGCGGTCGAGGTAATGGTTGATCATGAGCGTGTGCCCGATGACGAAGGCAAACGCGAGCGTCAGCCCCAGCCACCACGGCCACGCCCGCCCCCCCCCCCCCCCGCGTCCGGAACAATCCGGAGGCGTGCGAACAACATTGCTGACGGCGGCGGCGGGAATCGGGTCGGGCATGGGAGCGGCAGACGAAACCGTAAGGTGAGAAGGTCAAACGCCCGAAAGTCGAGTCCGCGCTTTCGCCGGGCGCCACCTCGCACTACGCGGAAGCGCTGTAAGTTCAGCGCTGTTACCGGGTTGTTTGCTCCACGATTTCGGACTGGATCGTGGTCCGCAGATTCGTCGCCCAGCCCCGGGTCTTGCGATGGCGACCGGAATCGCTGATCGACACCACTCCGTTGCTCCAGGTCACCGTGGAGGGATAACCTTTGTAGTTGAGCTCCACCCGGCCGGGTGCTTCGGAGGTGATGATCCAGTGCCGCTTCGTCGCGGCGGAGATCACCGCAGACTTGATGACGTCGTCGGAAATGGAGCTTTTGTAGTTGAGAACGACGGGCGCGGCCGTGCCGGGTGTTGGGGAACTGCAGGCCGAGATACCAAGGGCGACGGCGAAGAGCAGGGAGACGAGACCGATGAGACGGATGGTTTTCTTCATGACAGGTAATGTTGACGGTTTGCGGTTTATTGCGTCCGGCGGATGATGAGCGAGGTGTTCACTCCGCCGAATGCGAAATTGTTGGACATGATGTGCGCGGTGTCGAGATGGAGCCCGGAGCCGGTGACGTGCCGGAGGGGGGCGCAGGCCGGGTCGGGATCGTCGAGATTGATGGTGGGGGCGAACCAGCCGTCGCGGGCCATTTCGAGAGTGAGCCAGGTTTCGAGCGCGCCGCAGGCTCCGAGGGTGTGCCCGAAGTAGCTTTTGAGGGAGGCAATGGGCGTGCGGTCGCCAAAAAGCGCGTGCGTGGCGTGCGACTCGGCGATGTCGCCCCGGTCGGTGGCGGTGCCGTGCGCGGAAATGAAGCCGATGTCCGAGGGGGCGAGGCCGGACTGCGCAATGGCAGACTGGATACAGGTCTGCATCGTCTCGCGGTTGGGCTGGGTGATGTGGGTGGCGTCGCAATTGGTGGCGAAGGCAAGTATCTCGCCGAGAATCGCGGCACCGCGGGCGCGGGCGTGTTCGTAATCTTCGAGGATGAAGGTGGCCGCGCCTTCGCCGATGACGAGGCCGTCGCGGTTGCGGTCAAAGGGGCGTGGAGTGGTGGATGGGGCGTCGTTGCGCTGGCTGGTGGCGAAGACGGTGTCGAACACGACGGCCTCGGACACGCAAAGTTCCTCGGCTCCGCCGGCGACCATGACGGTCTGGTATCCGTGGCGGATGGCTTCCGCCGCGTAGCCTATGGCCTGACTGCCGGAGGTGCAGGCGCTGGAGGTGGGGATGAGGCGTCCGCGGATGCCGAAGAAGAGGCCGGTGTTGGCCGCCGTGGTGTGCGGCATCATGCGGACGTAGGTGGTGGCGGTGATGGCGCCGGTGTCGTTTTCGTTGAGCAGCCGCCCGAAATCGCGGATGGAGGCGGTGCTTCCGGTGGAGGAGCCATAGGCGATGCCGGTGCGTCCGCTGGTCAGGACGGGGTCGCCCAAAAGCCCGGCGCGGGCAAGGGCGAATTCGGTGGCAACGGTGGACAGTTGCGCAACGCGGCCCATGGCGCGGGTCTGCACGCGGGTGTAGTGCGGAGGCAGGGTGAAGTCGGGAATGGGGGCGGCAAGGCGGGTGTTGAGGCCGGCGACGGAATCCCAGTCGGGCATGCGGACGACGGCGTTGCGGCGGGCTTGCAGGCGGGGTTTGATGGCCGCCCAGTCGTTGCCGAAGGCGGTGATGCCGGCCATGCCCGTGATGGCGACCCGACGGAGGTCTGTTGAGGTGGTGTTCGTGGTGTTGAGAGACATGGTGCCGGGCGGGGGTTCTTGCAACAAGGGCGGCGCGGAAGTGCAAGGACGGACTGTCCGGGGCGAGATGTCTCAGAGCATGCCGCCGTTGATGGAGATGACCTGACGGGTGACGTAGGCGGATTCGTCGGAGGCGAGCCAGGCGACGAGGGAGGCGACTTCATCGGGCGTGCCGATGCGGCGCGCGGGGATGTTGTGCTCGACGATTTGTTCGAGCAGGCCCGGTTCGAGGTCGAGCATACCGGTGTCGATGAGGCCGGGGGCGACGCAGTTGACGGTGATGCGACGGCGGGCGAGTTCGACGGCGAGGGCCTTGGTCGCGCCGATGAGACCGGCCTTGGCGGCGCTGTAGTTGACCTGGCCGCGGTTGCCGGTGAGGCCGGAGACGGAGGAGATCGTGACGATGCGCCCGCCGCGCCGGGCGGCGATCATGGCGGGGAGGACGGGATGCAGGACGTTGTAAAAACCGTCGAGATCGGTGCGGAGGACATCGTCCCAGTCTTCGGCGGAGAGGGAGGGGAACGCCCCGTCGCGCGCGATGCCGGCGTTGAGAATGACGCCGTAAAGGGGACCGTGGCCGGAGACGTGCTCCTCGAGGATGGCGGCGCAGGCGGCGCGGTCGCGCACGTCGAACCGGAGCAGGCGGTGCGCCTCCGGCGAACGTCCAACATCCAACGTCGAACATCCAACATCGAAGGACGGAGTGGCGACAGTGTCGGGAGCGGCAAGGCTGGCGAGCGTGGCGCGGGCTCCGGGTTCGTCGTTGTGATAGTGAACGATGATGGAGTGTCCGTCGCGGGCGAGTCGTTGCGCGATGGCACGGCCTATGCCTTTGCTGGCACCGGTGACAAGAAAGGTGCGCGGGGGAGGGGGGGGGAGGGCGGCGGTGGTGGCAGCGGCGGGCATGTCAGTGAGCGGGGGCAAGGAGGGTTTCGAGTTGAGACCAGGTGATGCGGCGGGTGGTGAGCGTGGCGGAGGCGATGGCGGAGGTGTCGCGCGTGACGGTTGCCTCGAAGGTGGCGGTGTCCTCGTCCTGAAATATCCGCCGGGCGGAGCAGCGCAGGGATGCGCCGGGAGGAAGCGCGGCGGCGGTAGTTGAAAAATCACGACAGCCGAGGATCAGGCCCGGCTGGACGGGCTGCCCGGCGGCGCGGCAGTGCCAGCCCGACCAGACGCCGATGGTCTGCGCCATGATTTCGAGGAGCAGGGCGGCGGGCACGGTCGAGCCGGGGCCGGCAAAGGGCGAGAAAGTGGCGTCGTCGAGCACGGTGTCGCAGATCGCGATGTCGGGCGTGACGGCGCGGAGCCGTTGCACGAAGAGCATCGGGGATTCGTGCGGGAGATAGTCGGCGGCGGGAAGATCGAGCGTGGCGTCGTGTGTATCCGGCATTTTGTGAAGGCGCTTGAGGTGTCAGGCGGGGCCGAGGATGAGGGCGGCGTTGTTGCCGCCAAAGGCGAATGAGTTGGAAAGAATGGCGCGGGGCGAGAGCGGGCGTCCGGGCCGGGTGACGAGATCGACGGGGGGAAGCGTGGCGTCGCGTTCTGCGGGGGCAAGCTGCTGGCGGGGGAGCGTGGCGCGGGGCGAGAGGATGAGATGGTGGCAGAGGGCGGCCTCGGTGGCTCCGCAGGCCCCGAGGGTGTGGCCGGTGAGGTGCTTGGTGCTGCCGCAGGGGATGCGGTCACCGAAAAGGCGATACACGGCGGCGGTCTCCATGCTGTCGTTGAGCGGGGTGCCGGTGCCGTGGAGATTGATGTAGCCGATGGTTTCGTGGGCGCGGGCGGGATCGATGCCGGCGTCGCGGAGGGCGTCGAGCATGGCGGCCTCCGCCCCGGTGCCGTCGGGGCGGGGGGCGGACATGTGCCAGGCGTCGGAGGACTCGCCCGCACCGAGCAGCAGGGTGCCGGGCCGGTCGCCGGGTTCGCGGGCGAGGAGGAGGAGCGCGGCGGCTTCGCCGATGGTGATGCCGTCGCGGTCGGCGGCGAAGGGTTTTGTGCCGCCGGGCGAGAGCGAGAGGGCTTGCAGGCTGTTGAATCCGTTGAGGGTTAACTGACAGAGGGAGTCGGCTCCGCCGGCGATGACGGCATCGACAATTCCGGCGCGCAGGAGGCGGCGCGCGCTGAGGAGGGCGCGGGCGCTGGAGGAGCAGGCGGTGGAGATCGTGTAGGCGGGACCGGTGAGGCCGAGGTGGGCCGCGAGAAAGCGGGCGGGGTCGCCGGGTTCCTGCTGGGCGTAGCGGTAGGCGGAGGGCAGGGTGCCGTGTTCGTGGTGGTGGCGGACGGCGAGTTCGCCTTCGAGGATGCCGCTGGTGCTGGAGCCGAGAATGACGGCGATGCGCCCGGGCGAATGCCGGGCGAGGAGGGCGTCGAGCGCGGGGCGGATTTGAGCGAGGGCGGCGAGGAGGAGGCGGTTGTTGCGCGTGTCGTGCGCGGCGAGTTCCGGGGGGATTTCGGGCAGCGGACCGGGGGCTTCCCCGACGCGGCAGGCGGCGCCGTTGGCGAGCCAGCGGGTGGAGGTCGTCATGCCGGGCGGAGGCGCGTCGGTGGAGAGGGCGTCGAGGATCGCGGCGGGTGTCGCGCCGAGTGGATTGATGAGGGCGGCGGCCTGGATGTGGATCATGACGCGGCCTGCGGTTTAGTCATCGGTGAGTGTGGTGAGATGGATTTCGTATCCGAAGGAATGATGGCGGACAAGGATGGGATCGGCGCGGCGTGGCGCGGCGGCCGGACCGGTTTCGCGGTAATGAATCTCCGCGACAGGATTGCCGTCGGGGTCGCGCAGGACGCGGCGGGCAGACGAGTCGTCGGCAAGCGTCCAGCCGGCGGGAAGGCGGGGCGCCCAGGATTCGAGGGGCCACCAGGCGAGCATGATGTCGGCGAGGACTTGCGCGGGCGGGGGCAGGCTGGCGGGGAGGGCGGGGAGTTTTTCGGCAGTGATGCGGCCGTCCTCATAGGTGAGCAGAAAGAGGCGCAGACCCATCGGACTGAGACCGGCGAGGGTGAGTTTCCGACCGTCGGCATCGAGCACGGCATGCAGGGTGTGTGTGCGTCCGTTGACGGTGGAGCGCAGGAGTTGCTCGCGATGGAGGGGGGGGGGGGGGGAGGTCAGCGCAGGCGAAGGCAGGGTGACGCGGGTGCGCGGGTCGAGGTTGGCAACAGGCTCCGGGGAGGCGTCGCGGCCGGCCGGCCGGGTCACGCAGGCGGACAGGAGCAGGACGAGCGCGATGGAGAAAACGGCGGTTTTGTAATTAAAATATAATGACACGTTTTGATTCAGGATGATGGACGGGCAAGCGGAGAGAGAATCAGGGCGGTGGCGATGCCGGTGGCGAGGACGAGGCCGAAACTGGAGATGGCCGGAGTGCCGCTGAGCGCCAGCGCGCCGAAGCCGATCAACGTGGTCAGGGTGGCGGTGAGGATGGAGAGCATGGCCGTGTCCGGATCGCAGGCCGGATTGGAAAAGAAGAGCGCGTAATCGACGCCGATGCCGACGACGAGGATGAGCGCGAACATGCCAAACAGGTTGAAGGGATTCCCGAGGAAGGCGAGCGGAGCGAGGGCGACGCCGACGGCGATGAGGAGCGGCAGCAGGCTGCGAATGCCGTGACGCGGTCCGAAGCGAACCACAAAAACGAGCGCGATGACGGCCAGTGAGCCGGCGAGGAGCAGACCCAGATGCGAGCGAAACGTGCCGAACGTCTCGCTGACCTCCGCGCGCCGGTCCTGCCAGGTGACGCCTTCCACGCGGGCGGCGATGGCGGGCGGATCGAAGCCGGGCGCAGCTCCGGAAACGGGGACGATGGCGGCAAAGGTGGCGGCGAGATCGGGGAACCAAAGCAGGCGCCAGCCTTCGCTCACGGGGGAGGCGAACCAGGCTTCGGGCGTGAGCGGATCAAAGGGCGGGATGACGCCGGAGGCGGGCGGAGGTTCGAGGCCGGCTTCGCGCAGACGGTCGAGGATGGAGGGAGCGGACGCGGCGAGGGCGTCGTGCGCGGCGCGCTGGCGGGCGAGCGAGGGAAGCGAACGCGTGAGGAGGCGGGCGGAGCGGATGCGCCCGGCGCGTTGCTCCTCCAGCAGATGCGGTTCGAGGGCTTCGAGGCGCTGGAGCGTTTGCTCGGCGGTGGCTCCGCGCACGAGAAACCAGCGGGTGTCGGCATCCTGCGCGGTGAGGGCGGCGATGCGCTGTTCGTTTTCACGAAACGACGGCGGGAAACCCTGGAGGAGCGAAACATCGTCGTCGATGCGGAGGGTCAGGACGGAGGCGAGCCCGACAACGGCAAGGAGCGCGGGGAGTCCGATGCGGAGGAGGCGGTTGTCGCGCCAGAGCCGGAGCCAGGAGGCGAGCAGGGCGTTGAACGCGGCGTTCTTGTCGTGGCCGCAAATTTTTTTCGTGAGAAGGGGGAACCAGCAGACCACGGTGCCAAAGGCGCAGACGAGCCCGAGGATGGCGCAGACGGCGAGCTGGCGGAACCCGGGAAAGGGCGCGACGAAGAGAACCATGTAGGCGGCGGAGCTGGTGAGGACGGCGAGGAGGAGCACGCGAAGCAGCCGGCGCAGGCTGCCGGCGGGGGTTTCCTCGCGGCCGTGGCGCATGCGCTCGACCAGATAATGCACGGCATAGTCCTCGGACACGCCGATGATGCTGGTGGCGAGGACGAGCGTGATAACGTGGATGTTGCCAAAGAGAAGGAGCACGCCGGCGAGCCCGGCGGCGAGGCCGATGGCGGTGGAGAGCACCGTGAGGAGAATGGGCCGGAAGGAGCGAAACAGGAGCCAGGAAACGAACGTGATGCCGAGTGTCGAGATGGCGCCGAGCAGGGCGATTTCGCGCTCGGCCTGGCGGGAGGCATAGTCGCTGTAATAGAGCGCACCCCGGCGCAGGATCTGCGCGCCGGGCCAGCGTTGTTGAAACTCAGTTTCTAGCGCGTCGAGCCGCCCGGTGAGCGAGTGGATGGTTCCCGTGTCGAAACTGGAACCGCGCAGCGTGGAGCGGATGAGCCGCCAGGGGCGTCCGTCGGGATCGGTGCAGGTGAGCCAGCCCTGGTTGAGTTGAAACGCGGAGGCGTCGCCGAGCGCGGCGAGTTGCGCGCTGCGGACGAGCAGGAGCGGGTCGGCGGCGAGTTCGGCGGAGCCGACGCCGGCGAGCGGGGAATAAACCTGGGAGAGCACCCAGGCGGCCCAAGAGTCGGGGCCTTGTTCGAGCCGTTGCAGCGAACGGGTGTCGAGAAGCTGCGCCCGGTGGCGGTGATGATGCCGCGCCCAGGCGGTCTGGTAATCGTCGGTGAGGAGACCGGAGGGCGGGGTGAGTTCGGAAAGGAGGGAAAGTTGTTCGAACCACCACTGCGCGGGCGCGGTTTCCGAGGGGTTGCCGGGCGGCGCGGAGACGAGCCAGAGGAGTTGTTGTTCGACGCGGCGGGCGCAGGCGGCGTTGATGTCGGTGTCGCGGGGCTGCCCGCCGGAAGCGAGAAGGGAGAGGATGTTGGTGTCGATGCGCGCGCCGGGAACGAGCCGGACGAGTGTCATGGCCGTCAGAATACAAAAGAGCAGCCACCCGGCGGCGAGCCAGGGCTGGAGGCGTTCGAGCGAGATCAACGAAGGACGCGACATGGGAGGCGTGGCCGTGGCCGGGATCAGGGGTGCAGGACGGGCGCGGGCGCGGGAGACGCCCGGTGATCGAAGAAGCGGAGGAGGGTGGTGTCGTTTTGCCGGTCTTCGATGCGGAGGGTGTCGATGTGGCGTCCGCCGGTGAGGGAGATGCGGAGAAAGATTTTTTGCAGCAGATCGTCGCGGGGCTCGAGTTGGAGTGTCCAGGCGTCGAGGGTGCCGGAGAGCGCGGGCGTGAAGGATTCGCGCAGGGCGGCGTGATCGGCGCGGAAGAGGGCGGAAAGGAGCTGGTTGAACTGAAACAGGCGGGGGTTGTCGCGCGCGGTGATGATCTCGGGCGGCTGCCCTTCGAGGGTGGTCTCGATGCGGTCGGGCGTGATGCGGAACGTCTGGGCGAAGGGTTTTGTCTGGCGGAGGACGAGCCCGGTTTCGGGAGAAATCTCAAGCGTGCCGGAAGCACGGAGCGGGCGCGCCATGCCGCTGATGTTGCGGGTCTGCTCGTAGGCGCAGTGCAACGAACCGTTGAGGGAGAGGCGGGCTTGGAGCGTTTCGGGGGTGATCGGTGCGGAGGGGTCCGCAGATGTCGCAACGGCGAAGAGGCAGAGGAGGAGCGGAAGGATGATTTTCATGGGCGGGGGAGACCGAGTTTCTCGAAGAGGACGGGCGGGCAGACGAAACAGGTCTCGCGGGTGGCCTTGTGGACGGCGATCTGGAGGGTATGGCCGCGCGTGATGCGGGAGCCGGTGGCGGCGTCGCAGATCTCGTAGTTGATGCGCAGGCGGTTTTCGTATTCGGCGATGGCGGCGGTCACGAGGATGCGGCGGCCAAAGATGACGGGGGCGATGTATTTGACGCGCGTGTCCACGATGGGCCAGAGGTAGCCGGACTCCTCCATGCGGAGGTAGCCGTAGTCGATGCTGTCGAGCAGGGCCTCGCGGGCGTACTCGAAGTAGCGGAAATAGTTCCCGTGCCAGACGACGCCCATGGGGTCGAAGTCGCAGAAGGCGGGTTTTTGTTCGATGGTGACGGAGGGAAGCGACATGTGCGAAAGGAGGCTATGCGGAGGGCCAGAAGTTGTGGAAGTTAAACCAGTCGAGCGGGGCGTTCATGGCGTGGTGTTCGAGGCGGGCGGCCAGACGGGCGGCGTGCGCGGAGAGGGCGGCGGCGCGGGTGGCGCGGGGCAGCGCGAGCGGATCGGCAAAGGGTTCGACGTGGATGCGGTGGCGTCCGTTTTCCTTGAGGGCAAACATGAGGAAGACCGGGCATTTCAGGACGGAGGCGAGAACGAAGGGGCCTTCGGGAAACGGAGCGGGCGCGCCAAGGAAATCGGCCATGACAACGCGCCCGGGATGGTGAATGGAGGTGCGGTCGGCGGCGATGGCGATCCATTCGCCGGCGTCGAGCTTCTCCTTCAGGAGGATGGCGGTGGCGGGCGAGAGGCCGGCGGCGGGGATGAGGTTGAGATGCGAACCGGGGGCGGTCTCGCGGAGGAGGCGGTTGAAGCGGGCGGCGTTGGCGGTGTGGACGATGGCGTTGATCGTCTTGCCGGTGCGGGCGCCGAGCGCGCGGCAAAGCTCGGGATTGCCGAGGTGGGTCATGAAGACGAGCGCGCCGGGGGCGTCGTGATTTTTCAGATACGGGGCGAGGACGCCGTGATCCACAATCTCGACATCGTCGTTGCGAATGTCGCCGTTCCAAGCGGCGAGTTTTTCGAGGATGGATTCACCGAAGCGGTAAAAGTGGCGGTAGCCGGTGAGAGGCGGGCCGGCGGGCAACATGCAGCCGGTCGCCGCCGCGCGGGTGCGAAGGCGGCACAGCCAGGCGCGGGAGGCACGCCGGGCGCGGGCTCCGGTCAGCCAGAAGACAAAAACGACGGGATGGAGCAGGAGGGAAAAGAACCGGTATCCGAAAACACGATAGGCCAGGAGCATCAGCCTCATGCCGGCGAGGCCGCGACGTTCGGGAATGCGAGACCAGTGCGGGGAGGAAAAGCCTGAAGGCTGAAGACGGGAGGCTGTTTCTCTTTCGATCTTCAGTTTTCTCCACAAAAGTTTCGGGGCTCGGGGCAGCATGCCGAGGAAGAGGCGGGTGTGCATCCAGGAGATGCGGAGATTGTCGCGAAAGGCGCGGAAGTGGGAAACTCCGCCCGGCGGATAGGTGACGCGCACGGGATGAAAGAGCACGGGATATCCGGCCCAGTGAAGGCGGACCATGATTTCGGTGTCGAAATCCATGCGCCGCCCGACGCGGAGACGCGGTGAGTCGAGAAGCGCGAGCGAAGGAGAAACCGGATACACGCGAAGCCCGCACATGCTGTCATTGATTTCCAGTGACAGCGTCTCAATCCAGACCCAGACGTGGGTGATCCAGCGCCCGATCCTGCGAGCCGGCGGGATGCTGGAGTCGTAAACCGGACGGCCGGAGACAAGGGCATCCGGATTTGCGCGCGAGAGATCAAGCAGGGCGGGGATGGCGGAAACGTCGTGCTGTCCGTCGGCGTCGATCTGGAGCGCGTGGGTGTGGCCGAGACGGCGGGCCTCGCGCAACGCGGTGGCGACGGCCGCGCCCTTGCCCTGATTGCGCGAATGCGCAAGGAGCGTGAGGGCGTGTTGCGCGGCGAGCCGGCGCAGTTCGGAGGCGGTGGCTTCGTCGCTGCCATCGTCAACGATGATGAGAGGGAGGCCGAACGGCGCGAGACGCTCGATGAGTGCCTGCAGGGTGGAGCCGTGATTGTAGCAGGGGACGATGATGCAGGGGCGGTGGCTCATGGCAGCGGAGGGGGGGGCGTTGCCGGGATGAGCGTGAGGCGTCCGGTACTGGCAACCGACGCGGCACCGGCACTGGGGGGGGGGGGGGGGACGGTGGCGGTAAAGTCGAGGCGGTTGGCTTCGGGCGTCCAGCGGAGGTGCATGCGCAGCGTCTCTCCGGGAAGGACGGGGCGTCGGAATTTCAGAGACTCAATGCGCGGAAGGCGTTCACCGAGTCCGAAGGCGCGCGCGGCATGTTGCAAAACCCAGTGAAGCTGGGCGACGCCGGGGAGGAGTTTGAGGCGGGGAAAGTGGCCGCGAAACCAGAGCAAATCCGGATGTAGCGGGATGTCGATGACGGCCTCGGTTGCCCCCGACGGGAGCGCGGTGGTGGCGGCGAGCGCAGGGGAGTCAGAGGGCAAGGGAGACGGGGCGAACAGGGCGGCGAGCAGGGAGGCGGGACGTTTGCCCTGCGGAGTGGCCGGGATGACGTCGGCGACATGGAGCCGGCGCGGGAGGGCAACGGGTTCGAGCCAGGCGCGGAGTTCGCGGCGGAGCGCGAGCAGGAACGCACCGTGGCCGTCGCGGTTGTAGCGGGCGCGGCCGGTTTCGGAGAGCACGAGGACGGCGCCAAGTTGCAGGCGGGCGCGACCCGACGGCGAGGGAGCGGACAGGGGGACGACGGCGGCGTCGGCCACGGAATCGAGGGAGAGAAGGCGCTGCTCGATTTCGGGGAGCGAGACGCGCTTTTCCTCGATCTTGATGATGCGATCGAGACGCCCGAGGAGTTCAAAGGAAGTGATGCCGGCGGCGGGGTCGCAGGCGGGGCGTATCTGGTCGTCGGTGACAAGCGTCTGGCCGGGAGGAAGAAAAGGGGAGGTAAGCGAGAGGCGTCCGTCCGCGGAGTCGCAGCGGAGGCGCACGCCGGGGAGAGGGGTCCAGAAGCGGCGTTCGACGGCGGTGTCGCGCCATGCGATGGCACCGGCCTCGGTGCTGCCGTAGATTTCAAATGGGGAGCGGCCAAGGACGCGCAGGCAGAGGCCGGCGTCATCGGGGGAGAGAAAACCCCCGGCGGAGAGGACGTGACGTACCGCGGAGGAATCGAGCGGTGGGAGGGCGGGATCGAGGCGTTTGATGAAGGCCGGGCTGGTGATGAGGGCGAAGGGCCGGGGGGCGGCGTGAAGGAGTTGCTCGTGGTATTCGATGATGCGCGTGTTGAAGGGAACGCCAAGGGTGAGCGGGAGAAGCATCCGGAACTGGAAGCCGTAAAGGTGCTGGTGGGAGGTGGTGCCCGCAACGCTGGTTCCGGCAAGAGCAGCGCCCCAGCGGGCAGCGTGGGTGTCGTTTTCCCGTTGCAGGGCGGCGAGGGTCTTGTGGACGGCCTTGGGGCTGCCGGTGGAGCCGGAGGTGTGGAAGGTGACGCCGGAGCAATCGGGACCGTGGGAAAAATCTCCAAAGGACGCGCCTGCGCCGGGCTCCGGGCAGGCGTCCGGATGCAGGCACGGGAGAGCCGGATTGTGGATCGGCAGGTCGGTGAGGAGGGCGTCGAAGGCGTGGCGTTGTTCGAGAAGAAGCGCCTCGCGCGTGTGGCCGGGCAGGACGACGGCCTTGCCGGTGTGCAGGGCGGCGAGGAAGGAGGCGGCGAGCCACCAGGTGTCTTCGAAGCAGAGCGCCCAGCGGTTTTCCGGACGGGCGGCGAGGGTGGCGGCGAGGCGCAGCGCGTCGCCGCGGAGCCGGTCGAGCGTCAGGGCGAGAGGAGGATGGCCGCCGACGGAAGGCGTCCAGGCGGCGGGGATGTTGTCCGTGCGTCCGGGCGCAAGGATTTCGGAAAACCGGAGCGGGAGGGCGGGCGTCATGGCGTGGACGGTGCGTGCCTGCTCATAAAACGGCGGCGGACGAACCATTCGCCGGCCATGAGGAGGCCGATGAGCAGGTAGCTGACGGCGCCGTTGTAGAGCGTCCAGAGGCGGAGGTCGCCGCGCAGGCAGGTGGCGAGGGCGGCGAGGGCGTTGCAGGCAAAGAAGACGCACCAAACGCGCGTGACGTTGCGCGTGTAGGCGACGGCGGCGGCGGGCAGGCGCGGATCGGCGAGGCGGGCCAGACGCTCGACGAGGCTGGGGGGGCGCAGAAGCGTCCAGCCGAAGACGGCGAGCAGGATGAGGCTGACGGCGACCGGATAATACAGAAGCCAGCCGCTCCTTTTGAGTATCCATGAAGCCATGACAAGGATGATGCCGACGGTGGCGATGGCAACGGTGACGGGAAACAACTCCCGGGTCCGGGGCCGGGCGCGGAGGAGGCGCAGCCCGAAGACGGCCAGAAGCAGCGGTGCGAGGACGCCGATTCCCCAGGACGAGACACCCGCGTAAATGGCAAACGGATACAGGACCAGCGCGAGCGTGGAGAGCAGATCAAGCGCCTTGAGCAAGACGGAGGCTGCGGAGGTGGAGGTGGCGGCCATGAGCGCTGTCGCGGAAAGGGAATCCTGTTTCGATGTTCAATGGGCGCGCCCGCCAGCGGCGGCTCATTGCCCACCGGAGGGCGGCGGGGAGTTGACGAGCTTGTGGATGGCGTCAACGACGTCGGAGACGGTGCGCACGGCCTTGAACTCCTCGGGCTTGATCTTGCGCCCGGTGGCCCGCTGGAGTTGCACGACCAGATCGACGGCGTCGATGGAGTCGAGGCCGAGATCCTGATAGATGCGGGATTCGGGCGTGACGGTGTCGGGAGCGATGTCGAAGAGTTTTTTGAGGTGCTCCTTGAGCTCGGCGAGAATCTCGGGCTTGGCTTTTTCTGTTGGCATAAGGTGAGGACGAGGAGGGAAATCAGGAGCGGGAGGAGGCGATGAGGGCGGCAAGGCTGGCGACGGAGGCGAAGTGTTTCCGGGTGTCGGCATTGTCGGAGGAGAGGACGATGCCGTAGCGGTTTTTTATGGCGAGGCCGAGTTCGAGCGCGTCGATGGAGTCGAGGCCGAGCCCTTCGTTGAAAAGCGGGGCGTCCGTTTCGATGTCGCCGGGCGAGATTCCTTCGAGGTTCAGCGACTCGATAATGAGGGCTTTTATCTCCTGGTGCAGGGAAGAGGTGTCCGGTTCGGGAGGATTCATGGTTGAGTGGCTTGAGTGGTGTTAGCCGGTGTGGCGCGGGGATCAAGCGCACGCTGGAGGCGGGCGTTGAGAAGACGGGCGGCGCGCCAGGGGGAAAACTCGCCGTCGGAGGATGCTTCGAGGAAGGGGATCACATCGATTTTTTCCCGGACGGTGATGCGAAAAACCGGCCGGGTGGCCGCCGTCTGCCACCACTTGTGCTGGCGGGTGAGGATGGGCGGGGTGCAGGTGATGTGGATCACCCGGAGGGGGACGCGGCAGCGGACGGCGAGGTTGGCCGCGCCTCGCTGGAGGAGAATGGGCTGTCCCGGCGTGCTGCGGGTGCCTTCGGGAAAAATGAGGATGCGCCGGCCTTGGGCAAAACGTTCCCGGCAGGCGTCGAACAACGCGGCCGTGTCGTCGTTGGGGATGTAACCGGCGGCCTTGACCAGCGGGCGGGTGAAAAAGTTGCGCTGCGCCAGGGGTTTTTTGACGATGCAATCGCACCGGGGCATCAGGGACGCGAGGAACACGTAGTCGAGAAGGCTCGGATGGTTGGCCACGACCAGCAGCGGCTGGTTTTCGTCCTCGCGGAGCAGCGCGGCGTTTTCGATCCGGAAGTCGATGGCGCGAAGGCCGCGCATGATGCGGATATAGATGCGGAAACTGGCCGAGATGCAGCGCTGGGCCAGATCATGCCGCGCGGAGGAGGTGCGGAGGCGCGAAAAAAGCGCGGCCAGCGGGATGACGGCAAAGGCAAGAAGAAGTCCGCCGAGGCCAAACAGGAAAAAGGAGAGCGCGGTGGCGGCGTTTCTCCATCGGCGGGCGATCAGATTCAGGAATGTGGCGTTTCCTGCGTCCATTGCCAGTCGTGGGTTTCACCGGGAATGACGAACGAGGCCGCTCCGGAAAGGTGGTTTTGAAGAAAGAGGAGGCTCTGCGGCAGCGCGCCGGACCGGGAGGCGGAGGATTCCGGACGGGGAACCGGAGCGATCCGCCATGAGGATTGAAGAGCCGGGGCGGATGCCGGATGCAGCAGCAGGGCCGCGGCATGGGGGGCGACCGGCGACGGCGACGGCAGCACGCCGGAGGAGGCCGGGTTCAGATCCGCACGGTAAAAGACGGGCAACTCGCCATCGAAATCGACGAGCAGGACCGATTTTTTCCCTGTGGCGTGAAAGGCCAGCACCTCGAACAGCGCCTGTTGAAATGTATCCGTGCCCGCGGCCACGGAGCTGGCCGGGAGCGGGGCGGCGGCGGTGATCGTCAGGAGTCCGGCGGCCGTGTTGTGGACCGAGGCGGCGAAGTCGGTCGGCGACACCTCATGCCCTTCCGCCAAACGCGTGATGATCTGCAGGGTGCGTCCAAGTTCCCCGTGGCGGCTGCAAAAGACAAGGGCATCCACGGGAGCGGACGCGCGAGCGGCGGCGTGCTCCTGCAGGAGCGCGAGGGCGGCTTCCACGGCAAGGCGGGAGCCGGCGCTCATGCGCCGGGCGGTCATCATGGGGATGTGCGGTGTTTTGGGGAGAGTCCCGCCCGTTGCCGGAGCGGCGGGAGCATCAGTGGATGCGCCGGAATGCGCAGCCCAGTCCGCCCATGCGTCGCGTGTGTCGAGGCCGGGGGCCAGAGCCAGCCAGCCGGACAAGACGAGCGTGAAGGAGCTGGCCTGACTGTGCGAAGCGGACGGGAGGTGGCTGGTTTTCTGAGTCATGCTGGACGATGACCATGCCCAGGGCATGGAGGCGCGAGAAAAGATAGGCAGACGCGCAAAAGCAAGAGAGGGATGATGTTTCGCTGATTGACAGCGGCGGAAGGCGGGCCGCACAACCTCGTCCCATGAAAAAAAACCGCAATCCCCGGCACGGCGAAAAAACACCGGCTTCCATGTCGGCCTTGGACGCCATCAGCGAGGCGCAAAAGATCGCGTTTGCCCCCCTGCTGTTTCAAGCGGCGGTGTGTCTGAGGGACTTCGGCATCCTGGCGTTTCTGGACGGCAGGGCCGATGGCGAGACGCGCGCGGCCATCGCCTCGGCCTGCGGTGTGAGCGACTACGGCGCGGGCGTGCTGCTCGACGCGGGGCTGGGTATCGGCTTGGTGGAGGAGCGGACCGGGCATGACGGCGGGCTGCGTTATGCGCTGGGGAAAACGGGCCATTTTTTTCTGCATGACCGGATGACGCGGGTGAACACGGATTTTGTCAGCGATGTCTGTTACCGGGGCATGGAGCATCTGAAAGAGGCGGTGGCCACCGGCGCGCCGGCGGGGTTGCGCGTGTTCGGCGAATGGCCGACGATTTATCAGGGCTTGTCGTCGCTGCCCGAACCGGCGCGCTCAAGCTGGTTTGCCTTCGATCATTTTTATTCGGACCAGGCCTTCGACGTCGCGCTCAGGGAAGTTTTCGCGCTGTCACCGCGTCCGACGCACATTTACGATGTCGGAGGCAACACGGGGCGCTGGGCGCTGAGGTGCGTGGCGCACGATCCGGACGTGCGGGTGACGGTGCTCGACCTGCCGCAACAGGTGGCGTTGCTGCGGCAGGCAGTCGCCGGGCAGAACGGCGCGGACCGCATCGACGCCGTGCCTGTGAATGTGCTCGAAGCGGCGGAGTTGCCGGGGGAGGCCGATGTCTGGTGGATGAGTCAGTTTCTGGATTGTTTCGGCAAGGAGCAGGTGACGGACATCCTGCGCCTGATCCGACGCAGCATGAAACCGGATGCGCGGGTCTGCATCCTCGAAACTTTTTGCGACCGGCAGCGGTTCCCGGCGGCGGCGCTGAGCCTCAACGCCGGCTCGCTTTACTTCACCTGCATGGCCAACGGGAACAGTCGTTTTTACCGGGCGACCGAGTTTGGGGAATGCGTGGCCAGCGCGGGATTCCGTGTGGAGAGGGAAATCAACGATATCGGCATCGGCGGCCACACGTTGCTCGTGTGCGGACGGAGTTGAGTCGGGCGGGGATGGCGTGACGGCAAGCGCCCCTCTGATAACAAAAGCTCCGCCCTACGCGGCGCTCACCGGTTCGCCCGCCGGGGCGGGCGGCGCAGGCGGCACCTGCGCCAGCAGAATTTTGTCCACGCGATGGCGGTCCATGTCCATGACCTCGAAACGCCAGCCGGCCCACTCAAAATATTCGCCGGGCGCGGGAATGTGGCCGAAGCGGTCGCTCACGAAGCCGGCCACGGTCTCGAAATCCTCGTCCTCCTCGCCCGGCAACGGATCGAAATCAAACCGGCGGCGAAACTCGGCCACGGTCAGAGCCCCGTCCACCAGCCAGGAGCCGTCCTCGCGCTGCTGCGCGCCGGGGGCTTGCCGGTCGCCGGGCTCGGGCAGGTCGCCAACAATGGCCTCCATGACGTCGATCAACGTCACCAATCCCTGGATACCGCCAAATTCGTCGGTGACGAGGGCGAGGTGTTTGCCCCGCTTTTTAAATGTTTCGAGGATCTGCACGGCGGTGATCGTCTCGGGAACGAACAGCGGCTTTTCGAGATGACTGCGCAGGTTGTTGGGCAGGCCGATGGCAACGTTGGCCCAGAGCGCCTTGACGGACACCATGCCGATGATCTGGTCGCGGGTGCCTTCGAAAACGGGGAAGTGCGAATGGCCGCTGGCGACGATCTTGCGCCAGTTGACTTCGTCGGAGTCATGGATGTTGAGCCACACGATGCTGGAGCGTCGCGTCATGATTTCGGTGACGGGCCGCTCGTCGAGGCGGAGCACGCCTTCGACCATGTCGCGCTCGGCCTTGTGAAACACGCCGGCCGTGGTGCCCTGCTCGATGAGGTGCGCGATCTCCTCCTCCGAGGGCGGGGTCTCCACGTCCTTGCCCAGGCCGAGAACCTTGAGGACGCAGTTGGTGGAGAGCGTGAGAAACCAGACAAAGGGCGTGGCAAGGCGCGCGAGCCCGGTCATGGCGCGCGCCACGAGCATCGCCCGCGCCTCGGGGTTGCCGAGCGCGATGCGCTTGGGCACGAGTTCGCCGATGATGAGCGAGAGATACGTGATGGCGCTCACGACGATGAAGATGGCGATGGGGCGGCTGTAGGAGGCGAGCGCGGGAATCTCCGCAATGACGGGCGCGAGTTGCCCGGCAAGCGTGGCGCCACCGTAGGCACCGGCGAGGATGCCGACGAGCGTGATGCCGATCTGCACGGTGGAGAGGAAACGCGTGGGATCCTGCGCCAGGGCGAGCGCGGCGCGGGCCGGGGCGGAGCCTTCGTCGGCGAGTTTTTTGAGACGGGCCTTGCGCGCGGAAACGACGGCGATTTCGGCCATGGCAAACACACCGTTGGCCAGAAGAAGGAGCAGGATGATGAGGATTTCTGTCAGGATTTCATTCATGAAAAGGTGCGCGCCACATGCGCCGCATGAGTAGTGAGGTGGCGTCGCAGATGTCGCAACATGAAGGCGGTCTCTGGGTTCGTCAACCGACTGGAATAGCGGCGGCATTCTCGTCGTCACCCTCCCCCCCCCCCCCTCCCCCCTTGCGAAGAAGTTTTGCCGTCCCGCCGCGCGCGTGTTGCGCTCCCGGCAACCGGCTCATGACAACTACCAACAAAAACAGCCCTGCTTGCATCCACTGCGGCGTGCCGGTGGCACCGGGTGAACGGTTTTGTTGCGCAGGGTGCGCGTTCGTTTACCGGCTGATTCGCGAGGAGGGGTTGGATGCGTTTTACCAGATCAAGGACGGTGTCACTCCGCCTGCCGATGCGGTGCTCCAGCCCGCCCGCGATTTTGCCTGGCTGGCCGAGGCGCAGCGAACGGCGGAGGCGGGCGTCGCGTCGGAACTCGTCGTGGCGATCCAAGGCATCTCGTGCGCGGGCTGCGTGTGGTTGATCGAACGGCTTTTCAGCAAACAACCGGGCGCGGGGCGCATCGACATCAACGCGCAAACCGGGCTGGCCCGGATGCGCTGGCAGACGGGCTCCGCCGGCACCGCGAACGCGGCAGACGCAACGAACGCCGGCGGAGGCGGCGGACGGTTTGAGGCGGCGGAGTTCGCGCGGGTGTTGCAGAGATTCAACTACCTGATCGGTCCCGCCGACCTGTCGCGCCCGGCGGCGGGGACGTCGGAGAGCCGGGGTCTCGTCAAACGGATAGGATTGTGCGCGGCGTTTGCGATGAACGTCATGCTTTTCGCACTACCGGCTTATTTTGGCATGGAGGCGGGCTTCGCCTACGCGCGCCTGTTCGAGACGCTCGCCATGCTCTTCGCCACGGCGAGTCTGGCGGCGGGCGGCGTCTACTTCCTGCGCCGCGCATGGCGCGCCCTCCGCGAACACGTGCTGCATATCGACCTGCCCATCGCACTGGGCATCGCGGGCGCATACGGCGGTTCGTTCTATGGCTGGGCCACGGCCAACCCGGAGTGCCAGTATTTCGATTTCGTGAGCGGGTTCATCCTCCTGATGCTGGTCGGACGCTGGGCGCAACTGGCGGCGGTGGAGCGCAACCAGCGCCGGCTGTTGCGCGAACAACCGCTGGCCGCGCGCGTGCGGCTGTTGCGAAGCGATTCCGATGTATCGGCGGAATCACTACGCATTGGCGACGTGTTCGAGATCGGCTCCGGGCACGTGGTCCCGGTGGAGTCGCGCCTTTTGGCGGGGGGGGGGGGGGAGGAGGGGGCGTTGGCCGCGTTTAACCTCGCCTGGATCACCGGCGAATCGGAACCGCGAACGTTCCTCGCCGGACAGCGCGTGCCGGCGGGGGCCACTTATGCGGGGCGGACACGCGTGCGGCTCGAGGCGGTGCAGACATGGAAGGGCTCGTTGCTGGCGGAATTGATGCGCGAACCGGAACGGGCGCCGGCGCGCGATTTGCTGATCGAACGGGTCATCCAAGGGTATCTGATTGCGATCATTGGCATTGCGGTCGCCGCGGGCGCGGCGTGGTGGTGGCGCACGGGCGGGAACCTGCCGGCCACGGGCGCGGTGGTCATTGCCATCCTCGTCGTGTCGTGCCCCTGCGCGCTGGGACTGGCATTCCCGCTGGCCGAGGAGATCGCCACGGTGGCCTTGCGCAAACGCGGGGTGTTCATCCGCGCGCGCGATGTATGGACGCGCCTCCGCCGCGTGCGCACCCTCGCGTTCGACAAGACGGGCACGCTCACTCTGGAAACCCCGGTGCTGCAAAACCCCGCCGCGCTCGACTCGCTCGACGCCGACGCCCAAGCCGCGCTCATGGCGCTCACGCGCGACAACCTGCATCCGGTGGGTCGCGCGCTCTACGAGGCCGCGCTCGTGCGCGGCTGGAACAACGCCGACGCCCTGCCCGGCGAAGTGCGCGAAGTCGTGGGCCACGGCGTGACACTCGGCGGCTGGTCACTGGAACGCGAAGACGCCGCCACGGTGCTGCGTCTGAATGTGGCGCGGGCGTCCCGCCCGCTTGTTCTCCAAAATGCGGATGGTCCTGCCCGACACGAACCGGACCGGGGCCCGGCGCTCCCAGCGGGCGGGACGCCCGCGCCACGCATCGCCGCCCGCTTTTATTTTGCCGACGCCGCCCGGGCCGACGCCCGCACCGAACTCGCCGCCCTGCGCGCGCGCGGGCTGGGCGTGACCATCCTGAGCGGCGACAGTCCGGAGAAAGTCGCCGCGCTGGCCCGCTCGCTCGACCTGCCGGAAGGCGCGGCGCTGGGCGGACTCTCGCCGCACGACAAGGCGGCATGGCTCGACAGTCATGGAGCGGCGGATACACTGATGCTCGGCGACGGCGCCAACGACAGCCTGGCCTTCGACCGCGCGCTCTGCCGGGGCACGCCGGTGATCCATCGCGGCGTGCTGGGGCAAAAGGCTGATTTCTATTACCTGGGCCGGGGCATCGCGGGCATCCGCGCCCTGCTGGAGATGAACGACGCGCGCCACCGCACGCACCTGGCGCTGCTTGTATTCATGATCCTCTACAATCTGTTTGCCGTGGGACTGGCGGCGACGGGACACATGAGCCCGTTGCTCGCGGCGGTGCTCATGCCTCTGAGTTCGCTGGCCACGCTGGGCATCGTTTACCTCGGTTTGTTCCGCCGGCTGCGCTGACCGGGGCGCTTCAACATCAATAAATAGCGCGCCTCCTTATCGGGGGCGGTCGGTTTTCTTATGCCGTTAATGGCGAATACGCGCCTGGTTATCGTGAGATTTCCCGGGGCGGTGGCATGGGGTGTGCTCTCTTGGTGTCGAACCATCCAACATCAATCCAGCACTCAGAGACTGGGAAACTACCATATGAACAAACGTGAATTCTTAAAAAGGGCGGGCTTGGGCGTGGCGGCGGCGGTGACCGCCCCCTATATCATGGGCGCGAAAAAAACCATCAAGTGGCGCCTGCAAACCTACGCGGGGTCGGCTCTTGGTGAGCATGTCGTCAAGCCGGCCGTCGATGCGTTCAACAAGGCGGCCAACGGTGAGATGGTCATTGAGCTTTACTACGCCGACCAACTCGTGCCGACCAGCGAGCTTTTCCGCGCCATGCAAAAGGGAACCATCGACGCCGTGCAGAGCGATGACGACTCGATGAACTCGCCCGCCGATGTCCGTGTTTTCGGCGGTTATTTCCCGTTCGCCTCCCGCTACAGCCTCGATGTGCCCGCACTCTTCTACAAGTTCGGCCTCGATAAGATATGGAAGGAATCCTACGACGACATCAAAGGCGGCGGCGTTACCTGGCTGAGCGCCGGCGCATGGGATCCCTGCCACTTTGCCACCACCAAGCCCATTAACAGCCTGGCCGACCTGAAGGGCAAAAAAGTGTATACCTTCCCAACCGCCGGCAAGTTCCTGACCAAGTTCGGCGTAGTGCCTGTCACACTACCCTATGAGGACGTGCAAATGGCGCTGCGCACCGGCGAACTCGATGGCGTGGCCTGGTCGGGCATCACCGAGGACTACACGGTGGGCTGGGCGGACGCGACGAAGTATTTCCTCACCAACAACCTCTCCGGCGCCTGGATTGGTCATTTTTTTGCCAATACCAAGGCGTGGGAGGCCGTCCCCGGCCATCTCAAGACGCTTTTCCAACTCTGCATGGACAGTTCGCACTACTATCGCCAGCACTGGTACTGGGCGGGTGAAGCCGACCTGCGCGTCAATGGCTCGAAGCTGCAACTCACCGCCATCCCCGACGCCGAATGGCAGACGGTCGAGGACGAGGCGGTGAAATTCTGGGACGAGATCGCCAAGGAAAGCCCGCGCGCGGCCAAGGTCGTGGAAATCTTCCGCAACTACAACGTGCTCATGGGCAAGGCGGGCCGCCCCTATCGTTATTGATCTGCCGGCCTTGCCACCTTCGCAGGACGCCGGCCTGCCCGGCCTCCTGATTCCATCGCCCTTATCTCCTTTTATTCACACACTGTTATGACCGACTCCGAGACAACCACCAACGGCCTGAGCGCCGCATCTGCGACGACCGCGGAGGATATGATCCCCTCCTTCCTCCAGACGCTGCGGGACAAGTTTGCCAATCCGGTCTCGCTTCCAGACCTGCTCGCGGACGGCAGGCTGACGGCCCTCCTCCTGCGCTGGCTGCGCTCCTACGTCAAAACGATCAACAAGATCAACTACGCCGTCGGGCACGTGGCGATGTACTTGCTCGTGGCGTTGCTCGGCATTCTGGTTTGGTCGATCGTGGCCAAGGGCATCCAAAGTCCATCTCTCTGGGTGATGGAGATGGCGCAATTTACGATGGCCGCCTACTACCTGCTCGGCGCGGGCTTTTCCATGCAGCAGGGGGCGCATGTGCGGATGGACTTTTTGTATGAAAAGTGGTCGCCCCGCCGCCGCTCGCTGGTGGATTCCATCACCAGTGTATTCATGATTTTCTATCTGGTGATGCTCGTCATCGGCGGATGGGGCAGCAGTGCCGACGCCATTATTTACGAACAGCGCAACCGCTCGGTTTGGGCGCCCTACATGGCCCCGATCAAAATCATCATGACCACCGGCATGTTCCTCATGCTGCTGCAAGCCACCGCCGAGTTGATCAAGGACATCTGCCGCGCCTGCAAAATCGAGCTGCTCCCGGAAACGCCCGCCTCCTCACAGCAGGAGGAGGATGCCGCCTCCGCATAACGCACGAAACATTACCTTGGCCAAAGGCCGTTGCGGATGAGTCCCACGCTTGTCATTCTATTGATGTTTTCGACGCTGATGCTGCTCATGATGACGGGGCAGCGCGTGTTCGGAGTCATGGGTTTTGTCGGTGTCGTTTGCGCCCTGTTTTTGTGGGGGGAAAATTGGGACACCGGCATGGGTTTCAACGCCGCGATCAAGCTCTTCAACTGGTACCCGATGCTCACGCTGCCCATGTTCATTTTCATGGGCTACATGATCTCGGAATCCGGCGTGGCCAACGACCTTTACCGGGCCTTGCACATCTGGACGGGCGGGCTGCGGGGCGGGCTCGCCCTCGGCACCATGGTGCTCATGGTGCTCATCTCCTGCATGAACGGGCTCAGCGTGGCGGGCATGGCCATCGGTTGCAGCGTGGCGCTGCCCGAACTGGTCAAGCGCAACTACGACAAGCGCATGATAAGCGGCATCATCCAGGCGGGCAGTTCGCTGGGCATTCTCACGCCGCCCAGCGTGGTGCTGGTGCTCTACGGCATGATTGCCCGCCAGTCGATCGAGGATCTCTGGCTGGCCGGCGTCATGCCGGGCCTGCTGCTGGCGGGCCTGTTCATAATTTACATCGCCGTTCGCTGCTGGCTTCAGCCTGAACTCGGTCCGGCCCTCCCCCCCTCCGAGCGCAACTTTTCGTGGGGCGAAAAATTCCGTGTGCTCAGCGCCGGCGTCATTCCGCTGGCGCTCATGCTGCTCGTCATTGGCTCGTTTTTCTTCGGCCTAACCAGCTTGGTGGAAAGCTCGGCCGTGGGCGCGCTTGGCGCCCTGCTCATCGCCTGGTTCAGAAAGCGCCTGACGAAAAAGGTATTCTACAACAGCCTTCTCCAGACGCTCAACGGCAGCGCCATGTTCATGTGGATCATGATGGCGGCGCTCGCCTTCGCGGCGGTGTTCGACGGACTCGGCGCCGTGCGCTCCATCGAAGGCCTGTTCCTCAACGACTGGGGCCTCTCGCCATGGACGGTGCTCATCCTCATGCAGGTGTCCTTCATCATCCTCGGCATCTTCCTGGACGACACGGCCATGCTCGTCATCGTCGCGCCGCTCTACATCCCGCTCATCACAAAACTCGGTTTCAGCCCCATCTGGTTCGGCGTGCTCTACACCATCACCTGCCAGATCGCCTACCTGACTCCGCCTTTTGGATACAACCTGTTTCTCATGCGCGCCATGTCGCCGCCCGAGTTCACGATCCGCGACATCTACGCGTCGATCGTTCCGTTTGTGGCGATCATGCTTCTCTCCATGGCGCTCATCATGATGTTCCCGCAAATCGCGTTGTGGCTGCCGGAGCTGTTCAAGGCAAAGTAAGCCCATGACCACCGGCCGCCACCACTTCGGCTCCCTGCGCGAACTCATGGCCAAGGCCACGCCGCTGCGCTCGGGCGACGTGCTCGCGGGCGTGGCCGCCGCCAACGCCGAGGAACGCGCCGCCGCCCAACAGTGCCTCGCCGACGTGCCGCTGGCTCGCTTTCTTGAGGACCTGCTCATCCCCTACGAAGACGATGCCGTGACGCGGCTCATCATCGACACACACGACCGCGCCGCCTTCGCGCCGGTCGCCGGTTTGTCGGTCGGCGAATTCCGCGACTGGCTGCTGCGCTACGAGACCGACCACACCGTGCTCACCGCGCTCGCCCCCGGACTCACACCCGAAATGGTCGCCGCCGTCTCCAAACTGATGAGCAACCAGGACCTCATCCTCGTGGCGAAAAAATGCCGCGTCGTCACCGCCTTTCGCAACACCATCGGTCTGCCCGGCCGCCTCTCCGTGCGCCTCCAGCCCAACCACCCGACCGACGACCCGCAAGGCATCGCCGCCTCCATGCTCGATGGACTTCTCTACGGTTGCGGCGACGCTGTCATCGGCATCAACCCGGCCACCGACAGCGTACCCACGATGGAAGCGCTCCTGCACCTGATCGACGAACTCATTCACCGCTACGAAATTCCCACGCAGTCGTGCGTGCTCGCACACGTGACCAACGCCATCGAAGTCATGAACCGCGGCGCGCCCGTGGACCTCGTTTTCCAATCCATCGCCGGCACCGAGGCGGCCAACCGCAGCTTCGGTGTCACGCTCCCGGTCCTCGCCGAGGCGCGCGACGCCGCCCTCGCGCTGCGGCGCGGCACGGTCGGCGACAACGTCATGTACTTCGAGACCGGCCAAGGCTCCGCGCTTTCCGCCGGCGCGCACCACGGCGTGGACCAGCAGACCTGCGAAGTCCGCGCCTATGCCGTGGCCCGCCCGTTCAAACCGCTGCTCGTCAACACTGTCGTCGGCTTCATCGGCCCCGAATATCTCTACGACGGCAAACAAATCATCCGCGCCGGGCTGGAGGACCACTGTTGCGGCAAACTCCTCGGCCTGCCGATGGGCTGCGACATCTGCTACACCAACCACGCCGAGGCCGACCAGGACGACATGGACAACCTGCTCACGCTCCTCGGCGTCGCCGGCTGCACCTACATCATGGGCATCCCCGGAGCCGACGACATCATGCTCGGCTACCAGTCCACCTCGTATCACGACAGCCACTACATCCGCCAGGTGCTCGGCCTGCGTCCCGCGCCCGAGTTCGAAGCGTGGCTGGAAAAAATGCGCATCGTCGCCGGCGGACGCCGCCTGCTGCCCGTTGCGCCAACCCACGCGCTGCTCGCCGATGACCGACTCGCCGGATAGCCCCCCCCCCCCCCCCCCCCCTGTCGCTTCCGCGCGTCCGCTGGCACCGGCGCACGGACGCGATCCATGGGCCGCGCTGCAACGCTACACCGCCGCGCGCATCGCGCTTGGCCGGACCGGAGGCAGCCAGCGCACGGAATCGGTGCTCGATTTCCGCCTCGCCCACGCCCGCGCCCGCGACGCCGTCCACGCCCCGCTCGATCTCGACGGACTCGCGCAACAATTCACACAACACGGCCTCGCCACCGAACGTCTCACCACCGCCGTCAGCGACCGGGCGTCCTACCTCGTGCGTCCCGATCTTGGCCGCCGTCTCGACGAAGCCTCGCGCACGCGCCTCCGCACGCTCGCCGCGCAGTGGGACCGCCGCGACCTGGCGATCATCGTCTCCGACGGCCTCGCCGCGCAAGCCGCCACGCGTCATGCCGTGGAGACTACAACACGCCTCGCCGGCCTCCTCACCGCCGCCGGATGGACGCTTTATCCGATCCTGCTCGTGCCGTTTGGCCGTGTAAAATTGCAGGATGAAATCGGCGGCATCCTCGGCGCACGTCACGCGCTCATGCTTCTCGGCGAACGCCCCGGCCTGGGTTCGCCCGACAGCCTTGGCGCTTATTTCACGCATTATCCGCGCGAGGAATGCACGGATGCCGACCGCAACTGCATTTCCAACATTCGTCCCGAAGGACTCTCGCCGGTCGCCGCCGCGCGCAAACTCGCCCGCCTGTTGCTTGAATCCGCCCGCCTCGGCGTGAGCGGCGTGGCACTCAAGGATATGGGAACCTCCGGCACACTGGAAACGTCACCGGCAGACGACACCAATCTCCCTAAAAATCATTCGGCAACGTAAACCTCCGAATGTGGCATCGCCCCCCGCAAAGTGCGGATGCCCGAAATGGATAGTGAATGAGTCGGGCTCTTGCGGACCCGACTCATTCACAATTCGTCAACTGCGTCGGCCACGGCGTGCCGCCACGTAGGCCAGCAACGCCAACCCGGCGATAGCCGCATACGTCGAGGGCTCCGGAACTGCCGTGACGCCGAGCGTCAGCGAAGACGTAGTGAAACTTTCGACCACCCCTGTGGCAAATGCACCACTGGGGGTTGATGTCATCGATCCATAGAGAATTCCCTGTTCCACACTGGTGCCTGCCACGAGATCCCACTGGTCGGCCCAATAGGCGATGCTCAGTCCATCAACATATGCCTGCGTGAGCGGACCGTCATTGTATTTGAAAATCCGAACCTCAAAGTCATAGGATGTGGTCGGAGCAATGGGGACATTCCCGTTAACCAGTTCGCCCGTTCTCTCAGACGTATCCCACTGGAAGAAACCTTCCAGTCCCTCACCGGGCAGAATATCCGCAGCGTCCAGAAAAGTTGACGCGCCATAGCACGTCAATGTTCCGGGGTCCGATGCCCCATACCAAAAGGTGGCCACATACCCCAATGCGGCCGAAGCCCGGGGACCTGCAGCAGTATAAACCGGAGTTTCATCCACTCCTATATCCGCAATATTAGACCAAAACAGATTTGAATCTGCCTGAACCCACACTGAAGACGCCAGTAGGGCAGCCATGCTTATTAGTTTTTTCATATATTTACCATGTTATAGATTACAGTTCGTTCTTCGGGTTTGCTGAAAATAGATCAGCAAAATTATTATATTTATTGCACAGTGTAAATCACCTCGAACCCGTCTGTGGTGGACAGACTTAATCTTTCGGTGAACTCTCTGGCCGTAGTCGGAGTATAATTGATGGCCTCGCCTACCGATACTGCTTGGATGGCTGGCTTCCATGAACCGAGCGAGTAGGAAGATTGGCTCCAGCTTGCGTCTGTCTTGTTCATATAGTTAACCCTGTCGTTGGTGGCCTTGGAAATACCCAACGAATCCGGCAGCCCGGAAATGGGGGCCCAAGAGGCAAAATAATTGCTTCCACCAGCAGTCAATGAATGGGTCACTTGTCCTGCTGTGATCACCCCAGTGATGTTGATATTCACAGCACTTGCGGCGGCTTTGACTGTCGCTATGGTGCCAAACGGTAGCTCAAGATTGGGATTGCCCCACCCACTCAGCGATTTGCTGCTGCTGGCTCCGGCAACGCCATCGCGATCGTGAATCCACACGACGGTTCCATTGGGTGCGCCGCTGAACAGCGTCCCTACCAAACTTGTCGCCTGGGCTTTCTGCACTTGGATTGAAATCAGGCGCGTTGCTCTCGCGGGTACGCTCACGGTGTAGCGGCCCGCCACGTTCGTCGAATACCTGGCGTCATCGTTGATCGTCGTGCCGTCCAGCTCATCGGCGCTCGTCACCAAACGGTAAAACTCCGCCGTGGCCGCACCCTTCTCAAAGGTCAGCGTCGCCGTGCCGTCTTCCTCAATTTGACCGGCAGTGTCAGACACAAAAGTCCAGCTATCAGCAGCACCAAGCAAGTTGCTGGAGCTGTAAAGGGCATAGTAGTTCCCAGCACCACCGTGTACATCAATCGTGATCGTGTTACCGCTGACCACCGGCTCGCCCAGTGTCGCAGGCGTGACGTCGCCGTCGATCACCTGCACCCAGATGGAGTTGCCTTGGACATATGCATAGGCGAACCTGCCAGAGTCCTCCAGAACCAGAGACCCATCTTCATCGAACGTCGTTAAAAGGATCGTGAACAGGTCGTTGATATTATCGACACTATAGTCATCGCCTAAAACGATATTCGCCGCACGGATCAGCTCATATGCCTGACCGCTCTCGAAATCCACCAAGGCCAAGTTCAGCCCCGTTGCTGGCAGCCCGGTATACTCGTCCGATTCCCAAGCTGCCTCTGTCACGTTGGTCAGATCAAGCGTCATGCCTTCGCCAAGAACGATATTACTGCCTGCATCGAAGAAGGCGATAGTTGCCCCATCATAAAAGTAAACGTTGCCCTCCTCCCTGTCCAAGGCTGAGGCAGTGTTGATGGCGAGAGTCGAACCCGGGGCGAACCCTCCCCCCACCCCTGTCGTCATGCCGAGAAATAGCTGTGAGTTGCCGGAAAAATAGACCGCGCTAGCCTCGATTGTGGAAGCACCACTGACCGCAAGCTGGCTTAGACCACGATTGCCGAGATCGGGCAGCTCGTCGCTTCCTATCGGCGATATGACTTCAGCTTCAAACAGAAGCTTGATGGCCTCGTTGCCGAACGCAACCGTACCCGCATACTCTCTTAACGCAATTACCCCCGAGGCTTCCCCACCTTGAAGCGGAGGAAGTGTGGCGGCGAGGATACCACCATTGTTGAGCGCCACGATTCCGTCCTCACCGATGCCGGCGCCAAATACCAAATATCCAAGCACTGTGTTATTGATAGTGAGACGGCCATGTCCAACACCCGGGAGGTAATCCTCTCCAATGTCACCATTGCTACCTATCATTCCTCCCATAATGGTGAGACGATCATTGAGGATCAGTCCGCTCGTGGAGTAGGGGTACAACACGTCGCTGTAAACACAAAGTATAGTTGCAGATAAATCCGCAACTTCGGAGCCATTCTCTACGATGGCGGTTGTGCCGTTATCAATTCTTATGAACAATTCTTCGCCGTTGGGCACGCCGGGCTGCGGCTCAGAACTGTTGTCGAGCCAGTTAGTGGGCTCTGACCAAGAAGCATTATTTTGGCCGATCCACTGGCGGCTGGCAAATGCCTGTGCATCAATGCCCGAAAGCAGACCTGTTCCGAGCGCTAGAAGGCCTCGTAACACGAGACCTATTTTTTGTTGTTTGTTTTTCATATTAACTAGAAAAAATCATCGATTGTAATAAACTTGGCATACCATTTATTATTTTATGCCATGTATCATTATTTCTGGCACGACCCATGGCACCGGTATAATCGGTGTCAGCGGTGTCGGGCGCGCCGGAGGCAGTGGCATGGGAACTGTAGGGTGATAAGCTGAGAAAGATAGACGCTCCATCCATTGATAAACCAAATGGATAGGTTCCTCTCCCAAGGGGGGGAGGGAGGAATCTAACTCAACCCTATTGCACAAGAAGCCCTTACGCAACATAGCTATTGCGAAGGCGAAGGGAATCATGTGTAAGGCACAGTGCATGTAATCTGAAAAATGAGGACAGATAGTAGCGACTTCCTCCTGCCCTGAATAGTCCGGTAAACGCCTGATAGCGTCCGAACGGTTGCCCTCAAATGCTTCACCTCTTCCACCCACAACCTGTAGCCGTTGTCTTAACGGTAGGGAGGCCTTTGTGCCCTCTGTCGAGGGCAGCCCTTCGGGCCATCGCCTTCGGCGATGCCATCTCCGCGCTGCTGCGCTCCGTCCGAGGCCTCCGAAACCACGCTCCATCTACCTATGAATTTCGCATCCTCACACCACGCACGGCGGAGGCCTCGGAGAGGCCTCCCTACCAGGTATCAAATGGCTACAGCTTAAATGAAATTGCTCTAACCGTAGAGATGCCTCCCCTACCGAACAGGAATGGATTGCTCTAACACATTGCTGGCGGTGTAGTTCTGACCGTGATCGCCTGGCACTGCCGCAGGCGGGCATCCCGTTAACCGTTGTCCATGACGGGGGCGGCCCATCCTTTGCGATACAGCACATGCGGGCGCAGAGGGTGGTTTTCCGGCACGGCGGGATGCAGGAAATCATCATGCGGGTTGCGCGTGAAACCCAGCCGTTCCATCAACCGGCGCGAACGCCAGTTGGTTTCGGTCGTGAAGGAAACCAGCTCCGGCAGACGCAGCGTGTCGCGCGCATACGTCACCGCCTGCGAGGCAGCAGCGAAGGCAATGCCGCGCCCCCAAAATTCCCGGCGAAACCGCCAGCCAATTTCGACGCACGGCGTGAAATACGTCTCCCAGGCCGGCTCCGCGAGCCCGGTAAAACCGGCAAACTCGCCGTCCACATCCACCGCCCAAAGTCCCCAGCCGCACCGCGCGATGCCAGCGCGTAATTTATCCATAAATACAACGCTCTCGTCGTGGGTGAGTGGCTTCAAAAAATACCGCATCACTTCCGCATCTGCATTCATCGCAGCCAACGGCTCAAGATCGGCGTCGCGCCACGGGCGCAGTTGGACGCATGGAATCGGGAGACAGGAATCGGAAAATTCAGAAGACGTCATCACCAATGCTGATTTACTTGTTTCCTGTTTCTCAAGCTGGTATCGGAAAATCTATGACAATCCTGCGTCCAGACAGGCTTGTTTTATGGCGAGGATGTTTTCAGAGGGAGTGCCGTAGGGGATGACGCCTGTTCCCACGATAAAACCGGGAAACTCCTTGTGAAACCACGCCTCTTGCACCGCCTGCGCGTGAATGCAATCAGGCGTTTGCGTCTCGATCAGACGCGGAGAAATGTTGCGGCGCAGGGCTCGTTTGTATCTGCGGCAAACGTCAAGCCACGGGACGACTTCGGTGGTGAAATCACTCAGCAGATTGTTCGCGCCGGTCTGCGCAAGCAGTTCGGCGATGGGCGTGGTGTTGCCACCGATGACCAGCGGCACGTCGCGCACGCCCTGCGAGGCGGCCCAGTCCACGAGTTTGCGGATTTCCGGAAGCACGAATTGTTCGAACATGGCGGGCGCAATCAGATCGGGCGAGGCCTGCGAATCGAAAATGACCAGCCCGGCGCCGGCATCAATGTAGGCCTTGGCGTATTCGCGGATGATGCGTCCTGAATAATCCAATACAGCGTGCACCCATTCGGGTTCTTCGAGGCACGCCATGAACACCGTGTCGGCACCGGCGAGCGAGATGGCCAGCGAGAAGGGGCCGGAAACCGCGCCGCGCAGCCACAGGTCGTCGCCGAGGGCGCGCCGCACGTTGCGCGCCGCGGCAATGTTGACCGGCATGCGGCCGTCTTTCAGCGGATTGGGTACGGGGGCGTTTTTGAAAAAATCCGGTTCCGTGCCCGCCGCGCCTGTGGCTCCCGCCGTTCCTTCGCCAAGGATGTGACGGCTGATGCTTGGGACGGAGGTGTCGCCTCCTTCGTAATAGGTCACGGTGCAACCGGCGGCCTCGGCCTCGATGTTGTAAACGTCGATGCCCACGGTAAGCGCGTCGGGCGCGAGTGTTTCGTATTCGGCGAGGAGTGCGCGGGTGAGCAGGTTGCTGTCGCGCGAGACCGCCGACGGGGTGCTTTGAACGAACCATGCCTTGTGCTCGTAAATGGCGGGCAGGAACAGGGGCGTTTTCCGGGACGGTTTGCATTGCAACACTGTATTCACTTCTTCACGACTGGCCGTCCGGGGTCTTGGGTTGTCTGGTGTCATGCGCGATTGAATAGAACAAAGCCTGCGTCGCGCCAAAGCAGGAAATCAACAGGTTCCCAACATTAGAGCAGTTTCATTTAAGCGGAGAGGAGAAGTGTGTGTGTGTGGGGGGGGGGGGGGGGGGGGGGCAACTCTGGCGCGTCAGCGTCTGGGACCGCCGGCATCTTGCCGGCAGACGACACGAAGCGTCGTTGGGTCGGCATCAAAAGTGGCGCGGGCGTCTCGCCCGCTGTAGGGGCGTCGCTTGCGACGCCCGCGCCACTTCCTATGGCACGACGGGGTTCCCGCCACGGCGCAACGGGCGCAACGCTGAGAGGCAACAGCAGTGCTGATGGCGTTGCGCCGTGGCGTCATGCCCCCGCGCTGGCGCTCAGCACGTAGCGGAAGGTGTAGCGGTTGGCGTTGAGTTTGTAGCGGGTGAGGGTGTCGGGGCCGCAGCTTTGCGTGCCGAGGCCACGGTGGGCGGCGTCGATGTAGAGGATCGTCTCGGCGCGAGGAGTGAGTTCATGCGCGTGCTTCGCGGTGTAAAGATCCTCCGCCGTGTAATGCGTGGCGTTGAACTCGAAAAACGGCGCGGCATCGAAACGAAGCGCGGGGAGTTGTTTCGCGGTCGCGTTGCGTTTGCCCGCGCGCCCAGAGGGGGGGGGGGGGGGGGCGGCAGGAGCGAGTTCGAGCCAGCGGATGTCGGTGTGGTGGCCGTGTTCCTGCGGCATCACGTAATCAACGTATTCGCCAGTGACGGTGTTTTCATACACACCAACCAGCGTGGAGGCGTGGCGGTCGTTGTAGTTTTCCCAAGGACCGCGTCCGAAGTAGGCGAGTTGTTCGTAGCCGGGGACGAGGTCGAGGCGGACGCCGGCGCGAGGAAGGTCGGTCATGTCGGCGCCGGAGAAAACGATGTCGTTGTCAACGATGAGCGTGCCGTCGGGCAGGAGCGTGTAGCGGTGCGTGTGCGTGCAATCGGTCCAACGGTCGCGTCCGCTGGCGTTGTGGGTGAGCGTCACGGTGACAGTGCCGTCGGCGTTGAGGGTGTGCTTGAAGGCGTTTTTCGCAGCGGGACGGTGTTGGATGGGTTTTTCAATGAGGCCGAGTTTGCGCCAGCGTCCGAGGGCTTTGTTGTCCTGACCGGTCCAGAGTTTGAGGCCGTCGTTGTCGGTGGCGGCGCGGTTGATTTCGACGAGGGGGGCGCGGGCGAGGACTTCGACGCCACGGATGCGGAGCGAGGAGAGGGTGCTGGTGGCACGGTCAAATTGCGCGGCGGTGTTGCCGGCAATAAGGAGCAAGCCGCCGGTGGTCTCTTCGACGATCACGGCGTCGGCGGTGGACGCGGGCTGGGGGGCATGAAGCGGGCGAGACGCCCGCGTCACTTCAGTGAGGGCGAGTTGCTGCCAGGCGATTTCGTGGCCCTTCTTCGCATAAAGGGTGTCCTTGCCGGTGGCGAACCAGACGTTGATGTGCGCCTCGGTATCCGCAGGGACATTACCGATGGAAAGGGAAATCTCCCTCGACTCGCCGGGGGCGAGGTTGAGGGCGGGGAGTTTTTGTTGTCTGGCGAGTTCTCCGTTGAGGAGGAGTTCCCAGGAGCCGTTGAGCCAGCCGAGGGTCGTGAAATCCTGATCGTTGCGAATGCGGATGCGCGCAAGGCCGCGGCGGGCGTTGATGGAAACGAGTTCGATGGCAACGGGCTGCGCGAGGTGCTTGTGCTCCCACATGGCGGGATGCGGGTGACGGTCGGCGGAGACGAGCCCGTCGCACACGAAGTTGGCGTCGTTGGGGGTGTCGCCGAAATCGCCGCCGTAGGCGAACCATTCGCGTCCGTCGGTAGTTTTTTTTCGGATACCGTGGTCAAGCCATTCCCAGATAAAGCCGCCTTGGACGCCGGGTTTGGTCTTGAAGGTGTGGAAGTAGTCGGAGAGGGAGCCGTTGGAGTTGCCCATGGCGTGCGAGTATTCGCAGAGGATGAGCGGGCGCTGGAGGGGGTGGATGGGTGTGTGCGGGACGATGCCGGGGAGGCATTCTTTGCGGTAGGTGGCGCGTTGTTTTTCGAGGGCGGCGGCGGTGGCGTCGTCGATCCAGGGGGCGGAGTGTTTTGAAGGGTTGTAGTGTTTCGTGCAGAGGTCGCTCCAGGCTTCGATTTCGGCGATGCTGGCATACATGGGGCAGATGAGGTCGGTGACGGCGGAGCCGTGCTGCCAGGAGGAGCGGGACTGGCCGGAGATGCCGCCTTCGTAATGGACGAGGCGTGTGGGGTCGTAGGCGCGAATCCAGCCGGCGGCGGCGTCATGGTTGGCTCCGTGGCCGGATTCGTTGCCAAGGGACCAGGCGATGATGGCGGGGTGGTTTTGGTCGCGGATGACCATGCGCATGGGGCGGTCGAGCCAGGGAGTGGCGTAGCGGGGGTCGTGGCAGAGTTCGTTGTGGAAGTCGTGCGATTCGATGTTGGCTTCGTCGATGACGTAGAGGCCGAAGCGGTCGCAGAGGTCGAGCCAGCGTGGGTCGTTGGGGTAGTGCGAGGTGCGGACGGCGTTGAAGTTGAATTGCTTCATCAGCGTGACGTCGCGGAGGAGGGTTTCGTAGGGGACGGCCTTGCCGAAGTCGGGGTGGTGGTCGTGGCGGTTGACGCCTTTGATGAGGACGCGGCGGCCGTTGATGAGGAGGTCGCGGCCGGAGATTTCAACGCGTCGGAAACCGATGCGGATGGCGGCGTGCTCTTCGCCGTGCGGGGATTTTACGCTGATGAGAGCGGTGTAGAGCGCGGGGGTTTCATGCGACCAGGGGCGGAGTCTGGCGGGGGGGATGTCGGCCTGAAAACGGGCAATGTAACGGGTGAGGTTCCAGGCACCGCGTTTGGAAACGACGGGCTGTTGAAGTGGTTTCTTGAATACAGGTTTGCCGGCAGGGTCGAGGAGCTGGAGGGTGACGGTGGCGTCTTCGTGGAGGCCGTCGGTGTATGCGAGGCGGGCGTCGAGCTGGAGGGTGGCGCTGCGGTTGTCCTCGTGGAGGGTCGGTATTGCGTGGATGTCGGCGAGGTGGGTGCGCGGGGTGGCGTAAAGGAACACTTCGCGGTGGAGACCGGAGAGCCACCACATGTCTTGGTCTTCGATGAAGGAGGCGTCGGACCATTTGATGACGACGGCGAGGAGTTCGTTTTCACGTTTGTCGCCGGCGGGGTGGAGGGCGGGGGTGATGTCGAACTCCGCGGGAAGGCGGGCGTCTTTGCTGAGGCCGATGGCGGTGCCGTTCACGTAAACGGCGAGGACGCTGTCCGCGCCGCCGAAGTGGGCGACGATGCGCTGGTTTTTCCAGGCTGCGGGGGTGGCAAAGGTTTTGCGGAAGATGGCGGTGGGGTTCTGCTGCGGGACGTGCGGGGGCTCATCGCGGAAGGGCATCACGATGTTGGAATAGTGGGGTTTGCCGTGGCCCTGGCATTCGAGGCTGCCGGGGACGGTGATGGGTGTCCAGCCGGCGGCGTCGGCGGATGCTGTTGCGGAGCCGGTGGCGCGGGTGGTGTGGTCGTCGATGAAGCGCTGGGCGTCGGCGGGGGTGGGTTCGATGCGGAGTTGCCAGGTGCCGTCAAGCGTGAGGCGGCGAGGGTGTTTGGGCGCGGCGGCGTTTTGGGGTTCGAGGAGCGCGAGAGCTTGTTTTGTCGTGGCGCAGGCGTGGAAGGTCGCGCGGGGGGCGAGTTTGTTGAGGGAGGTAAGCTCGGGAGTTTCCCAAGCGTTGATGAGGCCGTTTTTGATCATGACGTGAGGAAAGTGTCGCGGATGCAGTTGGTGCGGAAAAATAAAGCAACGAGCTTACGCATGACTGCACGCGGGTTGGCGACTGCAAAAGGGCAGTGAAAAGGTGGGATCGAAACCTGCCGGGGATGTGAGGCGTCAATGGTTCAATCCGACCGAACCGGTTCGGATGCAAAATCGAATCAAACTCCATTACAGCACACACCATGAAAGCCACACGTTCTCTCCGTTCGCTCCTTGGATGTTTTCTCGTCGTCGCCCTCGGCGCGACGGGACTGGTTGCCCAGCCTCGCAATGGTCCGCCGCATCATAATGGCGGCAAATCGAGCGGTTCCAGTTTCAACATCAGTGTGGGCGTGGGGACGCCGGGCGGGTTCGTGCAGGTCGCTTACGGCAAGGACAAATACTACTACAATCGCGGCGTGTTTTACCAACCGTGGGCGCAGAGCTACCGTGTGGTGCGTCCGCCCTACGGCTGTGTGGTGCCGGTGTTGCCGCCGCGTTATGCGCGGGTGTATGTCGGCAACACGTTTTATTACCGATACGACGACATCTACTATCAGCAGGTAAGCAATGGTTACATGGTCGTTGCCGCGCCCGCGCCGGTGGTGGTGAATCCAGCCCCCGCGACGCAAGTCGTGGTTTCCCAGCCTGCAACGCCGGCCCCGGTGGTGAAGATGGCGGAGGGCGCGCAATCGGTGTGGGTGGGCGATGTGGAATATCTGTTCAAGGACGGTCAGTTTTTCCGCAAGACGAAGGATGGCCTGATCTGGTCCGAGGCCCCGATGGGGGCGATCACGCGCACGCTGCCGCTGGATGCGACAAGCGTGTGGTATCAGGATATCGAATACTTTGAATGCGACAACATCTACTTCCGCAAGACGCCCGACGGCTACAAGGTCGTCACTGCTCCGTGGAAAACGCAGTTGCAGCCATCGTCTTAACGGTAGGGAGGCCTTTGTGCCCTCTGCCGAGGGCAGCCCTTCGGGCCATCGCCTTCGGCGATGCCATCTCCGCGCTGCTGCGCTCCGTCCGAGGCCTCCGAAACCACGCTCCATCTACCTATGCGCTTCGCATTCTCACACTACGCACGGCGGAGGCCTCGGAGAGGCCTCCCTACCAGATAGGTGATGGCTGCAGATCTCTTGAAAACGCTCTAAAGATCATCCGATCCGTATCCAGCCTTTCACGACATCCGTGCCGTCACCGTAGGCTTGGGCGTAGTCGGCGAGAGGCCAGTTGTGCGTCATGAGTTTGTCCGCCGGGATCAATCCGCGCTTCAACAAGTCGCACACCCAGGCATACGCCAGATGCTCTTCCGCGGGAGGACGCATGATAGTGACGTGGCCGGGTCCGACAGAGAAATCGAGCGCGGCATAGGCCTGCCCCTCGGGGACTCCATAAATGGCAATCACGCCGCCGTCGCCAACCATCGACAAACCTGTCTGCACCTGACCGGGCTCGCCGACGGCATCAAAGAAAAAGTCGGCACCGCGTCCGCCGTTGAGTTCACGCAGGCGGGCGGCGGGATTCGGTGTAGTTTTTACATTGATACCACAGGTCGCGCCGATGTCGCGGGCGAGCTGCAGGCGTTCGTCGCGGCGTCCGAGGACGATGATGCGCGCCGCGCCTCCGAACAGGCTCCAGAGCACGATGCCGAGTCCGGCAATGCCGGTGCCGGAAACGCACACGGTCTTGCCCGCGACGGAGGGAATGTAACGAAACCAGCTCGCCGTCTCGGCCAGCGAGATGGCGAGCACGGCGTGCGGCAGAGCAGTGCCTGCAGGCACGACTTGCTGGCGCAAGGCGGTGTAGTCATTAAGCAATGACGCGTCACCATCGGCGGCCATTGCAAGGCGGTCGCGCACGATGCCGAGTTCGGCGTGTCCACCCCAGGCGCTGGCGAGTCCGTCGCGCGAAGTGCCGGGCATGATCGAAGCAGGGCGCGTAACGAGATCACCGCGTTTGAAGGTGCGGACTTTCGCGCCGGTTTCGATCACCTCGCCGATGGCTTCGTGGCCGAGCACGGCAGGGTAGTCTTTGTGATAAGGCTGGCGTCCTTTGATGAGTTCGCGGTCGGTGGTGGCGCACACACCACAACCGAGGATGCGGACAAGAGCGTCGTAGGGACCGGGACGAGGCGCGGGAATATCGCGCAGTTCGAGTTTGCCGGGCGTGGGAACAATGAGGGCCTTCATGGGATTTACTGGATTTTTATTTTAACCACAGAGACACGGAGGCACGGAGAATCAATCCACGGAGAATGAGATTCTTTGTGTGATTGGTCTCTGTGACTCCGTGCCTCTGTGGTTAATTTTTAAGTGATGGAGGGGGGGGGGGAGATCAGCGCCAGTCGAAGAGCACGCCGAGGAAGTTTTCGGAACCGGCGCCGATCATTTTGTAAATTTCGGGAGCCTGCGCGGGACGGGCGTCGTGGGTGATGAAGTTGCCCGTTTTGATGTGTCCGTCGGCGATCCATTGCATGACGGCTTTCACCGCCGTGCCCGAATGCGCGCAGGGCGAGAAGCACGTGGGCAGGCGCTGATGCAGCGCATTGAGGTCGAGCGGAGTGGGGGGGGGATACCAGCCTTGGAAAACGAATTTGCCGCGCATGCGCAGAAGCGGAAACAGCGAATTGACGACGGCGGCGGAACTCGTGGTGTCGATGATGATGTCGTAGCCAAGCGGGGCGATTTCACGCGAGCGGGCGGCAAGATCCTCGGAAGTTGCGTCGATAACCCAGTCGGCGCCGTTGTCGGCGGCGATCTTGAGGCGCGAAACCACGCGGTCGGTCACGGCGACTTCCGCGCCTTTGAGACGGCAAATTTGCGCGGCGAACTGGCCGATAACGCCGAGCCCGGCCACAAGGACTTTCGCGCCCGCGGGTATGACGGCCATCTCGATGCCACGCATGGCCACGGCACCGAGTCCGGCGAGGACAACGGCGCGTGGATCGGCCCCGGCGGGGACGCGTTCACAACGATGCACATCGAGGGCGTCGCGGTTGAATTCCACGCCGTTGCACACATCGACGACGGCGTGCGAAAGATGGCTCGACATCCAACTCGCGCCCTCGAACTCGCCCGCGAGTTTGCTGGCAAAATAATACACAAGGTCGCCGTTCTTGTATCCGCGCGCAGCGGCATCGGCTCCCGTTTCAAGCACGCGGCCCACAGCCATGTAGCCGGGCACGTTGGGAAAACGGATCTCGGCCCGTTTGCCGAGCCAAGCCCAGCGTTCGGTGCCCACGGACACGCCACTGACAAGCGTCTCCACAAGGAGGTCGGAAGAGGTGGGCGCGGGCAATGGCACCTCGCCCAGCTCCACGGTTTCAGGTCGGACAAAAACAATCGCTTTGGAGTTCATACGCCGTCCAGCATCGGACACATCCACCTTGCAGGCCAGAGGGAGAAAACTGCTTTGATTAGGACAAAAATAAGATTATCCATCTCCGACAATGCCGTCTTGGATCACGCAAATTTCCCCGCAAATCAACCTCGTCTGGCGTGGTCGCTGGAAGGCGGAGGACATCGAACCGGCACGCGTACTCTACGATCACGAGTTGGTGGTCATCACCGAGGGACGTTGCACGATCCGGGTGGGTGAACGGGAACACGAATTGACGGCAGGTGATTTTTTGATCGTACCGCCAGAAACACTACACGTGACGACCGCCGGCGAAGGCGGCGTATATCGCTGGTGCGTGCATTTCGACTGGGTGCCGACGAGGCGCAAGGTGCTGCGCCCCTACTACTGTTTTTATCCACGCAAGCCGGTGGCGTCGCGCATCGTGACCACGCCGGCCTTCGTGCCGCCATCCGTGTTTCGCGGGAGTTGGCAGACGGAGGGCGTGATACCGGGTTTGCTGGAAACGCTGTTTCACCGCTGGCAGACCGGCGAGCCCCTGACGCAAGCGACATGCCGGGGCACCTTGATCGAATTGCTCACGCACCTGACCTGGCCGCGTCAGGACAGCAGCAGTGACAACGTTCGCAAAGACGCCAGACGCGGCCGCGAACGGACCCGCGAGGACCGCGCGCGCCAACTCGCACATTCCGTCAAAGACCTGCTCGACTGCGACGAGATGCCGCCGTTTGCCGGGATGGTGGAACAGCTCCGGCGCGGCGGACGCGGGCGGCGCGCGGCGACCAAAACCGAAGGCAGCATCCAGGCACGGCTGGCGTCGCTGGGTTTCAGTTATCCGCACTTGTGCCGGTTGTTCCGGCTCACGTTTGGCGTGACGCCGGTGGAGTACCGGACGGCGCGGCGGCTGGAGTATGCGAAGACCTTGCTGAGGACGCGCAAATTCACCGTTGCCGAAGTGGCGGCGGCGGCGGGCTTTGAGGACGCAGGATACTTCGCCCGAAAATTCCGCCAGCAAAACGGCGTGACGCCCTCGACCTTTGGCTGATGCTCGCCAAGCGCGGTTTTTGTTTTTGTCCGCCGCCTTTACAGCTTTCACCCATCATTACCGTCCAAGCTCCGTTTCCAGCCGCTGCCAGAGGTAGAGGAACGACAGGGCGAAGGAACGCGGGCGTTCGGCGATTTCGGCGGCGAGTTCCTCGCGCGTGAACCAGCGGCCGTCGTCGATCTCGGCGGGATGCAGCACAAAAGGGCCCTCGTGCTCCAGTCGGTAAACCCACACGAACTCCCAGCCGGTTTCGCGGCAGGGACCGGCGCGATGCCAGCGGGGGGGGGGGGCGGTGACGGTGATGCCAATCTCCTCGGCAAGTTCGCGCACGACCGCCTGATCGTAGTCCTCGCCCGCATCGACGTGGCCGGAGCATGATGACGCCCAGCAGCCGGGCGCGGTGTCCTTGGCCAGGGAGCGTTTCTGCAAAAATACCCGGCACGCGCGATCAAATACCAGCACGTGGATGGATCGGTGCAGGAGTTTCTGGCGGTGCACCTCGGCGCGCGTCTCTTGACGGAGCACGCGGTCGTTTTCGTCAACGACATCGAACAACTCGTCGAGGCGCTGGGCGTGGACAGGGACGGACGGCGTGGTGGCGGCAGAAGTGGCAGGGGGTCGGGTGGTGCTCATGTTTTTATTGCCGCAAGTCCGCGACACGTGTGCCTTGGTGGATTCAAAACCGCCCAAACACCATGCCAAAAATCGAAGTCAACAAGGTTGCCGAGATCCTGAAGCGCAACGAACTGGAACCCGCCGTCATGCGCGCGATCATTGAGGAAATGAACGCCCTCACGCAGCCCGAAGTGGACGAGGAGAAGCCACCTCCGGTCAAAAAACAGTGGTGCATCCTCATTTCCGATCCCGAAGGCACGCTCCCCGAAAACGACCTGACGGGCTGGGTGTTGCAGATTCCGGAAAACGAGAGCGTGCTCACCACGCAGGAGCGCATCCACAAGGCCGCCTACGAATTTAACACTACGAAGAAGGGCCGCATGTTGCCCGCCGAAACCATGGGCGACGCCATCGAAAACATCCCGGCCAAGCACTTCAAGGAACAGCAGGTATGGGTCAAATCGAAGACCCCGGTGCTCATGCTCCGCACGGACAACGAGATCCCGATGGAAAAAAGCGACAAGGACACACGCCGCCGCAAGGGCGACGTGTAAGGTGTAATTGAAAGCTTGGCGCGGGCGTCGCAAGCGACGCCCCTACAGCGGGCGGGACGCCCGCGCCACTTTGCCTTCAGCACGATGCCGGCAGGATGCCGGCGCTCCCAGGCGCTACCGCGCCAAATCCAAACTTTTCCGCCTGTCCCTCCCCCCCCCCCCCCCTCGCTAAACAGTTACCCGAGGCCTCCCTACCAAGTATCAAATGAGCTCCGCGTGAGTTTCTTTTTTATGCTGGTATGCGGCCCATCGGGTTGAGGATTTCAGGATAAAAAAACCGCAGCTTTTGAGGGCTGCGGTTTTTTTGGACGGGCGAAGGGTTTCGCGCCGGATTGTTGGTGTAGCCACACGGCGGAGGCCTCGGAGAGGCCTCCCTACCAGGTAGGTGATGGCTACAGTTTAGATGAAACTGTTCTAGCTGGCTTGCGCGTCGGCTTCGGCGGAGGCGGCCGCTGCAGGAGCGATCTCGGGAACGGCAGGCGTGGGCACTTCGGCAGCGACGGGGATCGGTGAACCGGTGTCGGTCGTTGCCATCGGCTCGGGCTCGGGAAGGTCGGCGCCAAAGGGCAGGCTGATCTTCACGCGTTTGTAAGCGGGGAGACCGGTGCCGGCTGGGATCAAGTGACCCATGATGACGTTTTCCTTGAAGCCTTTCAAGAGGTCCACCTTGCCGAGCGTCGAGGCGTCGGTGAGGACGCGCGTCGTTTCCTGGAAGGAGGCGGCAGAGATGAAGGACTCGGTTTCGAGCGAGGCCTTGGTGATGCCAAGGAGGATCGGCTCGGCTTCGGCTGGCTTGCCACCGGCTTCTTCAATGCGACGGTTGTCGGCAAGGAAGGAGGCGCGATCGACTTGCTCACCCCAGAAGTATTCGCTGTCGCCCGGATCAGTGATGCGGACTTTGCGGAGCATCTGGCGGATGATGATTTCGATGTGCTTGTCGTTAATCGTCACACCTTGCAGGCGGTAAACTTCCTGCACCTGGCCGATGAGGAATTCATACAGCGCAGAGGGGCCGAGGATTTCGAGAATTTCGTGCGGATCGGCAGAGCCTTCGGTGAGGTGCTGGCCTTTGTGAACGACGTCGCCGGGTTGCACGATGATGTGTTTGCCGGCAGGGATGAGATGCTCTTCTTCCTGCGAGGTTTCTTCGTTGCGAACGACGAGCTTGCGCTTGCCGCGCAGGGTTCCTTCGAACGACACGATGCCTTCGATGCGGGCCATTTCGGCGGCGTCCTTCGGGCGGCGGGCTTCAAAGAGTTCGGCAACGCGGGGAAGACCACCGGTGATGTCCTTCGTCTTGGAGGCTTGGCGGGGCGTCTTGGCGAGCAGGGCGCCGGGAGCAATGATGTCGCCTTCGTTAACGACGATCTGCGCACCAACGGGAATCGAGTAGGCGGCGAGCGGTTTGCCGGCATCGTCACGGATTTCGACCTGCGGATTGAGGTCTTCTTTGTGTTCGATAACGACAGTGGCAATGCGGCCCGAGGCTTCGTCCAACTCGTTCTTCACGGTGACACCGCGGATCATGTCCTTGAAGGCGAGCGTGCCGCCCTTTTCGGAGAGAACAGGAATGTTGTACGGGTCCCATTGGGCGAGGACGTCGCCTTTCTTGATCGGCTGGCCGTCGGCAACGTGAAGGAAGGAACCGACAACGATGTTGTGGGTTTCAACTTCATCACCGTCGTCGTCGAGGATGCTGATGGTGCCGGTTTTGTTGAGAACGATGCTGGCGCCTTCGGCGGTGTGCACGAGGCGGAGGCCGGTGTATTTGACCTTGCCAGCGGCACGGACGCGGATCTCGGGCGTTTTGAAGCCGCCGGAGGCAACGCCACCGATGTGGAAGGTACGCATGGTGAGCTGCGTGCCGGGTTCGCCGATGGATTGGGCGGCGATGATGCCGACGGAGTCACCTTGCTTGGCCACGCGGTTGGTGGCGGGGTTGATGCCGTAGCTCTTGGCGTCGATGCCGGTTTTGCTGATGGAGGTCAGCGGCGACATGATCTTAACGCGCTCGATGCCGGAATCGACGATCTTGGCGGCGAGTTCCTCGGTGATGAGGCCGCCGGATTCGATGAGGAGTTCGGAGGGATTGAGCGGGTTGTAGATGTCGTCGGAGGAGCAGCGACCGATGATACGTTCGGCGAGGCCGACGATTTCGTCGTCACCTTCGTAAATGGCTTTTTTCCAGATGCCGTCGCGGCTGCCGGTGTCTTCCTCGGCAATGACAACGTCCATGGCCACGTCGCAGAGTTTGCGCGTGAGGTAACCGGCGTCAGCGGTTTTGAGCGCTGTATCCGCCAAGCCCTTACGAGCGCCGTGCGTGGAGATGAAGTATTCGAGAACGGTGAGGCCTTCGCGGAAGGAGGAGAGAATCGGGCGTTCGATGATTTCGCCGGAAGGCTTGGCCATGAGTCCGCGGGTGCCGCAGAGCTGACGCACCTGCTGTTTGTTACCGCGGGCGCCGGAATCCATCATGATGTAAACCGGGTTAACTTCGTCGCGTCCGTCGTTGTTTTCGAGTTTGGCGAACACGGCCTTGGCAATGCGGTCGGTGGAGCTGGTCCACAAGTCGATGACTTTGTTCTTCCGCTCGCCTTCGGTGATGATGCCCTTGTTGAACTGGGCTTCGACTTCGGCGATCTTTTTGCGCGTGTCGGCAACGATGTCCTTCTTTTCCTCGGGGATGATCATGTCACCGGTTCCGATGGAGATGCCGGCTTGGAAGGCGGTCTGGAAACCGAGTTCCTTGAGCTTGTCGAGCATGACGACGGTGGCGTCGTGTCCGGCGGTCTTGTAGGTGTTGAGGATGAGGTCGCCGAGCTTGCCCTTGGGAACAGGGAAGTTCACGAAGCCGAGCGTGGAGGGCCAGATTTGGTTGAAGATGACGCGGCCCACGGTGGTGCGGACAACCTTGCGGTCGGCGTGGCCGTAAACGGTTTCGCGTTTGTAGTCGGGATTGGGAACGTCAACCCAGTCGTGCATCTTGAACGCGCCGTCGGCCTTGGCGAAGAGGACTTCGTTGAGGCCGGAGAGGAGCGGAACGTGCACGCCAGCGGCGGGTTTTTTGCGGGGTTCAATCGTCAGGTAGTAGGCACCGAGAACGATGTCCTGCGAGGGCGTGAGGATGGGTTTGCCGGAGGAGGGCGAGAAGATGTTGTTCGTCGCCATCATCAGCAATTTGCACTCCATGACCGCTTCGAGTGAGAGCGGGACGTGGACAGCCATTTGGTCACCGTCGAAGTCGGCGTTGTAAGCCGTACAAACGAGGGGGTGAACGCGGATGGCTTCGCCTTCGATCAAGACGGGCTCGAAAGCCTGAATCGACAAACGGTGGAGCGTGGGTGCGCGGTTGAGGAGCACCGGGTGGCCTTTGGTGACTTCTTCGAGGATGTCCCAGACTTCGGGGGATTTTTTTTCGATCATCTTGCGCGCGCCGCGAACGGTGTGCACGAAGCCGAGTTCCTTGAGGCGGCGGATGATGAAGGGTTCGAAGAGGACAAGGGCCATCTTCTTGGGAAGTCCGCATTGGTTGAGCTTGAGCTCAGGGCCGATGACGATGACGGAACGGCCAGAGTAATCGACGCGCTTGCCGAGCAAGTTTTGACGGAAGCGGCCTTGCTTGCCCTTGAGCATGTCGGAGAGCGACTTGAGGGGGCGGTTGCCTGCGCCGGTAACGGGGCGTCCGTGACGTCCGTTATCAAAGAGGGCGTCAACGGCTTCCTGCAACATGCGCTTTTCGTTATGGATGATAACGTCGGGCGTCTTGAGCTGCATCAGGTTGCGCAAGCGGTTGTTGCGGTTGATGACGCGGCGGTAGAGGTCGTTGAGGTCGGAGGTGGCGAAGCGGCCACCTTCGAGCGGGACGAGGGGGCGAAGGTCGGGCGGGATGACGGGGAGGACTTCGAGCACCATCCACTCGGGACGCGAGTGGGATTGGATAAAGCCTTGGATGACCTTGAGGCGCTTGGAGAGCTTTTTCTTGATCTGCTTGGACTTGGTGGCGCGCATCTGCTCCTGGAGTTCCAGGACGGTGGCTTCCATGTCCATGTTGACGAGACACTCGCGGACGGCTTCAGCGCCCATCTTGGCAACGAAGGAGTCGTCGCCGTATTCGTCGAGGGCCTGACGGTATTCGGTGTCGGTGAGGAGTTGTTTGAGTTCGAGCGGGGTTTTGCCCGGATCGGTCACCATGTAGTTCTCGTAGTAGATGACGCGCTCAAGGGAGCGGGCCGTCATGTCGAGCAGGAGGCCGAGGCGGCTGGGCATCGACTTGAGGAACCAGATGTGGGAAACAGGAACGGCGAGTTCGATGTGGCCCATGCGTTCGCGGCGAACGCGGGAGATGGTGACTTCAACGCCGCAGCGGTCGCAAACGACGTCTTTGTATTTGATGCGTTTGTATTTTCCGCAGGCGCATTCGTAGTCGCGCACGGGGCCGAAAATCTTCTGGCAGAAGAGTCCTCCGGGCTCGGGCTTGAAGGTGCGATAATTGATGGTCTCGGGGTTTTTGACTTCGCCCTTGGACCAGGTGCGGATGGTTTCAGGCGAGGAGACGGTGATTGAAACGCAGTCGAAGGGATTTTCTTCGGACCCCATGGCGGAGCGGGCTTCGTCGCGGGCATGGCCGCCGGCGGTTTCGTTGGGTTGGATGCTCATGTGTGGTGTCGTGTAATTGATGAACGGATACGCGGTGCGCGGGGGGGGGGGGGGGGGGGGGGAGGTCTCCACCGAGGAGAACCGCCCCCCTTGTGCCCTTGTGTTTAGTTGTTGGCGGCGAGCGTGGCGCTGAGGGCGTCGCGTTTGTTGAGCTTGATGTCGAGACCCAGGGACTGGATTTCCTTGATGAGAACGTTGAAGGACTCAGGCGTGCCAGCGATGAGGGTGTTGTCTCCCTTGACCAGAGATTCGTAAATCTTGGTGCGGCCTTGCACGTCGTCGGACTTGACGGTGAGGAGTTCCTGCAGGGTGTGCGCGGCGCCGTAGGCTTCGAGCGCCCACACTTCCATTTCGCCGAAGCGTTGTCCGCCGTACTGGGCTTTGCCACCGAGCGGTTGCTGCGTGACGAGCGAGTAGGGTCCAACGGCGCGGGCGTGGATCTTGTGGGAAACAAGGTGATTGAGCTTCATCATGTAGATGTAGCCGACCACGACTTCCTGATCGATTTTCTCGCCAGTGCGTCCGTCGTAGAGCGGGCTCTTGCCGGAGACAGGGAGGCCGGCGTCCTTGAGGTATTCGCGGATTTTTTTCTCCGGAATGCCGTCGAACACAGGCGTGGCGACTTTGATGCCGAGCTTGGAACAGGCCCAGCCGAGGTGCGTTTCGAGAACCTGGCCGACGTTCATACGCGAGGGCACGCCGAGGGGGTTCAAGCAGATCTGGATGGGCGTTCCGTCGGGGAGGAAGGGCATGTCTTCCTCGGGCACGATCTTGGCGACCACACCTTTGTTACCGTGACGGCCAGCCATTTTGTCGCCGACTTCGAGCTTTTGCTTGGTGGCGATGTAAACCTTCACCTGCTTGATCGCGCCGTTGCCGTTGTCTTCGCCGGATTCGACGCTGGAGACTTTGCGCTCACGGTCGGTTTCGAGTTCGTCGAACTTGGACTGGAAGGAGCCAATGATCTCCATGATCTTGATGCGAACCGGTGAGGGATCGATTTCGATGTGCTTGGAGACAGCGGCGAGTTTGCGCAGGAGGGTTTTGGTGATCTTGCGGTTGGCGGGAATGATGATTTCGCCGTTGGCACCGTTGACGACGTCGAGCGGGATTTTTTCGCCGAGGAGAATGTTGGAGAGGGACTCGGTGAGTGACTCACGGAGTTTGTCCATCTGCGTTTTGTATTCTTCCTGGATTTGCTTGGTCTGGCGGCGACGGTCAGAGGGAGAGAGTTTCTCGGCTTGATTGTCGATGCGGCTGGAGACTTTGACATCCATGACGATGCCGCTCTCGCCCGAGGGGACGATGAGGGAGGTGTCTTTCACGTCGGCGGCCTTTTCACCGAAGATGGCGCGGAGGAGTTTTTCTTCCGGGGCGAGTTCGGTTTCGGACTTGGGCGTGATTTTGCCAACGAGGATGTCGCCCGGTTTGACTTCGGCACCGACGCGAATGACGCCGTTGTGATCGAGGTTCTTGAGGGCTTCTTCGCCGACGTTCGGGATGTCGCGGGTGATTTCTTCAGGCCCGAGCTTGGTGTCGCGCGCAGTGACTTCGAATTCGTGGATGTGAATCGAGGTGAAGATGTCTTCCTTGAGCACTTTCTCGGAGATGAGAATGGCGTCTTCGAAGTTGTATCCGTTCCAAGGCATGAAGGCCACGAGGACGTTGCGACCGAGGGCCATTTCGCCTTTTTCGGTCGAGGGTCCGTCAGCGATGATGTCACCGATTTTGACGGGCTGGCCTTTTTTCACGATGGGCTTCTGGTTGAAGCAGGTGCTCGCATTGGAGCGCATGTATTTGCGCAGTTCGTAAATGCGGACGCCGTTTTTCGGGTCGTTCTTCGGGTTTTTGTCGAAGTTTTTCGGGAGCTGTCCGTCGGGCGTGACGACGATGCGCTTGGCATCGACGAGGGCAACGAGACCGGCTTCCTCGGCGACTTGGACGATCTTGGAGTCGCGGGCAACGCGCTCTTCGATGCCGGTGCCGACGTAGGGCGACTGCGCCTGGAGGAGCGGCACGCCTTGGCGTTGCATGTTGGCTCCCATGAGTGCGCGGTTGGCGTCGTCGTGCTCAAGGAAGGGAATCATGCCGGCAGCAATCGAGATGACCTGCTTGGGCGAGACGTCCATGTAGTGGACTTCGCTGGCATCGACTTCGAGGAATTCGCCGTCCTGACGGACGGTGACTTTGCCGACAAAGTGACCCTTGTCGTCGATCTCGGCGTTGGCCTGGGCGATGATCTTGGCCTCTTCCTGATTGGCGGTGAGGTATTCGATTTTGTCGGTGACGCGTCCGTCCTTAACAATGCGATACGGCGTTTCGATGAAGCCGAACATGTTGACGTGCGCGTAGGTCGAGAGGGAGTTGATAAGACCGATGTTCGGACCTTCAGGGGTCTCGATCGGGCAGATGCGTCCGTAGTGCGAGGGGTGAACGTCGCGGACTTCGAAGCCGGCGCGTTCGCGGTTGAGACCGCCAGGCCCGAGCGCGGAGAGGCGGCGCTTGTGCGTGACCTCGGCGAGCGGGTTGATCTGGTCCATGAACTGCGACAGTTGCGAGCGGGCAAAGAAGTCGCGGATGACGGTGGTGAGAGCCTTCGGGTTGATCAGCTTGTTGGGCGTGATCGAATCGACGCTTTGATCATACATCGTCATGCGTTCGCGGACGAGGCGCTCGGTGCGGGCAAGACCTTTGCGGCATTCGTTGGCGAGGAGTTCGCCGACGGTGCGGACGCGGCGGGAACCGAGGTGATCGATGTCGTCCACCACGCCTTGGCCCTGACGGAGTTTGACCAGATATTTGGTCGAGAGAATGATGTCTTCGCTGTTAACGATGCGCTCTTCAAGGGAGGTATCGAGGTTGAGCTTTTGGTTGATCTTGTAGCGACCAACGGCACCGAGGTCGTAGCGCTTGGGATCGAAGAAAAGGCGTTTGAGGAGTGCCTTGGCGTTGGCCGTGGTGGGCGGTTCGCCGGGACGGAGGCGCTTGTAGATTTCCTTGAGGGCTTCTTCTTCGTTGCGGGTCGGGTCCTTCTTGAGGGCGCGAACGATGGCGCCTTCGTCGATGGCGGTGTCGATGACGCGCAGCGAGGTGACGTCGTGTTTTTCGAAGGAGCGGACGATCTGCTTGGTGAGGGGTTCGAGGGCGCGGGCAAGGACAACGCCCTTGTGCGCGTCGATCACGTCCTCAACGAACGCGAGCGTGGACACGTTTTCCATCTCCAAGAGCTTGGAAACCTTAATGTCCTGAACGTTGTAGAAGAGTTCGAGGATCTTGGTGTTGTCGGAGTAGCCGAGGGCGCGGAAGAGCGTCGTGATGAGGAATTTGCGGCGGCGACGACGGCGGTCGAGATAGACGTAAAGGAGGTCGTTGATGTCGAACTGGACTTCGAGCCAGGTGCCGCGGTCAGGGATGATGCGGAAGGCAAAGAGTTCCTTGCCGTTGGTGTGGCGGTCCTTTTCGAAACAGAGGCCGGGGGAGCGGTGTAGTTGGGAAACGACTACGCGTTCGGCGCCGTTGATGATGAAGGAGCCGCGTTCGGTGACCATGGGGATTTCGCCCATGTAGATTTCCTCGTCCTTGATGAAGTCTTCCTCGCGCAGGCGGAGCTTCACGTAGAGCGGGACTGAAAAAGTAATGCCCTCGCGGATACACTCGATCTCGGAGCTCTTGGGCTCGCCGAGGGTGTAGCTGACGTATTCGAGGTTGAGGCGCCCGTCGTAGGATTCGATCGGGAAGACCTCGCGAAACACTGCCTCAAGACCCTGCGGCTTGCGCTGCTTGTCCGGCACGCCTTTCTGCAAGAAGTCCAAGTAGGACGTGATCTGGATTTCGATGAGGTTGGGCGGCTGGATTACTTCGCGTAGCTTGCCGAAGTTGAGACGCTCGGGTTGATTGCGGTCGGCCATGGGTGTTCCAGGTTGGATGAAAAAGTGAAAAGGACGTGCGGGCGGCGCTGGTCAGAATGCGCTGAAACGCGGAGATGAAAACAGCGCCTCCTAGTGGTGCAGGGGCGCGAAAAAATAACCTAAAAAGAACAGTTAATTGAAAAGGCAAAGGACAGGCCGCGCAAAAACACGGCCTGTCCCGAAATATCAGAAAGTTGCTTTGTGTCGGAAAACCAAGTGTGCGTGTGCGTTACTTGAGTTCGACTTTGGCACCGGCGGCCTCGAGCTTCTTTTTGATTTCCTCGGCGTCAGCCTTGGAGGCGCCTTCCTTGACGGGCTTGGGAGCGCCTTCAACGAGGTCCTTGGCTTCCTTGAGGCCCAGGCCGGTGATGGCGCGGACTTCCTTGATGACGCCGATCTTGTTGGCGCCAGCATTGGCGAGGATGACGTCAAACTCGGTCTTCTCCTCGGCGGGAGCGGCGGCGGCAGCGGCGGGAGCGGCGGCCACGGCAGCGGCGGCGGAAACGCCCCACTTGGCTTCGAGGTCTTTGACGAGGGCGGCGAGTTCGAGGACGGGCTGCGCGGACAGCCACTCGATGACTTGGTCTTTGGTGATGTTGCTCATGGTATTCAGATCCTGTCTTTGGCTAGCGGCGGTAAAATTGAGCCGCGCGTTTAAGAGACGTATCTCCTAGCTGTCGGACGGTTGATGGTTGAGTACCGCGCACCGGAGTGCGCGGAAGTGTGTTAATGGTTGATGTTGTGGTAGTGAAAAACTCAGGCGGCGGCAGGCGCTTCGGCAGCGGGAGCCTCGGGACCAGCGTCCTTCTTGGCCTTGGCGTCGAGCAGGCGAACGAACGAGGCGGCGTTGCTCGTGAGAAGGCTGAGGAACTGGGCGCGCAGGGCGTCGAACGGAGGCAGGTCAGCGATGGCGTTGAGGTCCTTGGCGGAGACGAGTTTTTTCTCCATCACGCCGACCTTGATTTCCAGCTTCTGCCTGGCCTCGAAGAATTTCTTCAAAACCTTGGCAACGCCGGCAACGTTTTCACCACCGACAACGATGGCGGTGGGACCGCTGAGGCTCTCGTCGATGTCGGGCAGGCCGAGGGCCTTGGCCGCGACTTTGAGGGAGCTGTTCTTGACGACGTGGAACTCGGCTTTTTCGGCACGGAGGCCGGCGCGGAGTTCGGCAACGTCGGAGACGGTGACCTGATTGTAGTTCGCGAGAATGACGTAGTCAGACTTTTTGAGGTGAGTTTCGACCTCGGCGATGATGTATTTTTTTTCAGCTCTCATGGGTCGATTTCCTTAGAATTTGCTGTATTCGGTGGCGGAAAGGCGGACGCCGGGGCTCATCGAAGCGGAAAGAGTGATGCTCTTGATGAAGCCGGTGCCTTTGAAGCCGGAGGGTTTGGCCTTGCCGATGGCATCAATGACGGCCTGGGCGTTTTCGATGACTTGAGCGGTGGTGAAGGAGCGTTTGCCGATGCCGACGCCGATGTTGGCGGCTTTGTCCATCTTGAACTCGACGCGACCGGCTTTGACGGCCTTGACGCCAGCGGCGATGTCGTCGGTGACGGTGCCAGCCTTCGGGTTGGGCATGAGGCCCTTGGGACCGAGGACGCGGGCGAGGGTGCGGACTTGCTTCATGGCTTCGGTGGTCGCAATGGCGACGTCGAAGTCGAGCCAGCCTTCGGTGATCTTCTTCATGAGCTCGGCGAGGCCGGCTTCATCGGCACCAGCGGCGAGGGCGGCTTCGGGATTGTCGGTGAAGACGATCACGCGGACTTTTTTACCGGAACCATTGGGGAGCGGCGTGGTGCCACGAACCATCTGGTCGCCTTGCGCCGGATCAACGGCCAGACGGAAGGAAAGCTCAACGGTCTCGTCGAACTTGGTTTTCGGGAACTTGGCGAGAACCTCGGCGGCTTCGGCCAATGTGTAGTCTTTGGTCAGATCCGCAGCTTTGAGGGCATTACGGAAGCGTTTGCTTTGTTTGGCGGGCATTGGTGACTCCTTGCGGTGCGAACGTCCTTGCGGTTTTGAAGCGCGGAGGACTCCCGCGTTGAGTTGATGGTTGTCTAACGGAAAAATCTATTAATCGACGACTTCGAGGCCCATGTTGCGGGCGGTGCCGGCGATGATGCGGATGCCCGCTTCCTCGTCATTGGCGTTCATGTCCTTGGCCTTGAGCTTGTAGATCTCAGCGAGCTGTTTCTTGGTGACCTTGCCCACCTTGTCCATGTTGGGCTTGGCGGAGCCGGAGGCGATGTTGGCGGCCTTCTTGAGCAGCACCGCGGCGGGCGGCGACTTGAGGATGAAGGTAAAGCTCTTGTCGGAGTAAACCGTGATGACGACCGGCAGAATCATGCCGTTCTGGTCTTTGGTCTTGGCGTTGAATTCTTTACAGAACGCCATGATGTTGACGCCTTGCGCACCGAGAGCGGGACCGACCGGGGGAGCGGGATTGGCCGCGCCGGCGGGGAGTTGGAGGCGAATGTAACCTTGAATCTTCTTAGCCATGTGAAACGTGATTTTTGATTTTGGATTTTAGCTTTTTGAACTGGTGGAATTTCGCCGCGGCTTAGAGGCGGGCTTGGGTCGAAAATCCGAGATCAAAAACCGAAAACCGGTGAGTCTCGCGTTGGTGCCGTGTGTTATTCGGTGATGCGCTGGACTTGCCAGTATTCGAGCTCGACCGGCGTGAACCGGCCGAAAATGGAAACGGAAATTTTGAGTTTGCCTCGTTCGGGGTCGATTTCGTCGATGCGGCCCGTGAGGTTGGCGAATGCGCCGTCGGTGATCTTGAGTTCTTCGCCGACTTCGTAGGAAACCTTGGGCACTTCTTTGCCGCTGGCGGCTTCGATGCGGGCGCGAATCTCGTCGATTTCGCTCTGACGGAGGGCAGCGGGCTTGTCGCCACCGACAAAGCCGATGACTCCGGCCGTCTCCTTCATGAAATACCACGGCTTGTTGATGAGCTTTTTTTCTTCATCGAACAGCTTGGCGTGGACGAAGACATAACCCGGATAGAGCTTGCGGGTCTTGGTGGTCTTCTTGCCGTTCTTCACCTCGGATACGACTTCGGTCGGAAGCAGCACCTCGAAGATGTAATCGCTGAGCTCCTCGGGCGCGATAAATTTGTCAATGTAGAGCTTCACCTTGTTCTCCTGGCCGGAGAGGGTGTGAAGCGCAAACCATTGGGCACCTGCGGGCACTTGGGTCTCAGTGGACATCGTTTTGGGTGTGGCGGAGTTAACTTAGCTCACCCATTTGGTGAACAGGCTGACGACCTCGAAAAGCGAGAAGTCGCAAATGCTGGTAAAAAGCCCGAGGATAATCGCGGCGGCGATCACCACGATCGTAGAGTCGCGCAATTCGCGGAGAGTCGGCCAGGCGGCCTTGCGAAGCTCAGTGACCATCTCCCCAAAGAAGATGCGGATGCTGCGAAACGGGTTTTTCATTGATGACGAACTCGGATGGACTGACGGACTTGACAGGTTTGACGGAAAAAGTGGCAGGCGCGGAGGGACTCGAACCCCCAACCGACGGTTTTGGAGACCGCTACTCTACCAATTGAGCTACACGCCTGTGTTTTTGATGACGAACTGACGAACTTATGGGAAATAAACTGACTTGTCGATCTGCAAAAAACTTTAGACGACGCAGCCGAGGCCCCGGAACCGGAGACCTCGGCGGTCGTGAAAACGAAACTCGAAATCTTATTCGATGATTTCGGTGATACGACCGGCACCGATGGTGCGGCCGCCTTCGCGGATGGCGAAGCGCTGGGTCTTCTCCATGGCGATGGGGACGATCAGATCGAGCTCAACGGCGATGTTGTCACCAGGCATGACCATTTCGACACCCTTCGGGAGGTTGACAACGCCCGTGACGTCCGTCGTGCGGAAGTAGAACTGGGGGCGATAGCCATTGAAGAACGGCGTATGACGGCCGCCTTCTTCCTTGGTGAGAACGTAGATCTCGGCCTTGGCCTTCTTGTGAGGAGTGATGGACTTGGGAGCCGCGAGGACTTGACCGCGCTCAATGGCTTCCTTGTCAACGCCGCGGAGGAGGAGGCCGACGTTGTCACCGGCCTGGCCGCTGTCGAGGAGCTTGCGGAACATTTCAACGCCAGTGACGACGGTGGTGGCGGTGTCCTTGAGGCCGACGATCTCAACGGTGTCGTTGACCTTGACGATACCGCGCTCGATACGACCGGTGGCAACGGTGCCGCGGCCAGTGATCGAGAAGACGTCTTCAACGGACATCAGGAAGGGTTTGTCGGTTTCGCGAGCGGGCTCGGGAATTTCGCTGTCGATGGCGTCCATGAGTTCGCTGATGGCAGCGATACCTTCGGGCTTGCCATCAAGAGCGGCGGTGGCGGAACCACGGACGATCTTGGCGTTGTCGCCGTCGAACTGGTACTTGGAGAGGAGCTCGCGGATTTCCATTTCGACGAGGTCGAGGAGCTCGGGATCGTCGATGAGGTCAACTTTGTTGAGCCAGACAACGATCTTCGGCACGCCGACCTGGCGGGCGAGAAGGATGTGTTCGCGGGTCTGGGGCATCGGGCCGTCAGCAGCGGAGACAACGAGGATCGCGCCGTCCATCTGGGCGGCGCCAGTGATCATGTTCTTGACGAAGTCGGCGTGGCCCGGGCAGTCAACGTGGGCATAGTGACGGTTGGCCGTCTCGTATTCCACGTGAGCGACAGAGATCGTCACGATCTTGGAGGCGTCACGGACGGTGCCGCCCTTGGCGATATCCGCGTAGGACTTGAACTCAGCCAAGCCTTTGTCGGCCTGGACCTTGAGGATCGCGGTCGTGGTGGTGGTTTTGCCATGGTCGACGTGGCCGATGGTGCCGACGTTGACGTGCGGTTTGGTGCGCTCGAATGTGCCTTTAGCCATAGTAGTAAGAGAGGTTAGGTTGGTTAGTTGAAGTAGGAGACCTCGGGGATTTGCGTCGCGAAGTCGATGGCGACGTGACCTGGAGCCCAGAATCAGATTCGAACTGACGACCTCACCCTTACCAAGGGTGTGCTCTACCAACTGAGCTATCTGGGCGAACCGGGAAGGTCAAAAAACGAGAAAAAGAGCGCAGACCGTGGGCATCTGTTTTTCCTTCGTCAACCGAAATCTGGCACGTTTTTCCAAATAGTTACGGGCCGACAGTAACGACGTAGGTTCCGGGACTTAAGCGGGAACCGATCCATGCCATCCTGGCCAGATAGCCGGCAAAATAGTCATCCCGCTCGGTCGATCCCGAACTGGCAATCACGCGCGGCATCCCAGCCAGTCCATCGGATTCCACTTTGACGAGAAACTCCATCACGGCGGGCGGCAACGCGTCGGTGGGGTCGGGCGGCAGGGAGCCCCGCTTCCCTGTCAGGACAAACTCCGCAACGACACGTCCGTCACCAACCCGGGCAACAGAAACGGCTCCAACCCTGTGAGGCAATGGGTCGCCATCAGCGTCATCCCGGCGGCCAATGCCCTGATACATATCCTTAACCGGGAAAATCCCCTGCCAGCCGGACGCCGGATCGGGCAGCGGGGGGGAGGGGGGAAGCGTCACACGGGCGCTCGCATCGGGGAAAAAGCTCTTGTCCTGCTCTTCGCCAAAAGCCGCCACCGTCCCGCCTCGCAAGGTCTCACGCGGCCCGGCCTGCGCGCTGCTCATGACGGTGGGCAGAAAGAGCGGGGTCGGATCAAGCAACGCAACCTGTTCGCGCACGGCGGGAGAATCACCCGCGCCTCTGGACTTGATGACCAGCCCCGGCACGGCAGGAACCTTGGTTTGCGCCCCTCCCCCCCCCCCCCCCCCTCCGCGAACAGGAGGGGCCATCGACGACATAGGGCCGGAAACGGGGAAACGCAGCCAGCTTGCGAGAGCGGCCAGAATCAGCGCAACCACGACGGTGGCCACAATGCGCGGCCACACGAGCTGACGTTCCTTGAGGATTGAGGCGCGCAGTCCTCCGGCGGCAGGGGCGGTGATGTCGGTAATGTTTTTCCGGATACTCACTGCGGGCGTTTCTCATGTTCCACCGGCATCTCGGCGGCGAGGACCACGCCCGCAAAGCCGGCTTCGGCGGCGATGGCGTAGAGTTGGGCGAGGTCGGCGGCGGAGACGGATGCCCCGGCCTGCACGAGCAAACGCGCGCCCGGACGTCCGGCAATCCGTTCTCTCAACCAGTTCCCCTCCTGCAGTTGTTTGAAAGTGCGCACTTCGCCATCGACCAGCGCCATGTCGTGACGCGGCACCGCGATCACCACGTCGGTCATTTGCGCGCCCGCCATGCTCGTCCCCGTTTCGGGAAGTTTAAAATCCGTGGCCAGCCCGGGAAACAGGATGAAGCGCGAGCCAAACAAACCGAAGAACAACAGGATCAGCCCGATGTTGACGTAATAAAACGCGTCGTAGCTGCGCGGCGGGTTGCGCAGGCGGCTGGCAAGATCGAGTGGACGAGTGATCATGGTCAGATGACAGGGGAGGCTGACGAAGGCGGCGACGACGGCCGCGCAGGCGACGTGGAGGGTGAAGCGCCGGCGGCGGGTGTCTGGACTGGGACTGGAAATTTGGGAGTTGGGATTTCCCCGCCCGCCGCAGAAAAGCTCTCTTTGTAGTCGGTTAGCAAATACCGCATGATCTCATTGCCCGCCCATTCGACATCGCGGACGATGGCGCGCACGCGGCCGTTGAGGAGGTGGTAGGCGAGATGCGCCGGGATGCCGAGCGCAAGGCCCGCGCCCGCCGTGATGAGTGACTGCCACATGCCGCCGGCGAGGGCGCGGGCGGTGGCATACTCGCCGCCTTGCATGAAGGAGTGAAACGTCGCCGTAAGCCCGAGCACCGTGCCGAGCAGGCCGACCAGCGGCGCGATCTGGGCGATGGCGGCGATGGAGCCGAGCCGGCGTTCGAGCGAGGGCAATTCGATGACGGCGGCGTCCTGCACGGCATAACGCATGCGCGTTTCGTCGTCGCCCGCGTGGATGAGCGCGGCCTTGACGACCGCCGCCACGGGGCCGGGCGTCTCTTCGCAAACTGTCACCGCTTCTACGATACGTCGTTTGGCGAGGATGTTTTTGATGCCGTCCACAAACGACGTGGAACGAATCTGTCCGCGGTGCAGGTAGAGCGTGCGTTCGATGAACAGAACGAGCCCGAGCGCGCCCATGAGCAACAGGACCCAGATCATGGGTCCGCCGCGGGAGAGGAGACTGAGGTGGAAGCCTTCCATGGTGAAAAAAGAGTAGCGAGCAGTGAGGAGTGAGTAGCGAGTAGAAAGGTTGCCAGTTGGTTAGCTGCCGATCGCAGGCGCAGGTGTTGTCGATGGGGGGGGGGGGGGGGGGAGACGGCGCGGCGGGACGTCCGGCGAGGCGCTGGCGGGCCAAGGGTCGCGCCGGGCAGCCCTTTGGTGATGATTAACTGCCAGGCGGTGCGCGCTTCCTCGTGGCGCGCGGCGGATTCGAGCAACTCGGCTTTGCGGAGGAGCAGGCGGGCCATCCAGTAACGGCCTTTCGGGCCGAGTTCGGCGGCGCGTTCTTCGTTGAGCAGAAAGGCGTCCTCCACGACCCACCAGGCGCGCAGGGCGCGGTCGGTGTCGCCACGGTCGGCCAGCATGTCACCGAGTTGGAATCCGGCCTCGACGCGGAGGTCCGCGCCGGCGCGGGTGTCGGCCAGGTCGCGGAGGCGTTCGTAGATCGTGAGCGCGCTTTCGTAGTGCGACACGTCGGGCGGAGCGGAGCGGGCGCGGTGGCAGTTGGCCAGGGCGAGGTGCGCGGCGAGCACGTCGGCGTGCTGGCTGTAGTTGTTAATCAGATACTCGTAGGCGAGTTGCGCGTCGGAGAAGTTGTTGTATTCGCGGGCGAGGTCGCCCTGCTTCATGCGGGCGTAAAAGACGAGGTCGCTCGCGGGGTAGTCCTTCGCCAGACGTTCGAGCAGGCGGTAGGCTTCGCGGATGTGCTCCTCGCCGCCGCGCCGGGCGGCGTGCAGGGCGGCCTGATAGAGCGCTTCGGGAGCGTAGGAACTGGTGCGGTAGTCGTCGGCCAGACTGGTCATGAGCCGCTGGGCTTCGGCAAGGTTGCCGGTGCGGGCGTAGTAGTCGGCTTCGACGATGAAGGAACGCATCTTCGTGTCCGAGTCCTGTGCGTCGGTGCGCAGCTTGCGAAGCTGGGCCACGGCCTCGGCGGGATTGCCCAGCGCGAAATTGGCCTCGGCCTGCAACAGGAGGGAACGGGCGGGGAGTTCGCGGCGGAGCACGGATTCCACGCCTTCGAGCGCCCGGGGTTCGGCGAAATTTTTGGCCAGCGCGAGGGCGCGCTCCGGCGCTCCGGAGTCGAGCGCAAGGCGCGCCTCCAGCCAGGCCATGCGGGCGCGCAGGTTGGGAGGCACGCCGGGTGTCTCGGCACGCAGGCGGGTGACGCGGGCCAGCGCATCGGCGGTACGGCCGGCGCTTTGCATGGCGAGGGCGAGATTCCATTCGGTCTGCCAGCGGCTCACGGCGTCGAATCGCCGGTCCGCCGCCAGCCGGTCCGCCACCGTCTGGGCGCGCGTCAGGGCGTCGGCGTCGCCGGATTTGAGTTCGGACATCACTTGCTGAAACATCAGGCCGCCGGCTGAAACACCCGCAGGAACCCGGGCAAGTGCCGCGGCGTAGGCGCCCGCCGCGCTGCGATAGTCACCCGCACGATAATAGGACTCCGCCACGAGGACGCCAAACAGGGCGCGGGCCGCGGGGTCGCGGGTGGCGTCGCGCGCCTGGGCCGCATAGCTCGCGGCGGCGCGGAAACGGCGCTGCTGCCACGAAGCGTCGGCCAGTTGCGCAAAAGCAGCGGCCCGGAGCGGCGATTGGGGGAAGCGTTCCACGACGGCTTTCGCATCCGCCTCGGCCTGCGAATAATCCTGCACGGCGAGCGCCGTCTCGGCGCGCACGAGGAGAAGGTTTTCCAGGATCGGGCTGGGACGGGGCGCGTCGATCCAGCCGTTGAGCCGGGTACGAAAGGTCGAGGATGCCGTGTCGTCGCCCGCGGTGACGGCGAGGAGTTGCAAGGCCACGCGTTGCTTGTCGCGGTCCACGCCGTCGGCCACGAGCGCGTCGAGCGCGTCGCGCCCGGCTTTGTTGGAAGCACCGGCGATGAGGCCGATGAGCAGACGATAATCATCGCGCACGGCGGGCTCGGAAAGCGGAAGCGCGGCGAGTTGTTTTTGCAGGAAATCGACCGCACTGCCCGCCCCGGTTTTGCGTCCGGCCTGCGCCAGAGTCATGGCATACTGGCGGGCGTAATCGTAGCCGACGGCGCGACCTTGGTATTTTTCGACGGAGGCCTTGAGTTGGTCGAGTTGCTCGTCGGTCACCGGCGCGCCGGACTCCAGCCGCGAGCGTTCGCGGGCGAGCAGGAAGCGGGCGCGTTGCAGATCGGAAATGGCCGACTCCTGCGCCTGCTGGAAGGCGGAGGTGGCCTTTTCGTAGTCCTTGTCCGCCTCGGCGATCAGGCCCTGCGCGTAGTGCCACCAGCCGCGTTCATCGGGGGCGAGTTCCGCCGGGTTGATCGTGCCGAGCACCGTGGTCGCCTCGCTCATCCGGCGCTGGCGCACGGCAACCAATCCGCTGAGCAAACGATAGGAAGAACTCGGCGCCCCGCGAAACTTCGCCAGCGCGGCCTGCGCCAGATCCGTGCGCCCCTCGTCCAGCCGCGCCTCCACCAGCGACAGCAGCAACTCGTCCGTCGCCGGGCCCGCCGGGGCGTGCGCCAGCAATTCCTCGTAAAGCGTGGCCGCCACCGAGGGAAATCCCATCGCCAGCGCCCGGCGCGCGCCCGCCTCCTCCACCAGCAACGGCCCCACCGTCACGGGACGGGGAGCGAGCGGCACGGGGTTGTTGGTTTGCGTAAAAAAGGGTTCATCCGCACGCACGCCGACAACGCCCCAGACGAGCGGGAGCAACAACAGGAGCGCGACGCGGAGGCGATTCATCATAAAACAAAAACGAGCTTCGTAACAAACCGCCCTCGCTGTCAGCGGCAAACCGAATCATGGCGGGCACGCGCGGGGGGGGGGGGGGGGGGAGGGAGGGACTGAATACCGTACCGTCGCTCCATCACCCCAATGCTTCGCCGACCAAGCCGGCGATGGCGGGCGGAAGATCGAGGGCGAGCGCGGCCTGCTGCGCGGCGGGGCTGAGCTTGCGCCAAGTCTTGCGCAGGATGTCCACGAATTTTTCCCGCGTGTAATCGGCATGCTGCGCGGCAAAGGCACCGATCTCGTTTTCCAAAAACACCAGCACCGCCGCATCTTCCAGCGCCTGGGTGCCGGGATTTGTTTTGAGCCCGGTCTTGGAAACCCAGGTGCGCACCTCGTCGGCCTCGGCGGCGGGCACGCCGGCGGCGAGGAGCAACTCGCGGGCGCGATCCGCCTGCTTTTGATAGAGAAAACGCCGCCATGCCAGATAACCGGGCTTGTCCATCGGATAGGACGAGCGAGGCACGCTCCAGCGTTCGAGATGCTGGCAGCGGGCGGCAAGGCGCAGCACGGGACTGGCGTCGGGCACGAGTTTCACCACCCAAGCCTCCACGCGGTCGGCGTAAACACGTTCGGCGGCACGGCCATCGGGCAATCGGGTCGGGTCGGCGTCGTGCGCCTGGTCGATCAACTGACGGGCATGGTCGTAGGGGGACATGTGCGAGGTGTGGAGATTGTCGATACGCGATCGAATATCAGAAAACGAGAATCGAGAATCCTCAGATGTGCTTCGAATCGGCGGCGTCTTTTTGCGCGTAACCGGTTTCCTGACGCTGATGGTTGACCTGGTTCTTCTTGACGTAGGCCTGATAAACATCGTCCGCCGTCATACCGAGCGTTTGCGCGAGCGAGACCAGAAAGTGAAACAAATCCACGACCTCGACGCGGGCGTTTTGCTCGTCGAATTTCTGGTATTTGGCCCACCATTTCCACGGCACGCTGTCGATCAACTCGGCAGTCTCCTGCTGAAGCGCACGCGTGTAGTTGAGAATCCACTTCGCCTTTTCCTCGTCGGAGACGGGCGGGAGATTAACGCCGATGCGCGAATTGAGCGCGTGTTGCATGCGGAAGATTTCTTCGAGTTTGTCCATGGCGGGAACGCGGATGCGTGGGTTGTGTGCGGATGGTTGGGAACGTGTGGAGTTGTTTTATGCATCATGCAATCATGGACGTTGCGCGCCTCGCTGGTTTTATCCAATGTCTCCCCTTTCCCATTACTGTGGCCCGCAACGCACGCACACCCGCCCTAGTCCTCCCCCCGCTGGCCGCCGCCGTCCTTCTCTTCCTCGGCGGCGGTTGCGCCACCTACACGGAAAAAACCTCCTCGCGCGACGCCGCCTGGCGCACCGGCAACCTCGCCGCCGCCGTCTCCACCGCCAAGGCCGACGCCGAGGCCAACCGCGACAACAAGGACACCCTCCTCTACCAACTCGAACAAGGCGCCATCCTCCGCGCCGCCGCCCTCGACATCTCCACGCCCGGCGCCGGCGGCACCTCCTCAGTCCCCCCCCCCCCCTCCGCGCGCGATTATCTTGTCCAATCCAACGCCGCCCTCGACGCCGCCGAACAACGCGTCAACGCCTACGAAGCCGCCGCCCGGATCAAAGTCGGCTCCGAAGTCGGCGCCCTCCTCACCAACCAAGCCAACACCCCCTACCGAGGACGCTCCTACGACAAGGTGATGCTCAACACCTACAAGGCGCTCAACCACCTCCAACTCGGCAACCGCGACAACGCCCGCGTCGAACTCAACCGCGCCCTCCAGCGCCAGCGCGACGCCGTCGATGAAAACGCCCGCCACATCGAAGAAGCGCAAGCCTCCGCCCTTGCCGCCAGACAAGGCCGCGCCACCGACGAAAAAGGCCGCACCGGAGCTGCCTACGACGTCGATCGCGCCACCTCCGACCCGCGCACTGCCGCCAACCTCAGCCGCATCGAATCCTCCGCCGACACCGTCCTCCAACTCCAACCCTACGCCGACTACGTCAACCCCTTCTCCGTCCTCCTCGACGGCCTCTATTTTCTGAACCTCGGAGCCGACTCCTCCGACGCCGAGCGCGCTCGCAAATCCCTCGAACGCGCCGCCTCCATGGCCCCGCTCAACCCCTACCTCAAACAAGACCTCGACGACGCCACCGCCGGCCGCCGCCCGCACGGCGTCACCTACATCCTTTACGAAACCGGCTCCGCTCCCTCGCGCGATCAGGTGCGCATCGACATCCCCATCTTTATTGTCACCAGCTCCATCTCCTACGTCGGCGCCGCCTTCCCCACCCTCCGTTACAACCCCGCCTTCACCCCCGCCATCAGCATCGCCTACGGCGACGGCCGCGCCCCCGCGCAAACCGCCCTCGTGTGCAACATGGACGCCGTCGTGGCCCGCGACTTCAAAAACGACTGGCCCACCATCGTCACCAAAACCCTCGTCGCCACCGCCACCCGCGCCACCCTCGACGCCGTCGTCCAGAAACAGGCGCGCGACAACTTTGGCGACACCGGCCAGATCGTCACCCAACTCTTCAGCTTCATCACCCAGGCTGCCATCAACATCGCCGACACCCGCACCTGGCGCACCCTCCCCAAAGAATTCCACTACGCGCGCATCCCCACCCCCACCGACCGCGTCCTCGGCATCACGGTCGGCAACCGCCTCAACCGCGTGCCCCTCAGCCCCGGCGACGTGAACATCGTTTACGTAAAAAGCATCGCCCCCGGCACCGCCCCGCTTATTTCCGAATTTCCGCTCAAAAATTAACCACAGAGACACAAAGGCACAGAAGACAAACCACGAAGTCCTCCCCTTCCCCCCCCCCCCCCCCCCCCACACACACATACACAATCACCCACCAAATATTTCTCCGGCTTGCTCCTCCGAGCCTCTGTGTCTCTGTGGTTAACTGTCTTCCAACCTCACAGCCCGCCCGCGATTCACTCCAACACCATGAAAAAACTAATCCCGCTCCTTGCCTCCTCCACGGTGGCCTTTGTCGCCGCCTTCTTTGCTCCCGGCTGCTCCAACAGCGTCAACACCGTGCAACGCGCCGACCCGCAAGCCCGGCCCGACACCGTCACCGACCAGCGCATCATCACCGACAGTTCCCTTGCCCGCGCCCTTGCCATCGTATCCGTCAATCAGGCCACCGTCAGCGGCGACCTCCTCCAAGTGCAAGTCACCTTGGAAAACCGCAAAAACGACCCGCGCACCTTCCGTTACAAATTTGACTGGATCGCCGCCAACGGCATGCAACTCGACTCCACTGGCGGCTGGCGCGTCATCCATCTGCGTGGCCGCGAAACCAGCGCCATCTCCGCCGTCGCCACCTCGCCCCGCGCCGTGGACTTCCGCGTCAAACTCGAAGCCACCGACTGACCTGCCGCGCCGCATTCCCACGACTCGCCACTCACTGTTCACTGTTTCACTGTTTCACTGCTCACTGTTCACTGCTCACCGCACCATGAAAACACACCGCCACACCACCCTCCTCGCCGCCGGACTCGCCATGCTGCTCCTCGCCGCCGGATGCTCCTCGCGCGACGCCGCCTACGTTGATTCCAAGGGACCCAACACCATCGTCTCGCTCAACCAGATCAACATCCAGGACTTCAACGCCGCCGCCGACGACCTCGTTGCCGACCTGCTTGCCTCCGGCGTTCTCGAACGCGCGCCGAGCAAACCCGCCGTCATGGCCGTCTCGCGCATCGTCAACAACACGCAGGACAACTTCGACATGGATTCACTGACCAAGAAAATCCGCGTCGCCCTCTACCAATCCGGCAAAGTCCTCACGACCACGACCATTGCCTACGGAGGTTCAGAAGACCCGCTCGCCGCCGAACTCGGCCCCAAGCAAGGCACCGCGATGCCCTACTATACGCTCACCGGCAAAATCATCCAAGACACCGCCAAGGCCGGCAAAGTGAACCAAGTGACCTATTCCTTCCAACTCACGCTCACCACCGTGCAAAACGGCCTCGGTGTATGGGAAGGTGAAAAACAGATCACCAAACAAGGCCACAAATCCGCCGTAGGCTGGTAAGCGTCCCCCCCCCCCTGGCCTCTGCCTAGCCCTGCTGAAAAGCACTGTTAGGCTGAGCAGTTTCATGTAAGCTGTAGCTATTTGATACCTGGTAGGGAGGCCTCTCCGAGGCCTCCGCCGTGCGTAGTGTGAAAATGCGAAATTCATAGGTGTTTGGAGCGTGGTTTCGGAGGCCTCGGACGGAGCGCAGCAGCGCGGAGATGGCCTTCACCGAAGGCGATGGCCGCCGAAGGGCTGCCCTCGACAGAGGGCACAAAGGCCTCCCTACCGTTAAGACGATGAACGGCCGCCATCTCATGGCGACAACCCCTAGGAATAGCCATCCATCGCAAGAGATAAAAGCACTGCCCCCCCCTGACCGCAGGCTTTGACAAGCCCCCTGTCGGCCGTTTCCCTCGACCGGTTCCAATTATGCAGCAGCTCCATCCTTACTGGCGCATGGATTACATCGAAGCGCCGCGCACACCGGCGTTTCAACGCCCCTTCACCGAGTTGCCTGCCCTCGGTGATGACCGCGCCGCCCTCATCGTGCATCGTTCGCCGCTTTCCTACTTGATGCTCAACCGCTTCCCCTACAATCCCGGGCATCTCCTCGCCATCCCCTTCCGCGAAGTGGCCGACATCGAAGACCTCACCGACGACGAACGCGCCGACCTGTTCGCCATCATCACCCACGGCAAACGCCTCCTGCGCACCGTGATGAAACCCGACGCCTTCAACATCGGCTTCAACCTCGGACGCGCCTCCGGCGGCAGCATCGACCACCTACACGGCCACATCGTCCCCCGCTGGAACGGCGACAACAACTTCATGCCCGTCCTCGGCCAAACCCGCATCCTCCCACAAGCCCTCGAACAAACCTGGGAACGACTCACCGGAAAAATTAGGAATTAGAAATTAAAAATTAGAAAAACGAGCCCATGCACACGAATAAGCCCGGATATCCCGACTCCCAAACCGACGACGCAACCGCCCATTCCTAATTTCTAATTCCTAATTCCTAACTCCTAATTTTCCACTCGTGCCCTCTACCACGCTCCATTTTCCCAACCCCCGCCACCTCTCCCAACTCTACGCGGGACGCCCCGACAACCTCGCGCTCGCCGAACGCGCCCTCGGCGTTACCCTCGTCACCCGCGAAGACTGGCTGCGCATCGAGACCCCCGACGCCCCCGCCAACGACACCCGTGCCACCACCGATGCCGCCGCACGCATCGCGCGCGTTGAACAACTCTTCGACTTCCTCAACCAAGCCCGCACCCAAGGCCTCCATGTGCGCACCCCCGACTTTGCCCGTTTCGTCGAACTCATGGCGCGTGACGACGGCGCCCCCCTGCGCGAACTCTTCGGCAAACCCCTCGTCATCCCCACGCACCGCAAAAGCATCGTTCCCAAAACCCTCGGCCAAAAACTCTACCTCCAGTCCATCCTTCAAAAACCCCTCACCTTTGGCATCGGCCCCGCCGGCACCGGCAAAACCTACCTCGCCATGGCCGCCGCCGTCTCCGCGCTCCTCAAAGGCGAGGTCGAACGCATCGTCCTCACCCGCCCCGCCGTCGAAGCCGGCGAAGCCCTCGGCTTCCTCCCCGGCGACCTCCGCGAAAAAATCCTCCCCTACCTCCGCCCCCTTTACGACGCCATGCACGACATGCTTGACGCCACCGAAGTCGCCAAGCTCACCGAAAAAGACGTCATCGAAATCGCCCCCCTCGCCTACATGCGCGGACGCACCCTCCCGCACAGCTTCATCATCCTCGACGAAGCGCAAAACACCACCTCCGAGCAGATGATGATGTTCCTCACCCGCCTCGGCGAAGACTCCCGCATGGTCGTCACCGGCGACATCACCCAGATCGACCTCCCCCGCGCGCGCCAGTCCGGCCTCATCGAAGTCGAACGCATCCTGCGCGACGTGCCCGACATCGCGTTCCACCACTTCAGCGGCGCCGACGTCGTCCGGCACCCCCTCGTCCACCAAATCATCGACGCCTACGAACGCTTCAAAAACCCCATCTCTGCCGACGCCAACGACTCCGACGACGCCAAAAACTGAACCACCGTCGAAACCTGCAACCCATTCCGCATCCCACACTTCAGCGTTTCAGTTTTCAGCATTTCAGCTCTTTCATCATGATCTTCCTCCGCAACCTCTTCCGCCGCCTCTTTCTCGGATCACCCGCGCCACGACGGCGCAAATCCGCCGAGAAATCCAGTTTCGCCAGCTTCCTCGAATCCAGCCGCATCGTAGGCGTCATCATCTTTGCCCTCACCGTCGCCGCCATCGTCCTCATCAGCTTCGTCGGCATCACCAGTCACACCCTGCCCGTCCTCCCCAACCAGATCGCCTCCACCCGCATCGCCGCCAGCGAAACCTTCACCTACACCAGCGCCGAACGCACCCAACGCCTCCGCGAACAAATCAGCAACCGCGTCGCCCCCATCTACCGCATCGACACAGCCCCCCTCGAACAATTCGAACAACACCTCGCCACCCTCCGCGCCGAACTCAAACGCATCAGCAACCTCCCCCCCCCCCCCCTGCCGCGCTCGAAAAAGCCGTCTCCGACTTCAACTCCCTCAGCACCCAGCGCGTCAGTGCCGCCGACGCCTCCACCCTCCTCAACTCCACCAACGGCAAGACCGCCGCCAACGGCAAACCCGCCCTCGACGAACTCTTCGACATCGGCCTCGCCACCCTCCGTGCCATCTGCCACGCCGGCATCTACACCGACGCGCAGCACGCCCAACTCCACGTCGCCCCCGGCTCCATTGCCCTCTTCCAAGTCCTGCGCGCCGACGGCGAAGTCATCTCCAACCCCGTCGAATCCCACGAAGAAGCCCTCACCTACCTCCGCATCAACCTCTCCGCCGAGATCACCGACCGCCCCCTCGCCCTTGCCCTCTTCCGCGTCCTCCGCGGCGGCCTCTCGCCCAACCTCATCTACGACGAAGACGCCACCGAACAAAGCCGCCTGCGCACCCTGGCCACCCTCCAGCCCGTGCAAATCACCGTCGAACGCGGCGCCACCATCATCGAACCCGACACCCGCGTCACCCCCGAGCAATACGAAATGCTCGCCGCCTACCGCCAGCACCTCCTCCAAAGCGGCTCCCTCTCCAGCGACGAAAACCTCACCATTGCCAGCCGCCTCCTCCTCGTCCTGGCCATGACCATCGCCAGCATCCTTTACATCCGCATCGAAGACCCCGAAACCCTGCGCAGCAACGGCCGCCTCGCCCTCCTTGCCCTCGTCGTCGTGGTCAACCTCGCCCTCGTCCGCGCCACCTACTCGCTCGGCAGCCTCCCCGTCTTCCTCGCCAACACCTCCGCCGCCTCCGCCCTCCCCTACGTTGCCCCCGTCATCATCGCCCCCCTCATCGTCGCCATCATGATCGACGCCGGCTCCGGCATCTTCATGGCCCTGCTCATCGCCATCTTCACCAGCGTCATTTACGGCAACCGCGTCGATCTCCTCGTCCTTGCCGTCGCCTCCTCCATGGTGGCCATCTTCTGCGCGCAAAACACCCGCAAACGCAGCAACGTCGTCCGCGCCGCCACCTACGCCGGACTCGTCACCGCCGTTGCCGTTGCCCTCCTCGGCTACTTCGACCGCCTCGACTGGTTCACCATTGTCCGCCAGATGATCGCCGCCCTCGGCACCGGCATCCTCAGCGGCGTCATTGTCGCCGGCCTGCTACCCATCCTCGAAGCCCTCTTCAAACGCACCACCGACATCACCCTCCTCGAACTCACCGACTACAACCACCCCCTCCTGCGCACCATGCAAATGGAGGCCCCCGGCACCTACCACCACTCCCTCGTCGTCGCCCAACTCTCCGAAAACGCCGCCTCCGCCATCGGTGCCAACCCCCTCCTCGCCCGCGTCTGCGCCCTCTTCCACGACATCGGCAAAACCAACAAACCCGAGTACTTCATGGAAAACCAGATCGACGGCGTGAACCCGCACGACGACAACAACCCCTCCCTCTCCGCCCTCATCATCAAAAGCCACGTCAAGGACGGCGTGGACCTCGCCGTAAAAAGCAAACTCCCCCGAGCCGTCATCGACGTCATCCAACAGCACCACGGCACCACCCTCATCCGCTACTTTTTTCACCGCGCCGTCACCAACGCCACGCAACCCCCCTTCGCCCTGCGCAGCGGCGCCGGCGCCACCGCCCCCTTTGTCGCGCCGCGCGGCGCCACGCCCCAACCCTTCCCCCGCCCCCCCGGCGGCAGCAACCCCGCCACCCCCGCCGGCCTGCAACCCGCCCCCGTGTCCGAGACCACCTATCGCTACGACGGCCCCCCCCCCCGCTTCAAGGAAAGCGCCATCATACACCTTGCCGACGGCGTCGAAGCCGCCTCGCGCTCCCTGCGCCGCGTCACCCCGCAACACCTCGGAGAACTCATCGAACAAGTCGTCAACGACCGCGTGGCTGACGGCCAGCTCGACGAAGCCCCCCTGACCCTTGCCGAACTCGCCGAGATCAAGGAAAGCTTCGCCCACACCCTCCTCAACATGCTGCACGGCCGCATCGCGTATCCAAAAACCGAGGACGAAGAAAAAGCCACCGCCGCCGAAGAGGACGACGACGATGACGACGAAAAAGAAGACACCCGTCCGGCCTCCCCCCCCCCCGCCGGAACCATCACGGAAAACGGTTACCACCAAGACCACCTCCAAACCTCCGGTCGTATAAGGAGGGCGGGTCTCCCGACCCGCCAGACGCGGCGCAGCCGCGCCCATCCGTAACACTACGCGTCGTCGCGCAGGTCAGGAGACCCGCCCTCCTGACAAAAAACCTCAGACGGACTGCGCCCGAATTTTTTGCGAAACGCCCCTGCGAAATGTTGCGACGTGGCGAAACCCGTTTCCATCGCCACCTCCGTGACCGACCGCCCTCCATCCTCCAGCAATTGCTTCGCCCGCTCCAGGCGGATCGTCCGAAACCGCGCGCACGGCGACTCCCTGCGATACGCCAAAAACAACCGCCCCAACGCCGACCGCGACATCCCTGACAACGACGCCAATTCCTCCAGCCGCAACGCATTGCCCGTGTTGGCTGTCATCATTTGTTCGATACGCTCGACACGCGCCAGATCCTCCGCCACCGCCCGAGCCTTTCCCGGCTCCTTCGCGCCATTGCCCGCGGGCAGCCGGTCAAACCACTTCCCCGGCAGCACCCGCAGACACAAATGGTGAAACAAAACCGCCACCCGCAAATTCGCCGTCACCACCCCACGAAACGCCGCCAGCGCCCGCGCATCCGCCAGCGCCTCGTGATCCAATTTGCAAACCATCCCGCTCCCCGCGCCCAACTCTGCCCACGGCGGCGTGAAATCCACCACCATATATTCCCCCGACCGACTCTCCGCGCGCGGCTCCCGTTCCAGCCCCGGCGCAATCCACACACCCTCGCCCGCGCGCAACCGGTGCACCGTGCCCTCCACCCGTTGCGCAACGACGCCCTCCAGCACGCAATAAAACTGGTGAAACGCCTGCGTGTGTGCGCGAAACGAATACCCCGCCTGAAACCGATGCGAATGCAGGCGGATCGACTGAATGGGAAAATACAACGGACAACTCACAACACCCGCATCTCATGGCACCACGCCCGCTGCGCGTCGAGCCATGTTCAGAAACCACCCGGCCAGACGACGTCAGGATTTACCACGACGCTCCTCGAGCAAACGCCGTGTCTCGCGCGCCCGCGCCTCGGTAATTGGGAAAAAATACAACAACACCAGCGCCGGAATCGCCGTGACCGACGGGATGAAATAAAAACAATAACGCATCTTGTCGATAACCCCCGCCGCCTGCTCCGGGCCGGCGGCGGAAATGTAGCCGGTGGCCGTAAGAATCACACCCGCCAAAACAGCAGTCGCCGACGTTGAGAGCTTGGAAATCCACGCCGAAATCGACGCGATCGAACCCTCGCGACGCAGCCCCGTGCGCAACTCGTCGTCATCACAAATATCGGCCTTGATCGACGTGATCAGCAGCCAGAAACCCATCCCCGCCGGCACCGTGAACACCAGCACGCCAAGACTCAGGTAAGGATTTGCCGGATCATAAAGCGCCCACTTCGCAAACGAACTCACAATCAAAAGCACCAGACAAAGCGCGAGGGATTTCCGTTTTCCGATACGTTGTGAAAGCCGGTTGAGCAAGAACACCGACACGACGCCGACCACCAGTGTGGCGTTGCCAAAAATCCCATTGTAAATCCCCTGCTTCGCCGTGTCGCCATCGAACAAATAATACAGGCCGATGTAAAATCCGAGGTACTGCACCGTGCGCGACCCCACGACGGTGAACAGAGTGATCGCCACCATCATCATGAACGGCTTGTTGCGCAGTGTCATGCCGATGCCTTTGAAGAGCCCGGTTTTTTCCTGTTCCCTGGCTTTGCCGAAATTGCGTTCGCGCAGGAACAGGATTGGGACGAGCCCGCTGACGATAATCAAGACCCCCACGCACACCCCCATCCAGCGTGCGCCGACGATCGTGTTGCCGCCCCAGACAGGCATTTGTGTGAACGCGTAAGTCCACGGCACTACAAGGCTGACGGCGGTGCCGAGGTAGGCGCGCCACTCCATGATGCGGGTGCGCTCGTTGTAATCGGGCGTCAGTTCGAATCCGAGCGCGGTCCACGGGATCGTGAAAAAAGTCTGGCAGGTGAAAAACAGCATCGCCCCGAGCGTGAACCAAATAAACAGACCCATGCTCCCGATGCCTTGGGGAACGAGCCAGACCAAGGGGAAAACGAGTCCCGCACCAATCGCGCCCGCCAGCATGAACGGACGTCGGCGCCCCCAACGCGTGCGTGCGTTGTCCGAAATGACGCCGACAATCGGATCGGTGATCGCATCCCAAAGCCGGCAAATCCCGATGCCCAATCCGAGCAAACGCGGGTCAAGATGGAGCGCGATATTGAAGATCGGGTTGGCGTTGCTGATGAGGGAATCGGTGCCGATGTGGTCCGAAAAATTCCCCATGCCAAACGCCATGCGACGTCCCACCGGCACACGATCCTCAGGTGCCGTCGGCTCTACCTTGTGAACCAGCCCCGAAGCTGCGGAAGCCGCAAGAGGAGCAGAAGTGGCAGGAATGGCGGGGGGGGGGAGGGATTGGGACATGCTTAGGTGATTTAGGTAATCGCTGTTAGTTCGCGTGGCTGACAGGTGGTCTTGTTGTGGAAAGTGGATTGAGAAAATTCCGTTCTGTATGGCTGTGTGGGGGGGGGGGGGGCGGAGAAGACGCGTCAGCGCCTGGGACCGCCGGCATCTTGCTGATGGCAAAGTGGCGCGGGCGTCCCGCCCGCATTCTGTTCCGAAGCGGGCGAGATGCCCGCGCCACTTTTGATGCCGACCCAACGACGCTGCGCATCGTCAGCCGGCAAGATGCCGGCGGTCCCAGGCGCTGACGCGTCTTCTCCGTCCCCTTACAATGGGAGCATTTTTAAAAACCAAAAAGATCAGCGACGTGCGCGTCGCCATACGAACACGCCAAGCAAACCACCAAAACCAAGCAACAGCGCCACCGTAGCCGGTTCAGGAATGGCGGAGGTGTATGTGACGGTGACGTTGTCGATGTCGAAGATCGTCCCATTGTCTGAACCTGCCCGATAGTAACCTATGAAAACCGCATCAAATGTGTAAGGATCATCATCTTTATTTTGAAGCGCATCCGCCGCGACGCTGTAAGTGCGAACAAATGACACATTATCCGTCACGTTGGTAAACACTGTCTTAAGCAGGAGTCCGTCGTCCGCCATGCGGGTGATGGAAAAGCTGAAGGACAGATGGTCTGTGCGATTGGTGCCGTTGGTGGAGAAAGCCGTTCCGACCGAATCACTCCCATTAGCTGTGAAGGTGGTTGTCCCACGCACAGTGCCATTCATCACTTGGGCTATCGGCGCAGTGGTTGCTGAACGGCTGTCTTCTTCCAGACGCGTGGAAATCCCATACCCAAAGGTGTCGGCGATGGAAAATGTGGACGTCGTGCTGCCCAACAGCCCGAAAGTGAAATAATTGCCAGAGTTACTTTTGTAAGCGGTTTCGGTTCCCTGAAAATCGAAATTCAACGTGAGCGAGTCGCCCTTGGACAAGTAGGTGGACTCAGTTAATTGCGAATAGTTCACCCCGTTTTTGGCGGAATGTTGAGTCGTAAGGTAACGCAATGCACCTCCGGTTCCGGCCAATAAAGACGTGGGAGTGCTGCTGCTGGTGACGGCTTCGCGGGTGTTCTCAATTTGTTTCCAATTGGCGGAGATTCCGCTGTCGAAATCCTCGTTAAGACGGTTGCCAATTTGCGCCTGCATCACAGCGGGCAGGGCGAACGACAAAAGCGCGGCAAGAGCGCTGAAATGGCGGATGAGACGAGATGTTGTTTTCATGGGTGTAATGGTTTTTCAGTTACAGAATGCGGACGGATTTATGTGCGTTCAGTGGGGGGATGTGTCGTCCGTTTGCGACGGGCAGACGGAGCGACACAAAACACATCAAGACGACCTGATTCAGGTTTCGCCACCCACTGCTTACTATACGTAAAGTTACACATTAGAGCATTTAAAATTGAGATGTAGCCGTTGTCTTAACGGTAGGGAGGCATCTCCGAGGCCTCCGAAACCACGCTCCAAGCACCTATGAGTTTCGTATTCACCCTCACACTACGCACGGCGGAGGCCTCGGACGGAGCGCAGCAGCGCGCAGATGGCATCGCCGAAGGCGATGGCCCAAAGGGCTGCCCTCGGCAGAGGGCACAAAGGCCTCCCTACCAGGGATCAAATGGCTACAGTTTAAATGAAACTGCTCTAATGGGCATCCCTTGAATGACAGGATGACTATGGAGCTTCCTTCGATGGAGCAGCCTTTGACCTGCTTGGACCAAAATGTGGCATACGCCGCAACTGAAGTAAGAGGTATTTCACACGGAAGCGCCCGTAGCGCAGGGCGGGAGGTCTTGCCTGCACTACGGGCAATCCCGCGCCACTTTCCGGCACAACAAATTCCCTGCTTCTCGCTGAAAACGTCGAAGCACCAATCCTACTGGGTTGTTTCTCCATCTGTGCGGAAGGGCGCGGCGGGCAGACCGGCTTGATTAAAAAGCGTGGCAACGGGGTCGTTGATCCACGCGTAACGAACATGGAGAGGCGCAGTCACGGACGGGTTCGTCAGGACGATGGTGTTGTCGCCTTCCAGCGTGACGCGGGCCGGGAAAAAAACGCCGTCGGCTCCGGCGATTTGGAAGGCCGGAGGAGTTGTCGCGTCGGCAGCAGCGGGGGCGGCGCGCAAGACGAGCGGTGAACCGCCGGTGTCGAAAGTCAGTCGGAGCCTTGCGTTTTTTGCGTCAGGCTTGGCGTCGAGCAGACGCGGGCTGGATGGCACATTTTTTTCACCGCAGGCAATGGCGCGGGCGAGCAAGGCGAGGCGTTCGCCGACCTCGCGTTTTTTGACAGGATGGACCGTGCCAGACTCGCCGACGTCGATAGTGATGGCCATGCCGGTTGCGGGTTCGGACAAGACGCGGGCTTGTTCATCGCGAAAGGCTGCCCAACCGGTGCCAAGCGGTTTGTGCGAGGCGGCATAGTTGGGGAGTTGCACGTAGAGGAAGGGCAGCGAAGGCGATTCCCAACGCGCGCGCCAGTCGCGGATCAGGCTGCGTTGAAGCGCGGCGTATTCACTCGATCGTGGCGTGTTGTTTTCGCCCTGATACCAGATCATGCCAGCGAGGGCGTAGGGGATGAGTGGGTGAATCTCGCCGTTAAAAATCACCGAGGGTTCGGAGCTGCTGCCGGGGCCAACGGGAGCGCGTGGTTTGCGTTGTTTGAAGTTGGCGAGCGTTCCGGCGGCCTCCGCTTCGGCGCGTGCTTTTTCCCAAGCAGCGAAGTCGGTTTTGTGTTTCTGCGCGCGTGCCGGGTAATCGGTGGCGAGTTCACGCCAGCGGGCACGCACGGCGGGACCAACGGGTGATGTATCGATGGATTCACTACTGATCCAGGCTTCGATGTCGGTGCCGCTCCAAGCGGTGTTGATGAGGCCAACGGGTGTGCCGCCGCGTTGCTGATGCAGGGCGCGTCCGAAGTAAAATGCAACGGCGCTCCAGCCGCGCACGGTTTTGGGTGAGGCAACTTGCCACTCGCCTTCGAGTTCGGTGAGCGGTGTGGGGGATTTGGCGCGCGTCACCTTAAAATGTCGGAGCGCGGGGAAGTTGGCTGTCTTTGCGTCGTCGCGTCCGCCCTCGGCCTGATTGACGTGCCAGACCATGTTGCTCTGGCCGGAACAAAGCCAGACATCGCCCGCAATCACATCGGGGATGGTGAGGGTGCTGTCGTCGCCCGCGATGATGAGATCGGCGCTCTGGCCGGATGGCAGCGCGGGCAATATCACGCGCCAGCGTCCGTCGTCAGCAGTAGTGGTTTCGGCTGAAACATCACGCCAGCTTACGCGGATTTTCTCACCCGGATTGGCAGTGCCCCAGACGGGCACGGGTTTGCCTTGCTGGAGAACGGCGTGTTCGGAAAACAGCGCGGCAGGTTTTGGCGCCGCAATGCATGAGAAACTGGATACAAAGAGCGTGAGGGCAAAGAATGTCGCGACGTAGTTCATGAGCGGATGAAGGGCGGTGTGGGGGGGGGGGGGAGATGTGGTGTCCGATGTAGGGGCTTCGCTTGCGAAGCCCGCGAGTGAGGTTGTGTGCTCCGTCCGGCTGGCACGGGCTTCGCAAGCGAAGCCCCTACGGGATTAGCTGATTTGCACGTTTTCCAAAGTCACTCCGGCGGCGTGCGTGAGGGTGGCGGGACGGGTGGCGTGGAGACGAAGATTGCGCAGGGTGATCGACTCGGGCGGGAGGGCGGCGTCACCGGTGATATCAAGCGCTTTGCCTGCGCTGGCGCAGGTGACGTCTTCGATGAGGATGTTGCGCATGCGTGTGGGCGAGGGTGTGTTGGATTGGAAGGCGCTGCCAACCTGTCCCTTGGCTACGCTGCCGTAATCCATGTGGATGATGATGGCTTCGTCGATGATGTCGCTCATGCGGATGTTACGCATGTGGATGTTTTCAACAAAACCGCCGCGTCCGGGTGCGCTTTTGATGCGGATGCCGCGTTCGGTGCCGCTGAAATCGCAGTCCTCGACCAGCACGTTGCGGATGCCGGAGGAGAGTTCGCTGCCGAGCACGATGCCGCCGTGACCGCGTCGCGTGCGTATCCGGCGAACAATGACGTTTTCCGTGGGACGGTTTTCGGCCCAGCCGTCTTGGTCGCGTCCGGATTTGAGGCAGATGCAGTCGTCGCCGGTATCGACCAGGCAGTCTTCGATCAGGACGTTGCGGCAATATTCGGGGTCGATGCCGTCGTTGTTGGGTCCGTTGCCGAGGATGCTGAGGCCGCGCAGGGTGACGTTTTCGCAACCGACGGGATGGACGAGGTAGGCGGGGCTGTCGCGCAGGGTGACGTTTTCAATGAGCACGTCGCGGCAGTTGATAAATTCGAGCATGTTGGGGCGAACGCAGTCGGCCACGGTGCCGAAGATGCGTTCGGCGATGGGCACGCGGCGCGCCACCATGTCGATGAGGCGACGAACGCCGTCTTCGTTTTTTTTCCATTCCCACCAGGCGTCGCCTTGTCCGTCAAAGGTGCCCCGGCCTGTGATGGCAATGTGCGTGGCGTCGCGGGCGTAGAGCAGCGGGTGAAAATTCATTACCCAGCATCCGGCGCGGTGGGCGAGGACTGGCGGTTGGTAGTCGGCGTGTTCGCGGCTGAAAACGACGTGCGCGCCGGTTTCGAGGTGGAGGCGGATGTGGCTGCGGAGGCAGATGGGGCCGGTGAGCCAGCGGCCTGCGGGGACGGTGAGGGTGCCGCCGCCTTGCGCAGCGAGGGTGTCGATGGCGTTGGCAAAGGCTGTCGTGCAGGATTGGATACCGCCTTCCTGCGCGCCGTGTTCAAGGAGGTTGGTCGCAGCAGGCGGAATCTGGAGCGGCGGGAGAGCGGCGAATGGGAGAGATGTCATTGCTCAGCGGGCGGGGACGGGGGCGGGAGGATGGCGTTGCGGCGGAGGAAGTTTTCGATCTTGCCCAGACCGTCCTTTAGGAGAGCAGGGTCTTTGCTGATGTAGCCGTGGTCGCCGCCTTCGTGCGGGTAAAATTCGCAGGTGTTGCCAGCAGCGAGCATGGCGTCGTGGAATTTTTGCGCGTTGGCAAAGGGGACAGTGCGGTCAGCGGTTCCGTGAAAGAGGATGGCAGGCGGAAGGCCGGAACGAACGTGGTCAACGGGGGAGAGTTCTTTCCAGCGGGCACCGATCTTTTTGTTTCCGTAGCCGGTGCGCGACGTGTCGATGACGGGGTTGAAAAAGATGAGCGCGTTGGCGGCACAGGAGATGGAAGTGTCTTCGCCGGGTTCGTCGATGTCGGGACCGATGAGGAGCGTGGTGGAAGCGGTGAGGTGTCCTCCGGCGGAGCCTCCGGCCACGGCGATGCGGGCGGGATCGATGCGGAGTTCGGCGGCGTGGGCACGCAGGTAACGCATGGCGGAACGGGCGTCGCGCACGCTGTCAAAAACAGTATTCTTGTCCGAGATGGTGCCACCGTAGGCGTTCTTTTCGGCTTCGCTCTGCTTGTGCATGTCCTTCCAGCCGGGGATCAAGCGGTATTGGAGCGCGAAGGTGACAAGGCCCATGTCGGCAAATTTTTTGGCGAGTTCGACGGCATTTTTGCGCGTGGGGCGTCCGTGGTCCCAACCGCCGCCGTGGATAAAGAGAAGCGCGGGACGGGCGTCAGCGGAGGGGGGGGAGGAGGCTGGTTCGTAAATGTAGAGGTGAAGCGGGATGTCACCTGCGGTTTTGTAAACGACTTTGTCCGGGAGCGGTGTGGTGACAGCGGGAGCAGCAGTCGCAGCGGTGACGGCGGAAAGGGTGGCGGTCACGATGATCGCAGCGAGAAGAGGTAATATGCGGAGAGGGTTGAGTTGGTGTTTCATAACAGGGAAAGGATCACATGTGCGTTGGGAAAAGAGAAGCGCACATCAGCGCGCTGGGCCTTTTGGAATGCGGTGATTTATCACCGCTTTGGACAACGCGATTTATCGCGTCGCCCGATGACACATCGAGGAGATGAAAGGGCTGGAGGGGCGGGCCGTTAAAACGGCCCGTCAAAGCGGCGATGAATCGCCGCACTCCACAATCGCGGGCGAGACGCCCGCGCCACGTCTTCTGATGCGTCATTGCGTAAGCTTGGCTTCCACGTTTGCGGCGCAGATGGCGCGGTCGGTGCCGGTGGAGTCTGACCAGCGGGCGACAAGTGGATAGAGCCAGTTGCGTTTTAGTGCGGAGGCTTCGGCAGGCGGAGTGACAGTGAAGGTGACTTCCGTTGCTTGGTCGGTGGGAATCTCGGCGGGCGTCACGGTCCAGCCTTGCACGGCGGCGAGACGGAGTTTTCCAGCAGTTGTGGTCGCGGAGGCGGCAGTCTGATCCACGAGTTGCACTTTGACTTGGAAGGGGACGCCGGGACGGATGCGGGCAGCGTGTCCGTCGATGGCGCGATCGGGCGTATCTATCTTTGGGATACCGATGAGCGGCGAGTAGTTTTTTAGCAGATACAGCACGCCGGCGCTTTCGATGGCGGGGAGTTTTACGCGGTGATGGTTTTTGTCGCCTTTGAGCGACGTGACTTCGACGGGGACGAGTCCGGCGTCTTCGGCGGGAGCCCAGAGGGCGCGAGTCCATGGGCCGCCGGGAAGGGGGAGTTCGAGCGTGGTGGCGGGAACGCGTTCGGCGGGGTCGGCTGAGCCGCGCACGGTGGCAACAATGGCGAGGTTGCCTCGGGAATCGACAACGGGTTGCTCGACGCGAATGATGGCGGCATCGGCTGCGGTGATGTTGCGTCCGCGCAGTTTGTAGGCGGGCGCGACTCCGGCGTCGCGCAGGAGCGAGGCGAGCCAGCGGCTGATGGCGCCGCCGGGTTGTGGCGTGGCGGCGTCGCCGGTATCGGCAGTTTCATTACCGTGAGAGGAGGCGAATGTGGAGACTTCGACGGGGAGGTTCACGTCTTCGCGAAGGTCGCCAGTCATGAAGGCGAGGTGTATGACGCGGCCGTTGCCAGCGGTGTTGGTGGTAACGAGCGGGCGAGCGTCGTCAGTCGCGAGGAGGGTTTTTGTTGTGGAGGTAGTGGTGCGCACGTCGAGGCGTCCGGTGGCGCGGACTCCAGTGAGCGGTGCCTGGCGTTTGCCGAAGGTGAAACGAGAGGCGGGAGTGTTGTCATAACGACCGAGCGCGACGCCGAGGATGGGTTCGAGCTGGCGTTTTTCACGGTGGAGTTCGTCGAAGTGGCCGGGGCGTTCGTCAGCAAGGAGGACGCCGCCGTTGCGAACGTAATGGGTGATGGCGGCGGCTTCGGTTTCGGCAAGGTGTTCGGCTCCGATGAGAACGAGTGCGTTGTAGTTTTTTGTCAGATACGCAGCGTCGAGCTTGGTTTCGGGAATGACGTCCACCCAGTAGCCTTGTTCGCGCAGCCAGCCGTAAACCATGACGCGGTGATTCATGGGGTATGCCCATTTGGATACACGGCGGTCGGTGCGTTCGGAGAGGACCGAATCGCGGCGGGGGAGGAGGAGGGCGAGGCGGGGGAGGCCGGGCGCGGGGGCGGATTCTTTCCAGAGGGTTTCGGTGCGGTGAACCATGTGCGCCCAGCGGGCGGCGTAGAACATCTTGGAGCGGGGTGTGCCGTCGGGCGCGAAGTGGCCGAAGCTGGCGTAGTCGCCTTTCGCGCCTTCGTAACCAGTGGTGAAGAAGTTGACGGCTTTGAGGCCGTTGGGGAGCACGCGCCAGAAGGTGGCCGCCCATTGGTGGCCGGGACCGCCGTGGTTGTTGGTTTCGGGGCACATGGTGCCGTAATCGCCGGGGTTGCCGTCAAGGGGGCGGATGATGTTGGTGATGTAGTTGATTTCGTAGGATTGACGGTCACCGGCACCGTAGATGTTGGAGCCTTGGAGTCCGCCGCTGATGGAGCGGGTGCGTTCGCCAAAGATGACGTTGTCGTAGGGTTTGTTGCGGTGGGTAAAGGGCATGTCGATCGTCTGCTGGGTGGATTTGTAGACGATGGGACGGTGTTGCGGATCAGCGGTGTGGAGGGTGTGGGCGAGGTCGGCGAGGAGAGTGGTGAAGTGTTCGCTTTGGAAGGTGTGCCAGGCGAGGTACTCGGCGGGGCGCTTGGCAAAGTCGTTGGGGGGGGGGAGGAGGTAGCTGGCGGAGTCGGCGATGGCGGCAAAGCTGGGGAGTTGGGTGCCCCAGGTGCGGTTGAGGTCGTCGATGTTTTTGAATTTTTTTGGTAGCCAGGCAGCGTAGGCAGCGCGGGCTTGGGGGGAGTGGTCGGGGTAGGCTTCCCATTCGTTGTCCATGCCCCAAAAGAGGGTGGGGCGGGCAGTGGGAGTGGCGGACCAAGGGGAGTCGGCACCGAGTTTTTGCATGTAGTCGGTGAGGTAAGCGCGAGTACCGGGGTAGTAGGTGTTGGCTGCGTTTTTGTGGGCGCGTGTTTTGAAGGGGGTGCCGTCGGGGGTTATGAGGGGGGGGAAATTGCCGTATTTGCCGACCGGGCCGGGAGGGCTCGGTTTTTTGCGGGTGAGGGAGTTGGCGGCGCGGGCTTGGGTGTAGTAAAGGAGTCCGTGGTCGGTGTTGAAGGAAAGGGCGTCGTCGGGGAGTTCAAAGGGGGAACCCGCGTAAAAGCCGTAATTGTCGGCTTGGGCTTGCCAGAGGTTGAATCCGGCTTGGACCACTTGGTGCGGCTGGCCGGGCCTCATGCCGATTGGCATGTAGCCTGACAAGGGAACTCCATCGGCACCGATTTGTAACGAATACGCGGATACGTGATCAAGGGGATCGCTTGGTGCCGCGTGAATAGACAGGAAGTGAATACCAGTCGCAAAGCAGATGGCTGCACGACTGGTTTGGATGAGGGAATGGAGCGTCATGGTTTAAAGAAAAAGGGCTCTCCAGGGACTTTCCAATTGATGCCGCCTTCGGCATAGGGAATGGCAGTGTCGTCAACAGTCTCGTCGGGATTGTCGTTGCCGCGACGGGTCACGATTGCGCCGGAAACCATGAGACAGTTCATTCTGCCATGATGGCGGTACTTGGGTGAAGTGCCTGTTTCGCCAGGTTTGCCTGATATGTCGTCACCATTGACGCCAAAACTCCGAGCTTCCCACAAGAGGAGCGTGCGGGAGGGCGCGGGAAGAGCAGAGTAGTGGAGCGATTTTTCAAAGTTTTGTTTGTCCTTCTCGCCAGTGCCCAGATTGAGGTTCTTGTTGTAGCGATAGCCGCGGCGGGTTTCGTGATATTCAGGATTTGCCGCATATTCTGCGGAGCAGCGGGAAAGCAGGGTGGGACAGGAGGCGCTACGACCAACCGCTTCGGTCCGTTTGATAACGGACATGTAGTAGCCGATTCCATCCACATTAAGCCACTTGGGATTGTTACTGCTGCCTTGAGGGAAGCGATCCTTGTTATCCACGACGAACATATTGAATGCCACGCCGTATTGGCGAAGCGTGGACACGCAGACGGATGCGCGGGCGGTTTCGCGCACACGGTTGACGACAGGAATGAGGATGCCCGCCAAGACACCGATGATGGCGATGACCGTGAGGAGTTCGATCAGGGTGAAGCCCCTTACGGCGCGAGGCCGGTATGAATATAAGACGGGGTGTTGCATGTGGAAGAAAGTTTTAAGGTTGTTCGATTGCGGGTGGGGAAAAGACGACTGTGAATAACGAAGACCACAAACGGGTTGAAATCCAGCGGATGCTTGCTTTACGTAAAGGAATGGCCCAATCCATCCCCATTTCCTCCGGCTCTGATTCTGTTGCTTCTGTTGCGGACAATTCCGCCAAGGCATCAAAAGCGAAGGCGGCGGGCAAAAGTGCGGGCGGCGAAGGGGAGAAATCAAAACCCGTGCCATTGCGTGTGATCGCAGCACAGGCGAACGTCACGCGCATGACGGTGTCGCTGGCCTTGCGCGGGCATCCGTCAATCCCACCACGCACGCGCAAGCGCATCACGGACATTGCCCAAAAACTCGGCTACCAGCCAAACCCGGAAATGTCGGGCCTGATGGCACGCCTGCGCACCGTCACGCGCACGCGCAACGAGGTCACACTGGCACTTGTTACCGATTTGTCGTGGGAGCGATTCCCCACCTACCGCGATTACTTCGACGGAGCCAAGCGGCAGGCGGAGCAACTCGGCTATTCGCTGGCCGAGTTCAACCTCAACCGGGAGCACATGAGCGAAAAACGCCTGAGCCAGATCCTATGGTCGCGGGGCATCGAAGGCGTATTGATTTTCCCACTGCTTTTCGAGCCGGGAGAATTCAGGTTGCAACTGGACTGGGAAAAATTCTCGGCGGCAACGATCGCGTTTTCCGTGGCGAAACCACAAATACACCGGAGTTCCTCGCACCACACGCAGGTGGTGCAGGAGGCGTTCCGGCGGCTGCACGGGCTTGGCTACCGCCGGATCGGGCTGGCGTTGCCCGCGCACCATGACGCGCGCACGGGACACCATTGGCGCGCGGGCTTTTTGTGCGCGCAACATCTGCTGACGGCCAAGGGCGCACAACCGGTGCCGCCATTGATCACGCCGCGATGGGACTTCGAAACATTCTCGTCGTGGTTTCATGAATACAAACCTGACGCCGTGCTGGGGATCGACCGCCCGGTGACAGACTGGATCGAACGCTGCGGCGCCCGGGTTCCGGATGACGTGGGTTATGCGAGCATCGACCTCACGGTGGCGGTGGGCAACGACGTGAGCGGCATGAATCAAAATTCGGTGGAAATCGGCGCGGCGGCGCTCGATTTGGTGGTGAGCGGTGTGCGGCAGCACGAACGCGGTGTCCCGAAGCACCCGAAGATCGTCATGATTGAGGGATTTTGGCAGGCGGGCGGTACTACGCGCCGCAAGCAGCGGTGAGGTCAAAAATCGCCGGCGCGTGACCGGCGATTTGGAAAGCGATACTTCCGGAGTCGGCGTCGGTGTCTGCCAGCCCCGGTGCGAGTCGGCATAGATTTCGAGAAACCCATCACTCGCGCCACCCTCCGCTGCACCATCACACCTGCCACCGAGTAACTGATCTTACGCGAAACATTCGTGGCGCGGGCGTCCCGCCCGCTTCTGAGGGAAGTGCCTCTCCGCCCTGTTTCATGGCGGCGCTCCGCGCCGTCTGCGGGCGGGACGCCCGCGCCACTTCCCAATCAAAACGCCATGAAATCCCGATGCCGTCAGACCCTCACGGCGACGGCGCGGGTTCCAGCCCAACGTAACCGGTTTCCTCAATCAAACGCTGGCCCTGCGGCGAAAGGAACCAATCGATGAGTTCACGCACATGCGGATTGGGAACGGCGAATTTTGTCTCCGACGGTTTTATTGGTGATGCCGTCACGGCGAAGACATCCACGGTGTAAGGATATTTGCCCGAACGAATTGCCGCAGGCGTGGGTTCCACGCCGTCGATCCGGAGCAAACGAATCGGACGCTCGGGGCCCATCTGCGTCGCGAACACCCGGAACGAATACCCGATGGCCTCGCTCCTGTTGCGCCAACCCGCCACGCGCTGGATGACGCCGCCCATGGCTTGGGCAAACTCCTCGCGCAACGGAGCGGGCAACGGCTCCCCGCCCATGACCTTGCGCTCCATCGCCGTCTGGCTGCCCGACCCCTTGGGACGCTGAAAGGGAACAATCTTTTCGTTGCGCCCGCCCACCTCGCGCCAGTTGCGGATCTTTTTCGTGTAGATGGCACGAATCTGGTCGGTGTTCAGCCCTTCGATCGGATTGTCCTTGTGCACAAAAAACACAAACGCCTCGCGTCCGATCGGCGTAAGATTGAGTGCCAAACCCGCCTCTCGCGCCGCCGCCTCCTGTTCGGGTGACGGACGCGCCGCAAAAATCAGATCCGCCCTGCCCTTGATCAACCACTCGTAAGCGCGTGGCGTGGTCGAGGCACCCACCAACTGGTCCACCTCGTAATCCTTCAGATTTTTGTAAATCGCTTGGGCGGCGGCAGCGAGAACCGGATACGCCGCCGTCGCGCCATCAAGCTGCGGATGCTTTTCGGAAATCGTCAGCGTGGGCGCATCGATTTTCACAAGCCGGTTGCCCTCGCGATGCGGATGGTAGTCCCGGGTATAAAACTGATCGGGAAACGATGCGTCCTCCGGGCGTCCGCCGACGAAACCGGATTTCATAATCAATACGCGCCCGACAATGGCGGCCAGCAGCACGGCCAGCGTCAGGCTCCAGACAACACGCCCTCGCAACGCCGAGCGTGGAGCCCCGACCGCGCGAAATCCCAGCGCCATCCCGCATCCGTAAGCAGCATAGATCAGCAACGGCGGGCCAAGAAACATCCACGGCGAAGGCACGCTCAACAACGCCCCAACAGAAGTCAGTAATGTTGACGGCAGATGGGTTAGCCCAAAGACGATGAGAAATATCGTAAACACCGCCCCCTCTTCAGGGGCAGGAAACAGCAAGCCTGCCAAAGCGACAAACAACGACCACAGGCTCGCGATGAGCACCGGCTGGTAACGAAGCCAGAAATCGCCCGGTGGCGGCGGACATTCTGCCATCCTCACTCCGTCATCAGATTTTGGATACGCGCGCAAAACAACTTTTTTCCCCTCGCGTCCGAGCAACCAGACCAACAGCGCGCCGGCGATGCTCACTGAAACGCTCATGCCGCTGTCCGGCAATATGCAGTCCAAGACTCCCGCACCAAGCACGGCGACCAGAAGCAAACCCTGAAAAATCACCGGGAATACCAATAACAGATACAGCAGGGAACGGCCAAGATACGGGGGCCTTTTCATAATGAAGCAATTCTCTGAAAAGCATATTCAATGCAACTCTTTGCGATAGCACGCCTGCGGCGTCAGACGCGCATTTTTTTTGCATGAGCAAGCCAGACTTTGAGGTTTGCCATCGTTCCACTTGCCCGCGTGGGGGCAGACCCCCATATCTTGGCTTTTCATGAGATTCATCGTGCGCATCCACCGCCATTGTTTCCTGTTCATTCTCGCCGCCATGTGTTCATGGCTGCCGATGTTGTCCGCCTCCTCCGCCGCCACCGGGTCAAGGCAGACGATCACGCTCGCACCTGGCGAGGCGACCGGCGGAGAGAGGGTTGCGCTCGACGACGGACGCAGCGCCGTCAGCCTGCCGGCAGCAAGCGATCCAAATACCGGATACAAATGGCGCCTGCCGGCCCCCCTCCCCCCCGGCTGGTGGGAAATGACAGTCGAGTTTGCCAAACGTCCCAAGGACTCCTCTCGCATAAAATTCTTTTTCGGCACTCCACTCGCCCCGGTTTTTGATCTCACCGATGCGGAAAACGCGTGGGGCATCGAACAGTTTCGCCTGCGCCTCTGGTGCACCGCCCCGCTCGCCTCGCTCGAAGTGCGTCCGCAACGCCACATGCCCGAGACCATTCGCGCCATCAAGCGCGTTACCTTCGCGCCCGTCGATGGACCCGCGCCATCCGCCTCGGCTGATGCCACCGCCAACGCCTCGATTGCACCGCGCATGCTCGGCCTCCTCGTGGAGACGACCACGTCCGCGTTGCCGTCCGGCCTGCCGCCCGGCAACTGGCAAATCAGCCCGGCTTTCCGTTTTCCCGCCGCTGTTCGCGGTACCCTTTCCGGTGCAATGACCGTCATTGGTGCGGATGGCGAACGCATCACCGCGCCCATGTCCCGGCGCGTGAACGTTTATCTCGATCAGGCGCCCGTGTCGCTTGAGTGGCCCGCCTCGGTCGCGGACAATACCCCCCCCTCCCCTGCTGCGCCCGGCACCGGCCTCATAAACCCCATGAGCATCAAAGGGGCGGTCTTGCAATCCGTGCCCCTCTACCAGCCCCGCCTGCCGCTCGATCGCAAAAACGCGCCGCTCCCCGTCGCCAGCCCGGACCGGCGGACGCTCGTCACGCTCTCCTTTGCAACCGGCACCGGCGTATCCGATATTAAAAGACAAGTTGCCCTTCCCCTCCTGCCTTGTGGAGCGCAAACCGCGGTCGTCACCAGTTGGGACGACGGCGCGGCCAACGACCAGCGCTGCGCCGCCGCGCTGGAGAAACATGGCTTCCACGGGACCTTTTTTCTGATGAACAACCAGGCCGGGCGCGCCGACTTTCTCGCCGAGTTGGAACGCCGCGGCATGGAGGTCGCCTCGCATTCGCTCAACCACCCGCACGCCTGGACCATCGCCCCCGGCCTATGGGCTGCGGAGTGCCTGCAAATGCGCCTGCGACTGGAGGCCGCCCTCGGCCATCCCGTGATCTCATTCGCGTATCCCTACAACCACGTCCCCGCCTGCGACGCGCGCGGCGACTACGTGCTGCGCGGCGTGCGCGAAGCCGGCTACCTCTCCGGGCGCACCACGCGCACCGGCGGCGAAACCATCACCGGCTACGCCGAACCGCTCGCCCTCGTTACCGACGCCCATTTCCTCGCCTCGCCCGACCGCCTCGAACAAGCCTGGCAGCGCGCCGTGTCGCAACCCGGCGGCGTATTCTATTTTTGGGGACACTCCTACGAAATCCGCACCGAGGCGGACTGGCAAAAATTCGACGCCTTTCTTGCCCGTTACGGACGCCAGCCCGGCGCCTGGTATGCGACGCAAGGCCAGTTGTTTCTCTGGCGCTGGCTGCGTGACAACGTCCGCATCGACAACATCACGGACACACGCAACGGCCAGCTCCGTGTCACCCTGAGCTGGCCCGAACTCGACCGCTGGCTGGCAAAACAAGTGCCGCTCACCGTACAAGTGCCCGCGGACGTGGCGCGGGTGACAATCGAGGCGGCTGGCACTGCTCCCCGGGAACTCCCGGCGACCGACGGTCTCGTGACGCTGCCTGCCGATCTGCTCTAATCTGCCGTCCTGTTTGAAAGGTCGCGAAGCCGAAGCAGAGAGCGACGGTTGGAAACCACCGCTCCTGTAGCCGTTGTCTTAACGGTAGGGAGGCCTCTCCGAGGCCTCCGAAACCACGCTCCATCTACCTATGAATTTCGCATCCTCACACTACGCACGGCGGAGGCCTCGGACGGAGCGCAGCAGCGCGGAGATGGCATCGCCGAAGGCGATGGCCCAAAGGGCTGCCCTCGGCAGAGGGCACAAAGGCCTCCCCCGTAACGCGAAAAATGTTTGGAATGGGTGCCGAAAAACCCTGAAACGGGTGCCAAGCGCGTAACGCGCGAAATGGGTGCCCCTCCTCCCCCCCCCCCCCCCGCCCCCCCCTCCATGCACACCCCATGCATCGCAAATGCAAAGCCCCCGCATGACTCATGCGGGGGCTAAAAATATCACCGCCGTGATGGAAATTCTGCTCAGGAATTAGTGGCGATCATGTTTTTAGTCGTTTATAGAAGCCGACCCATTCGGCCTCGGTGGTTTGTGGATTGGCTGATAACTGCCGCCACATGACCTCGGCAGGTGTGCCACGCTCATAGGTCGGGAGAAACGTGATGCCGGCGGCATCGAGGATGCGCAGCCAGCGTTCGAGGCTCTTGAGAGGGTCCTTGAGCACGGGTGGGCAAAGCACGACAAGTCCGAGCGGCGTCAGGACGGTCTCCTGTTCGATCGCGCGGGTGAGCACCGCGCGCAGTTGCGTGAACTGGATCGGCGTCAGGCCGGGCGGGAGCGGCAAATCCTTTAGCGCCGGCGCGAGGACGGGCGGCAGGATTTCCGGGAGCACGTAGGGCGCGGATGGCGTCCATGGGATTTCCTCGGTGCTGGCGGCATCGGCGGCGACCGCCTCCGCAATCGCCGCCTGCTCTGACGCGGGGACAGGCCCCAACAGATCGTCAAGATCGTCGCCAAGGGCTGTCTGCACGCCCGTTGTCATGGCGAGCAGGCAGCCGAGGCATAGCAGATTGAGGAGTGGTTTCATCGTCGGCAGCTTAGAGCGTGTAGTCACGAGATTGAAGCCCAGAGGATGGCACACCTGAATTGGACGGCAGCGAGGAAAGAGGAGGCTCGTTTTGCGTATCGGGTTGCGATGCCGCGCCATTGCTTGAGTCGTAGGAATGCATTTTCTACCAGATGCCTGATCCGATAAAGATAAGGGTCATATTCGCGTTGTTCTATGCGATTGGTCTTTGGAGGAATCTGCGGGCAGATGCCTGCGGCCTGCGCCATTTCGATGATGGCGTTGGTGTCATATCCCTTGTCGGCGATCAGATGGTCTGCGGCAATGCCTTCAATCAACCTGCCAGCCTGTGTGCAATCAGCCGTGGAACCCGCTGTAACAATGACTCGCACCGGCATACCATGCGCATCCACGGCCAAATGTAGTTTGGTGTTTCGCCCCCTTTTGTCAGACCGATCGCCTCGTTTCCACCTCTGGCTCCCGCCGCATGCGGATGGATTTTGACATGACTGGCATCAATCATCAGCCACTCAAAATCGGGCTCGTTCATCAGTTCCGACAACAGGCGCTCCCAATGCCCCTTGTCTCTCCAGCGACAAAAACGCCTGTGCGTGTTGCTCCACCCTCCGTAATCCTCTGGAAGATCCCTCCAAGGCGCACCAGTGCGTAAAATCCACAGAACCGCGTTGAGGAACTTGCGGTTGTCCTCCGCCACCCCTCCCCACGCTCCTTTCCTTCCAGGTAGCAGCGGCTCCAGAACGCTCCAAACTCGGTCCGAAATGTCGTGACGGTGTTGATCTTTCGCCATGCTGACATTCTCCATCACAAAAAAACTCAGTCAATCTTATCTCGTGACTACACGCTCTAGTTGGATTGCTTGATTTTTTCCGCGAGGTGCGCGCCGATCTCACGGACATCGTCCTTGCGCTTTTTGGCTGCTGCCGTCCGGAGGTCGGCCGGGAGCGTGGCAATCGCGGCTTCCTCGTCTTGCACGAGCTTGAGCGCGGCGGCGCGATTGGTGTTCCAGGTGGCGCGGACCAGGTTGTTGAAAAACCTGTCGTAGCCCGCACTCACGAGTCCTTTGCCGATCGAGCGCTGATAGAACGCGGGGAAGATTTGCTCGGTGATGCCAAGTGCTTTGGCCCGCCGAGCAACGGCACTGGCGACGCCGGGGCTGTCGGTGCCGGGCAGATCGGCGAGTTCGGCGGCCGTCGCATAGTATTGGTAATAAAAATACGCCTGCTTGCCGGTGCCGAGCGTGAGGAGCCGGGCGGCGAGTGCGCGGTCGTCAGCGTCCTGTGCGAACACCGAGGCGACTACGCCGTCAGCATCGGTGTTTTTGAGCGTCAGATGCCTCTTGATGAGCGTAGAGGCCACGCCCGGATTATTCTCGCTGATCTCATTGATGTGGTCGGCGATGAGCGCGGCAACCTCAGCCTTGTGCTCCAAGTTGTGCGCGAGGATAGCGGCCTTGCGCTGCGCGGTCAGAGTAGCGACGGCCTCCTTGTTCTGCGCCACTTTCGCTGCGGCGATCTGTGCGTCGTAGCTCTTGGCAACGGCGTCGGCGGCCTGATTGAGCGCAACGGCCTCGCTGGTGGACGAGGCGAATGCGAGGCCCGCGCCGAAAATAGCGAGAGCCGTGATGATGATGGATTTCTTCATAACGTTATGTTGTTTGGTATTTGTCTTAAAAATCCCGACGTATCGGGAAAGTGGATTAGGAGCTTGGAGCTAATAGCTTGGAAATGTGGTCACCCACTCGACGGAGGGGGTGCGCCAGAGCGAATGCCCGTCTGCATCCTGTTCGTGCTGGGTGTAGTCCATGAGGTTGTAGGTCCAGGCGAGGGCGGCGTTAGACGGCGTGATGGTGGCCGAGACCGGCACGTAGATCACGATGCTGCCAACGCGCCCGTTGGCGGAAATCTTGTTGCCGATGCCGCCGCTGTCCGTGAGGGGGAGGCTGCGAATCTTGCGCGTGTCTCCGCCCGCGATCGCGCCGGTGGCCGTGTAGTAGATGCGGGTGTTGGCTGGGATCACCTGCCCGCTGACGGAGCTGCCCGAGAGGTCCGGCGTGTGGATGTAAACGGTCAGCGTGCCGCTGGCGTAGTTGTCGGTCGCCAGCTTGAGCTCCGCGTCAGTGTAGCCGTCCGGCATCTGGATCGTGATCTTCGCGGCCACCGGTTGCGGCGTGCGGGCGTCCACGTAGCCTTTGTTCGTTGGATTTTCGAGCGCGGTGGGTGTCTGCACATGGAATTTCCCGCTCGCGTCACGCATTACGAGGCTGGATGCGCTGGCCGAAACATTGTAAGGAATCGACGTTTGTGCGCCAGCCGCCGAGACCCCGTAAACGGTCTGAGGGGTAGTCACCCGCTGCACGGCATTGTCCGCTTTCGCGCCCTGGGCGGCGGTGGCGAAAGTGCCATCGAGGGCGCCGGCAATGGCGGCGGAGTTCGCCTCCCAAAAGTTGGCCGGGGCGCGCAGCGTGCCGTCCGGGTTGGTGGCAACGGTGAGGAACGACGGCGGGGGGAGCGTCTGCGCAAGGAGGACGAATGGGGCAAGGGTCGCAGTAATGAGAAATAGGATACGATGGATCATGGCGGTGGCGGCTTGTGATAAAATGGGTCAGGCGGTGGCAGAGGCGGGGATGGGGGCGAGGGTTTCGGCGCCGGCCTCGCCGTCGATGGTGAGCGTGTAGAAACGGGCCTCGTCCACGCGGTGGCGGATTTGCAGGAGGGTGCCGAAGCTGGCGGTGTCGATGACGCGGTAGTTGGCGCCGGCGCGCAGGGCGTAGTCGTTGGGGCCGGGCACCACGGCGTCGTAGTCCGCCGGGTCGAAGGAGAGCGTTTCCGCGCCGGCGTCTCCTTCCACCCAGGGCGCATAAAAGGCGCCGGTGATGCGTCCTTTGATCTGGAAGAGGATGCCGGAGGCGCCAGGCCTGAAGCGGAAGTTGCCGACATCCGGCGGGACAATGGGGATGAGGTTGTCCGGCGATGGATAGGGAGGCAGGGCAGGGACGGGGGCGACTTCGCCGGCATAGGCTTGGCGGGCGATGTTGGCTTGGAATTGCCAGGTGAGGCCGTCGTCGCCGGGTTGGTCGTCGTCGGGATCGGAGTCGGGGGCTTTTACCTCCACGTCCACGTAAACCTGGATGCTCTCGTCGCCACCGAAGGCGTCGCGGAGGACCTGGGTGCGGAGATTGAGCGTGGCGGTGTAGTAAACGTCGGTGATGGCACCCTCTCCTTCGCCTTGGGTGGGTTCATCGCGGACGATGGTTTCAACAAAACTGTGGGCGGAGAAGAGAAGCGGGCCGGTGCCGCGCCGGCGTTTTCCACCGAGGATGATGGTTTCGGTGAGATCGAGGCGGACAATTTCTCCGCCGGCGACGGTATCGGCGAGCGGGCGGACAAAGCGGAGGCGGATCAAAAACTTGTCGTCTTCGATCCAGAGCGGGGTATCGGGCGGGGTGGCGTCATCCACCGAGCGGCGCAGTATATTGCCTGGTGTGCGCTGGGTGTTGAGGAATAGCTCGGCGACGCGGTTGAGTGGCATGGCTGAAAAGCTGCACTCTATCTGCACACGGGCCGCACGGACTATGCGGCGTGGCGCGCCTGATGGGGTCTGGCGCGAGGAGGGAAGGGGCTACTCGCCTTCGTCCGGTGGGGTGGACAAATCCACGTTGCACCAGCCTTCGGTGACGAGGGTCGAGAACGCCGGGTCGGTCAGTGCGAGCACGCGCCAAGGGGTGGCGAGGGTGGCGTTGGGGCCGCCCGCCGCCGCGCTCTCGGGGGTTTCCGCCATTGCCACATCCGCGAAATCTTCACGCTCGGCGACCTCGCCGTCTGTCTCAACGCGGGTGTATTCTTGGCATTCCAAAAAAACGGCCTTTTTGCCGGCGGCAATATCCGCCGGCGTGAGGCCGGAGTTGTCGTAGTGCGTGGTGACAACGACGGTCAGCGAACCGTCTTCGTTCAGCGTCTGCTCCGTCACCGGCTGGCCGATCTGGGCGAGCCCTAATGAGCCGGGGGGAATGGCGTAGGGATCGCGGATGCTAACGGGCTGGCCGTTGATCGTGTCGGCGGCGGGCCAGCCTGGGACGTTGCCCGTGGTGTGCTCCCATGTCGCCAGCGCGGGCGTGGGGACGGAGCCGCTTACCTTCTGCTGTTGCCACAGCCAGTTGGTCCCACGCTCGATCTCGTTGTCGAGGTAGACTTTTCCGTCAGGGCCGAGAGTCTTGCCGCTCGTGCCTGCGGGGTAATCCTGCATTTGCGCCTCGATGCGGATGTATTCATGCGTCTGTTCTGGTGGGATGCTGTCGCCGTCCGGCGATGTCAGCGAGAGGATGCCGTTCCAGTCCTTGTAACAAAAATCGTCAGGAAGGGTGGTGGCGTCTGACTGGCCGGGTATCGCCGGGCGCACTACCATCTCAACGGGGGCGGATTCGCCGCTCAGCCCAACGGTGAGGGGGAAGACAAGAGATTCTGCTGGGTCCGCCACTGCCCCGGACTGATGGCTGCCTGTAGTCTTGGCCCAATACGTTTTCAGCCGACCGACTACTTTCCAGCCTGCCCGCCCGTCGCGGGCGACCACGCGCAAGCGAACGTAATGATAGGCGCGGCGTCCGAATTGCGTGAGGTTGGCAATGTGGCCGAACACAACGGTATCTTCATTCGTTGTTACTCCTGTCGGGAAAACAGAGTTGGTGCCTTGGTTCGCGGCGATGTTCGGTTTCTCGTAATCGACCCAGCCGAACTCCGACCACGGGCGCGGAATGGGCCGCATATAGCGGATGATTTGTTTCTGGGTGTAGGAGCAGGCAAATTGCGCCGGTGGCTCGTCTTCGCCCTGCAAGGGATAGGATGCGCCGCTGAGTTTGCCGACCAGCATTACGGGGAACGGGGGGGGGGAGGGGGGGGGACCGATGCGTTTGACCGCGTGCGTGTGGGTGACGCGTCCGACCAGCCCGCGCGGGACGGACATCGCGTGCCGGTAGCGGATGAGCAAGAGGCGAAAGGCATCGCGGCCATCGTTGGCGAGGAGGAGGGAGGCAGGGGCGTCGGTGACGATGGACAGATTGGGGCGGAGGGCGATGCCGCCGGTGAGGGAACGCAGCCGGTCGTTCCACGGCATCACGGGGTTATTGCTATTGGCCGTGTCCGGCGGCACGTCTGCCCAATCAAAATCGTCCGCCGCCCAACCTTGCAGCCACTCGGCCATCATTGCCGGTGTCATGGGATCGGACCATGTCTCATGCAAAGAGCGGTGCCATGTTATGTGTCTGTTCCCGTTTTCCGAAGTGACATCTGACTCGTAGAGCGTGTAGTCACGAGATTGAAGCCCAGAGGATGGCACACCTGAATTGGACGGCAGCGAGGAAAGAGGAGGCTCGTTTTGCGTATCGGGTTGCGATGCCGCGCCATTGCTTGAGTCGTAGGAATGCATTTTCTACCAGATGCCTGATCCGATAAAGATAAGGGTCATATTCGCGTTGTTCTATGCGATTGGTCTTTGGAGGAATCTGCGGGCAGATGCCTGCGGCCTGCGCCATTTCGATGATGGCGTTGGTGTCATATCCCTTGTCGGCGATCAGATGGTCTGCGGCAATGCCTTCAATCAACCTGCCAGCCTGTGTGCAATCAGCCGTGGAACCCGCTGTAACAATGACTCGCACCGGCATACCATGCGCATCCACGGCCAAATGTAGTTTGGTGTTTCGCCCCCTTTTGTCAGACCGATCGCCTCGTTTCCACCTCTGGCTCCCGCTGCATGCGGATGGATTTTGACATGACTGGCATCAATCATCAGCCACTCAAAATCGGGCTCGTTCATCAGTTCCGACAACAGGCGCTCCCAATGCCCCTTGTCTCTCCAGCGACAAAAACGCCTGTGCGTGTTGCTCCACCCTCCGTAATCCTCTGGAAGATCCCTCCAAGGCGCACCAGTGCGTAAAATCCACAGAACCGCGTTGAGGAACTTGCGGTTGTCCTCCGCCACCCCTCCCCACGCTCCTTTCCTTCCAGGTAGCAGCGGCTCCAGAACGCTCCAAACTCGGTCCGAAATGTCGTGACGGTGTTGATCTTTCGCCATGCTGACATTCTCCATCACAAAAAAACTCAGTCAATCTTATCTCGTGACTACACTCCCTAGTCAAAATCCACACCGTCGATCCGGCGCGTGCAATGGGCTATGGTCATTAAATCCTTTGCGAATTGTGACATGGCCGCGGCACGCTCTTCGGCAGTCATGTTGGCCCATCCCGGCCCGCCCTCGGGGTTTTGCGGGAAACCATTCCAGCCCCCGTTTTTTTCCGACCAAGCATCATAGGCTCTGTCCAAGTAGGATGACAGGTCATCGTTGTAGCCAAGTTCACTGCCACCTATTGGCACACCTGATGGCCATCCTTCTGACACATCGTCAGGGTCCGGGCCCGAAAGTGCCTCATGATTTTCGACTTTGTGTTCGACCCCATCTGTCCACGTGATGGCGACGGTGGTTTTCCAGTTCCAGGATGGATAGGGATCGCGCTGTGAGACGCTCCACCCCGCCTCGCCAGAGGCAGTGCCATCCCATACCCATGCGCGGGCAACAGGCGACCATCGCAAGGTGCGTGTCTCCGAGTAAGAAAGATAACTCGAAGATGAGTAGCCATTCGGGGAGTAGGATTCGGAACCACTCCGATTGATGATAAAATTCCTGGTGCGAAAAACCGGAGGGGGCACAGTCTGCTCGCGCGGACTGCGAAAGATAGCAGGTGCCCAAAAGCGACTCCATCCACTGTAATTCTTCGTAACGACACGGAAGATATCTACGAAGCGAGTCGGCTGGTTGCTCTCGACTTCAAAACCGGCCACAACGGGCGAATATGACCGTAGTTCGTAGCTGATATTCGGATACGGAAGGTTGATGCGCGATGTGGAATTTGCGACGGTCGTGTTGCCGTCTGCGCGGCGGAAGAGCACGCAGGGCGAACCCGGTAAGATCGCATCGGCGGCTCCCTGTGTGCTCTGCTCCCTGCTCATGCCGTGGGCCTCTGGTTGCGGAAGAAGACGACCTCGCGCACCATCGTGACCGTGGGCGGATGCTCCGGCAGATCGGCGGCAGTGAATTGCACGTAGCCGCCAGCATTGCCCTGGATGAAGCTGCGAAAGGAACCTTGGTCGGCGTTGGATGCCAGGGGGGTCTTTGTCTGTGTAGAGCCGGTGCCGGAGACAGCGACCGAACAATTGCCGAGCAAAAGGTAGAACTTTGGCCGCCAGCCGTTCGCGCCGATGGGCGCGGGTGAGGGGAAGGTGTCGGTGGATGGCTGCGTCTTCAACCAGATGTGAGTCCAGAGGGCATACTGGTTGGTTGGACCGGGCCACTCGCACTCTAGATACACGCGTTGCGTCATGGTTTGCGCAACGTTGCGGGGGATTTCCACTACAGGCGTAGTGAAAGCATGCTGCCCGTCCGCACGCTCCGGCGCCGTGTAATCGACCGTGCCGAATGTCAGCCAGAAGCGATAAGGCACGTTGTCCGGGTCGGTCTGGTCTGACTCTGGCGCAACCCAGCCGACCGGTGGCGTGGTGGTGAGGGTCAGGGGCGCGAGAGTAACTGTTGCCGCGGCTGCGCCGCGCCTGGGCCGCTCGATGACTTCCGGCGTGGCACCGCCGGACTTCGTTTCCCAACGGATCGTCGCCGAATCCCGCGGCGTGATGCTCTTCGCGTAACGGATGAGCTGGTTGACCGTTTCGGCGCGGACCTGCTGGCCGGCGCGGACTTCATTGGGAAGAGTAAGGGCCATGTTTGCTAGGTGGTATAGAGGTCGGCGTCCCACTCCTCGGCACCAGTGAACTCCTGCACGCGCTCCCATTTGCCGCGCGTGCCTTGGTGTAGAGACTTGTCGGCGGTGGTCAGCCATTGGTAGCCATCGGGCGCGTCGGCGTAGGGTTTGGCTGCGCTGCGCTTGCCCATCTGCGTCGTCTTCGGCGCAACCCACTGCCGCGAGGTCTTGCGGACAACGGGGGCGGGATGCACGTAGGTCTCCTGTCCGCGCAGGAGTTTTTTAGCCAGATGCTGGGCATTGACGGTCAACGTCACTTCCTCTCCTTTGCCGTTTTTGTATTTGAAGGCGCGACGGAGGTCGCCGGCGGTCTCATTTTTCCATGCCTCGATGTCGGCAAGGTCGTTGTCGGTGAGGGCGTTCACACCCCCGGCACGGTAGCGGCGGTGCTGGGAGAGGGGGCGGCTGAGGTCCACCCACTCAACTTCCCAGGTGATTTGTTTGTCGATGACGGTGCTGGCACCGGAGTTGCCGCCTTCGTCGGCGAGGATGATTTTGAGGGTGCCGCTGGCGGTGGGGCCGGCTTCGTCGGGATAGACTTCGGTCTGGTCCACGTAGAGTCCTTCGGTGCCTTCGACGCCGGCGATGGTCTGGCCGGGTTTGGGGCGTTTGGCTTTGGCGGCGGCGTAGGGGCCGCGGTAGAGGAGTTCAACGCGGCGGCCGGCGGCCGTTTCTATTTCCCTCGGGTAGCCGGGTTGGAGGATAAGTTCGCGCGAACCGCGCCAGACGTGTTTTGTCGCCATGACGATTATGCGTAAACGGCGGTGGCGCCGGTGTTGGGTGTAAGGCGCGAGGCGATACGTTCGATGCCTTCGCGCATCTTTTCGGCGGCGGTGGCGGTGCGGCGGGCGTAGTCCACGGAGGGGCCGCCCGAGCCGCCGACGAAGCCGCCGATCTTCGCCAGGCGGTCACTGACGATGGCGGCAAGACCGCGGCTGATTTCCGCCGGTCCGGTAGTTTTCCCCTCTTCTTTTTTCTCCGTCGTAGGCGTATCCGCTTTTCCGATGGCGGCCTCGCGGGCACGATTCCACAAGTCGCCGAGCGTCTTCATGTCTTCACCAAGATCGAAAACTTTCTCGTTTTTGAATCCTTCGGCGGCCATCGCGCCGGCGACTTTGAGTTCCTGCATCAGTTGCTGCGAGGTGAACCCGGTCATTTTCGCCGCCTGGCCTGTCGCCCCCTTGGTCACGCTGGTAAAGGCGTTGTCGTAGTATTTGTTGATGTCGGAAAACTCCGCCGCCTTGAAGCCATCAAGACCGAGAGCTTTGCCGGCCACGGGGATTTTGCCGATCAGTTCCATGATGTGCTGACCCATCCAGTCGAGAGCGGCGATGACGGGCGAGGTGATGGCGGAGATGGCCGCGACTAATCCTTCACCGAGGCCGGTAATGGCGACCAGCAGGCCCGACCAGAAGTTTTTCCCGGAGAGCAGGCCGGCCAGTCCCATCATGAGGCCGCCGATGCCCTGCGCCAGCAGGTTGACCGCGCCTTTGATGGCGACGGTGAGCGTCGTGTTGATCAGGGTAAACATCGTGCCGTCCGCCCATGAGGTTTTGAAGAGGCTGACGGCGGTGAGCACGGTCTCAGACAATTTTTGGCCGAAGGGGGCGAGGTCGATGGAGTTGATTTTGTCGAGAACGCCTCCGAGGGCTTTCACGAGTGGCTCGGCCATACCGACGAAGAGGCCGCGGAGAGTCACGCCGGTGGCGGCGAGGGTGTCGCTGGCCTTGTCGAAGGCTACGGCGTTGCGCTGCAAGATGTCGGCCTGCGAGCCGACAACTTTCGCGGCATTGGCCATCGCGTCGCCGTCTTTGAAGAGAGCCAGCAGGCTCGCACCGCTGCGCCCGAAAATTTCCATCGCGGCGCTGGTCTGTTCCGCCGGGTTTTTTATGTCGCGGATTTTTCCGGCGATTGCTTCGAATTGTTTTTCCGCGCCCAGTTTTTTGAGCGCGGCGAGATCAATCCCCAGATCGGCAAAGATTTTTTTTGTCGGCTGGCCCGACTCGTTGAGGCCGGCAATGGCTTTTTGCATGAGGCCAATGGTGGGGGCAACGGCGGCCGCGTCGGAGAATGCCTGGCGCAAGCGGACGAGGTCGGCGACAGCGATGCCCGTGTTGGCACTGAGGTCTGAGAGTTCACCGCCCAGATCGAGTGCGCCCTTGATCCCCGCCAGAATGCCACCCACGCCTGCGCCGACTCCGGCCAGGGCGGCGAGTGGGCCGAGGATGCCGCCAATCGCCGAGCGCGCCGCGGCCAAAGGTCCGGTGAATCCGGCGGTGTCGAGTGAGAGGAGGGCGCGGAGGTTCATGGTGATTATGAGCTGTGAGCTTGGAGCTGTGAGCTAGGAGCTAGGAGCTGTGAGCTAGGAAAAGGCGGCGTGGATTTGGGCGCGCTCTTGGTAGGTGGGGCCTTTGGCCTCGTTGCCGTAGCGGGCTGAGATGGCAGCGTAGAAGGCGAAAGTCTGAGAGAGGGGGCGGGTCAGCGTGTATTCAATCGTCCATCCATACTCGCTCATGAGTGTGTCGATGACGGTCAGGACCCAGCCAAGTCCGTTGCCGGTCTCGCGGCCGCCGAAGAGGCGTTCCCAGGGGTCGTCGCTTTTTTTTTGGCGGGGGCGCCGGTGATGAGCGAGGCGAACGCCTGCATGATCTTTGCGCGGATTTTTGCCGCGATGTCCTCGATGAGCGGAAAGGGGAAGCGTGAGGCCAGGGCGATGACTTCGCGGTCGAATGCCTCGCGTCCGCGCCCGAGGATGGCGAATACCTCGACGGTGGGGCGGGTGAGCACATAGACGAGTATCATCATGTCGTTGAGCGTTATGTCGCCGCCGGAAAGTTGCTCCTGATCGGCGAAGGGGGAGTCGATGCGTTCGAGGAGGATGAAGTCGCCCGGCGTGATGTCGCGCAATGTGAGGTCGCCGATGGCAAGGGGCACGGGGGCGAAGGCATCGAGCACTTCGCCAGGTGTGCGCTGGCCGGCAGCCACGCGGGCGGTGCGGGTGGCAGGAGAGATGCGATTGCGTTTCTTGGGCATGGTTATGTCGGGTTCGGGATGCCGTCGTAGGCGGTGGCGTTGATGGAGTATTTGCGCACGTCGATCTGCGCCCACTTTTCGTCCACGTCGTCCACCATGAATTTGAGGTTGTCCGCGCCGAGTGTGATGACGGTGCCGGGTTCGAGCGTCGGTGCGGCGGTCTGCACGATCATCTCGAACGACGCCTGCCGGTTCTGGTTGTAGTAGATGACGGCCACAACGTAGCCGTTGTTGTCGCGGATTTCGGCCTTGTCGGCGCTGCGTTTGCGGTTGCCTGTGGTGATGATGGCGGAGCCGTAGTAGCCGCCCGTGCCCCAGAGCACGGTGTTGTCGCCTTTGATGGTCGGGTTGTTGGGCATTTTTGGAAAAGCTGAAAACTGAAAGCTGAAAAGCTAAATCAGGCTTCAGCAGGTGTTGGATGATTGGTGTTCGGTGTTTTTTTCAGCTTTCAGCGTTTCAGCTTTCAGCTTTTTCAGGTGTTGCGATAGGTGACGGGCTCGGGAGTGGCTGTAATGGAGAAACGGAGACGGTAGCCTTGCAGCGGGGTGCCGTCCGGGAGGGTGACGGGCTCGGCACCGTGATACATCACGTATCGGTTGCTGACGCCGTTCGGGAAAACATAGCTGCGGACACGGGCGCGGGTGAGGGCGACGAGACGCAGGAGCGAGGGGGCTCCGCCAGCGCGGGGTTTATAGAGTTGTTCCTGCGGATTGGCCGAGAGCCCTTTCTGGCAGGTGATGCCGACCGCGAATTGGTTGTCGAGAATGCAGCCGGCAAGGGGGTGATCTTGGGTGTTGTTGTCGCCGGCCCAGTGGAGCACGCAGCGCCAGCCGGTGGGTTTCTCCGCCAGCAATTCCAGAAAATTCCAAGGATCGTCCGCCACGGACAACCGGCCGCCGTGCTCTTTCACGAAGGGCTGCAAATCGTCGTGGAGGGTGCGGATGATGTCTTCGGGTTCGAGGCCGGGCATGTGTGGAAAAGCTGAAAGGTTGAAAACTGAAACGCTAATCAGACGGCGGTGCGGCCTGTGCGGCTGGTGGTCTTGGCCTGTTCGGCGACGATGGAGGCGGAGGGTTTTTCCCGCTGGATTTGCGGGGTGAGCGGGAGATCGCCGGAGGCGATTTTTTCGAGTCGGGCGCGGACTTGCTTCGCCTGGGCGGTCCAGGGATTTTTGTCCTCTCCCTGAAAACCGCGGCGACTGTAGAGCAGTTCGGCGGCGAGGGTCTGCGCGGCGTGCGTGACGAGGGCGGGGATGGGGTTGGAAAAGGGGACGGTGAAGCGGACGCCAAGGAGTCCGTCGATTTCCTTATGCACGGCGGCCACCACATCGGTCCACGCGGAGGGATCGGCAATGCCATCGTTGTTGTCGTCCAGCGCCTGAACGAGGAACTGAGCGGGGATGAGGCCGTTCATTTCGGCCATTGTGACGTAGGGAGTGGGCATGATGTGTGCGGTGGTGGTTGCGGTTGGCGGGTTCGGGTCAGTGGAGCCGCCCGGCAGGAGGAACCGGGCGGCTCGGTTGACCAGGACTACCCTCAACTCCGGGACAGACGGCCCGGAAAAGAGATCAGGCCGCGGCGGAGCCGTCCGAGCCGTAGATGACTTCGGGCAGACCGTAGCCGTAGCCGGTGCGCTTGTAGGCTTGATAGAGGAACTCGTGTTTTTTGAAGACGTGGTCGTCCTCGGGATCGTCCAGGGCGAGCATGTCCACGGGCTTTTCTTCCTGCACGATGATGGGCTTCACGGGCTGGGCAGCGTCGTAGAGGAACCATGCCTCGGGGTTGATCACGTCGATCTCGGGCCAGACGATGAGGCGGGCGGTGTCCTTGTCCACGTTTGTCTTGCCGTTGTCACTACGCTCGGCCTTGAGAATTTCGAAGCCGAGTGCCTCATTGGTGGCGCCGACGAGTAGCACCAGATCGCGGCCAAGTTTCATGGCGCGGCCGACGGCGTTTTTGCGCGTCTTGATGTTGACGCGGCCGGCGCGGTAGTTGGCCTGCGAGAGTTTCTTGGTGGTTTTGTTGGTGAACTTCGTTTTACCGGGGATCGGCTCGTGATCCACGTCGAAGAAGTTTTTGCCGGTGTAGCATTTGCGGGTGAAGCCGTTGCAGAGCAGATCGGCGACCATTTCGCCGTCATGCTGCTTGGCGGTGTCGCCCATGATCTGAAAGCGGGGGCGGTAGAGACCGACTGCGCCGGCTTCGTCGCGCTCCACATCGGCCTGTTTGATACCGATTGTGTCTTCCCATTCATCATTGGGGATAGTGTAGTTGTGGGCGCGAACGTTTTCGATTTTGATTTCGTCGATCAGCTTCTTCATGCCGGGGAAGGCGCCGAGCCAGTGATACACTTCCTCGGCGGCACTGGACTGGGTGCGCATGGCGAGCGAATTGGCTACGTCGTCAGGCGCGGCCTGATACGCGGCGAAAAAGATGGTGCGAAGCGTCTTGTAGAGGTTCGCGATGTTGTGCGGTGTGAGTTGCATGGTGATTATGAGCTGTGAGCTTGGAGCTATGAGCTTGGAGATAGGTTCTCGTGTTATTCGGTGATGGTGGTGGCGGCGGATTGGTGGCGGGTGTCGATCCACACGCCGTCGTCATCGACGGCGACGATGCGGCCGGCGGGGATGCCGGGGGCCGCGCCGGGCGCGGTGCGGACGGTGGTGGAGTTTTCCACGTAGGCTATGTTGCCGATGTGGGCGGCGGTGATGGCGGCAGTCGCGCTGTTGGCGTAGCGGAAGCAGCCGCGCTTGACGTTGAGAAACGCGTCGCTGTTGGCGCCGGCGGCGTTAAGGGCGTCGCCCTCGGCGCGGCCGATGACGCGGAGGCCGGCGGCGGCGCTGGCGGGGACGGCGAAGCCGGCGGCATTGAGGGCGGTGAGATTGCCGGCGTAGATGTCGGTGGCTCCGGCGACCGGCAGGTTGACGGTCGTCCCGGAGCGTTCAGGTGCATCGAATGTTGGCATGGTGATTATGAGCGGTGAGCTGTTAGCTTGGAGCTGTTAGCTGTTGTATTTTTTGAAGTCGTCGACGGTGACGCCTGCGGCTTTGAGCATGGCGGACTGGGTGGCATCGCCGGCGGGCGAGGCGGCATGGGTCTTGATGCCCTCGGGGGTGCGTCGTTCCATCGGCACTACACCGGCGGGCAGGTCGGCGACGATCTTGCGGAATTGATCCAGCGAGAGTTCGGCGGCGCTCTGAGGGATGAGTTTTCCGTCGCGGATGGCGGCGGCGGTGATGTGGGCGCGCTCGTTGTCATCCAGGCGCTTGATGAGCGCGGTGATCGAGGCGCTGTGGCTTTCGACGGTGGTCTTGAGCCCGGCGGTCTCCTGCTTGGCGGCGCTGGCGTCGGTGGCGGCCTGTTGGGCGGAAGCGGCGGCTTTCTTGCCGGCTTCGATTTGTTGTCCCAGCGACGTGATGGAGTCCTTGATTTGATCCGCGGTGGCGGTCGCATCGAGACCCACGATCGCGAGAAACAGTTTGGCGATTTCCTCGGGAGGCATGGTGGATTTTTGTTCGTTGGTGTTGTGCGTGCGGACACGCGAAAGAATTTTGCTGTCGAGCCCGTCGAGCCCGGACAGGCCGGCGGCGTGGAGATCAAGATGAAGCCCTTCGGTGGCGCCCTGGCGGCAGAGGGCCACGGAGTGGACGAAGACGACTTCGCCGGCGTCATTGGGCACGATGGCGGGGGAGATGTCGGGGTAGTGTTTGCCGGTCACGGCTTCCTTGCCCTCGGGGGTCCACAGGGCGGTATTGGGGATGTAATACAGTCCCTCTCCGGGGACGATCTCGAAGGTGCCGGTGGCGGCGATCTTGCGGGGCTCCTGCGAGGCTTTCCATGCTTCCGAGCCGGGGACGGTGTTGTGCTCGAAATCGAGCGAAAAGGTGTCGAAGCCGAGTTGCGCGGAGAGGCGGGGCAGCTCGCGCACGGTGGTCTCGTTAATGATGTAGTCACCATTGACGGAGGGATTGCGTCCCCACTTGCCGGCGAGGATGCGCGCGGGCAGATCACCGGTCGGAGCCGGTGCGAAGTGGAGGCGGAAGGAACGCAGGAACATGCGCCCAGCGTCGCAAAAAAGGCGCGCCTGCGCCTATGCGGCGTGGCGCTCCTGATGGGGTCTGGCGCAAAATGGGTAGGCTATTCCCCCGCTTTTTTCAGAAGAGCTTCGATTTTCTTGCGCGCCACCGATTCCACCTTTTCCCGGGCGAAAGGCGCCATCTCCGCATTGTCGCTGTCGCCGATGTAGGGGAGCATGGGACGCGGCGGCAAACCGCGCTTCGTGCCGAACTGGTGGAACACGGCATAAAACCGGTCGGTGCTCACCTCTGCCCGGCTGTTGGTGACGTTGGACACACGCCAGGAGCGCGCCAGCAGCACGTCGCGCTTCAGGATCGCCGTGGACTTCCCCGCCCTGATCTTGGCGGCGATGGTGCGGGCCGACAGCGGCGCCCACGGCGCGGCGCGCAGGCTCGCATCATTAAACGAGCGCGTCGTGATCGACGCGAGCTGCATGCCCATCGCCTCAAGGACGGGTTTTTTGTCCTGAATGCCGCGGGCCATCCGGGCGAGCGCGGGTGAGAGTTTATCTTGGACGGTGAGAGCCATGAGTGGACGCAGGACGCCGGACTTGGGACGCCGGGTCAGGCGGAGCGACTGGTTTCCTGCCAGTGTTCGAGGTCGTGATGAAAGGCCGAATACGCGCCGAGCTTGTCGCGCTGGCCGGGCGTGGCGGCGATTTCGCTCTTGAAGTTGCTGTAGTCGATCGAGGTCGAGAGCGCGGCGAAGATCGCGCCGATGGCCTCCTCGCCAACGACCAGGCGCCAGCGGTAGTCCGCCGGCTCGCTGCGGTGAATCTGCCACTTCGCGGACGCCGGCGTGGCGACGAGACGGCAGAGGTTTTCGAGGTCACGTTTCGCGCGGGCACGAACGTGATACTCGCCGGGAAGTTTTTGGACGATGGAGAAAAAGCCGATTTTGGTGCAGAGCCACATGGGAAATTAAGAATTAAGAAATGAAGGCAGGGGTTCGTTTCTAAACAGTTCAACCTGTTCCTGCCAAAACAGGGAGAACTCATTCTCGCGCATCCAGTCGGCCCAGGTGACGGCAGGACCAGCCAACTCGTCTTCCGGGTAAATGGAGGCAAACAGTTCGCCGTCCGCATTGAAAAAGTCGAAGGACTCTTCGCCGTCTGGTGCGATACGCGATGCTACCAAAAGGTGAGTGTGTCCCTGATGCTGCGCGCCCATCTCCGCGAACACGAGGCCGCGTCCGGGGAGCCATTCGACGGCACCCAGGTTGATGGGGCTTTTTTTCCCGTCATAAAAATACAGACGCGCCCCGCGCTGGACGGTGCGGGCCATCGCCTGCGTTGTTTTCTCGGTGTTGTTCATCTGGTTTTTTTCACGCGAACGATGTCATCTATTTTCCGCCCGTCCGGGAGTTCGGTGTATCCATGCCGGGCGAAGGTTTCGATGATCTTGGTGCGCTGTGTGGCGTTGTGGGCAATGATGGTATCCACGTCTTCGAGGAGGTGGAAGCCGTTTTTGAAGATGGTTTCGTTGGAACCCATCTTTGAGAAAGATGCCCACTCCTTTGCGTTGATGCCGCGGTCAAGCGCCGGGTCGATCCCGTGTCCGTTTTCGCCGGCGGGGCGAACGTCGCCAAAAACGTCACTGCGGAAGCTGTAGGCGTCGAGGCGGGCGAGGTTGCCGATTTTGAAGGTGATGCCGGGCGTCTTTTGGGCGGCGGCTTCCGATTTGATGCGAGTGAAAAAGTAGCTCGCGCCGCCCGTTCGCAAATCCGTGTCGGGGCTCATGCCGCTGGTGATCGGCACGCCGATGCGCAGCCGTTCCACGGTCGGAGTGATCTGCCCTCCACCGTTGAGCCAGCTATCGACAAGCTGGTCGATGGCGCCGGCGGGGTTGTGATGCAGCGTGTAGCCCTTCATTTCCTTGGCGACTTTTTCGCGCGGCATGTCCCAGCGGTCCCAGTGCTTCCAGCCGTAACCAAAAGCGTTTTCCTTTCCGTCTGGCGAGTAGGCGCGGCCGTCGCCCACGTCGATGCCGAGCTTCTGTTTCACCCAGCCGCGTAAGCGAGTCACGCGGTCTGTCTCGCCGGCCTTCTCGTCGGAGACGATGGCCTGCCAGCCGGCACGTTCGGACTCGGACAGATTTTTGTGGATGAGAGAGAGGTTGCGGGCCAGGTAAGTGAGTTCGCGGCGGGCAGGCGTGGCGGGCGCCACGTCCACGCCCAGCGCCTCGGCTGCCTTGGCGGCGGCCTCGATGGCGGACATGCCGCCGCGGCCGGGCACGGCGATTTCCACGACACCGCGCAGCGCATAGGGGGTGTCCTGGTCGTCGGGCAGGATGGCGCGAATCTGCGCCCCGGTGCCTGCGTGCGTGCCGCCGACCGCGTTTTTCACCTGATAGATGGACGCGCCGGTATCCTCGGCAAAACCACGCCGGCGCTCCTTCGCCGAGTAGGCCCAGGGCGAGGTGGCGAGCGTGAGGTCTCCCCCGCCCTTCGCCGGCTTCGGCGCGGGAGGCTGATACGCCGCCAGCGTCTTCGGGGCGCGTTTCTCGCGCATGGCCGCTTCCAGCTCCTCTATTATAGTAGTGTAGTGCGCCCTCATGGCCGCCGGCTCCTTCGCCAGCGCCGCCTTGACCGCGTTGAGAGGAGAGAGCTTGGCCGGGGTGTAAACGCCATCCTTCGCGTGATAACCGACGTGCTTCACGACGGGCAAAAGTTTTTCCCAATACGCATCCTTGAACGCCTTCAGAGACGACAGCTCTTTGTGTGCCTCACGGATGGCCGCCCCGCCGGCCGGCGTGAGTTTGAAGCGGGCGATGGTGTAGTCCTGGCCGCCGCGCCTCTCGTTATACCAGAGGACTTGCAGGTCTTCGACCTTGTCGGCGTCGCCGAGGTGGGCTTTGCCCAGGATGCGGGCATCGGCGACTTTCTCGGCAAACTCCGGCGTCCATCCGCCGCGCAGATCGTTGAGGCGGCTTTCGAGATCATCGAAACGCGCCTGCATCGTCTCGCGCAGTTCCGCCGGCGTCGCGGCCAGCACGGCCGCACGCTTCCCGACGACCTCGGCGAGCTGATCGCGCAACTCGGCCTCCGACAATCCGCCAAACACACGCGCGGCAGCGGCGTTGATCGCGGGATCGCGCAGGGTGGCGAGTTCATCGACCTTCGCGCCGAACGAGGATTTGAGTGCGCCTTGGGCACGGAAGCGGAGCGAGCCGCCGTTGTCGATCCGCCACACTTTTATTCCCGAACCGTCCTTGCCGACGAGCATGTTGTCCAAGCTAAGACCGGCCACGTCGTAGTTGCCCAGGAGCGCATCCGCCACAAAGTGCTTGCGAGCCTCGGCCAGAAGCGTGGCCTGTTCCTCCGGCGTCGCTTTCGCCAGGGCATCCGCCAGTGATTTTCCCTCGATAAATTCCGCCAGTTTCACCGGTTTTCCGGCCTTGTCGGTGTAGAGTTTGGCGGCGGGGACGTTCGCGCCGAGCGCGCGATAGAGTTCGTCTGACAGCACTTCCTCCTGGACGTGCGCCGGCGAATTGCCGCGCTTCAGGACGAACCGGCGGCCGTCCTGCGACTGGACGAGCATCGCGCCCGTCGAGCCGCCCAGCGGGCGGACTTCCTTGAGTTTTTCCAGATCGGGCCAGCCGTCCGCCGGCGTCGCGGTCGGGAGCTTGCGCTGGAGCCAATCCCAAACCGAACCGCGGCCCTTGCCGAGAGATGTGCCCTGCGACCAGGACTCAAAGGTTTTCCAGATTTCCGGCGTGTCGGCATAGCGGGCTTGCAACCCATCGAAATCCAGATGCAGGTCGCCGGGGTTGTGATAAAAACCCGAGCCGCCGAATTTTTCCCGCGGGCTGCGCACGTCGAGTTGCCGGGGGACGCCGCCCTCCGCTACACTATATAATACACCGCTCTTTTCGGCCATCTCCAGATTCGCGCCCTTCACGACGCGGCGGGCCTCGGGCGGCTTTTTGGCATCCGCCTTTTCGAGATCGGCTACATCATCCTCCGAAAGCGGAGTGACAAAACAACGGCAACCGAACTCCCAGGGTGGATAGTGCGACTGCCAGAATGACGAGTTTGCCGGGAAAACTTTTCCGTCCAGAGCGGCGTGTGTGTCGCGCACCCGCTCGTCATCCGCACTCTGATACTGCCAGAAGGGAAACACATCGCGCTGGCGATCCATCACTTGGTATTGGGCAGCGGAATACGAGGAATAGCCATGCACGCGGAGCAACAGTTCGGCGCGTTTCTCCGCGCCGTCGCCGAGCCAAGGGCAAATGTCGCCGGCGATGCCTGCCTTGATCGCATCCCAATCCCCACCCGCCGGGAGCTTCGCGATGGCATCGCGGGTCTTTTTCAAGACCGCCATGCTTTCGACGCCGGTGATGGTGTAGGCGAGCCCGCGCAGTTCTGGCAGCAGCCCGTCGAAGACACTGCGCGAGACGGCCGCCTTGTCCTTGATGAACTTGGCGGCGTCCTTGTTGGGCGATGGCGTGAAGAGGAAGGTAGGCACGGGATCGTGAAAAATGGGTGGATGAAAATCGAATTTAAGCGGGGTGTTTTTCAGGGGTGCGCGTTGTGCCGTGCATTGGGACGGAGGCGGGTTCCTGACAATGCACGGGCAATGCACAAACGCGCTGGCGGGTGGACTCCAATGCGGCAAAGGAACGGGCGCGGAGGGTGTCGATGGCGTCGGCGAACTGATGGATGAGGGAGGCGGCGCGAACGGCGGCGCTTTTCTGCCTCCGTGTCAGATAGGAATTTTCCTTTTGACCACGCAAATAGGCGGTGATGCTGCGGGCGTGTCCGCGCAGAAGGAGGGTCTGGCATTGCTCCCTTTCGCTCTCGGCGAGGGCGCAACGGCAACGATGGGCGCACTCAAACTCGAAGGCATCGCAAGGACCGTAAGAGACGCGGGAGACGGTGTCGCACGCATCCGCAAGCCTGGCAGCGAGGCGTTCGACGCGAGCAAGGGCGGCGAGAATGGGGCATCCGTAATCTCCGCGCGGCACTTCGAGGAACGCGGGTGTGACCACGCGCGGCAATTCGTCCTCACGAATGGGAAACGTGAAGTCAGTGCTCCACCAAGCACTCATTGCATTTTTGTAGTCGGTTTCGGTCATGATATACGAAGAGGGGTTGGGAGAATCACTTGTTCGGCCGGCGCCGTATCTCGCCTTCGCGCAGCCAAGGGACAGAGCCAGTTGCCATGCGAGTTAAGATGTCGGAGGGCCAGCGGTGCTCGATGTGACCCTGCCGAATGAGCACGGCGATATGTGACGCCTTGATACAATGCGGCACCTTTCCCCAATCATCTCCGATGTATGAGAGCGCCAGCTTGGCTGCGGAAGAGAGCGGCCGAGCTGGCCGGATCTTCGGACGCTTTAGAAATGCCCGATATGCTTGTCCCTTTGTCATTGGATACATGGCCGAACCTTTCACTCGACGCGACCTGTCGGCGCGTCATTCGGGGTGTTCGGTGGAGTGAATGTGCTGGCCTTCCTGCGTGATAGAAATGGGCCAAAGGCACGGCCATTGAGTGTAGGGGCGAGGTGACCCCAGCCACCTTGCCAGACGTAGAGACAACCGTGACGGATGGATGTCCCAACCTTGCAGATTTCACGTTTGCCGGATGCAAATTCGATAATCCACCAACCAGCGCGGTCAGGGTATTCCTTCCAGCCCACCGAACCAGCCGGTCGCGCCAATGTCTCATTGTCATTCGCCATGTCGCACCTCCGGGTTACGCTGAGGGTCTAGTTTCCGACCGCAGCGGGAGCACGTAGAAGACAGCTGACCGTCATCTCCTCTGCACCACGGGCAGCCATGTTCACGAGGTGGCATTTCCTCAACCTCGAATGAGTCGTGACCAATATCGGCATCCTTTAGCACTGTCTCTGCATCAGCCTCAATCTGCTCCTTTGTTGCGCTGGCGGCGTGAACGGTGACATATCCGACCTCCACACCATCCTTAAATCCTTTTACTCTATAGATCATAATTTTGTATCCTTTATTAAAATACGCGTAACAATTCATCCCTCCGAACGTTGCGCGTCGGAGGTTTTTGGGTTACTCACCTCACGGATCAGCGTCTTCACGTCGCGATGAACGCGCTTCTCGTAGGTGTGTTTTCTCTGTTGTTCGCGTTCCCATTTATCCATTTCGGCGGACATGGTGCGCGGCGCGGGTTTGCGTGAGTATTGGCCTCTCATAGCTCGTTGTCGTCGTAGTTCCATTGGTCTGCGCTGTCGTCGATTTCGTCGCAGAGTCCGCCTGCGAGCACACCTGCGCACGGCACATCACCAGACCGGCATCGGCAGTGTTGAGCCATGCTCTCGACCCAAGCCTGATATTCGGGATCATCCGTCATATCGAGAGGCGTCACGTTTTCGCATTTCGGTTTCATGGTTTTCGCTCCGCCTCCCAGCGGGCGGTTTTTCCGTGGACTTCGCGGGTGATGGCGGGAGGGGCCACGTCGTGACAGGGGAGGTCATGCCATTTGCCCCAGCGATACAGGCGGACGGAATAGGGGGTGTAGGTGGTGTGGAAAAGCAGGCCGGGTTTTATGGCCGATCCATCGTTGGCGGCGGCCACGGCCAGGCGAATGGCTTCCTCCGACGTGGTGGCCGTAACGACCGCCTCGCGAAAGGCCGTCATGGCGAGCCGCACATGGTAGCGACGCTGTTCGTGAGGGAGTTGCGGATCGGTTTCGGCGGCGGCGAGGCCGGCCACATGGGCGGACGCGAGTTGCGCCCGTGCGCGCTGCGTTGCCATGTCGTGGTCATCGGCCAAAAGTTGTCCGATAGGTTTCATCCGATGGCGGCGCTGTAGCGCTTGCGGTTACTGAGGGTCTGACCCGGTTCAGTGCGTTCCCAAAACTCCGGGTCTGCGGTTGCCTCTTCGTGTGCGAGGTAGCCGTGGTAGGAAAATTGATACAAACCGGGCGTCACCTGGCGTGCCTGGACAAAACCGGCGGTGCAGAGGCGCCGCATCCCCTGCACGGAAATGCCGATGCCCAGCCGCGCGAGGTTGCGCTTGGTGATGCTCACCCATTGCGGGCAAATTTTAGCCATCCAGCGCCACGTGCCATCGCCGGCAGGCACGGACTCCGCCACGGCGACGGGCGGAACGGAGTCCTCCGACAGGGGCAGATACTTTTTTCCCGGTATCACTTCCACCATGACGCCCGGCCTGGCGCCGACGACGGGAATGAGCGAGGGAGTGTTCGTGAGGCTACTCATTTGTTTAGTAGTGGCGACGGTTGACGGAGAAAAACGGGAAGGAGGTTTGGACACTTGGAGCTATGAGCTGTGAGCTATGAGCTTGGAGCTTGGAGCGGATAGTCGCCTGCGCTTCGCCGGGGGTGGCGGCGCGGTAGATGCCGCCGTTGTCGTTGCGGCCGTCGAGCACGGCCAGCCCCGCCTGCACCAGCTCCGTGACGCGGGGACGGACGGCGAGGACATCCCACTGCATTGACTCGGCGAGCGCGCGGGTGTCGCACGGGCCGTAGGCGCGCAGGCCGGCGAGCACGGCGGCGCGGTTGGCGGCGTGTCCGTCGCGGCGAGCGGCGTGGTGGTCGTTGCGAATGTCGGCGGGAGTCATTTTTGGAAAAGCGGAAATCAGGCAGAGTGTTTGCCGTGGACGGGCTGCACGCGGAGGGGGAGCGCGGCAGTGAGTGCCGAGAGTTTTTCCCAGTTGCCGAAGATCGAGCCTCGCATGGCGAGAATGGCGCGCTCAGACCGGCGGGCGATACGACGGGCGGATTCGTAGGAGGGAAAGAGTTTGATAAAGTCGGAGGACACGCCGCGCACGCCAGTGATGGCGGCGGCGGCAGGCTGACCGTCTTTGGTGAGGATGAGGTAGCCGATAGGCGCGGGCCGGGCCGGATGGGCTTTTCTGGTTTTTCGTGTATTCATGTTTCGGATTTTTAAACCACTAATGATCACTAATGGTCACTAATTCGGACCGGATTTTATTAGTGTTCATCAGTGTGTATTAGTGGTTCAAAACGGGTTTCCGTCGTCGGAGGTGGTGAGTGTGCCGAGGTTTTCCCGGACGTAATGCGGGGCCTTGCGCGCGGGTTTTGCGACGGCCTTGCGGCGGTTTTTGATGGTGAAAAACAGGTGCCAGAGTTGCTTTTCCTCGGCGTCGCCGAGGTCGCATTTATACTGACGCCGGCAGATGGCGGCGGCGTAACCTTCGTTCAGATCGCGCTCGGCGAGGGCTTCTTGGAGTTTGAAGAAGACACGGATGCGACCTTCTTCGGCGTGGCGGAGGAGCATGTTGAGGGCGCGGCCGGACTCGCCGAGCATGTCGGAAAAATGCGCGAGCAAGGGCAGGTAGTGGAGTTCGGATACACACTCGCGTAGCGACTGCACGCCACCAGTTGCCTTGCCGGTCTGCCACTTGCGCCACTCCTCAAAACAGGCGGTCTTGCTGAGATGGGAGTTGATCAGCTCGAACTCCTCGCGGTCCGGCTGCGCGTCGTAGGCGCGTCGCGCGAGCTGCGCGACGCGGGCTTTCTGGTCGTTGGTGAAGAGGGTCATGGTGGGTTGGATTTGGGACGCAGGACGTGGGACGCCGTGGGTGGTTCAGGTTTCGGCCTCTTCGACGGCACCTTCCTTGAGAAGCTTTTTGACGAGCTTATCGACGGCGCTGTCGGAGTGTTTGATGAAGACTTGCTCCCCGGCCTGCTCGCTGGTGATGCCGAGTTTGGCGAGGTCTTTGGCGTCGAGATTGCCCAGGGCGGTGGCAGAGGGCTTTTTCTTGATGATGAGGTAAGTCTCCGCATCCAGCCCGAACATTTTTTCGATGCGGGCGACGGTGTTTTCGTCGTCTTCTCAAACGAGTTTTCCCTTCCCTTTTTGAAATCCGATTTTGATGCCGTGAAGGGTGATCGTCTTGGGGTTGGTGAAGAGGCCGGGGTGTTGCTGGATGACGGCCGCCAGCGTGGCCTGCGTGTCGGCGGCGACGGCGAGCGCGGTCTTGATGCCGGGCAGTTTGCGACGTTGGGCGTCGCGGATTTCGTCTTCGAGGGCGTTGACGCGCTCGTTCAAAACGCGGCGCGCTTCGGCGTAGGCTTTGGTGTGAACGTCGATCAATTCGAGCGGCGTCACGGATGATGCGATGGTGGACATGGTGGGTGATTTTGTTTTGGACAGAATTAACAGAATTTTCAGAATTGAGTTTCTCCGCGCCTCCGCGTCTCCGCGTGCGTTATTCCTTCCTCTCCATCGGGATTTCGTTGTCGGTGCGGAGCATGAGCACGGGGGTCTTGGACTTGATCCAGACTTGCTGTTCTTTGAAGTGCTTGGCCGGGATGTTTTCGATGGCGTCGCCCATCGTTTCGGCGGGCAACATGCGGCCTTTCTTTGTAGTGTTGAACTCGTAGGCGGCGCGGTGAATGCGTTCCTGCGTGGTGAGGACGCTTTCGTTTTCGGGAATCTGAAGAACCCAGCCGACAAGATCGTTTTCGGGGAGCGTGCCCTCGGGATCGGAGATGAGGATGCACCACTGTTTTTTGACGGCGGGCGGCGTTTCCTCGTCCACTTCGGGCTGCACGAGGGCGTTCATTTCTTCGATGATCGCCCGCATGACGGGCGGTTCGAGTTCGTTGCGCTTCAGAATTTCGGCGACTTTGTTGACTTCGATTTTAGGCATGGCGGTGTGTGAGTTACGGGAGGATGAAGAGGAGGGTGATCAGGAGGGCGGTGCAGAAGCCGGCGGCGAAGGCGTTGGCGAAGGTCAGGGCGAGCGTGCGCCGTGGCAGCGTGATCGTCGGCGGGGCGTCGGGCAGGGAGAGCGGGAGCGGGGGGTTCATGCGCAGAGGGTTTCCAACTCATTAAGCGCCTCGGCGAGGGCGTCGGCTTCGACGGCCAGTTCGACGGCGTCGCCGCAGCATGTGCCGAGGGCGATGGAGATGGCGGTGTTGTCGGTGGCAACGCACGTATCGGGATTACGGACGATTTGCTCGATCACCGTCAGTTGTTCGCTGAGGGAACCAAGATGCCCGAGGAGGCCGCAAAGGCGCGTGCGCATCTCGGGGATGGTGCCCGAGGGCAGACGCAGGCGGGAGGGTTGGGCGTGGCGTGCTTTTTTCATCACGCGGCCTCCTCTCCGATGGTTTGCATCGGGTCGGGCGTGAGACTCTCCATCTCCTTGAAATTGTGCCAGGCATGTAGCACGAATCCCCATGAGAGAGCTTTGCCCTTTTCCCGGGCCAGATCAGCGGCCTCCTTCAGGATCATGCACCATCGGCCCAGACCGTCGTCCCGGTTCACCTCCGTTTGGAGTGCAAACGGATTTTTGGTGAGTGCCAGGCGCCGATCATTGCCATCGTCATCGACGACGGTCACGCGGATGCCGAGTTCCTGATCCGGGATCGGCGGAAGTCCGTAGTGGGCGGCAATGGCGGCGAGGTCCGCGTTGCTGGACACGGCGGGGAGCTGCAACGGGATCATGCCGCGGCGGACAAGCCGCTGCATGGAGCCCGTGTGCTTCCCATGATACAGCCGCTCCCGGAAGATGTTCGCGCCGGCGAGGACGACGCCGCACTTTTTCCGGTCGTGGATTTCGCGCACAAAATTCAGAATGCCCGTGCTGCGCAGGGCGCTCCCGCATTCGCTCAGGCACTCTTCGCATTCGTCCACGACGAGGAGCATCCGACTGTCAAAACAGTTGATGATGGCCCGCTTCAGATCGTCCGGGCTCATGCGATAACCGAGGCCAAGCACGGCGGCCAATTCGCGCACAAAGGCCGTGATCGCGCCTCCGGCGGGGACACGCACATACTTTGTCTCACCGTGGTTGTGGCGCCGCGCATACTCTTCGAGCGACCAGGTCTTCCCGATCTGTGAGTCGCCAAAAACGAACAGGATTTTCTGGTGAATGAGGGCGCGCCGGCAGAGGTCGAAAATACGTTTCGCCAGGCGCGTCTCGACAAAGGCGCTCTGCACGATGGCAGCGCGCTGGTCCTCGATTTTCCGCAGTCGCTGTATGGCTTCGACCATCGGTGCCAACGCGGTTTCCGTGCGCCCGCCGGTGAACATGTGGTAAACACTGTCCTTGTGGTAGGATTCGCCATCGGGCTTTTTGAGCAGGGCGGCAAATTCGACGTGAGACAGGTTTTTCGACCGGCAGAAGCCGGCGGCCCAGCGGATGGCCTCGCGCTGATGCACTGGCAGGTCAGCCGTGACCATGTGAATTTTGTCGCCGGGGATATAAAACTTGACTGAGGCGCGTCCCAGGGGGCCGCGGGTGACGGTGTCGGATTGCTCTTTGTCGAGATCGTCGGCAGTGACGGTGGGGAGGGTGGGTGTGTCTGTCATGGTCATGGTGTGTTGGATACGTGAAGGGTCAATCGAGGTCTTCAAAAACGACGGCGGGGGCCGAAGCAGCGGCGGGGGAGGTCTTGCCGGAACGGGGTGCGGCAAAGGCGGAGAGGGAGTAATCGAGGGTGTCGGAGAGGGACGCGGGACGGTGGACGCCGGATGCCGGGGACGTGGCGAGATCGAGGTCTTCGACCACGACGGGCGCGGCCTTCGCACGGGCCATGCGCACGGGTTGCACGGGCTGCGCAAGGTCGGCGCGCGGGGCCTGCGAGCGGGCCGGCGCGCCGCTCTCCACGCGGGCCACGTTGCCGCGCCCGTCGTGCGTATGCTGCACGCGGCGCGCGCCGGCGCCGAAGACGCCGATGCTCGTGCCGGCGGCACGGACCTGCGTGTTGCGGATTTTTTTGGCAACCACGTCGGCATCCTCGCCGCGCTGGCCGGCGGGCCGGTGGTCGATTTGCGGACGATCATCACCGGGCGGCGCGGTGAAGAGGCGTTCAAACATACGGTATCCGGCACGATTGCGCGGGCTGGTGTCGGCGTTAAAAATGACGGCGCCGGCGGCGGCCTCGTGCGGATCGAAGCAGCACCAGACCTTGTGCTGGCGTTCCAAATACGGGATGCCCTCGCCGGCGCAGCGGAAGTAGAAGGGGACACGGTAGCCGTTGACGCTCACCTGGACATGGCCGGCCATTACCGCACCCACGGACACGAGGCGTTTGACGGGGAGAAAATGATAAAACAGATCAGGCGGGCAGGCGGGGAGGCGCCGGCCGGGGCGGGCCTGCATGTCGCGCCACCACACGTCATCGGGGGCGACGTGCTCGCCGGTGTGGCGGTCGTAGCGGGCGCGGGTGTTGAGTTTGGTGAAAGAACGTTCGAGGGCGGCGAGGAGCTTTTCCCAAGGGATGAATCCGCAGTCCGCCGGGTGCTTGCGGCCTTCGTTGACGGCCAGCATGTCGGCGGTGGGCTGTTCGTATTCGCCGCGGGTTTTGCCGATGCGGACGCCCTCGACGCCCATCACTTTGTGCAACATGCGGAAGCCGCCTTCGATGTTGGCCTTGCCGTTGGATGAAAACATCGTCTGCACCGGGATGAGCTGATGCAGGCCGCCCCAGCGGGTGCCGTCCGCCTGCTTGTGACCGAGGATCATTTCGCTCTCCCATGCGGCGCGCTCGAAACGGAAGCAGGCGGGGAGGCCGTGCGCCTCCACCAGCCAGCGGGCGGCGCGCACGATGTCCTCGGCGCGGTAGCTGTCGCGGTCGCGGGCCACGGCGCAGGCGTAAAGCCATTTGCCGCTGCGCAGATCGCGGAACACGAGGAGCTGGCGGCCAACGGAAAACGTGCCGTCCGGGAACACCACATAGTAAGGCACGTCGCTGGATACGTCGTCGGCCTCAATGATGTCGCCGCTGACAATCTCGCGGCGGGTGCCGTCCTCCAAAATCTCAAACATGCCGCGGCGGGTGGTGTAGCTGACGCCCTGCGCGTGCTTCTTGCCCCGGAAATTTTCCCACTCCTCCTCGGTAAAGCGGACGGCCTTGACGAGGCTCGGCGGGTAGTCGCGTTTTTCCCGGTAGCGGTTGAGCAGATCGCGCGTGGCGTGCGAGCAATCGGGCGAGTCGGCCAGGTATTCGAGGGCGAGGGGCAGGGATTCCGTTTTGAGGAGGAAGCGTTTGGCGATGCCGATTTCGTCGTCGCGGAGAGCAAGCGCCACGGCAGGGCGTCCGGTGGCGCCGGCGGGCATGAGCGAGGCGAGCGAGCCGTCCCATGCTTTGCGATAGCGGCAAAGATTGGCGACCGGCTCGCAGAGCGCGGCGGCGGCGGCCTTGAGCGAGGGATACCGGGACAACGCCTCGACCAGCGTGCGGCGACGCTGCGCCTCCTCCAACTGGAAGGGCGTTGGGCCGCCGTCCGGCACGGTAACGGCGGCGGGGGCGAGATCGGGCGTTGCGGGTGTATCGGTCATTTTGCTACGTCTCTCCTCCAGCGGCACAGGTTGGTGGCGGAAATGCCCAGACAATGGGCGACTTCGTTGAGCGACATCCCGCCCTTCGTGGCCGCGTTGAGCAGGCGCACCAGAGCGGCTTTTCTGAGCGTGGAGATTCGTTTCCGCTTCATCCGATGATGCCCTCTTTTCGCCAGGCGGCAGCGGTGGCGGCGCAAACTTCACGCGGCCATGAAACGGCGCTTACCACGACCTTGGCGGTCAGTTCCTCACGCTCCGGCTGCTTGATCTTCTCCCAATACTGCCAGCGCGTATTCAGGCTCTTGAGGGTCTCCTCAATGAGATTTTTGGGAGAACTGGTGACTTTGTTTTTTCCCTCCGTCGCCAGCTTGCCAGCGATGGCCTGGATGGCTCCGCCGAGACCGAGTTCGCCGCTGATAATCCGGTGCTCGAACTGTTCACGCAGCTTCGGGCTTTCCGAAAAGCGTTTGTGGAGGTCGAGCGCCTGAAAGAGAAAGGTGCGTCCTAGACCGAGTTCGTCGGCAAGAGATTCGACAGTTTTCCCCGAGCGTTCGCTGAGCGAACGCTCGGGAGCTTTGCCGGATTTCAGGTTGGCCATTTGCCGGGCTTTCGCCTCGGCGACAGCGGGCTTAAGCATGGGAGCCAAGAGGTAGGCGAGCGCCGATTTTGGGAGGTGCCGGCGATTGGCGAGCGACGACATAGCGACCTCCGCCACCTCCGACGCATCAACGATCCGGCAGGGAACGGAAATGCCAAGAAAGGCGGCGGCGTTGCGACGGTTGCGCCCGTCAACGATGCGGCGTTCGGAGGTGATGAGCACCGGGTAGTCGAATCCGCGCTCGCGCACGGAGGAGACCAGAGCTTGAAACTCCGGCTCGTTGTTCGCCCATACCGGGATATGCGCGAGGATGGGATGTTCGGTGAGTTCCGCAGGGAGGAACGTGAATTGCTTTGTAGTGGTATTTTCTGACATGGGAAAAAATCAGGCGGCGGCGGATTGGCGTGGCGCGGGCGTCTCGCCCGCATGGGCGGTGCGGCAGAGGCAGTTCTCGCGGCTGGCAGCCAACCAGGCTTTCCACCACCGGGCTCCGCCCGGCGTGGCGATGAAACGATCCGCGGCGCGGGATGTGGCCGCCTTGGCCTTGCGAATCTCCGCGTGTTTGGCCCGGAGCTGGCGTTTCAGTTCGACCAGCTCGGCTTCCATGCGGGTCGTCCCGGGCAGGGCCAACCACTCCCGGTGCAGGGCTATTTCGGCCTCCGTGCAAAAATCCGCCGGCATCGGCATCTGGCGATACGTGGTTGCAGGTGTCGTCGTGGTCATGGCGTAAAAATCAGAGGGGGAAATTGCGTCCCGCTACGCGTTGCGCGGCGCAGGCGGGGGAACGGAGGAAACTGTCGCGATCGGCCCAACCGGAGCGCCAAAGCCGGTAAAACCGGCTGCGCGGGGTGACGGGGCAGGCGTCGATGGCCTGCCCGGCATCGCGGGCGGCGATGCCCGACACGTAGGGATTGCGGCCGAGGCGGCGGTGTGATGGCGTCGGGGTCATGAGCGACGACCTTTCTTCCTTGCAGAAGCGCGTGGCTGCGCTGGAACAGCAGCTTTTTGAACTGCGCATGGAGATGCAGGCGTTGCCGAAACCGGAGGTGTCGTGGCAGAATCTGCTCCCGCTTGAACGGGCGATTGGCCAGTTGCAGGGCGAGGTGGAGGGACTGAATACCCGGGTGGGCGAGCTCGGGCGAGCTGCGCAAAATACCCCTCAAAAAACCCCAGCGAGCGCTGGAATTTCCGGCTGAAGGCGACCCAGGCCGCTTCCGCCTCGCGCAGCTCCTTCAGCAGCGCCTGGTAGTCTTCCAGAGATACGCTGGGCAGACCCGGAGCCGTGCCGGATTCCAGCCACTTGGCAGACACACCCAAAATGCCTGCCAGCGCATTGAGCGTGCGACGCTGCGGGATGCTTTTCCCATGTAACCACGCACTCACGGTGCCCGATGAGCATCCGAGCCGGCGCACCAGATCGGCGGCTGAAATCTTGCGCGCCCGCATGACCACGCCAATACGTTCCGCAAATGTGCTCATGACCGGCCCTCCTGCTGGCGGAGCCTGCTCACTGTTGAACGAAGATGCCTGGACAGATCGGCTGCGATTCGGCGGAAGTCGGAGAGCAGGATATTGTCGGCAGACTGCCTGACCCGTGCCGCAAAAGCATCCCACCCGTCATCGAAAAGGTGCGCGGCCTCCTTCTCCGGATGGCATAGAAGAAACAGGGCTGCCGCGACATGGAATGTCTTAAACTCAACCGAGTCAGAAAACCATCCGAGCAGCCGAAGTCCCAGCATGTGCCCGTTCCCTATGGGCTGGAATTTCAGCCGGGTGATACGAAGCCCGCTCTTCATGACCGGCCCTCCTTCAGCGCCTGGTAGCGGGCGAGGAGCGGGCTCTTGCGGTCGCCGGTCAACACGCGATACAAGTGACTGTAGGTGACTCCGAGGGTGCGGGCATCGGCCACGATGCCCGGGAAACGGAGGGAACCCTTCCCCCAGCGTTTAGGCTCGCCCGGCGTTCTTGCGGCATTAATCATGATGCTCACATTTCTTCCAAAAGTGAGCACGTCAAACGAAAAGTTAGCAAATCCTCAAAAAATGTTAGCACGCCTTCGGGAAAAGCATGGGTTAAGTCAGTCGCAAGCTGCCTCACTCTTGGGAGTATCTCGAAATTATGTTTCCATGATTGAAAATGGCCGACGACCAAGCAGTAAGTTTGTGAGCAGACTCAACGAAGAGTTATCAAAAAGTGAGCATTCGGAGGGAACTCCCACCCCCTTGGCAAAAGATCCCGATGCGCTGTTGGATCTTTTTATCAAGCATCTTCCCCTGACAGAGCTCATATCAAAACTTGAGCAGGTCCAGGCCGACCCCACTCTTACGATCAATCAAAAATGGGGATTCGCTAATTTCGTTATTCCAAGGCTTCGCAAACACTTGAATGACGAGATGGCTAAATCTAAAAAGACCGCATGAACATTCCCCGATTCCTCACCCTCACTGCGGCGTCCCTCGCGTTGGCTTGCGCCGCATTTGCCGCCGATCCCGCACCGCAGCCGGAGCGGCAAGATATCACACTTGCTGACGGCCGCGTGCTGAAAAACGCGAAGATACTAAACCACACGCCGGCTTTGGCCGCGGTGCTACATGCAGACGGGATGTCGTCTGTCCCTCTGGACCAGCTCCCCAAGGACGTGCAGGAACGTCTGGGCTATTCTTCCGAAAAGGCCGCCAGCTACACCGCGCAACAGGAGGCCACCCGGGCCAAATACGCCGCAGAGGAAAAAGAGAAAGCGCGTCTGGCAGAACTGGAGAAAACACGGGTGACATTATTCGGGCGGGTGGATGGAGTCGGGGTGGAGGGTGTCCTCATCTATTGTGAGGAACCCTATTCTCCTCCTCCAAGGCCCATAAGAGCGGACCGACTGGCGCAGATCGGCGGAGGGTCCGCAGCCTACGCGCCCCCACGCGCGCCCGCGTCGGCATCCCCGCCTCCCCCTCCCAGCATCTACGGCACTTTCTGCATCCGCGACTACCCCGACCGGGGAAAATTGGGGGAGGGCGACAAGATCAGCGTAGTGGTTTATCCTGCCGGGACAATCGAGTCATTCACATACCCTGGCGGGTCACGCATCACTGCCCAGTATCGGGCGTTCTCCATGTCGCCTCCGCCAGCGAAATAACCCCGCATCCCCGCGCCAGACCCCATCAAGCGCGCCACGCCTGCTAGGCGTCGGCGCCTTTTTTTTGCGACCGTGCGGGCCGCATGTCCATTGTCGCCGCGTTCCTCTTCTTCGCCGCCCTTCCGCTCGCCGCCCTCGGCGACATCGCCGCACCGCATACGCCCGACCCCTGGTTTCTCGGGATGCTGGTCGTCGGTCTGCTCACGCTCGTCACCCTCGCCGACAAGGTGGATGGTTTTATCCAACGCCGCCGGCGTCAGCCGCCCGTCGATGTCGATTTGGGGAGAGTCACCTCCTCCATTGCCGCGCTCACCGAACTGGTAAGGAAAAACGAGGAGCGCATCGCCCGACTGGAGGAAAAACACGAGGAGGCGTTCGCCGCGCAACGCTCCTACTCCGCCAAATCCAACCGTGAGATTTTCGACACCATCCGGGCCTTGAGCGACACCGTGAGCAACAATTTCCGCCAGGTGGAAAACTCCCTCGGCAACCTCAAGGGCACCTGCGACCAGCTCAACGAACGCCTCAAACAACGCTGACCCTCCTCCCATGCACCTGACCGCCGAACAGAAAAACGACCTCCGCACCGCCACTCTCATTGTGCTGGCGCGAGCCAGGCAACTGGCCTTCCCCGCCCGCGTCATCCACTCCCGCGTCATCCGCTCCGCCTTGCTCGATTACGAAGTCACGCTCGGCCAGGTGTGCGATGAAATCAACACGCTCTGCCAGCGCGGCCTGGCATCTTCCATCAAAGACCCCGTCACCGACGAACTCCACTACCAGATCACCCCCGCCGGCCTCGCCGCCTGCCCCGAGAAATAAAATCACCTTCCCGCGCGACGCTGTGCGCACCGCAACGCCGTGCGGGGATTACCAATGCAGCATAACCCGCCGGAGGACGGTGCGCCTCCGGCGGTTCCCACGTAAGTAAAAATACAATACCATGAGCAAAGACACGATCATCAAACTCATTCAGCAAGTCCTCACCTTCGGGGGCGGCTTTCTCACCAGCTCCGGGCTGGCTACCAGCACGGAAATCGTCACGGGCGCCGGCGCGGCCGCCACTCTCGTCGGTGTCATCTGGGTTATCGTCGCTCGCAAAAAGAGCGGCGAAAAAGTCAGCGACACCACCACCGACAACTAACCACCGGCAACGATGTGGGGTGCGCTCGAATGGTTTTTTCGCGCGGCTGCGGCCGCGCTTTATATCTATGCGCTGCGCTACCCTGACCGCATCGAGAGAGAATGCGAAGCCCTCGAAAATGAAATCACAACTCTACGCCGCAGCACTGATCCTGCCGATCACGAGCGCGCTGATGCTCTGCACCAGCGGCTGCTCATCAAACGCCGCGTCGCAGCGGACGCTCTATCAGCCGCCCATCTTGCATCTCCTAAAAGGAAGACCAATCCAGACAGCGGAAGGTCTATACACACCGCAAGTGGATGAACTCTGGCACTCAGGAGAACGCTACGCCGCGCGCGAGCGCGAAGTCTGGGCGCTCGCCGCCGCGCTGGCCGAAGCGCGTGAACAAAACAAGGAATCACAATGATTGAATGGATTAAAAACTACCAATTCAACGGGCTGCTGGCCATCTACACATACTGGATACCACTGACCGTCTGTTCGGCTACCTATATTTGCCGGATAATCGACAAATACCGGATCGACGTGAAGGCCAGCACGAAGCCTTTTTATCGGCCGGAACTCACGGTGGGTTTCATCGTGTGGCATATCATCATCGCCACCCTCCCGGCAATAAACCTGTTCGCGCTGGTGTTTGACTGCGCGTCGTCGGTTTTCCGGTGGCTCGGCAAGGTGCTGAATGTGCCATTGGTTCGCGCACGCCCCTCCAATACCCACGCCAATACGGCTCCCTGATCTGCCATGTCCGAACCCGCCCGCAAAGGTAAGATCGCCCGCCTTCCCCGCGTCATCCGCGACGAGATCAACCGTCGCCTTCTCGATGGCGAGCCCGGCAGCAAAATCCTGCCTTGGCTCAACACCCAGGAGACCGTGTTGCGCGTGCTGGACGAACATTTCGGCGAGGAGCCGGTGACACCACAAAACCTCAGCGAGTGGCGCCAAGGCGGATACCAGGACTGGATTAAGCGACGCGAACAGGTGGAAACGACACGCGACCTCGCTGCTCTCAGCCTGAAACTCGCGGAGGGTATGAGCCCCACTGAAGGGGCCGCGCGCATCGCCGGCGGGCAAATGCTCCTCGTGCTCGAATCCCTCGACATCGAGGCCCAAAAAAACCTGCTCCGCCAGAAACCCGAAACCTACCTCTCCCTCCTCGATGCCCTGGCACGGGTAAAGCGCGCCGAAGCCGACGCCAAAAAAGCCGAGGCCGCGAAGCGCACCACGGATCAGAACGAACGTCGGCTGGAACAAAACGACCGGCGCCTGGCTCTGGACGAAGCAAAATTCCAGCGGACCACCTGTGAACTTTTCCTCAAGTGGCATGAGGATCAGCGTGCCCGCGAAATTGCCGACAGCCCGGCACCGCAGGCAGTCAAAATGGAAAAATTGCACGAACTCATCTTCGGCAAACCGCCTGCCCAAACGGAGGAAATCTAAATGGACGAGCCCGATCCCCTCATCAGTTTCCGCGGCTGCCAGAATCGTGTATTCTGGTTGGTGATACGCATGTTGTTTCTTCTCTGGCGCCGCCAGTTGGGGAAGAGCTTCACACTGGCAAGCAAAGGCTTGTCACGGATGATCCTTCGCAAAAACCACCTGTGTGTATTCGGCTCCGCCAGCATCCTGCTTGGTTCCGAATTTATCCGCAAGGAAGCGGAGGTCTGGCAAAAGGTGATGGAAAAGTTTCGCCAGATAGCGAAAGACAAAAACCTCCTGCTCACGACCAACGCGGATGGCCTCGATTTCGACGCCGTATGCGACCTGTTTGAGCATCAAAAACTGGAAACCCGCATCTACCACGACCGCACCAGCTACAGCCGCTCGCGTGTCGTGGCTCCAAACCCGGCGACGGCCGTGGGATGGACGGGGGATGTATTTCTGGATGAAGTCGGGCGCATTCCCGGCCTGAAGGACATACTGGAAGCCGTCATGCCAATCATGGAGTCCAACCCGGAGTTCATCATGTGGATGGCGACCACCCCGCCGCCGGACGACAAACATTACTCGTTCGAACTGTTCCAGCCGCCTTCCGCGATGGATTTTCCGGTCAACCCCCTCGGCAACTTCTACGACGCGCCGGCCGGCGTGCTCGTCCACCGCTTCGACGCTTGGGACGGCGAGGCCGCCGGCATCCATCTCCACCATCCCAAGACCGGCGAGCCGATCACGCCCGAAGAGCACCGCGCCCTCGCCTTCGACAAGGCCGGCTGGGATCGTAACTACGCCCTGAAATTCCTCGCTGGCGGCACGGCGGCCGTCAGCACCACCGCTATCCTGCGCGCAATGGCCCTCGGCAAGCCCGATTGCCTCGGCGTCAACATCACGGAGGCCGTCATCGCATGATTACCAAGCTGGATCGCGCCGTTGCCCGCTACCTCATCATTCTCAATGCGCCGCGTCCCGCGCGACACGACGAAATCGCCTGGGCCGTGCGCCTGGATCGCCTAGACCGCGCCCGCTACGTCGTTCTCAACCTCCTCATCAAGCGCCAGCGTTATCGCCGGCTGAAAAGCCGCAAGGCGTGGACCGCGCGCAATAACCCCCACCGTCCCCCGCTCGCATGAAGGCCGCCCGCCTGAAAAAGACCATCAATGTCGAACACATCCTGCCCGCGGGATGGCGAGATGGCTTTGCGGCCGATTACCCTCGCATCGGCCTCGGGCTCGACCTCGGCACCACCACCAAGCAGAAGAGCAACCCCAGCGTGCTCGCGGTCGATCAGCAGGTGTCGTTCACCCATTTCATGCGCCTGATCGTGCGCTGGAAAACGGAAAATCCGGCCGTCACCCGCAGCATCCTGCGAACCGTCATCACCGGCCTGCCTCACGGGCTTCGCGGGCGTCGTCTCTGCATCGACGCGACCAACGAACGCTTCTTCGCCACCGATCTGCGCAGCGAGTTCGCCAGCCTCATCCCCGTGGACCTCGTCATCAGCAGCGAGACCCTCGTTTACGAAGGCGAGGAAATGAACTTCAAGACCTACCTCGGTAATCTGTTCGTGAATACAATCGAGGATGGTTATGTCGCTCTGCCTTCGCTGGAGTGGATAAAAACTAGCATCCGCCAAGTGACGCGCGACCGTGGCACCTTCGAGGCGGAAGTCGCCGAGGACGGCGACCACGGCGACGTATTCGACGGCTGCAAACTCGCCATCCATGCTCTCACGGCGCAGGGCGGTCCCGCCCAGGCCAACGCCGCTCGGGTCGGCACGCTAAAAATGGGCGGAGATTTCCGCCCCGGCCTCAGAAACCCGCTCCTGCGCAAACACCAACACGGCCACGGACGCCGTATCCATTCCATCTGACATCTTTTCCGCCATGACCACCGCCGATCTCGCATTTCAACAGGCTTTCCCGACTCCTCCGCCCCCTACCAAACGTCGCACCAACTTCCACACACTGCGCACGCATGACGAAATCGCGTCCTCCGTGGACATGGATCGCGTCGCCTCCATCCTGCGCGATGCCGAGGGCGGCGACTGCCGGGGACTCTTCGCCCTCTATCGCGACATCGTCGCCTCTCACTCCCACCTTCAGGGCCGGTTTTCCGAGCGCAAGGAAGCCGTCACCGGCGACACCCTCAGCATCCAGCCAGCCGACAAAAAAAATCCCGACGACCAGTTCGCCGCCAAGGTCATCGAGTCGCAGATCGGCAACCTCCCCAACTGGGAAACCGCCTGTCTGCACCTCTTGGATAGCACACTCTATCCCGTCGCCGTCGTGGAAAAAATCTTCCGCATGAGCACGACGGTCATCGGCGGGCGCCCGCTCCGCTATGAAGTCGCCAGCCTGGTCCCCGTCCCCCATGACCTGCTCGATTTCAGCGACGGCACCCTCCGCATTCGCGACACCGACGATCAGGGCACCCCGCTCAGCACCAGCCATGTCGCTGACGGCGCCAGCTACATTATCCATCGCGGCCATTCGCTCACGATGCCCGACAACTGGGGCGGCCCCTTGCGCTCGCTCGTGTTCTGGTGGCTCTTTGGCACGATGGGGCGCGAGTGGTGGGCGCGCTTCCTCGATAAATACGGCACCCCTTTCATGGTGGGGAAGTATGACCAGGCCGACGATGCTACCCGGTCCATCATGGAGCGTGCCTTCAGCCTCGCGACGAAGCCCGGCGGCTTGGTCGTGAGCCGCGGCACGGAGGTGGAGATCAAGCAGGCCGCCGCCAGCGACGCCGGCTCCGCGTTCGAGACCTTCCATCGCGTCGCCAACGCCGAGATCAGCAAACTCATCCTCGGGCAGACTCTCTCATCCGATGCCTCGGCGACCGGGATGAATAGCGGCGTCGCCGCCGCGCAGGACGGGATTCGCCAAGACAAGCGCATGAGCGACGCCCGCCGGCTTGGCACCACCCTCCGCTTCCAGCTCTTCGTGGACATTCTCCGATACAACGGACTCGCCGGCCGCGAGCCTGTTGCCACTTGGGGCTCAATCAGTGTCGCCGAGATGAAGGCCACTGCCGACTGGCTGACCTCGCTCAAAACCGCCGGCCTGCGCGTCCAGGACGCCGGCCTTGAGACCCTTTCCGAACGCTTCGGGATGCCCATCGAGCGTGATCTGGCGCCCGAGCCAGTCGGCGGCGGCGGCTTTTTCCCCATGTCGGTCCGAATGCACCGGGCCAATGGACCGCATAGCCAGGTGCATCAGGCCAACGATGCCATCCTGCGCACGGGTGCTGCACGCCTGGCGCAAGCCCTCGGCAAGACCTATGCACCGTTGGAGGCGCTCATCGCCACCAGCACATCTCCCGACGACCTCATGCGCAAGGTGGAGACCTATTGTGCGACCCTCGACCCGGTCAGTGCGGCCGACATCCTGGAGCAAAGCCTGATCGCGTTTACGGCAAATGGGTCGGTTGTTTCGGCGCGCTGACCCGTTTCAATCATTTCTCAGCCACTTCGGGCGGCGTTTCCGATAAATGTTTGGAACGCCGTCTCGCTATTTTCGTAACTCACGCACTAGCGGCGAGTCGCGCCACATCGCACCAAATCGCACCTGTTCCAATCATTTCTAGGGCTCTGGTCCCTACCAGGTATCAAATGCCTACAGCTTAAACGAAACTGCTTTAAAATGCTCTAGGCAGCCGGAGCCAGCGGCGGCACGCGCGACAAACGCCGCGCCACCATCAACGCCGCCAGCAAGAGCCCCGCGATGAACAAACCAACACCCGTCCAGCCCCAGTGATGCCAGAAAAAACCGCCGCTGGTGCCCGCGATGCTCGACCCCATGTAGTAGCTCAGCAAATACAATGACGACGCCTGTCCGCGCGCGCGGAGCGCCCGGCGTCCGATCCAACTGCTCGCCACCGAATGCGCTCCGAAAAAGCCAAACGTGAAAACCAGCATCCCGGCCAGCACCAGCCACAAGGAATTCGCCAGCGTAACAAGCGCGCCCGCCAGCATCACGCCGATCACCGCCCAGAGCACCCGGCGGCGGCCCAGCCTGTCAGCCAGCGCCCCGACCCGCGCCGAACTGTAGATGCCGGTCAAATACACCGCCGAGGCAAAGCCAACGACCGCCTGGCTCAGGTTGTAAGGCGGAGCGAGCAGCCGCCATGTGATGTAGTTGAATAATGTTACAAACCCGCCCATCAGCAAAAACCCTTCGACGAACAACCACGGCAGCGCGGCATCCTGGAAATGCACCCGGAACCCCTCAACAAGCGTGCGCAAACGCAACGGCGTGGGTCGGAAATGCCGCGAATCGGGCACGATGCGCTTGAAGGTGATCGCCGCTCCCAGAGCCAGCACGCCCAGCAATCCCACGGCCATGCGCCACGAAACGAAGTCCACGATTACGCCCGCCACCAGCCGGCCAAGCATGCCACCGATGGCATTGCCCGCGATGTAGAGCCCCATCGCAAAGCCGAGCACCTGCGGCTGGATTTCCTCGCTCAGATAAGTCATCGCCACGGCCACCAGCCCGCTCAGGAAACAGCCAACAAGCACCCGCATCGCCAGCACGCCGTGCCAGCCCGGCATCACCGCGCTGCCGAGGGTGCAGAGCGCGGCGCCAAACAGCGCCGTGACCATCACCGGCTTGCGTCCCACCGCGTCGGAGAGCGGCCCTGTCACCATCAGGCCGAAGGCCAGCGTCGCCGTGGAGACGGAAAGCACGAGACTGCTGGCGGCGGCGGTCAGCGAAAAATCGGCGGCGATCGCCGGCATGAGCGGCTGCACGCAGTAGAGCAGGGCGAAGGTGGCGAAGCCCGCGGTGAACAGCGCCGCCACCGTGCGCCGGAAGGCGGGGGTGCCCTTTTCGATAAACGACGCCTCTTCGGGAGACGCTGCCCGCGGAGTGGGTGTGCCGCCTCCACTTTCCGCCGCCACGAGAGCCGCGGCCGGGCCGAGGATTTTCCCATCTGTTTCAACCGCCGCGCCGTGTTTGCCCTCCGGAGAGAGGGAGCCGGTTCCGGCGTTTTCGTCAGTGCTCATAATGTCAAAAGCCGGCCATTCTGCCGATGACATCCGGCCCCCGGCAATTGCACATTTAATCTGTCGTGGAGAACACACATCTCAAAACCCTGTTCTTGGCCAATCCCATCCAAGGTGACAGAGTTTACCCCTGCATGAACTCCACCGACACCAACACCACGGACGGTCACAACAACAACGCGGCCTCCGCCGCTCCATCGCTCCGCGTTCTTGAATACGCCTTCACCGTCAACCCCGTCGCCGACATCGCCCGCGCCCGGAAATTTTACGAACAAATCCTCGGCCTGAAACCCGGCTCCGTGTGGGAAGACGCGCAGTTTTCCTGGATCGAATACGATGTGGGCGCGCACACGCTCGCCATCACCAAGTCCGTCCCCGAGTGGAAACCCGGCAGCGGTCCTTCCATCGCGCTCGAAGTCGAGGACTACGACGCGGCCATCGCCCACCTGCGAGCAAACGCCGCGACCTTCATTGTGGAGCCCAACGAGACCCCCGTCTGCCGCATGGCCGTCATCGCCGACCCCGACGGCAACGGCCTCATCATCCACAAACGCACCTCCCACGCGCACTGACACGGCCTGTCATCGCTTAACTCCACCGACCGCACCGTGACCATTCGCACCCGCATCCTTCTCGTTTACCTGCTCATTATCGGAGGCGGGTATTTGTACCTCGTTGGCTGGATACTCGACAGCATCCGTCCGCGTTATCTTGAGTCGATGGAAGAGTCGCTCGTGGACACCGCCAACATCCTCGCCGCCATCGTCGAGCAACGCGTGGCGGCAACGCCCGATGCCACCTCCACCAACGCCTCCGACCCGCTCGCCGCCACCTCGCTGCGACAACTCTTCGACACGGCCTACCATCGCGTTTTCAACGCGCAGATTTACTCCATCCTCAAAACCGACATCGACCTGCGCATCTACGTCACCGGCGCGGACGGCATTGTGCGTTACGACTCCGACCACGGACGCGACGAAGGCGCCGACTACTCGCGCTGGCTTGATGTCTCAAAAACCTTGCGCGGCGAATACGGTGCGCGCGCCACACGCGACGATCCCGATCGGGACTACTCGCTCGCCATCTATGTGGCCGCGCCAATCCGTAGTCCCGGCGGCGATACCATCGGCGTGCTCACCGTCAGCAAACCCACGCGCAACATCAACGAGCTCGTCGGCGCGGCCCGCAATCGCGTGCTCATCGGCGGCATGATCGGCGGCGCGTTTGTGCTCGTTGCCGGCGTGGCGTTTTCCGTGTGGATCACCACGCCGCTCCAACGTCTCACCGCCTATGCGCGCGCCGTGCGCGACGGCCGCCCCGCCTCGCTGCCGCGTCTCGCGGGACGCGAGGTGGACGAACTCCGCCATGCGTTTGAGGAGATGCGCACCGCCCTCGAAGGCAAAGACTACGTGGAACGCTACACGCAGACGCTGGCCCATGAAATCAAGGCTCCGCTCTCCGCCATTCGCGGCGCCGCCGAACTGCTGACCGACGACAAGGGCGCGATGCCAGCCGCGCAACGCGAGCGGTTTCTCGGCAACCTCCAGCGCGAGTCCGCGCGCATCCAACAGATCGTGGACAAACTCCTGCAACTTGCCGCGCTCGAATCGCGGGCGCACCTCCCCCCCCCCTCCCCGGTGGACCTGCGCGCATTGGTCCGCGAAGCCGTGTCCGCCACCGAACCGGCGCGCGTGGCCCGCAGGATCGCGCTCACCCTGACGCCCGCGCCAGCCCAAGAGTCGCCGGATGCGACGGCCTTCACGCTCACCGGCGAAAAATTCCTGCTCACCCAAGCGCTGGTCAACTTGCTGCAAAACGCCATCGACTTCAGTCCGCCCGGCGGAGCGATCATGGTGACGCTGACCACGGCACCGGTCCCGGCGGGCGGTGCGGTGACTCGCGCCGCCAAGATCGTCACGCAAACGCCGTCGCCGCGTCACCGGTTTTCCATTACGATCGACGACACCGGACCCGGCATCCCCGACTACGCGCAGGAGCGGGTTTTCGAGCGGTTCTATTCGCTGCCGCGTCCGGAAAGCGGAGCCAAAAGCACGGGCCTGGGGCTCAGTTTCGTGCGCGAGGTTGCGCACCTGCACGGCGGCGACATCACACTGCAAAACCGCCCCGAAGGCGGCTGCCGCGCCACCCTCACGCTTGAGCAGTGAAACAGTGAACAGTGAACAGTGAACAGTGAGCAGTGAGAGGCGATGCTGATGCCTTTTCCCGCTCAGAAATATCTCACGCGGAGGCACGGAGGACGCGGAGGAGAATAAAACTCCGCGTCCTTATAGGACAGCTGACCAAGACCCGTGAAGTTGGTAAAACGTAGCGGGTCTAGGCCCTCTCTCCTTTCCAATTCATTTGCTCCTGCTTTCAAAAAAAACCTATTCGCGTGTAGCCGTTGTCTTAACGGTAGGGAGGCCTCTCCGAGGCCTCCGCCGTGCGTAGTGTGAGCATGCGAAATTCATAGGTAGATGGAACGTGGTTTCGGAGGCCTCGGAGAGGCCTCCCTACCGTTAAGACAACGGCTACATCTCAACTCTAATTGCTCTAAACACCTATAATCCGGCAGAGGCCACCAAATTTAATTTCTACCGCAGGCGGATCGAATGACGTCCGCCGTCCACGATCCCCAGATCAAAATGCCATGTCTGCGGCGGCAACCAGTCTGCAATCTTTTCCGGCCATTCCACGGCCAACCACCACGGCATCACCAAAAAATCCTCCAACATCAAATCCTCCAACTGCCCCGCTCCCTCCAGTCGGTAAGCATCCAGATGTGCCAGCATTCGCCCCCCCCCTCCCCCCCCTGTTCCGCTTCCGCAATCGCTCCGATGCAAGGTGAACACATTGAACGTCGGGCTTGTCACCGTTCCGCCAATACCAAGTCCGCGCGCCAAGCCCTGCACGAATGTTGTTTTTCCCACGCCCAAATCCCCATGCAAGGCCAGCACTGAACCCGCGGGCAACACCGCCGCCAGTTGCTCCGCCAGCGCCTGCGACTCGGCAGCCGACCCCGTGATAACCCCGGCGCGAAGTTGGGAAAGGATGTCCATGATAATTCGTTGTTCGTAAAAAAAGTTCGTGAGAAATGACCGTTCCCTACCGTGCCCGCAAATGTTCAAACCCGTGCAATTCGCTCAAATCGAGCGCGTCCACCGGCGCGTTGCCTGCTGTCATGAATCGCCCGATACACGTCGCCGGCACCTTGGGAAACGCTCGCCGCCACTCCGCGTCAAACACCGCCCGGTCCGCGCGCGCCGCCAGCGCGAAAAGCAATTCGTAGTCCTCCCCATCGCACAACGCCGCCCGCACATCGCAACCCCGGTGACGCGGCAACGCCGACGCCTCAATCGCCGGCGTGCAACCCGCCGGAGTCAACGCCTGCAAATCCTTCGCCAGCCCGTCGCTCACATCCATCATTGCGCGCACCTCGCGCCGCGCCGCCAGCCACTCCCCCTCCGCCAGACGCGGCGTGAAACGATAATGCCGCCCGCTCGCCAGACTCCCGCCGAGCCGCCCCGTCACATAAATCCAATCCCCCGCCCGCGCCCCCGTGCGACACAACGCCCGCTCCGACGTCGTCTCGCCCAACAACGTCAACGTCGCCGCCAGTCCGCCCGGCAGCGTGGCGATGTCGCCGCCCACCAAGGCCACCCCATGCTCGCGTGCCACGCCCGCCAGCCCGCGGTAAAACCCCTCCACCCACGCCGTCCGCACCCGCCCGTCGAGCAGCAGCGCAATGACCGCCGAACGCGGACGCCCGCCCATCGCCGCGATGTCGCTCAAGTTGCGCCGCAGCAATTTCGCCCCCGCATCCTGCGGACGCACCGCGTCATCAAAATGCTGCCCATAGATCACCGGGTCCACCGTCACCAACTGACTCCGCCGCGCCGCCCGCACCTGCGTCCCCCCCCCCCCCCCCTCCCCTGCTCGCATCCGCGCACGCGCGCACGCCGCCAGCGGCAACGGCAGCACCGCGCAATCGTCGCCCATGCCCCGCGGCGCGCGCGGCGCCGTGTCGCCCAGCCAGCGACGGATCGCGTCGATGAGCCTCAACTCGCCCAACGCACTCACGGATTCGGCAACCTTGTCGGTAAACGGATTCATTTCGGTTCAGTTCAATTCAAGTCGATTCAGTTCAATTCAGTTTGACGCCGCCGCAGGCCCAAACCCCGCCAGCACCAGCACGATTGTATTAAGATTAAAAAGCGCATGTGCCACCATCGGCACCACGATCGACCCCGTGCGCTCGTAAGCCAGCGCCAAGAGCATCCCCAGCACGCAAAGCGGCCCGAACACCGACAAATCCCAATGCACCGCGCCGAACACCGCCCCCGAAATCGCCATCGCCCACCCCGGCCGCACCCGCCGGTGCAGGAACCGGAACAACCCCCCGCGAAAAATCAGCTCCTCCGTAAGCGGCGCCACCACCACGGCGAAAAACGACATCGCCACGATCCACGACCACGAACCGCTGCGGGCAAAAAGCCCCACCAAATCCTGCTCCGACACCTTGAAGCCGCACGCCCTCACCGCCCATTGCCACGCCGCCGCCACCGCGATCATGAGCGGCAACGCCATCGCAAACACCGCCACACCCGCCAACGCTGGCGCTAAGGCAGAATGACGAATGGTGGTGACTGAAGAAGTCCTGCACGTTGGAGCGGCGACGTTCCCGCCCCCCACCTCTGCCGCCCCATCCCCATTCTGCACTCTATATTCTGCATTCCTCATTAGCGCCAGCGTCAACGCCGCCCCCGCCAGCATCCCCAGTTGAAACCCCGCCCCTTGCAACAAAAGCGCAGCCTCCCCCCCCCCCCCCCCCGACATGAATTTTTGCGTCACAAAAACCATTGCCGCCTGCCCGCCCAGCGCCCCGGTCACCACCAACGCCACCCCGGTCATGAAACCCGCCATGTCCGCGTCCCACGGCTGCATCCGCCTGCCACCCAACCACTGAGCGCCCTTTCGCCCCGCGCCGCGCGCAAACCACCACACCCACAACCCCGCGCCCGCCAGGTACACCATCACCTCCAGTGCGAACACGGCGATTTGCAAAGGCGTCAGCGAAACGGGGAGCGAGTCGGTCATCATGTGAAAGTAAAACCCCGGATCAGAAAACGAGCAGCCCGCAGCGCCAAGCGCATTCCCCGCCCGTCGCTCCTGATGCCAAACACCGGAGGGCGGGTCTCCTGACCCGCCAGACGCGGCGCAGCCGCGCCCTTCCGGAATTGCGGCGCTTCGCGCCGTCGGCGGGTCGGAAGACCCGCCCTCCGCCAATACCTCCGCGGCCCACCAATGCAGACCAGATGTTGTCAGCGCCCCTCATTGATGTTCTTTTCGCCGCATGGACCACTACTCCGACGAACCCGTTCTCGTAAAACCCACCTCCATCTCCAAATGGGGACTGCGCCAGTGGATTCTTACGGGAATAGGGACACTGGTCCTGCTCATCGCCGCGGCCTTCATCGCCACGCCATTTTACCAAAAACACCTCGACCACAAAGCGCACGAAGTGAAACGCGGCGAAATGTGGGGAGCCATTTACGACACCGAAATCGAAGGTGTCGTGAGCACGATTGAACTCGCCTGGCCCGGACAAAAGCTCGCCGTCATCGTCCGCCCCTCGCCCATTGCCGGCGCTGTCATGCAAATCGACGGCTCCTTCGGCTCCGAACGCCTCACGTGGGACGCCCAGCACAGCGCCTTCGGCCCCACCCAGGCGACCCTGAATCCACTCGACCACTACAAGGTAAAACTCACCCTGCGCCGCGACGGACGCGAAGTCTGGTCGGGCAAATTCTGGGCCTACGGAGCCGTGCAAAACAGCGGCCACGGACATTAAGCCCCCCCCTCCGCCTCGCGCGCATTCGCCGCGCATCCCTGCGCCCGCATAAAGTTTTAAAAAACTTTCATCCAAGTCTGGCCAACCGCTCAAAAAAGAACATGTTGCGGCGTGCCAGCCAGTGATCCCACTGGCCCCCGCCCCGGGGACCGGAAACTGCTTCACGACCGGCAGCCAAAGCCAACCCATCAACCGCAATCCCCGACCCAATAAAACCATGCCCACGATCCTAACCTGCACCGACGGCTCCATCTACGCGTCCAGCATTTATGACCACACCGCCTGGGCCGCCCGACGCCTCAAAGTTCCCGTTCGCGTTCTCCATATGCTGGAGCCCGTCAGCACCGTGTCGCTTACCACCGACTTCACCGGCATCATCGGTCCCGATGCCCAAAACCAACTCGCTGCCGAACTTATGGCTCTCGAAGCCGCGCAGGAACGCGTCAATCGCACCCGTTCCGACGCCCTCCTCGCCGCCGCTCGCGACCACCTTGCCAAGGCTGGCGTCACTGACGTGCGCGCCGAAGTCCTGCCCGGTGAACTCGTGGACGCCATCACCACCTACAACGGAGCCAGCGGCCTCGTTGTCATGGGCAAACGCGGCGAACACGTTGACTTCGCCAAAGGACACCTCGGCAGCAACCTCGAACGCGTCATCCGCACCAGTCAGGAACCCGTGCTCGTCGCCTCCCGGGTGTTCCGTCCCATCGGACGCGTGCTCTTCGCCTGGGACGGCAGCTCCAGTGCGCAAAAAGCCCTCAACTACATCCTCACCCGCCCACTCCTCCAGCGACTGCACTTCCTGCTCCTCACAGTCGGCGACGCAGACACTGCCCGCGCGGCCGAGACCGGACTGGCGCGCAGCCGGCTGGCCGCGGCAGGCTTTGATGTGGAAGCCCGCCACGTAGCTGGCGACGTCAGCGACGTCATCGCCGCCACGGTTGAACGCGAAGCCTTCAACCTCCTCGTCATGGGCGCCTACGGCCATTCGCGCATCCGCCAACTCTTTGTCGGCAGCACCACCAGCGACATGATCCGCAACGTGCAAATCCCCGTCCTCCTCTTCCGCCAATAACGCCCCCTCCCCCCCCTCGCCCTCACTGCTCACTGCTCACTGCTCACTGTTCATTGTTCATTGTTCACTGCTCACAGCAACGCGACCGACCACCCCGCCCTGTAGTGAAAATCAGGACGCGGCAGCCGCGACGATTCGTTGCATGAAAGCACCGGCTTCGCCGCCCCTGCCTGATAATCGTAACGCGAGACGAGAAAACGCAGCCGTTGCGGCAACCCTCCAAACAACGGCTCAAGGCCGATCCGCACAAAAACCTCCCAGCCCTCCCCCCCCGGCGCAATGCGCACGCGACTCTCGAACAGCGGCGTGCCCACATGAAACGTGGACAACGGCACCAACCCCCGGCTCACCCTGCGAGTCGCTTCGCCATCGGGAAAGTGCAGTTGCAGACGCTGGTTTTCCGGCGTGACGTGAAACTCGTAATAATCCTCACGCTGGGGCGATTCCGACTGGAGAAACAACTCGAGCACATCTCCCAACATCCACGTCCGTTCGTTCCACTCCGTGGCGCGATTGGCGGGTGCGTGGTCGGTCAATTCGGCCACGAGGAGCAAGTCCGAACCATGCAAACCCAAGCGCACCGTTCCCGGAGAAAAACGCGGCTCCCGTTGTTCCAGCCAAGGCTGGCCGAGCGACTGGCAAAGACCGGGCGCAAGGGCGCGGCGGATGTCATTCCAGTCAAGACTGACGGGCGCTTGCAGGCGCGGAATGCGGAGGGAATCGTTCATCGTTGATCGCCCGGAACGCAGACCATTCGCCCCTCCCGACGCAAGCGAAACGAAACCCCGCCCCCCCCCTCCCCCGTGGCGCGGGCGTCCCGCCCGCATTTCTGGCGACGCGCCGCGCCGTCGGCGGACAAGAGTGTCCGCCCTCCAACAAACGTGGCGCGGGCGTTTGGGATTGTCAGCAAAAGCCCGCGCCACGTAACGGCTGCGAATTTCCATCAGAGTTTTCCGCGCCGGGCTTCCAATTCGGTGCGGATTTCGCGGGCGCGGGTTTCGGTGATGGGAAACCACCACAGAAAAATAAGCGCGATCAGGCCGGAAACAGACGGAACAATGTAAAACCACCAGCGCATGGCGTCCACAACGCCGGACGCCTGCTCCGCGCCTGCCTCGGCCTTGTATCCGGTGTAGGCGAGGATGAATCCCGAAAGCATCGCCGTCGCGGACATGGAGAGTTTGCTTATCCACGCGGACACGGCGCCAATCGCCCCCTCGCGGCGCAACCCGGTTTGCAATTCGTCATAGTCGCAAATGTCGGCCTTGATCGAGGAAATCAGCAACCAGAAGCCGGTGACGGATGGTATTGTGAAAAACATGACAGCAAGGCTGGCATAGGGATGCGACGGGATGTAAAAAAGCCATTTGGCGAAACCGCTCAGAACCAGCAGGACGAGACAGACGCCGAGTGTGCGGCGTTTCCCGATACGGAAGGAGAGGCGGTTCAGAAACCACACGCAAAACAGGCCGTAAAAAAAGGAGACGTTGCCACCCACACCGGCGAGAATGCCCTGTTTCATCTTGTCGCCGCCGAAGAGGTAGTAGAGGCCGATGTAAAAACCAAGGACGTTGACCAGTCGCCCGCCAAGGGTGCTGAAAAAGGTGATGACCACCATCATTAGAAAGGGACGGTTTTTGAGCGTCAGGCTGATGGAGCGCAGAATGGCGACCTTTTCCTGATCCTTCGCCTTTTTGAAAAACCGTTCGGTGAGAAAAACAACCGGGATAAGGCCCGATATGATAATGATAATGCCGACGCCGACACCCATCCAGCGTGCGCCGATCATGGTGTCGCCACCCCATAGCGGGAGCTGGGTGAAGGCAAAGGCCCAGGGCACGATGAGCACAACAAGCTTGGCCGTGTAGGCACGCATCTCCATGAGGCGGGTGCGTTCGTTGTAGTCGGGCGTCAGTTCGTAACCGAGCGCGTTCCAGGGGACGGTGAACAGCGTCTGCCCGGCGTAAAAGGCGATGGCGGTGACGGTGAGCCAGAGAAAAATGCCGAAAGAGGAAAATCCTCCAGGCACACACCAGATGAGGGGAAAAGTCAGCCCGGCCAGTATCGCGCCAACAAACATGAAAGGACGCCGCCTGCCCCAGCGGGTGCGGGCGTTGTCCGAGATGGCCCCGACAACAGGGTCCGTGATTGCGTCCCACAGGCGCATGATGCCGATGGCCAGCCCGATAAGGCGCGGATCGACATGGAGGATGATGTTGAAGATGGGGTTGATATTGCCCATCAGCGTGTCCGTGCCGATGTGATCGGTGAAATTGCCCATGCCAAAGGCGATACGCTTGGGGATCGGGATTTTGTCCTCGGGCGCTGTGGGCCGGACTTTGTGAAAGAGTTTTTCAGACACGGGATTCTGTGTATTCAGATTTCGGATTGATCCGGGATTTATCGCGCAGGGGCGGGTGTAATATCCGTGTCACGAGACGCTTGTGCGCGCGGTTCCGCGTAACATCAGTTAAGGAGGAGGGGGGGGGGGGGGGGGATTCGTCCTGCGAATATATCAGTCTGCGTGAGGACGGGGTTGCGGGCCGGCGTTGATGGAAAAGGGAGCGGCGCCGGGCGCGGGTCGCAGGGGGGGAAGTGCGGCGGGTGCGTCCGGGATGCCGGCGGCGCGGAGGATTGAGGTAACGACGCCGATTTTTTCCAGCGGACTGCCGGGCGCAAATGGAGTGGTCGCGTTCGTTTCGTCCAGCGGAAGGCGGAGTCCGTTGGTGTCGCCTTCGGATGGAAGGGGAATTCCGTGGGCGCCAGCGGCGGCAGCGGCAAGGGATGGGACGTCGGTCACGGCGAGGACGCTCGCGAAAGCGCCTTGGAAACGGGTCACGTTGCCATCGTAAAAAATCCCACTGGGGGCCGCGCGGTGGGAAAGCGTGTGGGCGACGAGGATGTTGTTGAGAAAATAAAATCCGCGAAGCGGGCGCTCCGGGGGATTGAGCTGGGTGAGGATGCGTCCCGATGGTGCGAATACCGTGTTGTGCTCGACCCAGAAGCCACCGGGGGCGGCGGCTTCGGCGGGCGGGGATGTCTCGCCGGGAAACGGCGCACTCCAGTAGGGAATGTCTTTTCGGATACCAATCTTGAAGGCGGCTCCGGTGTTGGCGGCGGACATGGCTTGGAAGCGGGGCGTCTGGAGAATCACGTTGTCATGGATGTAAACCGGACCGGGGAGCGGCGGGCCGTTAAGAGGCTGCCAGGAGAAAGGTTCGAAGGTGTCGATGACCAGGTTGTGATGGATGCGGAGGTCGCGGGCACGGGGTTCGGCTTCGATGGCGTTGTCGGCGATGCGTTCGAAACGGTTGTGGTGAATATTGGCGCTGGCGCTGTGGCCAACGGATCCGCCGCTGAGGGCTTCGAACATGTCGTAAAAGTGGTTGTATCGGATTTCCCATGCGTCGCCCGCGCCGCGAATGGCGCCGACTTCGTAACTCCAGGCGCGCCCGACGGTGTGGTTGCCCTTGCGCTGCCAGTGAACGATGCGGTAGGCGGCGTTTTTGCGGGAACTCTGGTCGGCGGCCTCGGCGGGCGTGATGTCCTCGATGTCGGTGAAGGCGGGGTATTGGGTAAAGTAGTTGTGTTCGACGAGGACGCGGTCGGCGCGGGGCGGGCCGCGCCCGGCGGGCAGGTCGGCGCGAGGGGCGGCAATGCCGATGCGGCAACCGTAAAACCAGTTGTTGCGGACGACGAGGTCGGAGGCGGCGGTGTAGATGCCGGCTATGCCGGGCGTTTCAAAGGTGAAGCCGTCGATCACAATGTGCGCGGGGCCGGAGAAGCGGAGGGCGAGGTTGTAGTTGTCGGGGCGTTTGTTGGGTTCGGCGCCGAAGCTTCCGCCGCCGGTGGGTGGGGAGACGGCGAGTGTGGTGGCGTTGGGGTCGGCGGGGCCGTGGCGTCCGTCGGCGCGGAGGCGGACGTAAAGGTGTTGGGTCGCGGGGTCCCAGGCAAAGCCGTGCTTGTGGCCGAGGTAGTCGGCGTCGAGGAAACGGAAGGCTCGCAGGTCGGCGAGTGTCGGGTAATGAAGAAGGTCCGCATGACCGGCGAGAACGCGCGTGGGGCGGTAGTCGAGCGGGATGCGGTAGAGGCCGAGGTCGGAGTCAACGAGTTCCCAGGCGGTGCGTTTTTGGCGGATGTCGCGTTGCGCGCCAGTGATAATGACGCGGTCGCGTTCGACGCAGTCGGCTATGATGCGGATGGGGGCGTCCACCGTGCCGCCACGACGGATGGTGATGTGTTCGTAATATATTCCTGGATACGCAACGACGGTGTCGCCGGGCTGCGCGGCGTCGATGGCGCGCTGGAGGGTGGCGAAGGCGGCAGTTCGGGTGTCGCCCGCATTGGCGTCGTTGCCGTTGGCGGCGTCAGCGTGCCAGGTGGCGGAGCGCACGTTGACGGAAAATACCGTCAAGAATACGAGCGCGAGCGCGGTCAGTTTTTGTTGTTTCATGAAAACCGGGGGGGGGGGGAGGAGGAGGAGGTCAGGGTGTGGTTGCGCGGTCGCTTTCGGCGAGGGAGAAGGAGCGGACGTGTCCGTCGAAATAAGCGATGTGACGGCGGTTGCCGTGAAGGGGTTTTGGCGGACAACGATTATAGGCGTCGCTGGTGGTGGAAACCCATTTGGCCTCCTTGTCGGCTTCGCGGAGCATCTCGGAGCTGGACGGGGTTTCCACGGAGGAGAGGGGCTTGGGCAGGCTGGGCGGGGTGCTGTCAGCGTAGCCGAGGGGTCTGGTGCCGCTAACCATGGCGGTAAAATAGCGGGGACCGGTGCCCGCCGGCAATGACTGGTCGTAGGCGCGCTGGGCGGAGGTCATGAATTGCTTGGCCTGCAAAAAGCCCTGCGGGCTGGCGGGAGCGACAAGATTGAGATAGGGATGGATGTAGGTGAGTAACCGGCCCTGGCGGGAATTGCCGCCGCCACCGGGGACGAAGGCTGGGCCGTTGTAATCAAAATCCTGACCGGTGTTGAGCGGACCGGGCAGGATGTTGCCGCGATTGTCGGAACAATAGGCCATGACGCCGACGCCAAGTTGTCGCATCTGGCTGAGGGCTTCGACGGCCTTGGCCTTGCCGCGAACCGCGCTGACGGTGGGTATCATGATGGCGGCCAGAATTCCGATGATGGCAATGACCGTGAGCAATTCGATGAGGGTGAAGGCAGACGTTTTCAGTCCGGGGATGGAGCGTGTGGTTTTCATGGGGGAAAACGGGGGGGGGGGGGAGGGGGGAGTAGTTTGGAGGAGGCGGGCAGGCGTTGTCCACGCCTTGCCCGGAAAAGAAACGTCAACGTCAACGGCGGCGGCGGGCGACGGCGGCGGAACAAACGGCAACCATGCCGAGGAGGAGGGCGACCGTGGAGGGCTCGGGGATTGCCGAAATATAGGTGAGGTCAACCGAGTTCAGCGTAAGGGAATCGAAGACGTGGGAGGTGGGCGTGCCGATCGCGAAGGTGTTGAAGGTTGTGTGAACATAGTCGCTCGTGGTCCATTTCTGGCTGTAGTTGGTAAAGCCAGTGCCGGCCAAACCGAGCGTGATGCTCACCTCAGTCGCAGACTCGCGTTTGATGATCAGAGACGCCGTGTAGCTCACCCCCGTGGTAAATGCCGTTGTGGGCGCATTGGCGCCGAAAACGGTGGCCTCGCCCGTGGAAAGGAGGGTGCTGCCAGAGGTTTTTGACGTGACGCGGCCCGCCTGACTGGCACCGCTTGTCGTATTCAAGGCCATCATGTAGCCGGAGTAACCCGTAAAGGCACTCCCAAAACTATCGGCAGACACAAGGGAACCAGTGCCCGAACTGAACATGCCAAAGCGAAAATTGCGGGCACCTGTATTCGAACCGACCGTGCCCGTAAACGAGAAGGTCAGAGAGAGCGAGTCGCCGACGCTGGCGAGCGTCACGGGCGTGAATTGGGCAAGCAGCGTACGACCGCCGCCCGAGGTATTCATGGTGAGCGCTCCGGCAATGTTGTCGGTGATTTCGGAGGTAAAATCCGTGGTGAGGGTAGTGGAAGAATAATACCAAGCGGCGGTTGTCGGCAGGTTGGCATTGGTGCGATCGTTGGCGGCGAAGCGTTCTTCGAGAATTTTCGTCTCGCCCGCCGTGGCGGTGGAGACGAGCAAGGCGGCCACCAGCGAGGCGGCAGCAAAGCCGCTGGAGGGAAGCAGCTTGGAGAACAGGGGGGAGTGCGGATATTTGTTTTTCATGGTGGTTGGTCGGGAGAGGTTGCGTGTCGAATGTTCTGAGATGGAAAGCCGGTTTAGAAATACCCGCCACGTTTCACGATTTCGACGGCGGACATGCCTTCTTTTATCCAGCGTTTGAGATCGGATTCGCCGTGGGCGATTTCCTCGGCGCGCTCAAGGATGGGCACGCAGATCGCTCGCGGCACACAAAGGGCGCCGTCGATGTCGGCGAAGATGAGGTCGCCGGGATTCACAAAAACGTTGCCCATCTGGATCGGCGTCTGCCACGCGCTGATGCGGAAGCGGCCGAGCATGCCATTGGAACTGCGGTAACGTATCCAGAGAGGGAAACCAAGTTTGAGGACTTGGTCGGTGTCGCGCACGCCTCCATCGACGACCGCGCCGCGACAGTGTTTGCGTTGCGCGGCCATGGTCATGCACTCGCCCCAGTGGGCGGATTCGGTGTCGAGCGAAGTGTCCCAGACGACGAAGGCGTTTTCCGTGATCGCATCGAGCATCTCGGCGCGGCTGGCCATTTCGTTTTTGAGCGTGAGGTTTTTCGCACCCTTAATCGTGAAGGCGAAACCGGCGGCGCGCATGTGGTCGCGCAGTGGAATCAGGCCGTTGGGGAGCGTCTGGTGGAGGAGCTTCGCTTCGCGGAGTGCGTCGTTCACGGCGGCGGTGAAGACCTTTTCATAGCGGTCGCAAATTTCATTTTCGAGAAGCGGCAGCGGCGCGGAGATATTGACCTCGCGCTCGGCCTCGAGGTCTTCGAGGCGCATTTTGGGCGGAGGGGAGAGGGCGGCGACGATGGTTGACATGCGTAGTGTTAAATTGGCTACAGATTAGCGGTGAGCGGTCAGGTCGATGTCCTTGATGAGGACGCCGTCGGGCTGGCTGGCGACGAAGTGGATCGCGGCGGCGACTTCGGAGGGTTTCAGGAGTTCTGAGCGGTCAACGGTGCGGCCGTCCCAATAGGCGGTGTCGGTGCCGGAAGGGGAGACGAGTGAGACGCGAATGCGGTCGGCGGCGACCTGCTGACGGAGTCCGTCGGTGTAGCCGTTGAGGGCGTGTTTGCTGGCGCAATAAAGCGGGGCGTTGGGATTGGCGACCTTGCCGACAATAGAGGAAACGTTGATGATGTGGCCGGACTTGCAGGCCTTCATGCCGGGAAGCACCGCGCGAGTGCAGAGGAAAACGCCGGTGAGGTTGGTTTCGAGGATGCGACGGTAATCGGCGAACGTGCAGGTGGCGAGGTCGGTGGCGAAACCGACACCGGCGTTGTTGATGAGAATGTCGATACGGCTGTCGAATTCTTGGGCGATTTGCGCGAAAGCGGTGGCGACGGCGGCTTCGTCGGTGACATCGCAGGGGATGGCGAACGGCGTGGGCGCATCGGGCGCGGCGGCGATGATTTCAGTCGCCGCAGTTTTGAGTTTTCCGGCAGAGCGGGCGAGAAGCGCCAGGCGGCAGCCGGAACGGGCAAAGCATTTTGCCGCTTCGAGGCCGATGCCGCTGGAAGCGCCGGTAATGACAACCGTGTGATTGGCGAGGTCTTTCATGTGATGATGCAATCCGGTCAGCGGGTGACGGTTTCGAGGCCGAGGAGATGGGCCTGTCCGGCGGCGAGCACTACGGGACCGAAGGCGTGCGAGTCGTTGAGCACGGGAGGATGCGCCCGGTAGTCGAGTTTGGTGGCGTTGCCCGGGCAGAGGCATCCGCGACAGGTGTGGAAGATGTCGAGGTCGTCGGTGATGTAGGCGAGGAGGCCGCGCAGGCCGCGTTCGAAGCGGACGCGATGCGCGGCTTCTTCCGGGGAGCCAGACGCTCCGAACAGGCCGGCTTCGAGTCCAGAGCCGAGGGCGTAGAGGAGGAGAGCGGAGCCGGAAGTCTCGACATAGGAGAGGCCCGGCTCGGTCATTTCCTGATGCCAGAGCCCAGCGTCGTTTTGTGCGCGGGCGCAGGCTTCGACGTGGTCGCGGTAGAGGGCGAGGGATTCGACCTTGCGAGGATGATCGTCAGGGAGATGTCGGGCGAGTTCGATGAGGCCAAATGCGCCCCAACCGTTGCCGCGGCTCCAGTGATCCTCGGAGATTTTTCCGGGGCCGTTGAAGTTGCGACCTTGGTGCAGCAGTCCGTTGTCGGGATCACGGAAGAGGCGAACCATTTTGGATACCTGCTGGAAGGATTCCTCGATGTAGCGGTCGTCGTCGAGAGCGAGGCCAGTGAAGAGCAGGAAAGGTCCGACAGAAAAGGCGACGTCGATCCAGACGTAGTTTTTTTCGACGTCGCGCGGGCGGGTGAGGATGCCGTCGGGGGCACGTGGGGCGTCGTTGAGGATTTCGTCGGCATAACGACGGACGGCGTCGCGGACGTCCGGCAGGTGTCCGCGCCAGAGGAAATAGGCGGAGGCCGCGCCGCCGCAGAGGTAATTGGGGAAATTGTGCCAGAAATTGAGTTCGCCGCGCACGAAAGGCATGAGCCAGTCGCGGGTTTGCGCGAGCAGGGCCGGATCACCGGTGCCAGCGGCGAGGCGCGTCATGCCGTAGAGAGTAACAATGCCTTCGTATCGTTCGAAATTGCCGCAGACAGCGAGGTGCTTGCGGGCGGCTTTGAGAGCGAGGTCGAGGGAGCGGGCGGATTTCATGAAACAGGGGGGGGGGGAGGCTGGCGGGCGGTTGATCGCAGATGGAATCGTCTTGGGTTGAACGGGGAAGTGGTCTGAACGTGGCGTCAGGCAACAGGGTTTCGGACATGCGGCAATCGGCATGTCGTTTTCTTGTCAATTTTTTCGCGTTCAAACCAACCGCTCCTTTCGGATGATCGGTGCGTTGGTTGCATTAACGCCACCCATGAGGCGCACGTAGTGCCACGTGGCAGGCGAGCGAGATGGCAAAAACCAGAGGTTGCCATGCCCGTGAATTCGCCAAAGGGTGGCGCCTCCTTTCTTGCGCATGCCAAAACTCATTGCCAGACGATCAACCAAGGCCAGGCCGGCACCGGCTCCCGCCGCGTTTGTTTCCGCTGTTCCGACCTCGCGGTCCTTGCTCAAGGATGTGCGCGAACTCATCCAGCTCGCGCGCACGCAAACCGCCCGTGTCGTCAACGCCGGCCTAGTCCTGCTCTACTGGCAGATCGGACAGCGTATCCATAAAGACATTCTCCGCGAAAAACGGGCGGGCTATGGAAAAAAGATTTTCTACGCACTGAGTAGAAAATTGGTCGTGGAGTTCGGCAGCGGATTTACTGAACGCAACCTCGCAAACATGGCACGTTTCGCCGAGGTGTTTCCTGATCCAGACATTTTGCACGCACTGAGTGCAAAATTGGGGTGGACCCATTTTCGGCAGATCATATACCTCGACGATCCGCTCCAGCGCGATTTCTACGCGGAGATGTGCCGTATCGAAAACTGGAGCACACGCACGCTGCAAAAGAAAATCCAGTCGATGCTTTTCGAGCGGACTGCCATCTCGCGCAAGCCGGCCAAACTCGCGGCGCAGGAACTCAAGTCCCTGCGCAAGGAGGACCAGCTTACAGCCGACCTCGTGCTGCGCGATCCCTACATCCTCGACTTTCTGGGCTTGAAAGACAGCTACTCCGAAAAGGACATGGAGGCCGCGATTCTCCGGGAAATGGAGTCTTTCATTCTGGAACTCGGCTCAGGGTTTGCCTTCGTCGCCCGGCAAAAGCGGATGCAGGTGGACGACCGCGATTATTACCTCGATCTTCTCTTCTATCATCGAGGGTTGCGCCGGCTCGTCGCCATTGATCTCAAAATCGGCCAGTTCGAGACCTCCGACAAGGCGCAGATGGAACTCTACCTCAACTGGCTTCGCCGCCACGAACAACAGTCCGGTGAGGATTCACCCATCGGCATCATCCTGTGTGCCGGCAAGCGCAGCCAGCATATCGAGCTTCTCGAACTGGAGAAGAGTGGAATCCACGTCGCCGGTTACCTGACCAAGCTGCTGCCCCGGCGTGCTCTCGAGCACCGTTTCCTCAAGGCCATCCGCCAGGCCCGGGCCCGCCTTGCGAATTCGGGAAAAGGCGCGTGACACGGCAAGCCGCCAAGCGAAGGGGAGGATGACAGGGAACCACAAACGAAAGCGTTGATTCTTCTTTCCGGTAAGAGAAAAGCTTCAACTCGATTGTCCTTTTTTCGCTTTCAAAACTCAGGTGACTCCATCCGGATACGGAAGCATGAGCAAAGGAGCACCGGACGGAGCGGCAAAGCGTGAAGCGAACAGCCAGAGTATCGGACGCGGCGGACGGCGGCGGGCGTTGTTGAGCGTGGCGGCGGAGAAACGGTTACTGGAGCCGTGGGCAGGGTTGATCGCGGCGGGCGGCAACGGGCGCGTGCTTGTGCCTGCGGTGCGCAAGACGCTCGAAAGACGACTCGGGCGGGCAGTGTCGGCGTCGGTTGTCTATCGCCTGCTCGGGCGGCATGGATGGCGGAAAGCAACGCGTAACGAAAAAACAACTACAAGCGAAAATGTGAACAGGGTTGCGGGCGGGATGCCCGTGCCACGCGTAGGGGCTTCGCTTGCGAAGCCCGCGTATGCAGGAGACGGCCTCAAATGGCTGGCGCGGGCGTCGCAAGCGACGCCCCTACTTGCGGGCGGGACGCCCGCGCCACATCCGGCGCTGACGATTCGCGAACTGGCGGTGCTGGCGGGGATGTCGCGGACCACCGTATCGCTGGCGTTGCGCAACAAGCCGTCGCTCCCGAAGACAACACGCGAGCGCATCCAGGCGCTGGCGCGACGGCATGGTTATCAGCCGGACCCGGCGGTCGGAAAATTGATGGAGAAAATCCGCGAGCGAAAACGCAACCGGCAGCCGGACGTGATCGCGTATCTCACAGCCTATCCGAAGCGCGAGATATGGCGGGAGCATCCGACGTTGCTCGACTATTTTACGGGCGCGTCTGCGCGGGCACGCGAATGCGGTTACCAGTTGGAGGAGTTCTGGCTGGCGGAGCCGGGCATGTCGGAGCGACGGATGAGCGAGATCCTGCGCAACCGTGGCATCGACGGCGTGATCGCCGCGCCGATGCCGTCGCCCGACGGGACGCTGACGGAGTTTCGCTGGGATTATTTTTCGGCGGTGAGTCTCGGCTACTCGCTCGCCAATCCGACGCTGTGCCGGGCGTGCAACCACCAATTCCACGCCATGCAGTTGCTGATGCGTGAACTCCAGAAGCTCGGCTACCGCGACATCGGTCTGGCCATGCGTGAGGACCACGACACGCGAGTGAACCATAACTGGCAGGGAGGTTATTTTGTAGGGAGAAACCTGATACCCGGCCATCGTGACATCCCTCTGCTGCTGACGCCGCAGTGGAGCCGCGACGATTTCGCGCGCTGGCTCGACGCATACCAGCCCGAGGCTGTGGTGACAACGGGCAGCGAGGTGCGCGAGTGGTTGCGGGATTTGGGGATTCGCACGCCGCGCGAACTGGGTTTTGCGCATGGCAATCTTGGGCCGGCGATGCGGAGCGAAAAAATAACGGGCATCGACCAGCACTCGGCGCAGGTGGGCGCGTCGGCGGTGGACTTGCTGCTCTCGCTGATGCGCACCAGCGAACGCGGCGCTCCGGTGATCCCGCGCCTGCACATGGTCGAAGGAAGTTTTGTTCCCGGACGAACGACGAAGCTTTGCCGGAATCGCCACTAGAGCATTTTCGGTTTATTTTGTCTCACGCGGAGACGCAGAGAACGCAGAGTCGGGAAAATACAATGTTTGTAATTTATTTATAATTAGCAATCTATGTTTTCTCTGCGCCTCTGCGTCTCTGCGTGATCTCTTAAACCTTGCGACAAATTGAACCGACAATGCTCTAGCTGCCTGGTGCCCCTCCCCCCCCCCCCCCCCCCGTCCCTCGAAAATGCGTTCCCGACTTGTTCTCCGTTCGCGTTGCGGGCAGACAGACAAACTCAATCCGCCATGCTGCCTCTCTGGGATACTCAACCACACCGCCGTCCGCCCGCCTTCACGACCCTGCTCATCGCCGCCTGCGTAGTGGTTTTCGGATACGAGGCGTGGCTCGCGTTGCAAACTCCATCGCAAGTCGAAGACTTCATTACGGAACACGCGCTCGTCCCGGCGCGGCTCGCCTCGGGATGGCGGACGTGGTCGCAGTGGCAGACGGTTTTCAGCTCCATGTTTCTCCACGGAGGCGTGGCGCATCTGGCGGGCAACTGCTGGTTTCTCTGGATCTTCGGTCGCAGCGTGGAAAGCCGCATCGGGTCGATGCGTTACCTGCCGCTTTACCTCGTGTGCGGCGTGGCCGCGGCGGCGGCTCAGGTGGTGTTTTCATGGGGTTCGCATGACGTTCCCATGCTGGGCGCGAGCGGCGCGATTTCCGGTGTGCTCGGCGCGTATTTCGTGCTCTTCCCCACGGCGTGGGTGGTGGCGCTCGTTCCGTGGGTTGTACCCGTGGTGCCGATACCAGCGGTGGTTTTCCTGTTTCTCTGGTTTTTGTTCCAAGCGTGGAGCGGAGTCGGTCAACTCCTCGGCCTCGCCAGCGGCGAGGGGGGAGGCGTGGCGTGGTGGGCGCACGCGGGTGGATTCGCCGCGGGCGCGTTGATCGGGCTCGTGCTCAAGCGGAGCGGACAAGCTTCCAAAGCTCGCGCGCCTTCCTGATCGTGCTCGCCAGGGCCTCGGGCGTGAGCGCCTGCTTGGGATCGTCGCCAATGCCGAGGCTGGGTTTGATGTGCGCCTCGATGCACAGGCCGTCCGCCCCGTAGGCGATGGCGGCCAGCGCGGCGGCGGGGACGTAGCTCGCCTTGCCGACGGAGTGAGAGGGATCAACCACAACGGGCGCCCAGGTTTTCTCTTTGAGCAGCGGCGTTATGCTTTCGTCGGGATGATTGCGGTAGCCGTCGAGCCCAGGCGAGGTGCCGCGCGGGCAGAGCAGGATGTTGGGGTTGCCAAAGCTGGCGATGTATTCGGCGGCGGAGATGAATTCGTTGACCGGCCCCATGTGGATGCCGCGCTTGAGGAGGACGGCGACCGTGGGGTGGTCGGCAACGGCGCGGCCAATGGCGCGGAGGAGCGAGTAGTTGAGGGCGTTGCGCGCGCCGACTTGCAGGACGTGCACGCCGGCGTCGAGGGCGAGCTTGAGTTGTTGTTCGTCCATCACCTCGGCATCGACGGGCAGGCCGGTGGCGCGGTGCGCCTCCATGAGGATGTCGAGCGACTTCGTATCGCCTTGGAACGAGTAGGGGTTGGTGCGGGGTTTCCAGACGCCGCCGCGCAGGAGCGTGGCACCGGCGGCCTTCACGGCGTGGGCGGTTTCGAGAAAGAGGGAGGGATTTTGCGGGTCGATGGTGCACTGACCGGCTATCACGAACAGTTCGTCCCCGAGGGTGACGCCACCGAGGGTAATGCGATGCGCGGCAAGGACGGATTTTTTGTTCATGAGCTTGTGCGGGGACTGGATGCGATCGACGCGCTCCACGTAATCGAGGCCTTCCAAGCGGTTGATCATGACCTCGCTGCGTTCGTCACCCACGATGGCGTAGATGCTGCGCACCTCGCCGATGATGGGCTGGATGGAGCAACCAAACTCGGCAACGATCGCGGTAATCTCGGCGAGTTGCTCGGGGGAGAGACGGGCGGGCTTGGGAAGGATCATAAGGGGTCTGTTTTGAGCAACGTGCCGGTTATTTGCAGGCTTAAAGTGCGATGGCTGGAGTCCGGGGAGAAGCGTCCTTCTCTGTTTTCATAAAAATCCTTGTTGCAAACTCGTTGCCGTTTTGCAGTTTGGCCCGCTTCTTAAATCTTATACGCAGTATAACTGGTTTAGATTCACACAAACATCCTCACATGAAAAAATATATCGTCGAATTCATCGGCACATTCTTCCTCGTTTTCACAGTCGGCATGGCTGTGAAAACCGGCAGCCCTCTGGCTCCTCTCGCGATCGGGTCGGCCCTCATGGTCATGATCTACGCCGGCGGCCATCTCTCGGGCGGCCACTTCAACCCGGCGGTCACGCTGGGCGTGTTTCTCCGCGGCAAATGCCCGGCGAAGGACGTAATCCCTTACTGGATTTTCCAACTCGCCGCCGGTGTCGTCGCGGCGTTTGCCGTGTGCTGGTTGATTGGTGCTCCTGCCGTTGATGTCGTCGTGGCCCAGCCGGCCAATGTCGCCAAGGCGGTGTTCGTCGAATTCCTGTTCACTTTTGCCCTCGTCTGGGTGGTGCTCAACTCCGCCACGGCCAAGGGCACTTCGGGCAACTCCTTCTACGGTCTCGCCATCGGCTTCACGGTCCTCGTGGGCGCGGTGGCCGTGGGCGGCATTTCCGGCGGCGCGTTCAACCCGGCCGTAGGCTTGGGCGTGTTCGTGATGAAGCTCGCCAGCTTCACCCACCTGTGGATCTACATCGGCGCCGACCTCGTTGGTGGCGCGGTGGCGGCCATCGCCTACAAGGCGCTCGCTCCCCGCGACTAAGTTTGCGTCACACGACGCGAATCAAAAAAACGGGCCTCACAACGGGGTCCGTTTTTTTTGTGCGCCGTGCTTCAGGTGGAGCGACGACTTTTTTTGAAGACCGTCGTTCCCCTCCCCCCCCCCCCCCCCTCCCCCCCGTCCCCCGGATTCTGTGTTGGAGTCCGCCCGCGAAATGCGCGAGGCTGCACGTTTCATTTCCATGAGTGACTGGAGTTATTGGTATTTGTTGCAGCTCATCCTGCCGGTGTTCGGCCTCATTGCGCTCGGCGCGGTGCTGCGGCGCGTCGGCTGGCTCGGCGCGGAGGCGGACAACAGCCTGCTCAAAATGGTGACGGGATTCTTTTACCCGTGCCTCATCTTCGACAGCGTCATGGGCAACGCCGCCCTGCGCGAACCCGGCAACCTCCTCTTTGCCCCGCTGACCGGCTTCGTCGCCACGGCCGGCGGCATCATCCTCGCCTACCACGCGGGACGCGCGCTGGGCCTCACGGTGGGCGGCGGACTGCGCACCTTCGCCTTTGCCACCGGCATCTACAACTACGGCTACATTCCGGTGCCGCTCATGGAAAAACTCTTCGGCAAGGAAAGCCTCGGCGTGCTCCTCGTCCACAACGCCGGTTGCGAAGCCGCGCTCTGGACGGTGGGCATCCTGATGCTCTCCGGCCTCTCGCTGCGCGAGGGCTGGCGCAAACTCCTCAATCCTCCCGTGTGCGCGCTCATCGCGGCGCTGCTGCTCAACACGCTCGGCCTTTCGCAACACATGCCCGGCGTGGCCATGAGCGTGGTGCGCTTGAGCGCCGCCTGCGCGATCCCGCTTGGACTGATTCTGATCGGGGCGACGCTCGTCGAATTCCTGCAACGCCCGCACGAGCTGTTCGACGCGCGCGCCTCCATCGGCTCCATCGTTCTGCGGCTCGGCGTGCTTCCGCTGCTGTTCCTGGTGGCCGCCCGGTTTCTGCCCTGCTCCATCGACTTGAAGCGCGTGCTCGTGGTGCAGGCCGCGATGCCGGCGGCGATCCTGCCCATCGTCATCGCGCGCCACTACGGCGGCCGGCCATTGGTGGCCGTGCAAGTCGCCTTCGCAACGAGCGCCGTAGGGATTTTTCTGATACCGCTGTGGATTTCCGCCGGACTGCGCTGGGTGACAGGCGAGTAAGCCCCCCCCCGCTCCCGCTCGCGCACACACACATCACATGTAACGTATCCATTTTCCCGCTACACATGGAGGCGACCACAGGAAAAGAGAGAAAGGGAGGGGGGGGGGGGGGGAGGACTGCATAACATCAATCATTAGAGCAGTTTCATTTAAGCTGTAGCCATTTGATACCTGGTAGGGAGGCCTCTCCGAGTCCTCCGAAACCACTCCAACCACCTATGAGTTTTGCATCCTCTCACCACGCACAACGGAGGACTCGGAGAGGCCTCCCTACCGCCAAGACGACGGACACAACTCAACTGAAAATGCTCTAAAAACCCACACTCGACATTATTGTCCAACGTCTGCATTAGGATGTTTGGTTCAGTTCTCCATTCGCCTACACTCTCAACCCAAGGAAATCCCATGTATGTCGATGCAGCGATCCTCTTGATTTTGATCCTTATTTTTGCCGGCAACAACGCCGAGGGCGGCATGCTCCGCGCCTTCCTTCTGTTGATTGGCGTCACCGTGGTCACGTGGTTGATCGGGACCAAAATCCCTCCGGAACTCTGGTATCTGCCAAGCATCATCTACATCGTGCTGCTGGCGGTGGGCCTGACATTTTTCTGTGGCACGCAGCCCAAACAGACGGGCAAAATCGTGGGGCTTTTTGTGCTTTATCAGATCGTGTGGGCGGTCATCGCGCATTTCCTGTTCAACACCTCGACGCCCGCTTGACGCCGGCGCTCCCTGCATCCTTCGCGTTCTGAGGGCTCGCAGGACGAACGGCGGATGGTTTTGCTGGGCGGGCATGAGCACTCGCAACGCTTCCGCCACCACGACAAACGCCGCCGTCCCCTCGCCTGCTGACGCGCCGCCCTCGCCGTCCGCGTTGCAAATGCGCGTCGCCACGCCCTCGCCCAGTGACGAGGAGATGGTGCTGGAAATGATACAGGCCTTTTACGCCGAGGAACAAATCGTGTTCGTCGAGGAACGTGCGCGCCGCGCCGTCCGCCAACTGACGCGCCAGCCGGAGTGCGGCGCCGTGCTGCTGTTCACGCTGCCCAAACCGGCCGGCGGCTGCGGATGCGGCGGCAACGGCGATGGCGGCGAACCCTGTTGCGATACGGAGGTGATCGCGGGCTACGCCGTGGCGACGATCGGCTTCACGCTGGAGCATGGCGGACGCCTGGTGTTGCTCGATGAGTTTTACCTGCGCCGCTTTACCCGTGGCCGCGGGTGCGGACAACAAGCGCTCTCGCTCGTTAAAAACTGGGCGCGCGAGCGCGGTGTGGAGGCCCTGCGCCTGGAGGTGCATCACCACAACCTGCGGGCAAAGGCGATCTACGAAAAAGCCGGCTTCCAAAACGACCACCGCGATCTGATGACATTCTGGTTGTAACCAAAATCCCATGACGCCCCCCGCCTCCACCGACACCCCCGCCCGTATGCTCACGCACCTTCGCGTCATGGGGTCGATGCTGCGACTGGCGTTCACCGGACTCGTGACCAACAAACTGCGTTCCTCGCTCACCATGCTCGGCATCGCGGTCGGCGTGTTCTCCGTCATCGGCGTGATGACCATCATCAGCGCCCTGCGCTCCTCCATTGAGTCGGGCCTGAGCGTGCTCGGGTCCAGCAGCTTTCAGATCACCAAAAGCCCCGCGATCTCCTTTACCACCCCGCGCCTGCACTCGTATTTCGCCAACCGGCGCAACATCACCTACGTGCAGGCTGCGCGCTTCAAGCAACTCCTCGGGGCCGACGCCCTCGTGGGCCTGCAAATCACGCGCGGCGGCGCCCGCGCCAGCCGTGGCGAACACCGCACCAACCCCAACCTTGAACTCATCGGAGCGGATGAGAACTTCGCGCCGGCGGCCAACTACGAAATCGCCGCCGGACGCAACCTCGACCCCTCGGACGTAGAGTTTGGCCGCCCCGTGTGCGTCATCGGCGACGACGTCGTGAAACGCCTCTTCGCCAACGAGGAACCCATTGGTCAACAAGTGCGCGTCGCCGGGCAAAACTACACGGTCATCGGCACCTTCGCCCCAAAAAACTCCTCCTTCGGACGCAGCCAGGACAACAAAGTCATCACGCCCGTCACCCGCTGGCTGCAAATCTACGGGCAGGCCCAGCGCACGATGAACATCAACGTGCAAGCCCCCAGCCAGTCCGTGTTTGAGGCAACGCAGGACCACGCCATCGGCGCGATGCGGATTGTGCGCGGGCTCGCGCCGGAGGACCCCAACGATTTTGAAATCTACTCCAACGACTCCCTCATCGAGACCTTCAACAACACCGCCCGCCTCGTCACCATCGGCGCGTTTGTCATCAGCGCCATTGCCCTGCTCGCCTCCGGCGTCGGCGTGATGAACATCATGCTCGTGAGCGTGACCGAGCGCACGCGCGAGATTGGCATCCGCAAGAGCATCGGCGCGCGCAGTCGCAGCGTGTTGTTACAGTTTCTTGCCGAAGCCGTGGCCCTCTCGCTCGTCGGCGGACTGGGCGGCGTCCTCCTCGGCGTGGTGGCGGGCAACATTGTGGTGGCCGGCGTGTTCAAGGCACAAGTGATGTTCCCTTACGCTTGGGCGGCGGCCGGCATCTTTGTCTGCGGCGGCATCGGCGTGGGCTTCGGCCTGTACCCCGCTTGGAAAGCCGCCTCGCTCGACCCCATCGAAGCGCTGCGGTTCGAGTAAAAAAGTGGCGTGTAATGTGGCGCGGGCGTCCCGCCCGCTCCGTGGATTGGACGTGACGAGGCGCGTTGCGCCTCGTCCGGCGGCAAGATGCCGCCGCTCCCTGTGATACCCTTTTGCAGGCAATGCTTCTTCGGTAATGGTGAAGCGAATATACCTATCGGCCTGTGTTTCCTATTCCGCGATGTCGATCTCGGTGAACATCACGAGGCGTTCGCCATGATCCACTCAGTAAGAAAAAATAATCCCATCCACGAGCAGATGCTCGATCGGACGTCCATTGGTATCGGTAATGATGTAATCACTACGAATAAATGGCCAGCGGGCGAGTTCGTAAGCGCGATCCATGACAATGCGCTGTTTTCTCCGGGGAAGCGCCAGGATCGACTCGGCGGCCAGATCGGAAAAAACGGGGTGATAACCGTGTGTCTCAGCCACGGGCGATGCGGATTTCGAGTTCTTTTGCGGTCACCCGACGTCCGGCTTGCATGGCATTGAGACGGCGGGCGCTTTCACGTTTCCACTCAGGCGTGTCGTGCCGGAGACGAATCAGGTAGGCATGAAGCTCTTGTCTCTCTCGTTTTGTCAGGCGTGTGACTTCTTGTTTCAGCTCCAGCAAACTCATGCGAGAAACTTGCCTCGACAGAGTCTTCGGGTCAAGGGCGCTTGGACTTATCCGTTTTCCCTCACCCATCTCGCTTCCCATTTTTAGCGCACATTGTGCTTTCGTAATCCCTAAATACCGGGATAACGGGAGCCCAATGTCCGACGAAACAACATCATCATTAAATCCCTCCCAGGAAAATGTTTCGGTGGAGCAGTTTGCCGACATGGCGCTCGATGTCGGCGTGTTTCTGCTCGCGTCTGGCGCGCATTGCGGGCGCGTCTTCAGCAACATCAAACGCCTCGCCGACCGCTGGGGTTTTCCCATTCACATCAACCCGACCTTCACCGGCCTTACCATCACCGTGCGCGACGGGAAACAATCCGAGCGCACCGTCACCCGCTACCAGGACGCCCCGCCGCACAGCGTGCATCTGGCGATCCTCACCCTCTTCAGCCGGCTCTCCTGGCAGGTGCTGGAAGACCGCCTTCCCTTCGACCTCGTCAAACAGCGGATCGAGGAAATAAAGGCGAAGGCCAACTACAACTTCTGGCTCGTCGCCCTCGCCGTCGGCGCCGCCTGCGCCAGCCTGTGCATGCTCGCGGGCGGCGATGCCAGAAACGCACTCTGCGCGTTTGTAGCGGCCTTCACCGGATCGGTATTGAGAATCGGGATACTCAAAATGCGCTTCAACCCGATGATCTCCTTCGTCGTCGCGGCCTTCGTCACCACCCTGATCGCCGGGATCGACACGATCTGGCATATCGGCACGTCACCGGAGGCCACCCTGGCCACCGCCGTCCTCTACCTGATCCCCGGCGTGCCGCTCATCAACAGCGTCATCGACCTGATCGAAGGCTACCTTGCCTCGGCGTTGTCGCGCGGATTGTTCGCCGCATTCATCCTGCTCTGTATCGCATCAGGCATGACACTAGCCATCACCCTTCTGGGTATCGAAAATTTTTAACTCCCCTCCCCTCCCCCCCCCCCCCCCTCCCTGCACATCACCATCATGACGACTGAATTTCTCATCGCAGTTCTGTGCGACATCTCGCTCGCATTTCTCGTGGCCGTGGGCTGGAGCGTGTTGTTCGGCACGCCCGGACGCGTCCTGTGGGTGGCCGGACTCCTGGGTGGATTCGGACATTGTTTCCGGTTCGTCCTGCTCGAAGCCGGCGTGGGGCTGGTGCTGGCGACACTGCTGGCGTCGGTTCTGATCGGGCTGACGGGGATATTTATGGCGCATCGCGTCGATCATCCCCCGGTCGTCTTCACCATGCCGGCCTGCATCACGATGGTGCCCGGCCTGTATGCGTACCGCAGCATGTTGGGCGGGATCAAAGTGACGGACGAAACCATCCTGCGCGAAAACCCGACGCTGCTGGCCGAAATCGCGCACAACATCATGCTCACCTTTTCCCTGCTCGCCACGCTGGCGATCGGGATATCGGTCGGCGTTCTGTTGTTCCGCAAACGAAGCGTGCGCGACATCTCCTTCGGTTGGAAACGCCCCTGAGCCCGGCACCGCCGGCAATGCGGACATCCACGTCTCCCCTCAATTTTCCCGCCGTCCCCCGCCCAGAGGCATGAACAGCGCCGCCAGACCCAGCGCGCCGAAACCGCCGCCAGCGAAGCAGACGCCCGCCCAGCCCCCATGTTGCAACGCCCATGAACCCGCTGCCGAGCCGATGGCACCACCGATGAAATAGCCCACCATGTAGATTGCGTTGATCCGGTTGCGCAGCGCAGGGGACAGCGCGTAGATGCGACTCTGGTTGGAGATCTGGCTCCCCTGCGCGCCGGCATCCATAAAAAACACCCCGGCGACCAGCCACGCCAGCGTACGATCCGCGAGCGCCATCATCGCAAACGAAATCACGATCATCCCCAGCGACACCCCGTTGACCACCCGCGCCGAAAACCGGTCGGACAAGCGCCCCGACACCGGCGCTACCAGCGCCCCCGCCACGCCGATCAAGCCAAACAAACCCGTCACCTCGCTGCCATAGTGTTCGGGACGGGCCGCGAGGTAAAACGACAGCGTCGTCCAGAACACGCTAAACGCGCCAAACCCCGCCGCGCCGATCAACAAATGGCGTTGCAACACCGGTTCCCCTTTCAGTATCGGCCAGAGCGATACCAACAATTCGCGCAACCGCACCGGTTGATGCGGAGGCTGCGGCGGCAGTTTCCAGCGCAGCCCGGTCGCGAGCAGCACCATCGCGACCGCGCCGATAAAATACATGCCCTGCCAGCCGAAATGCGCGCCCACCACTCCGCTCACCGAACGTGACACGAGGATGCCCACCAACAGCCCGCCCATGACCGTGCCGACGACACGCCCGCGCTTTTCCGGCGCGGCAAAGGTGGCGGCATAAGGCACGATCAACTGCGGCGACACACACGCCAGTCCCAACAAATAACTGAGCGCGACCAACACAGGCAGCGTCGGCGAGAACGCCGTCGCCAGCAGCACGCCCGCCGAGGCCAGAATCGACGTGCAGATCAATCCCCGCCGTTCAAAAGTGTCGCCCAGCGGCACGATGAGCAGCAATCCGGTCGCGTAACCGAGTTGCGTGGCCACGGTAATGACGCCCGTGGCGGCCACGCTCGTGCCAAATGCTCCGGCGATCGCATTGAGCAGCGGCTGGCTGTAATAGATGTTGGCCACGGTCGCCCCCGCCGCGAAAGCCAGGAGAAAGACCAACGAGGCCGGGATGCCCGCACCGTCTCGAAACCGTTGCCTGATATCTGTCATGAATCGAAACGGAGACAAGGAACGGAATCCGGCGCGCAGGGCGATTCAATCTTCGGCAAGCGGGCATCGGAGGGCGGGTCTCCTGACCCGCCAGACGCGGCGCAGCCGCGCACATCCGGAATTGCGGCGCTTCGCGCCGTCTGGCGGGTCAGGAGACCCGCCCTCCCCTCCCCCCCCCCCCCCCCGATATTGGAATCGCCGGGCTCGATGTGCGCGGCCACGTTCGGACGCATGGCTCGAAGTGTTGTCCTTCATGGCACCGTCCGGTGCCCGCGCTGCCAGATCGCGCCGCGATGGTGCATCTGCGAAGGTATCTACAATGTGGATACCAGCGTGGCCGTGGACGTGCTCATGCACTCGGGCGAAATCCACCGGCCCACCAGCACGGGCAACCTGATCCAGCGTGTAATGCCGGAAGCACGACGCCATGTGTTCCACCACGAACGCCTGCCGTCGCGCGAGTCGGTGGCGCGCGAAACAACGGCGGGAGGACAACGCGTGCTCTGGATTCTCCATCCGCGCGGCGAACCCATCGCAAACATGACGCCGGTTCCGCCGACGCGGGACTTGCAGGTGCTGTTGATCGACGGCACATGGTCGCAGGCCAACACGATGTTGCGCCACGTCGAAGGCTGGGGCCAGCGCGTGAGCCTGACGATGCCGGCACAACAGAGCCGTTACTGGCTGCGTTCGCAGCACCGCGACGGACATTTTTCGACCATCGAAGCGTTGATCTTTTTTCTATCGGCATTCGGCGAAACAAACGCAGCGGAGTCCTTGCGATTGCAGTTTGAGTTGCACGTTTATGCGAGCCTGCTGGCGCGCGGACACAAGGCCGACGCAGCCGTATTTCTGGCGGATTCGCCCATCACGGCGGCGCTGCCGGACTTGGTGCGAAAGCTCGCGGGATATTCTCCGTGTGCTCTGTGACGCTGTAGTTAATTTACGATATGATCTTGGCAGACAAAGACTTCATCATGGTTTCCCCGGCCCGTCACCCATGCGCCGCCGCCTTCGCCATGCGCAACCGCTGCCGTTTGGGCGACCAGCAAGTGGTGCGCCCGCCGATTTGTTCGCGCACAAGCGGCGCGCCGGTGCGCGGGCATTTGCCCCCGTCCTCCCAGCGATGCGGGAAAAGCCACGTCGAGGGTGGATCGGCGTAGGTTTCGCCGATCGTCGCCTGCGCCTGCTCACACACCCAACGCGTTTCCCGCCAGAGCTTGCGGATCTCAGCGGGAGTCAATTCGCCCGCCAACTGCCGCGGATGAATCGCCGACCTCCACAAAATCTCGTCGGCCATCCAGTTGCCGATTCCCGGGAAACGCTCCTGCATAAGCAGCACGGCCTTGATCGGAGCCCGCGACCGCCGTTTTAGAAACGCCGCGACCCCATCAACTGTAAATTCACGCGACACGACCTCTGGCGGCAGTGATATCCACCAGTCAGGCGGCTCTGCTCCGGTTGCGAAACGCACCCGGCCAAACATGCGCGGATCGTTGAACACCAGCACCCGCTCCGCCTGCACGAGCGCGAGATGATCGGACGCCGTCTGCCTGAATTGTTCCGACGGCCCCTGCATGCGCAATGCGCCTGTCATGCCAAGATGGATACCAAGCCAGACATAAACGTCATCGCACTTATGCCCGCCGCCGTCGGTGCGAAAACGAAAAATCATCTGTTTCCCCCTGGCTTCGGAGCCATCAAGCACCGCGCCCGTGAGCAATCGGGCGAGTTCGTCTGCACCGCCTTCGCATTCCCGAAACACCCGCGCCCGCGGATGCGTCAGCACCCGGACGACAGCCGCGCCAATGCCTGGATTCCAGAGTTTGCGGAAAAATTCGACTTCAGCGAGTTCAGGCATGGCGGCAGCCGTTGTCCTGTTCTATGCTTCCAGTCGCGCCCCTGCCGCCCGCCGGGGCATTTCGGGCGGCGAGCGCGACCATGAGGATGCTGATGTCGGCGGGGTTGACGCCGCTGATCCGACTCGCCTGACCGAGGTTGTAAGGGTGGGCAGCAATCAGTTTTTGCGCGCTCTCAAGACGCAGGCCGCGAACTGCACGGTAATCAAAATCCGGAGGGATTTTGATTTTTTCGACGTGCGAGAGTTTTTCGATCTGTCGCTGCTCGCGTTCCAAATAACCTTTGTAGCCGACGCGGTAGAGAACCTCCTGACGAAGCTCGTCAGGAAGCGCCGTGAAGTCGGACGGCAACGGTAGGGAGGTCTCTCCGAGACCTCCGTCAACACGCTTCGAAGGCTCCTGTGTTTCGATTGTATTTTCCGCATCAGACGGAGGCCTCGGAGAGGCCTCCCTACCGCCCTCCCCTCCCCTCCCCTGCCCTGCCGCCGATCCGGCGCGACGAATGAAATCGCCCCAAGTCCCCTGCCCTGCCGTGGCTGCGATATCTGCTGGGATTCGCGTGGTTTCGAGCGTGGTGATCCAGTATTCGATCCGGCGTTTTTTCTCCTCAATGCGCGCCAGACGCGTCGCGGACACGAGGCCGTGCGCGCGGGCGTGGTGCAGGAGGCGGAGTTCGGCGCTGCCGTGGTTGAAAAGCAGGCGGTATTCGGCGCGGCTGGTGAACATCCGGTAAGGTTCGGTCGTGCCCTTGGTCACAAGATCGTCGATGAGCACGCCGGTATAAGCTTCGTGCCGGGCAATGATAAGCGGGGCCGCGCCGCGCACTTTGTTGACGGCATTGACGCCCGCGACGAGTCCCTGACAGGCGGCCTCTTCGTAGCCGGAAGTACCGTTGATCTGGCCGGCAAAAAAGAGGTTTTCGACTTTCTTGGATTCGAGCGAGGGGAACAACTGGGTGGGCGGGGCAAAGTCATACTCCACGGCGTAGGCGGGGCGCATGAGGACGGCGTTTTCGAGGCCGGGCACGCTGCGAACGAGTTGGAGTTGCACGTCAAAGGGCATCGAGGTCGAAAGGCCGTTGACGTAGTATTCGTCGGTGGAGCGTCCCTCGGGTTCGAGAAAGAGAAGATGGCGGGGTTTGTCGGCAAAACGGACGATTTTGTCCTCAAAACTCGGACAGTAGCGCGCCCCCGTGCCGGTGATGTTGCCTGAATACATGGCCGAGCGGGTGAGATTTTCGCGGGCGATGCGAGCGGTGTCGGCAGTGGTGTAGGTCATCCAACACGGAAGTTGGTTGCTGCCGGGAGCCCAGCCGAGGCGGGTTTGCGTTGGGGGGGGGGGGGGGGGGGGGGATGGATGCGGACGTTGTTCCACGTGGAACAAGTCCTGCGGGTCGCGGGTGTCGTGAAACGCGAACAGCGTGGGACGGGCATCGCCATGCTGAGGCTCCATTTTGCTGAAATCGAGCGAACGCCCAAGGAGGCGCGGCGGCGTGCCGGTTTTCAGGCGCTGGAGTTCGATGCCTGCCTCAAGGAAACTGGCGGAGAGCGTTTTGGCCGAAAAGTCCCCTGCCCTGCCGCCTTCGTTCTGGTTCGCGCCAATGTGCATGAGTCCGCGCAGAAAAGTGCCGGTCGTCACGACCACGGTTCGTCCAACGAATTCGATGTCGAGATTGGTGCGCACGCCGATGACTTTGCGCCCGGCGGTGGTGTTTTCGTAGATCAACCCCGCTACGGTGGCCTGAAACACCTGGAGGTCGGGCTGGAGTTCGAGGGTGTGCTTGAGGCGGTATTGGTAGGCTTTTTTGTCGCACTGGGCGCGGGGTGACTGGACGGCGGGGCCTTTGGATTCGTTGAGGAGGCGAAACTGGATGCCAGTGAGGTCGGTGTTGATAGCCATTTCGCCGCCGAGAGCGTCGATTTCGCGGACGATCTGACCCTTGGCTTGTCCGCCGATGGCCGGGTTGCAGCTCATTTGGGCGATGGTATCGACGTTGCCGGTGACGAGCAGGGTGTTGGCTCCCATGCGTGCGGCAGCCAGCGCGGCCTCGCAACCGGCATGGCCGGCGCCGCAAACAATGACATCAAAAGGTGCAGTCGGATTGTAGATCACAGGGAAAGACAGAATTTTTTAACCACTAATGCACACTAATGAGCACTAATACGGAAGGAAGGAAGTGCAGGGGTGCAGGAAGGGATCAGTGAACGAGGCGCTTCCATTCAAGGCGAGGGAAGGAGCAGAAGTTGACAAGGTAACCGACGTGTTTGCGCGTGGCTTTCAGGTAATTGATGAGTTGGGCCTCGTGCTCGGGCAGGAGTTTTTTGACGGCCTTAAGCTCCACCAGAATTTCTCCAATGACGATCAGGTCGGCTTCGTAATATTTTTTGAGCAGACGGTCTTTGTAGTAAAGTTGTAGGCGGGATTTGGATACGAAAGGGATGCCCCGCTCGGTGAGCTCCATTTCAAGGCTTTCTTGATAAACTTCTTCAAGGAAACCGCTCCCCAATGTGTTGTGAACCTCAAAGCATGCCGACATGAAGTTATCTCCTTTTTGTTGAAACAATTCCGGCATCTGGCTATTAGTGTCCATTAGTGTGCATTAGTGGTTAAAAATCGGTTTTATTTCCCGGTTATTTGCCGATGCAGAAGGTGGCGAAGAGGTGGTCGAGCATGCGTTCGTTGTCGATTTTGCCGGCAATCTCGCCCAAGGCATCGAGCGCGCCGCGCAAGTCACTGGCAAGGAGCTCGGTAGGTGCCACAGATGAGAGTTTTAACTGGGCGGCAGTCAGGCAATCCAAGGCGCGACGAAGAGCGTCGGCATGGCGGGCATTGATGGCGATGAGTTCGTCGCCGGTCGTTTGGGCAAGGGCGTCGGCAAGCGTCGTGATGGCGGAGGCGAGTTCGTCGAAACCGGCACCGGTGAGGGCGGAGACAGAGAGCGACGCTTCGCGTCGAACGTCGAACATCGAACATCGAACATCCAACATCGAATGAGCGGCTTCGCCGTCAGTTCCCTGCATCGGATTCGGTTGGGCGTTGGATACTGGACCTTGGACGTTCGATGTTGGCCGTTCGATGTTCGATGTTCGACGTTCAAGGAGGTCGGTTTTGTTGCGCAGAATGATCGCGTTGGCGGGGGTGAGGCGGGCGGCGATTTCAGGGGGCAGGGCAGGGGAGGGGAGCGTGGCGTCCTGAACCCACAAAAAAAGATCGGCTTCGGCGGCGCGTTCGAGGGTTTTGTCGATGCCGAGTTTCTCGATGGCACCGGGGGTCGGGTTGAGTCCGGCGGTGTCGATGAGGCGGAGGGCATGGGGACCGATAATGATGAGTTCTTCGATGAAATCGCGGGTGGTGCCAGGCTCGGGACTGACGAGGGCGCGGTCGCGTCCGACGAGGCGGTTGAGGAGTGAGCTTTTGCCGGCGTTGGGCTCGCCGATGATGACGGTTTTGATGCCTTCGCGCAAAAGTTCGCCGTAGCGGCTGGTGGCGAGAAGCTGATTTGTTCCACGTAGAACACTGGCGAGTTCGTCGGCCACGATGCGCCGGTCTTCATCGGGCAGGTCTTCGTCGGGGAAGTCGATGTAGGCTTCGATGCGGGCGAGGACGAGCAGGAGGGCGTCGGTCAGCGTGGCAAGGTGGCGGCCAAGGCTGCCGCGGAGTTGCTGATTGGCGGCGGCGAGGGCGCGTTCGCTGCGGGCATGAATGAGGTCCATGACGGCCTCGGCTTGGCTAAGGTCGATGCGTCCGTTGAGAAATGCGCGGCGGGTAAACTCGCCCGCTTCGGCGGGACGGCAGCCGCGCTGGAAGAGGTCGGCAAGGATGAGTTGCGCGATGAGCGGGTTGCCATGACAGGCGATTTCGAGGCTGTCTTCGCCGGTGTAGGAACGGGGGCCGCGGAACCAGGTAACGAGAACGTCGTCGAGCAGTTTGCCCGCAACATCGTGGTAATCGACATGCGTTGCGCGGCGGGGGAGGGGAGGGGAGGGGGGAAAAAGAGCCGCCACGAGTTCCGCGCAGGCGGGACCGCTGGCCCGGATGACGGCGATGGCGGAGGTGCCCGCAGGCGTGGCAAGCGCAGCAATGGTGTCGGTGCTGACAACGGGCACAAGCACCTCCGGCCCGACAGGGGAGGGGGGGGGGGGGGGAGGGGAGGACATTATGAGGAATGACGTTTGAGCGTTCTGTTATGGGAATACCTAAAAATTTCTTTCCCCAATCCGACAAACCAACCGCGACTGAATGCGAATGAACGCGAATAAGAACACAATAGATTCATATTTAAATAACTATTCATTTCATCGGTCTTTCTAAGTTCGCGTCTATTCGCGTTCATTCGCGGTTAAAAATGTTTTTTTAATCCTCCCTTATTTCATTCGTCCCAAACGGCTGAGAAGCCACGCGCCAAAGCCCGCGAACAACAAGGGCGGCACCCACACGATCAAGTCGGGTCGCCATCGCGGATAGGCTTCCAGCCAGCCAGCCACACCGGAAAGCATGTAGTAGATGAGGATCAACAGCAACGCCATGCCGAGGTTGGCCGACGTCTCGCGGCGCGACACCTTGATGCCGAGAGGCACGCCGATCAGCGCAAAGGCCAGCACCGCCAGCGCATTTGCCGCCTTTTTATTAAGGGTCACGTCCACCTGCATCCGCCGCATTTGGCCCTCTGGGGTGTCGGCGTCCGGTGCTGCGGTAAGTTGTTCGCGCTGCGCTTTCAGCTCCTCGAGTGTCATCCAGTCGAGTTTTTGGCGCGTCGTGATCCGCCCGAACAAATTGCTCAGCGAGAATTCGAATTCCGCGCTCCCAAATGTGGACACCGTCACGACCTTGTTAAACGCCTCGGGATCGTCGCGGTCGCGCAGTTCGGTGGTGCCCTCGCGCACCTTCAGGACTAGTTTGTGGCTCTCTTCGTTGTAAGCCAGTTCGCCTTCCTGGGCGTGGTGGGCGCGGACCACGCGTTTGTCCCGGTCGAGTTCCCACACCCACAGGTCGCGCAATACGGTGCCGTCCTTCTCGTCCACATAAACGACGGCGTTGGGGAATTCCCGGAGGAATGTGCGGGCTGTAATCAGCTTGAGTGGATCACTGCGCACGATGTTGGGGACCATGTTTTTATAGGGTTTCCGTGTCATCGGCATGTAGTAGTAGTTGACAATAAGGCAGATAACCGACCCGGCCACTGCCAGCAACAGGATCGGGCGCGTCACGAACGCGATGCCCAGCCCGGCGGCGCGCATGGCGGTGATCTCGCTGTTGCCCGACATCCGCCCCAGCACGAGCAACACGCCCGTGAGCACGCCGATGGGCAGGGCAAACGCCACCACATAGGGCACCAGCAGGAGCAGGAGTTTGGCCATGTCGGGCATGGTGATCTGGCCCGCCAATGCGAACTGGAGCAGATCCTTGAGTGCGTTGCCCACGATGAGGACAAAGGTGAACAGGAGCACCGCCGCGAAGCAGGTGGTGAGGACGCTGAGGAAGATGTGTCGTTGGAGGATTTTCACGCGCTTGCGGTTTCCGGGATGCCTGCTGTTGTGCGCACACCGACTCTCTTCGCCAACCATGAAGTTCACGCCCGCCAAGCCGTTTCTGACCGGCGAGACCCTTGACTCGCTCACCGCCCGCCTGCGCGAGCACGGCGAGCAGACTTTCCGCGCCCGGCAGATCCTCGACTGGGTTTACAAAAAACGCGCCCGTTCGTGGGACGACATGACCAATCTTTCCAAGGCCTTGCGCGCGTGGTTGGCGGAGACGTTTGTGTTGATCCCCGCCGCGCTCGTCCTCGACAAGCAGTCGCACGATGCTCACGACGCCACCGACAAGTTGCTCCTCGAACTCGGCGATGCTTCGCTGGTCGAAACGGTTATCATCCGCGCTCCGCAGGATGGCGTGGGGCTGGAGCATTCGCGCAAGACGATCTGCATTTCCACGCAAGTTGGCTGCGCCATGGCCTGCGCGTTTTGCGCCTCCGGTCTGGCCGGGCTCAAGCGCGATTTGCTCGCCGGTGAGATCGTGGCGCAGCTCCTGCATGTGTGTTACCGCGAGGATGCCCGCACGCCGCGCGCACGTTCCGAGCTGGCGTCGTTCGACAACATCGTGGTCATGGGCATGGGCGAACCGCTGGCTAATTACGACGCCATCGTGCGCGCCTTGCGCATCGTCAACGCCGAGTGGGGTCTCGGAGTCGGCGCCCGTCGTATCACGCTTTCGACCAGCGGACTTGTTCCCAAAATCCTCAAGCTCGCCGACGAAGACCTCGGCATCCGGCTCGCCATTTCGTTGCACGGCGCGACCGACGAAGTCCGCGAGCGAATCATGCCCGTCAACAAGGCCTTCCCGCTCGCCAAACTCATCCCGGCGGTGAAGACATTTTCCGAGAAAAACGGCCGCATGGTGACTCTTGAGTTCATCCTTATCGAGGAGGTCAACGACACCATCGAGCAAGCCGAGGCGCTTTGTTACATCGCCCGCGACCTGCACGCCCACGTCAACCTCATCCCTTACAACACCGTTGAAGGTCTCCTATGGAAGCGTCCCAGCCTGACGCGCCAAGAACGTTTTGCGGACGTCCTCCGCGCCGCCCGCGTGTCGGTCACCTTGCGCCGCGAAAAGGGCCACGACATCGACGCCGCCTGCGGCCAGCTCCGCCTCAAAACCGAGAAGGAACGCGAACTGAATACCTCGACATAAATTTCCACCCGATCAGGCCTGCGTAGTGCTTTTTCTGGATCTGCGCTGCCTCCAATAATTCGCCGTAGTTTTGTAGAGTATAACAAGCGATAGCACTACTGACAAAGTTGGCATGATCACGCTTATGAGCCGGGAGCCAGTGCCAAAATATGGAACGGAATTTCCCAGTATTTCGGCGGCAGCGATGCATCCGGAAGCAACGAAAATCGGAAAGAATATGAACCAAATGCCAATAACGGTTATAAGCGTAGGATTGCCCAGTGTCGCTGCGCGACATGCGATCCCTTGAGCTTCGATCTGTCCCAATGGACCCAACATGACCGTGGAATCGAGGGGGAAATGACATGAAGAACAATGCCGCGCGAATGGCTCATTTGGTGTCTGACACGAGGGGCAGATCATCTGCTCATTTTGTTCGGTAGAATCTTCCTGTTTCGTGTTCATCGGCTTAGAGAGAGGGGGGGGGAGGGCAGAAATTAACAACCTCATTTTCATGCGAATCTGACTGTGATACGCGAATCAAAACGTCTGGCTCATCGCTCGTTCTTATGCCGCGTCTCCAGCATGGAGATATCAATTGTCTGCCTTACGCACGCTGTATCCATCCACCCATGACGCGTCGATCATCACCCGCTGCGGATGCGCGGGGGCTCCGCGCTCGTTGCGGTGCAACATGCTTACCAACAAATCCACCGCCGCCGAGCCGATGACGGGACCGTTCTCGTTCATGCCGGAAAACCAAGAATTGTCCGACGTGATCGTCGGCACCACGCCGATCTCATCGGGGATTTTCCAGCCGCCCTCCTCAAGCCACGTGCGCATGTCCACGAGATCGGTGATAATCACCACATCCGGCCGGTGCTTTCTGACCCATGCCTGAAGTTCTGCCGCTGTCGGCGTCCCCATGATAAGCGGCGGCACCACACCGCGCCGCTTTCCCCGCCGCGCCTCGAACGCCCAAAACGCCGCCGACCACATCCGGTTCACCCGCTCCTCGTGAAATGCCGAAGCCGCCAGGCCCGGCCTCCGGTATCCGAGCTCCACTAGTTTTTCGAGCAGCGCGATCATTGTCCGGTAAGAATGACTCGTCACCGTGTGTAAGGCCGGAGACTCCAGCGTGAACCCAAACGTCACCGCCGAAAAGCGCGCCAAATCCGCCTCCAGTCGCGTGTGTGACTCCGGCTGCGGCACGAGCAAAAGCCCCTGCACACCCCGCGCCTGCAACACCCGCAACGCCGCCCCCGTGCTCCGCCCCTGCTCGCGTATCCAGAATTCCTCTACCTTGTAGCCCAGCGCCTCCGCCCGCTGCCGCGCTCCCTCGAAATACTGCGGGAATGCGTGATTACTCCGCCACCCATCGCGCGTCGGCCAGTTCGTCACCCATGCCAGCGTGCCGGTGAAATGCGCCGCCTGCCGCCTCCTCTGGTAGGCGGACAAACCCGCCAGATAAGGATCGGGCCGGTAGTCCAGTGCCTCCGCCAACGCACGCACGCGACGCTTCGTCTCTGCCGCGATTTTCGGATGCCCGCTCAACGCCCGCGACACCGTGCTGTGATGCAGCTCCAGACGCTGCGCCAACTGTTGGATGGTCACCCTCTCGGAAGAAATATCCATGTTTCGTAAGCAGCAGATAATCAAATAATGCACAAGCGTGCATTACGAGGCATTCGACCTCCTTCCACAGACGGCCAAGCTGGACAACCTTACACGCCGCAATCCAGCGGACATCATTCACCCAAAAACACGCCAACTCCACGCCATGAACACCAAACTCATCCAGTCTCTCGCATTCGCAGCCCTATCCTGCCTCGCCTCCGTGGCCGTGACAGCCGCAACACTCGTCACTTACGATTTTGAAAACACCAGTGATCTCCTCGCGCCCAATCCGGCCAGCATTGCCGCCGGGATCAATGCCGACACGCTCGCGCTCAACCACCTTGCCAACAACAGCTACAATTACAGCAATCCCGCCAACAGAGCCATTACCCTGATGCCCTCCGCTTCTGAATACGTCCAAACCTCCTACTCCGTTTCCACCGCCCTCACCAACGCCACCTACCTCTCACTCAAGCTCACCGTTGCCCCCGGGCAGACCCTCGCTCTCGATTCCATTTCCCTTCAGGCCGCGGGCGGCGGTAGCGCCAGTTATCGCGCCTTCTATGTGTTCTCGAACCTCACCGGATTCACCTCCACAACGGACGTTATTCTCAGCGGTCGGATGGACTACAGCGGCAGTGGCGGAACGCTTCCCGCCCGCACCACTGGCCTGAAAGACTACTCCGTCTCCTTCGCCTCCCTGTCGTCCGCCGCCGCCTACACAAACATCAGCGGCGGCACCGAAGTCGAATTCCGCATCTACATCCAAACCGACAGCACCGGCAGATCTCTCGACATCGGCAACATCACCCTCAACGGCACGCTCACCCCCGCGCCCGTTCCTGAACCTGCCACCACCGCCCTCCTGCTCGCCCTCAGCGTTCTCGCAAGCTGCCTCTGGCTTCGCCGTCGTCGCCAAAGTTGACCTTCGCCCTTCCCTTACCGGCCCGGCATCCGCTCTCACCGCATCATGCACCCCAAAGACTATCCCTCTCTCATCCGTGCCAGTATTGCCTCGCTCGCACTCCTCGCAGCCGGAACCTTGGCAGCGCACGCAAGCGACACCAGCGCCACACCGCAGCATTTGGATGACGCGCCGGACACAACCCGTTCACTCCGCCGTCTAGATGCCGCCTTTTCTGGAGTGGTTCCTTGGATACAAAGCCTCGCCGATGAAAAAACCGGCGGTTTCTTTGAAACAACCGGATTGAAACAAGGCCGCGAAGACCGCCCCTACGAGGCCGACATCCAGTCCACCTACTTCGCCGTGCTGATGCTCAATGACGCCGGACAACTTGCCACCCTGCCGCCCGCACGAAAAGACGCCCTCGTCCACTTCTTCCAATCACGTCAGGATCCAGAAACCGGATACTTCTCTGATCCCGCGTATCCGGAAATGAAAGACAACACACGGACGATGGGCCGCGCGCTTCTCTTTTCCGTCAACGGACTCCGCCATCTCGGCGCCAAACCGCTCCATCCGCTGCCCGGAGAACGCCGGCCAAAGGACACAAAACCAGCCACAGCGGGAATAAGCCTCTCGTTTATTCGCAAAACGACCGCCGCCGCGACTGCCTCCCCGACAGTTCCCGCGCACCTCGCCTCGGCTGACGCCTTCCGAAAGTGGCTGGACGAGCGCCCGTGGGACAACGCCTGGACCGCGCTCGACCAGCTTTCCTCGCAGGCCCGCTTGATTCGCGCCCAAGAACCCGTGTTGCAACGCGCCTTGGTTGACGAAGCCTTGCGCAACGTCCGTGCCCGCCAAAACCCCGACACCGGACTCGTCAAAGGCGGCCCCATGAGCGTGCGCCTCTCGGGGGCCTTCAAATTCGTTTCCTTTTGCAACAACGTTGGCCGTCCCATCCCCTTCGCCGCCCAACTGCGAAAAAGCACGGTCGCCTGGTATCGAAGCCAACCCGTGACGGACAAAATTTTCTTCATCCGCAACGCCGCCGAAATGCTCGCAAGCCTCGTACGCCAGACCGGACACCCTCTCGCGCCAGCCGAATTGCGTGATGTCATCGACACATCGCTCATCGAACTCGAACGCTACCGCTGTCCCGACGGTGCTTTTTCCAGCTTTGTTGGCCGCTACTACATTTCGCCCAACGATCTCTGGCTCTCGCCCCGTCGTGTCGCCCGCGCAGGTCCGCAGAGCGACATGAACGGCACGGCCAACGCATGGGCCATGCGCAAGGCTCTCCACCGCCTCGCCGGCTCCACCCCCGAATACGGACTACCACCATCCAACCCGTCCCATCCATGAACTCTGCCCTGAAAGAACCGTCCGCCGCGACTGCGCGCGGCTTCACCCTGATCGAACTGCTCACCGTCATCGCCATCATCGGCATCCTCGCGGCCATACTCATCCCCACCGTTTCGCGGGTGCGCTCCACCGCGCGCGCAGCGAGTTGCCGCAGCAACCTCCGGCAGCTTGGCGTCGCCGGTCTTCTCTATGTGGAGGAAAACCGCGGAACCCTGTTTCCGTACCGCGGAAACAATCAGGACAATGGCTACAACTGGCTCTTGCGCCCCTGGGTCGGAGGCGAGACCAGCGACCAGGGCACCACCGCCACGCTGCCCGTGTTTATCTGTCCCGCCTCGCAAATCCCCGTGCCGCCGCGCATCAAGTATCCAAGATTCACTTACTCCATCAACAAGACGCTGACCGCGCTCAACGACACCTCACCCAAACCCCGTCTCGATGCCATTCCCGACCGTTCGCAGATCATATTCTTTGCGGACGGCGCTCAAAATTCCTCCTTGGAATCCAAAAGTGCATCCCACGGTTTTACTTGGAACGCGCGTCCCATCCCGTCCAACCCGGACGCCATTCTCTCGCCCGCCACCGACCCTGACGACGACACGGCGGCGAGCACCGGCTATTTCCGTTACCGCCACAACAGCCTTTGCCAAGCCGTCTTCCTCGACGGAAGCGTTCGCGGTTTCGGACCCGGCAAAATACTCAACCGAAACTACTACTGGCCCTACTGATATCCCATGCCGCCTCGCCGCCGGAGTTTCGCACCGCCCCCGCCTGCCCCAAGCTCATACTGTCGCCCTCGTTTTGCTTTATTTTCCACTTTCGATCTGCGGGCCATCGTGTGAACGTGCCTGCGCATGTCCGACACGCCATCGCAACAGTCACCGCAGCCGCCTCCCGCCACACCCGCCATCATCGTTGAAAACCTGGTGAAGACCTACGCCGGCGTCACGGCCGTCAACCGCGTGTCCTTCACCGTCGCGCGCGGCGAGATCATCGGCTTCCTCGGCCCCAACGGCGCGGGCAAGTCCACCACCATGCGCATCCTCACCGGCTATCTCCCGGCCACCAGCGGACGCGTGGAAGTTTGCGGCACCTCGGTGGCCTCGCACCCCGGCGACGTGAAACAACTCATCGGTTACATGCCCGAAAACAACCCCCTCCCCGAAGACATGCGCGTCTCCGAATACCTCCACTACCGCGGACGCCTCAAAGAAGTTCCCCGCCGCAAACTCGGCCACCGCATCGATGAAGTCCTCGAACTGTGCGACCTCAAACGCGTGCGCCACCGCATCCTCGGAAAACTCTCCAAAGGCTTTCGCCAGCGCGTCGGCATTGCCGAAGCCATCCTCGCCGAGCCCCCCGTCATCATCATGGACGAGCCCACCATCGGACTCGACCCGCATCAAATCCTCATCGTTCGCGACCTCATTGCCAGCCTCCGTGGCCGCATGACGGTGCTCATCTCCTCCCACATCCTCCCCGAGATCGAGATGACCTGTGACCGCGTGCTCATCATCAACGGCGGACGCCTCGTGGCAACCGGCACACCTGCCGAACTCCGCCGCGACCTGATCGGCCCCCCGCACTACGACATCGAATTCGCGGGCGATCCCTCCGAAGTCGCCCGCGTGCTCTCCACCGTCAATCCCGCCCTCAACCTGACCCTCCCCAGCGCTCCCGCGCCTGACGGTTTTTATCACGGCCAGGTCAACCTCATCGCCGCCACTGATGCGGACGAGACGCCCGCGCCACTCCCCCCCCCCCCCCCCCCTCCCGCCGCCGCCGCTGATTCGACTGCGGAAAAAATCCTTGCCGCCCTCGCCAGCGCTCCCGGCCTGCGCGTGCGAGCATTCGCTCCCAACCGGGCCACGCTTGAGGACGTTTTCCTTGCCGCCACCCGCCGCACTTGGGATGTCGCTCCGGCGCAAGGCTCCGCCATCCCCAAAATCTAACCATTTCAGCTTTTAGCTTTTCAGCATCTTAGCTTTTTCCATGAAACACTTCCTCACCATCTTCGGCCACGAACTGCGCATGTTGCTGGTCAGCCCCGGCACCTACATTGCCGCCGTGCTCTTTCTCATGCTCATGGGTTTCATCTTTGCCGGCGTGCTGGAGAGCTACAGCGCGGCGGCCCAGGAAACCTCGCCCTCCGGCGTGTTTTTCCAACTCTTTTGGGTTCCCGTTCTCTTCATGGTCCCGCTCCTCACCATGAAATGCCTCGCCGAAGAACGCCGCCTCGGCACCCTTGAAACCCTCCTCACGACCCCCGTCAGCACCGCCGAAGTCGTGCTCGGCAAGTATGCCGCCGCCTACGTCCTCTACACCGGCCTCTGGGCCTCCACCGGAGGGTTTTTTTGGATACTACAAAGATTCGCGCGCGAAGCCCGTTTCATTGACCCCGGCTCCCTCATTGGCGGCTATCTCTTCGTGGCCGTTTCCGGACTGCTCTTTGTCGCCATTGGCGTTTTTGCCAGTTCCCTTTCGCGCAGCCAGGCCGTGGCTGGCATCATGGCCTTCTCGCTCCTCTTCGCCACGATCATTGGCCTGCGTTACGCCGCCGGACTCGACCTCCTCAAACCCGAAGCCATGGCCTCCATGCGGCAAATCGTCGAGTATGCGCAAATCTTCCAACACCTCGACGACTTCACCCGCGGCGTCGTCGATACCCGCCAGATCCTCTTTTACATCAGCGGCACCGCCCTTGCCCTCATCCTCAGCATCCTCGGCGTCGAAGCCAAAATCCTCCACTCGTAATCCCCCTCCCCCCCCCCCCCCCCTCACACAGCCAACCTACTCGCTACCCGCTACTCTTTCTCCCATGACCTTCCGCACCGCCCGCTGGCTCCGCACGACCAATCTCATTCTCCAAGCCCTGCTCGTGCTCACCCTCGTCAGCGGACTCAATTACCTCGCTCTCAACCACGGCTGGCGCTTCGACCTCACGCAAAACCGCCTCCACTCCCTCTCGCCCGAAACCCGTTCCTATCTCAAATCCCTGCCCGCCCCCGTCAAAATCATCATCACCCTCACCCCCGACAGCGAAAACAAGGAAGTCGTCCAAGCCTACCGCGACGTCACCCACCTCCTCCGCGACTACGCCGAAGTCGCCGCCACTGGAGACAACCCCATCACCGTCGAATACATTGACGTTTACCGCCAGCGCCGCGACGCCGAAGCCTACGGCATTGACCAGCCCAACACCATCCTCGTCATAGGCAACTCCCGCCGCATCATCGGCCTCGACGAACTCTACCAGATCGGCAACCGCGAAAAACAAGCCTTCAAAGGCGAACAAGTCTTCACTGCCGCCATCCTCAACGTCACCAGCGCCGACAAAAAACGCATCTACTTCCTTGAAGGCCACGGCGAGATGCGCCTCACCGACACCGACGCCCGCCGCGGCCTCTCCCTGCTCAAGGACGAACTCGTTGCCCGCAACCACATCCTCACCGAATACGACCTCACCAAAACCCCCGAAATCCCCGACGACGCCGCCCTCGTCGTCATCGCCGGTCCCCAAGGCCGCTACAGCCTCGCTGAACAAGAAATCCTCCGCCGCTACCTCAACAACCGCGCTGGCCGCCTCCTCGTCCTCCTCGCCCCCTCCTATCCCCACGGCCTCGAAGCCCTCTTTTACGACTGGGGCATTCACGTCAACGACGTCCTCATCATTGACCCCAGCGCCGCCGGCCAGAGCGACACCGGCGACCTCATCCTCGCCCCCGCCACCGCCGCTGCCGAGCACCCCGTCACCCGCTACCTCTCCGAAAACCGCATCTCCCTCCGCTTCGGCCCCTCGCGCCAAGTCCGCCCCGCCTTTGGCGCCACGCAAGACGGCACCCCGCAAGACCCCACCCTCAAAGTCACCCCCCTCCTCGCCACCACCGGCCACGCCTGGGGCGAACGCAACTATCTCAACCTCCAAACCGCCCCCCGTTACGACGAAGGCATAGACATTTCCGGCCCCCTCGCCGTTGGCACCGCTGCCGAACGCGCCACCGCCCGCTCCAACCTCCCCTTCAGCATTCGCGGCGGCCGCATTGTTGCCTACGGCGGCGCCGACTGGGTGGCCAACGGACGCCTCGCCGCCGGCGGCAACCTCTCCCTCATCCTCTCCTCCATCAACTGGCTCATCGACCGCGACACCCAGCTCAACATCCAACCCCGCCCCATCCAACGCTACCAACTCACTCTCAGCCAGGCCCAGATCGCCCGTCTCCGCTACGCCCTCGTCTTTGGTCTGCCCGCCCTCGCCGCCCTCATCGGCCTCATCGTTTACTGGACCCGCCGCCGCTAAACACCACCATCGCCCCACTCCACACAGCCAGCCTACTCACTACCCACTACTCGCCACTTCTTCCGCCGCCCAATGCGCACCAAAGTCACACTCATCCTCGTCCTCCTCAACGCCGCCCTCTTCGCCTTCATCTTCTTCTTCGAACGCGAATGGCGCGCCGAGCGCGCCGCCCTCCAAGTCCGCAAACGCGTCCTCGGCCCCGAATCCGCCGGCATCGACACCCTCACCCTCTCCGGCCCCGGCGGCAGCCTCCGCCTCGAACGCGAACCCAACAGCGACCTCTGGACTCTGACCACCCCCATCCGCTGGCCCGCCAACACCTTTGCCGTCTCCCGCATCCTCACCCAACTCCAACTCCTCGAACACGACACCAGCTTCTCCCTCGCCGAAGCCGAACGCAGCGGCCAGACCCTTGCCGACTTCGGCCTCGCCGAACCCGGCCTCACCCTCACCTACACCGCCCCCTCCACCATCCCCGGCGCCCCCCCCCTTGGCGGCACCCTCATCATAGGCCGCGCCACCGCCGTCGGCAGCCGCCTCTACGTCCGCACCGGCGACCGCATCCACGTCATCAACGCCAACCTCATTGCCAACCTCCCCCTCACCCCCGCCGACGTCCTCTCCGACGCCGTCTTCACCATCCCCGTCTTCGAAGTCCGCTCCCTCAACCTCCAGACCAGCGCCACCGCCGCCCGCCTCCGCCTCCGCCGCGAACACGCCCGCTGGATGTTCGAAGCCCCCATCGTTGCCCGCGCCTCCAAGACCGACACCGAACTCACCATCAACGACCTCAACGCTCTCCGCGTCACCCGCTTCCTTGAGACCACCGCCGCCACCACCAACGACCGCACCGGCCTCGGCCCCAACGCCCTCCGCATCACCCTTGAAGGCAACAACCGCCGCGAAACCCTCCTCATTGGCAACCCCGTCTCCGCCGACGCCCCCAAAGAAAACAACGACGAACACACCGAACGCTACGCCCGCCTCGAAAAACCCCTCAACGAAACCCGCCGCGACGCCGACCGCCCTGACGTCCTCTTCACCACCCGCGTCAACCCCCGCCTCATCACCACCCTCAACGACGCCCAGACCAACCTCCGCGACAAAAACATCCTCGACCTCGAAACCCGCGACATCGTTGCCCTCACCCTTTCTGCGCCCGCCATTCCCTCCGCCCCCGAAATCACCCTCCAGCACATCGAAGGCTCCACCCCCGACACCGGCTGGCAACTCCTCCGCCGCGACCCCTCGCCCGCGTCGTCCGCTGCCACCACTACCACCCCGGCCGACAGCCCCCGCGTCGCCCGCCTCGTGCAAGACATCACCCTCCTCCAAGCCCAACGCTTCGTCAACGACGCCCCCTCCAAAGCCGACCTCGAAACCTACGGCTTCAACCTCCCCGAACGCATCCTCACCCTCACCCTCGCCCCCCCTGTCGGTTCTATCGCCGCCTCCCCCGGCACCCTGCCCGCCACCGGCACCCTCGTCCTTGAATTTGGCCGCAGCGCCGCCGCTGACCGCTCCCTCTATGCCCGCCTCGTCGGGCAACCCTTCATTTATGAAGTCTCGCCCGAAATCGCAAACCTCCCCGTTGACCCGCTCGCCTACCGCGAACGCACCCTGCAAATCCTCCCTGCCAGCACCCCCCTCGCCCGGCTCACCCTCACCACAGCCGACGGCGACAAAACCATCTACGACCGCACCCTTGCCCCCGGCGAAACCTGGGACAAAGCCCTCGCTGCCGAACCCGAAGCCCGCCGTGCCGCCCTCACCCAACTCCTCGCCCAAGTCCCCCGCATTGAAGCCCGCGCCATCACCCGCGAACGCTTCGCCCGCACCGTGACCGTCAACGGACGCGAACGCCCCTGGGCCTGGCGCCTCGACCTCACCCCTGGCACCCCCGGCAGCCTCCCCAACACACCACCGTCCCCCTCTCCGGCAGGTGCCCCCCCCCCCCCCCTCCCACCGTCACGCTCTTCATTGCCGAACGCGCAGGAGGCACCACCCAGCTCATCGGCTCCCCCTCCCCCGGCCTCAACCTCATCTTTGAGGCCCCGCAAACCCTCATCGACCCCCTCTGGACGCTCCTTTACGCCGACCGCGACCCCGGCCCTGACAGCGACGCGACCGTCCCGCCTGCGACCGTTGCCCCTCAGCTTGGGACCGCCGAAATCCTGCCAACCCCGGCCTCACCAGCCACCCCCGCCAAGGACGAAGGCAAGTAACCGGCGACATTATCCCCAAAAACACCCTCATCCCTCCCGCATCCCCTCGTTCCGAACTCCTCGATATGAAAACTCCACGCCATCCCTCCGATTCCCTCGCCACATTGTTCCCTGCGCTTGTGTTCGTGCTCGTGTGCGCCTTCGCGGCCCCGTCCGCACTCCGTGCCGCCGCGCCCGCCATCAACGCCCAAAACATCCCGACCACCAACGTCGGCGCCAAGCAGAACGACTACCAATACATCAACCTCACCGAGTATTTCGACGACCTCGCCAACCCCGCCCCCCAAAAAGTCCGCTTCTATTTTTCAACGGGCGACAGCATTGATTTCATCCTCCACCGCGACTGGGCTCCCAACGCGCACGACAATTTCCTGAAATACGTCAAAGCCCTGCGCTATGACGGCACCGCCATTCACCGCAGCGAATACGACTTCGTTGTCCAAGGCGGCGGCTACCGTTACAACAGCAACACCCAAAGCTCCTGGGATTCGATCGAACGCTTCGCCCCCGCGAAAGACGATCCCTACACGCCCGCCCACGCCAACACCCGAGGCACCATCGCCCTCGCCAAGACCGGCGAACCCAACAGCGCCACGAGCGAGTGGTTCGTCAACATCGGCAACAACACCACCCCGCTCGCACCGATCTCCGCCGGCGGCGAGCAGACCAACGGCGGCTTCTTCCCCTTTGCCGAAGTCGCCGACGAATGTGTGAGCACGTATTTCGCAAGCGGCATGGATTTCTTTGACTGGGTGAATTACGACATCGGTGCATATCAAGTCGGCTGGTTCAACACCGTCCCGGTTTACGAAAACGACAGCGGCCAGCAATACCTTGTCACCGTCGAAGCCGCGCGCCCGACGCTCGATTTCGCGCTCGTGGACGCCTCCGGCAACCTCGTCCAGAAAATCACAGGCGGCGCGACCGAAGCCGCCCTCACCTACGGCAACCGCTACCTTGAACTCAAAGGCCTCGCCGGCAAAAACGACACCGATACCTACCGCATCCGCGCCACCGCGCCCGACGGGCGCATCGCGACCAAAACCCTCACCGTCAACACCGGAACCGTCCTCTCCGCACTTGCTGGCAAAACGATAACACTCACCGCCCCCGCCCTCCCCAAAACCGGGGCCGACAAACCCAAGTCCGGCACGAAACCGCAATACACCTGGACCTTCACTGGCACGAACAGCGTCGGCCAAACCATCGCAGGAGCGACCAAGGCCACCTATGCCGCCTCGTCTGCCGGCCTGTATGGCTCCGGCAAATACACCGTCACGCTGACCTGGGTGAACACCGACGGAAACACGGTCGAAAAAACAGCATCCTTCATCGTCGATTTCATCAAAAGCCCCCTGAAACTCGGCGAGGCCTTTGTGGCCACGCCCGACGCCCCCGTTCGCGACGCCAAGGGCAAACTCATCCCAAACACCGTCATCGGTGCGGACACAACCATCACGCTTTACGACGAGAACCACAAACAAATGCGGGTCCAGAATGTGCCGCAAGGCGTGCAATTCGCCATCAAGCTCAACGACATGCCCACGGGCGACCGCCCGCTGCTGCGCTACAATTGGTATGCGGGCAAGGAACTCCTCGACACCTACACGACGAATGTGCGCACCGACACGTATTACGTCTCGGCGGACCTGGCCGCGCGCATCATGTATTACCTGCGCACGCAAAAAGTCTCGATCAACTGCGTGGTCGAAACCGTTGCCACCGACGCCAAGGGCAAACCCGTCTCCACGCTCAAGACCAAAGCCATCACACTCAAAACCTACACCGTGCCCGGCAACGTTGTCATCACCAACAACGCCGACCCCTCCAACAAGAAGAACAAAACCGTGGACGACGGCGGCACGGTCACACTTTCAGCGAAAGCCGGCGGCAGCGCCACGCTCAGCTACCAATGGCAAAAATTCGACGAGGACTCGCGGCAGTGGGTGAACGTTGAAGACAGCACGGACAAGGCCACCGGCCACTCCATCGCCGGAGCGAAAAAAAACAAACTCACCATCAAAAAAGCCTACGCGACCGACACCGGACGCTACCGCGTCGTAGTCAAAAATTTCGCCGGCGAAAACTACGCCGCCTCCGCCGAGACTTCCGTGACAGTGAACCAGCAACTCGCGCCTGCAAGCATCGCCGCCGGGCAATATATGTCTTACGATGCCGGAGTCCTCAGGACTCTCACCCTGACAAAGCCCGTGAAATTACCCGATGGCTCGATGCTCACCAACGACCTCTTCAACGACTACCTAAAAAGCGGCGACATTATGCGTGTCACCGTTCCCGGAAAATTCATGCTGCCCTATGTCACTGGCTACTCCGGCACGTTCACCTACAAGCGTTCAAGCGCGACCACTGCGACCGTGAAATACACGCTCGAAAACAAACAGGAAGGCTACAAGGAAAGCGGCATATGGTCGCTCACGTTCACCAGCTTTGGCCGGGGCACGGTCACCACCAGTAGCAAGGTGGCTTTCAAGATTGGCGGCAAAAGCGTAAGCGCATCGTTCAAAGTCACCGATTGCGAATTTCTGATTAAAGACACCGCGCCAGTTGTCACCACAATCACAGGAGGCGGGCAAATGGCTACCTATAACCCGGACTTGCCGAACGTCACCACGGATTGGAGCCAGCTTGTGACTGTCTCCCCTTTGCTTTCGTCACCGCCTTTGCCCGCCTCCGCTGCCGAACTCAAAACGCTCTTGAGCACGGGCAAGTTGCTCTTGCGCCTGACCGACGCCGCCAGCGGCGAAACACGCGTTTTGGATTTCTCCGACGGCTCGTTGCAAGACCTCGCCGTTGAGGACACTGCGGATGGCGCTGTCCGTGTGACGTTCATCACGCGGGATGCGTTCGGCGAAACCGACGCCGTGCTGACCCTGTCGTTCGGCGAAACGCCGGCCTATGCGCTTGAGGAGACCCGCGTGTTTATCGACGAAATCGGCAATCTCACGGAGGACGTCCGAACCTCCGCCGGAACGTTCACCTGCGAATAGAGTGATGGGACACGACGAAGGATTGGCAGAAAAAGTGGCGCGGGCGTCTCGCCCGCTGTAGGGGCGTCGCTTGCGACGCCCGCGCCAGCCGGACGGATTTACCGAATACCAGAAGAGCAGGCGCAGGCCGAAACGTAGTCGCGGGCTTCGCAAGCGAAGCCCCTACAACGGAGTGGCGCGGGCGTCTCGCCCGCTTCTGCTGGAGGTGCCTCTCACCCCTTGTCGTCGAAGAAATGCCTGATCGCCTTGATGGTATCCTCCGGCGCTTCTTCGGCGATGAAATGGCCGCAACCGGGAACCGGATAACCGGTGACGTCCGCGGCGTGTTGTCTCCAGATTCCCAATACATCAGGTTCACTCAAATTGCGCAAATACGGCGCGGCCCATAGCACAAGCAGGGGCACGGGGATCTTCCCTCTGGCTCCGGCTGCCGCGATATGTTCGAGATCCACCGTTGCACCGGCGCGGTAGTCCTCGCAAGTGGCGTGGATGACGGCCGGATTGGAAAATTTTTCGACGTAGTGCGCCATCACGTCTTCAGGGAAGGCATCGCCGCCTCCGCGCGATCCCAGACTGCCGGCGGTCCGGCGAATCCACGCCTCTGGATTACCCGCGAGCAACTTCTCCGGCAGGTCGTTGGGCAGGATCAGGAAAAACCAGTGAAAGTAGATCGAGGCGAATTCCTTGTCCGTCCGCGCATACATCTCCGATGTCGGAATGATGTCCAGCAGCACCGCCCGGCGCACTTTTTCGGGATAATCCAAAAGCATCTGGTGGCACACCCGCGCCCCCCGGTCATGCCCCGCCAGATAAAAACGCTCGAACCCCAACTGGCGCATCACCTCCACCTGATCCCGCGCCATGGCCCGTTTGCTGTAGCCCAGGTGATTTTCGCCATCCGGCGGACAAGAACTGTCCCCGTATCCGCGCAAGTCCGTCAAGACCACCGTGTAATTCTCCGCGAGGGCCGGAGCCACCTTGTGCCACATCAGGTGGGTTTGCGGATAACCGTGCAACATCAGCAACGGCTCGCCACTGCCGCGCACGAAGGTGTTAATGACGGCCTCGCCGGTATCGATTTTGTGCTGCGTGAATCCTGCGAGTCGCTCGTTTGTCATGGTGGGTGATGGTTGGGCGGCTGTCATAACACAGCAGACTGCAAGGCAGAAGGAAAAGCACAGCCGATGTCTTAACGGTAGGGAGGCCTTTGTGCCCTCTGCCGAGGGCAGCCCTTCGGGCCATCGCCTTTGGCGATGCCATCTCCGCGCTGCTGCGCTCCGTCCGAGACCTCCGAAACCACGTCCCAAACACCTATGAGTTTCGCATCCTCACACTACGCTCGCGGAGGCCTCGGAGAGGCCTCCCTACCGGATAGGAATGGCTACGGTTCTCTTGAAATTGCTCCAATCCCCAAAGACAAGCCGCACCAACATGTGCCGCGCCAACATGAGGTTTGAGCCCATTCCCAAGACTTGCCTCACTCAGTTCACTCTATCAACCGTTCCACTTCATGACCCGCTCCCGTACAAGTGCCGGTCCGGACAACACGGGCCATTGGGAAATAATCGCATGACCCCCCCCCCCCCCTTCCCGGACCTGTTCGGCGGCATGCTCCCGCATCACGCCTTTGCCAGACTCGCGGCCCTGCACGAGCGCAGGACGCGGTTTCGGCTGCGAGCCATCGACGCGCAAGGCCGTTTCCTTGACACCCCCGTCCGTGCCTCTCGCGGCATCACC